>NZ_JBQFRG010000008.1:0-215949 GCF_056537285.1 Ruegeria sp. CF8 | reverse complement strand
AGCAGACCGCTGAGGCGGTCTGCTGCGCTTGTTTTCCCCGAGCGTCAGGGGGCCGAAAAGCTCTCGTATCTGATCCCGTCGTGCTGGAAGGCGCAAAAAGAGATCCGCGCCAGGTCGCGGATCACATGATTTTTTTGTGCGCCTCAAGCAGAAAAACGGCTTTCACCCGCTGCGCGGGCAAACCTTCCGTTTTTCAGCCTGACCAGCTCGCCCGGATCACATCCGGATCTTTTCCATCGGCCCCCCTCCTTTCCGGGGAAAAACGCGGATGGGTGCATGTGGCTGATGTTGGTCCAGCAGGGCGTTTCCTTGCCCTGCTGTGATCGTAGCGAAGCAAAAGCGGATAGGTCGGGCGCACATCGGCCACCGCATCACCACAAAGAGGAAGTGAGATGCAAAACCCGACGACAGAAAAGAAATTGTTTGTTGGTCAGGCCGTTGTCTTTGGTGACATGGCGAACCCGAGAAAAACCGGCTGGATTGTTGATGTCCAAGAGCAGGAAAACCAGTGTTTTACCATCGGCGCGGAAGGCATGACGCCCGAACACTACCGCGTGTTTGTCGCTTGGGACAACAAAACGACAAGCGAAGTTTCCGAAGGTGTAGCGCGTCCGTGGATCGACCGGGCAGAGGTCTTGGCAATCGGGGCAAAGACAGCCGATGAAGTTAAAACCCTTTGGACAGAAGCGCAAAACGCTGAACAGGAAGCCCGCGACCAGCGCCAACGGGAAGCAAACGAACAGCAGCGGCAGGTAAGCGAATGGCGGGACAGCATCCGCGCTAAAATCCCGGCCGACGCGAAGGCTGTTTTGATCGCTCAGTTGACCGAAGATCAAAGCGACACAATGACCGACTATTTCGGCAGCAGCACCACTAAAACCGTCATTCTCGGATTTTCACGGCACCAGCGCGACTTGTTCCCCGAAATGCGCAAAGCGGCGGCACGGTTTGAAGGGACCGCGCACCTGACCGACGCACCAGGCGACGCCGAACACCGCGAAAAATACAGCATGGGCGGCGGCTACTACCTGAAAAACGGTTCCCGCCATTGCGATGGCTGGAAGGTCAGCAAGCAAACTTTTTACGGTGAGCGCAACGACCGGGCCGAATACCTGCCCTTTGGTGAATGGGCAGTGCCTGACGCGGAGCCTTTTGTAACTGGCAACGCCACGCCGCGCACCGAAGCAGGAAACGCGGCGACAATCTCGGAAACTTGCGGCGCGTTTTCAATCTCGGAGCACACCCACACGAAACGCGGGTTTCAGATGTGGATTGTAAGCCCTGCCGAGCGCGTAGAGCGCGAGACCTACAACGAATGGCTGGCGAAGGCCAAAGAGCTAAAAGGTTGGTATTCGCGGAAATTTGGTCAAACGCCCGCAGGATTTGCGTTCAAGGACCCGGAGATTGCAAAGCAATTTGCCGAGGACCTGGCCGCGTGATCATCGGTCGCAAATGGTGGTGTCATGGCTGCAAAGCCTGGCACCCAATCAGCCGAGACATAGAAGGCGAAACCACCGCAGGCCATTGGTGCGCAGCATCGATCAGAAAAGCCAAGGCGGAACGCCGTAACGATATCCCATACACAGGCGAGAACGATCAATGACACCACATTGGGAAACCCACCTTTACACTTACGCGGTTTGCCTAACGCAAGGCCCCAAAATCAAACCAGAAAACCTTGCAGGCATCCGAGCGAAAGCAATCCTAAGAGGACACACAGAGGGCGAATGCCAGCTGGTCGAAACCGATCCTATAGAATACATGCGTGACGGTTTCAAAAACCTGTCAGTTCTGGGCAAAGCAGTGACGATGCGCCGGATCATGGAAGCGGGCGAGAATCCGAGCAGCGCGCACCGGATTGTTGCAAACGCCGTTCAGCCGATGGATGCGGAAAGGCTGAAACGATGAACATGCACACTCTACCAGCAGAGCAGCGGCGCATTCGCGAGGTTGTCGAAGAATACGAGAAAAAGTCAGCGGCGATCGATCAAGCCATAGAAGATTTTAAGGGCGCAACACGCGCCCTCGAAATGGCCGCAAATATCGGCGGCAGTTTTGGCGGGTCGGTTTGGTCCGGAGGCCACTACGGAAGCGCGCCCACGATTAACGCGAAAACTGTTGAGCATGTGTTGCGCGTCTCAGCGTGGAAAAACATCTATCAGGGTTTGAACATCAAACAGATTGCCAGCGCCAAGGACCGCAAACAGTTTGAAATGGCGTTGGAAAACCCGCCAGAATTCACGCTGGACAATATCTCTGCCACCTTTGGCGATTACGTCATGAATCAGCGCCACCACATTCTGAAGGGGTTGGCAGAGTGCTTTTGTGACCTCGATCCCGCTTACAAAAGCCATTCCAAGGTGAAAATTGGCGTGGAAGGTCTGCCAAAGCGGATCATTGTGCAAAGTGTCGGTTCCTATGGCTCATGGGGCCATGATCGAGTCAAAGACACGTTGAACGCCCTCAACATCTATCGCGGCAAACCTCACATCGATCACAAAGACTATTCAGAGCTTTTGGACGATGCCGAAGAGCATGGCGCCGGATGGTATGATGGCGTCGAAATCAGACGCTTCATGAATGGCAACGCCCATCTCATTTTTGACCCGGAGACACAACGCGACATCAACCTTGCGCTTGCCGAGTTCTATGGCGACACCCTGCCAGACAGCCCGGAAGAGGCGGCAAGGCAGCGCCCAGGCACGGCGGTTTCGAAAGATCTGGCCTATTACCCAACGCCGGCGGCGGTCGTTGCGCGCGTGTTGGCTCAGCTGGACCTCTCAGGGTCGCCCAAGGTGCTTGAGCCGTCCTGTGGGTGTGGGCGTCTGATGGAAGGCGTCAGAGCCAAAAACCCGAATGCGATCATCACGGGTGTTGAGTATGACGCAGGCCGCACGGAGCTGGCCCGGGCAAAAGGGTTTCGGGTGCATCATGGCAATTTTCTGGATACAGCCGCACAGCCGGTTTTTGATTTTTTGATCATGAACCCCCCCTTTAACGGAACTCACTGGCGAAAACACTTGGACCATGCGCGCAAGTTTCTGAAACCACATCCAAACGGCCAACGGTGGGGCGGTGGGTTGCTGGTCTGTATCTTGCCGGCATCAGCGCTCTATGATGGTCACCTGGCTGACCTTGGCGTGACCAGTTCGCGCGATCGTGGTTGGCATGACCTGCCGGTTGCGAGTTTCGCGGAAAGTGGCACGAACATTCCAACCGGGTTTCTCATTCTCGGGCCCGAATGAGTTCGACGGCTTGCCCTTTTGTGAGGGCAAGCCTTTGTGTTCTATTACGATACGGGCGGGCATTGAGTGCAGCTGAAGGAGAAAGGTCGCGAACCGATGAACAAGATCCACCTGCATTTCTATTTGATGGGCTACAGCAAGCGGGAGCTTCCTCGATTTATGCGCAGGGTTTTTGCGCGATCTACTTTGCACCGCGCCTGGCTGTGCGGTTGGAAAGGCTTCTTTTCCGAAAACGGTCAAGACTATGGGCCCGCAAATCCCTATCTCGGCAATCCCTGATCTGGCGGCTTTGGTGTCCCGGCCGAGCGGGGCAGGGTGCCCCGATCGTCCAGGACTGTGCGCGTCCCGCGCGCGGGCGACCGCATAGCGGCCGCGATCACGGCGTTTCTGATGTGTCAGAATTTTGTGCCGGCCGGTTTGGCTCTGGCTTTTTTGAGAACACCTTCGGATTGGAGTACGTGCGGATCTCGAACCCCTTCTTCCACGATAATTTCAATTTCGCTTCCCATTTGGTCAGCTTGGCAATGACATTCATTCGCCACCGCACTAATTTCATGCTTTCCCAGGGCAACAGTCGAAACCATTCCGTCCCCAACTCGGGAACTGTTCCAAAGGCCCTGCCGCGATAGATCCAGTGTAGACGTTGTTCGGTCGTGAACGCCCAGGGTTGCGACACTGTATGCGCGATCGTCAGGCGTTCGCCGGAACTTTGTTCCAGTTCGCGCCTGCGCGTTCGCGTCGTGCGCTCGGTAAACCCGATCTTGAAAAGTCGCGGATTCCGTTCGCTCACGAGAAGATAGACCGTGCCGATTTTCGACCGCTTCGAGAAAAACCGTATCCTTGGCGACCGGCGACGCGTATTGTTCCGGAACAGAGATTTCATGCAATAACCATAGGTTGATAAGGCCATTCCGAAAACGCCTTTGTTGCAACCTGTGCCAGCTGATCAGCCATTCAGATATTTCGGCCGATCCGCTCTATTGGGAGGATCTTCAATGTGTGGCGCTCAAATCATGCCCTATACGTGGCGAGAAATCTGGGAACGGTACAATTTCTACCTTCACGGCATCAAAGATGCGCGTCCGAATGACATCCAGCCTCACTATGCACTGCGACCCAGCATGTCATCTCCGATCGTCAGAATACACGACGGCGAAACTGAAATCTGCAATGCAAGATGGGGGGTAGTGCCGTCCTGGTGGAAAAAAGATAAGCCGCCTGGGAAGACCTTTAACGCCCGGAGAGAGTCGATCGAGGATCAGCTTTCCGGAAAGCGCGGTATGTGGGCGCCACCGATGAAAACCAACCGGTGCCTGGTCGTGACAGGAGGCTATTTTGAGTGGACCGGGCCGAGGGACGATAAACTGCCCTGGTTCATCCATATGCCAGATCGGGAAATGTTCAGTTTCGCCGGCCTCGCTGGATGGAACCCGGACTACGGTGTCTCATATTCAATCATCACCCAGCCGCCATCAGACAACATCGAGGATCTGCACCATCGAATGCCCGTCGTGATCCGGCCCGAGAATTATTCCACCTGGCTTTCGGCTGATACGTCAGCTGAGGATGCTCTTTCGATGCTCGATGACCATGACGATGGAAAGCTTGTGTTCTATCGAGTCTCAAAGGATCTCGTGAACTATCAGAAAAACGTGCCGGAAGCGATCGAGCCCATTGCGGCGTAGTCTATGGGCGCTGACCAAGCAATTTTGTGACTTTCTCAACATTATCCAACCATTGTGCAGTCCCAGGACGTCGCCATTCAACTATCCGCCGTATGTCTTCACGATCCTTTGCAAGATTACGCGCAAAAATGGGTTCGTGATGTGCAATGCGGTTCCGAAACCGGCGAATGCTGTCGATCGTCGCGTGCACCTGGCCCCGCGCTTGAGGAATCGTCAGGGCTTTATCGTATCCTGGAAAAGCTGAAGCAAAGTGCTTCTTCCAAATCCGATTATCCTGACCTTTGACAAACACGTTCTGCCAAAACACAAACTTCAGATCCGCGACCACTTTTCCCGCTGTGGGGTGTTTGTTCGCACAGTTTTTCAGATCTTCCGCTGGCTGATAGTTCCTTTTGCCTTTGTGCTTGGGTAGCGAGTGCCGAAAACCTATGTTCCAGTGCCAGTTCGGTCCAAACTCCGCCTCTATAGCTTCAACCGCGCCGTTGCGGATCGCTAACTCACAATACTGAAGCATGACGTAAAACGCTGACGACACGTCTGTATTCCAGCAATAGAGTTCCATGGCCCTGTGTCGATCGCCGCCAGTTTCGTGCAGATAGGTGCCAAATCTGGGTGGGGAGAGCACCACTTCAAGATCATTGATTTGGGCGGGCGTGAAGGTGTAGGGCATCGGACGTCTTGTTACCATATATTGACACTTATTGGCCTACACTCTATCTATAGACCAAATGGCTTTGAGGTTCGCGGACGTTACAGCGTCTTCCCTCATCGTCGCGAGAAAATGAACCCGTTACCGTCAGGTAGCGGGTTTCCTCTTTTTTGGACCGGGATTCAAGTGAGTAAGCCCAAGTCACGCACTGTCATCACTGATCATTATCACGAATGCTGATATGAGATAGCTCGCCACCCAAGCGGTCATCACCGCTTGGAAGAAGAGAACATTGTAGATACCTCCCCAATTCAGCGTTGATGGGATCATGTATATCCATGCTCCCGTACATCCAAACACCAAAATAGCGGGCGTCAAATGCCGCAACGCCAACGATCGGGATGCAAACTTGATCCCCAGCACGAAAACCCAAAGGCTCGTGAGAAGCACTGCAACAGCAAATGCCTGACGTAGATCGAACGCCGAATGATCAATACTGGACCCTAAATAGGCCCCCAAAGACGCGCCCAATATCAAGTCTATGGGCGTTTCGGTGCTTAGTTCAGCTCGATAGATTCTGGCACGTTCTTCGGCAGTAATCTTGAATCCTGTCATAATTCCTCTTTCATTCTTTTTAGCGCCCCGAAATTGGTGCGCTTGTTGTTGATATAGCTAGAGAAACTTTCGTCAGCTTTAAATCCTGAAGTGTCCGTAGGTGGGTAAGAAGTTTGCGGGTTGGGCAAACCCCGAGCCTTCAGCTCGGGGCCGGGCTCTAGTCTGACGCCGGCGTTGCCGTCGCCAGACCGGATACAGCCAGGCGCATTCTCCCTGCGGCCCGGGTGCGGTGAAATCTGTCTCATCCGAGCCAGCTTTAACCGCGGCCGCAAGTCGCCTGCACCTGTCCATATCCGCCGTAAACGGTAACGATCCCTTTTGCAGTAAGTCAGTGGAGATCCGCGCCAGGGCCCGGCTCGCATTGATCATTTGACAGTGCAGGGCACACGGGCACGCCCGCTTAGCCCTGCCCAGGCACTATTCATATTGGCGATAGCAGACCGCTGAGGCGGTCTGCTGCGCTTGTTTTCCCCGAGCGTCAGGGGGCCGAAAAGCTCTCGTATCTGATCCCGTCGTGCTGGAAGGCGCAAAAAGAGATCCGCGCCAGGTCGCGGATCACATGATTTTTTTTTGTGCGCCTCAAGCAGAAAAACGGCTTTCACCCGCTGCGCGGGCAAACCTTCCGTTTTTCAGCCTGACCAGCCCGCCCGGATCAGCTCCGGATCTTTTCCATCGGCCCCCCTCCTTTCCGGGGAAAAACGCGGATGGGTGCATGTGGCTGATGTTGGTCCATCAGGCCGTTTCCTTGGCCTGATGTGTTCATAGGAAATCACTGGCGGATAGGTCGGGCGCACATCGGCCACCGCATCACCACAAAGAGGAAGTTGGCACATGATCGGAGCCGTTCAGAACCCGAATAGCCCAACCTACTGGCAAGAAATCAAAGACGCGACTGCATTGCGCAACGCGAATGCCCAGTTTCTAACCGAAAGCGCAAAGGTGCGCGTCGGCATGATCTATGAGGCGTATGTCGCTGAACTGGCGGTGTTGGTCAGCACTGTTGCCCGCAAATTCAACCTTTCACAAACATCGGCTGCATTTCAGGAGTTTCGCAACGAATGCGCGCGACTGATGCACCTTCCCGAACTCGCTGAGAGCAAGCCAGCCCAACTGATAGCGGAAGGCGCAGAAGCCACCCGTGAAGCGGCTGAATCTCTCTACAGCGTGTAGCGCAGCCAGCGCGGGAAAGGAGGTGAAACCATGAGTAAGGAAACCTTGCAACAGCGGCGGCGTGAAGCTGCTGAGTTGATCAAGAAGGGAGGACTGTCCGCCAAGATCGGCCTCGCCTTCCTGAAATCACACGTCGCCACCTAAGCGGCCTCGCTCTACCCCCAAGGGGGTAGGGCACCAATAACAAAATCTTCACCACAAAACAAGGATTTGCCAAATGAGCAAGCACGAAACATTCACCGCATCGGAAACCATCGAAACCGTTGCCCTGTCCGATCTGTACCTTTCGGAAATCAACCCGCGTCAAGAGGTTGCCGAGGAAGGTATCGCACTGCTGGCAGACAGCATCGTTACATGCGGTCTGATCCAGAACCTCAATGGGTTGCGAGACGAAAGCGGCAAGGTCGGAATCGTCGCCGGTGGTCGCCGGTTGCGGGCGCTTCAAATTGCAGTCGAAACACGCGCCGATCTGGCTCATGTTCCTGTCAAAATCACTACCGACCCAATCGTGGCCGAAGAATGGGCAAACGCGGAAAACACTGCCCGCGAAGCGTTGGACCCGGTTGACGAAATTCGTGCTTATCGGGCAATGGCAAAAAAAGGCAGCCCCCTTGCCACCATCAGCCGTGCCTTTGGCGTGACGGAACCGCATGTGCGCCGCCGTATGGCACTGGCAAATCTGCCCGACGCGGTTCTGGACGCTCTCAAAGCCCGCGACATTAGCATGGGCATCGCGCAGGCCATGACCGTCAGCGACAATGAGACGAAAATCCTCGAAACTCTGGACCGTGCAAAGAACAGCCATTGGTTCTCTGAACATGACGTCAAAAAGGCGCTCAATCCCGAAGCTATGAATGGCAACGACCGGAAGGCAAAGTTTGTCGGCATCGAAGCCTATGAGGCAGCAGGCGGCACCATCACCGCTGACCTGTTCCAAGAAGAAACACTCTTGAACGATCCGGAAACCATCGAACGCCTGTTTGAGCAAAAGCTGCAAACTCAGGCGGAAACGATCCGGGCCGAGGAAGGCTGGGCATGGGTCACAGTGTCAATGGACAGCAATGTGTTTTGGTACGACCTGCAACGGACAGTGGGCTTTGCCCGCACCTACAAGATCGAAGGTGTTCTGAGCGAAGAACAATCCGAGCGCTATGACGAACTGGCGGAACTGGCAAACGGCGACGTGATTGACGAAGCCGGAGAGGCTGAACTGGAAGCCTTGGAAGCGATCATCGAAGGTGATTACAGCGCGGAGCAAAAGGCTTTGTCCGGTATCATCGTCAATGTCAGCCATCACGGGAAGATCGAAGTTGAACGTGGTTTGGTGAAAGCCGAGGATCAGGCGGCAGCGATCGAACAAGGCGTGATCGAAGCCAGCAAGCACGGCGCATCGGAGACGAAGAAACCCGAAAAGCCTGCATATTCGCAGAAGTTCATCGACGACATGACCGCGATCCGTCTGGCGGCAGTCCAAACGGCGCTATTGGCAAAGCCCGACTACCTGCAAAGCCTGTTTGCATTCGCAATGTCCCCAGCATCGGGCCATTACAGCGCGATCTTTGGCCTTGGCTACAACGCCACCGAGCGGAACTGCCCTGAATTCGATGACCAGTTTGTGCTTGATCCGCGTCTGGGTGGCGAACACGACGACCAGTCGGAAAAAGACTATGAGGCTGTGTCGAAGCTGGCGAAGAAAGGCAAAGTGAATGCGTTTAAAGCCTATCGGGAGTTGGGCAAAAAGGTGCGCAATGGGCAGGTGACAGCGTTTCTCGCCCGTGCCTTCACGATGCAGGACGACAAGTTCATGGCCGACATCGAAGCGGAAATCGGGGCCGACATTCGGTCTGTCTGGACGCCATCGGCAACGAACTGCTTCAAGCGCCTCAAGGGCGACCAGTTGGATGCGATTTTCAAATTCATGCTGGACCTCGGAGACAGCACTGACGCCTATCGTGCCTTCTGCAAATCGAAGAAAGGCGTCAAAGCCGACGATCTGCACAAGCTGTTCAACGACCCGGAGCATCAGAAAGCGTTGAACGTCACCGCCGAACAGAAAGCACGGATCGACGCATGGGTTCCCGAATGCTTCTGAAACCAACAGGGCAGGGCGCGAAAGCGCCCGCCCACGACTCGGTAGGACGAGGATCGAACGATGCGATTTAAGCACTGGCAGCACGACGAATTCACCGACACGCCCCGCAAACGGTCTGCATTGCGTCGGAAACAGCGGTTGGAGCGCGAAGCGCTTCCACTGTTCGCAGAGCAAATTCGGGAAGAACAGCCGAGCGAAGATGAGGTTATGAAGGCGCGAGGGGAAGATTGGGCGGTGCGAGAGGCCAATATGCGGTCCCGCCGAGCGCAAGACTGGCGGAAGGCCCGAGGCAAGTTGGATGCTATGCCGAAGCGAACGCGATCCATCCTTCGCAAAGCATGGAATTGCGCGCCGTATCCAGCCGATCCCGGTTATCTGCTTGGATTTCTGCACAGCTATGAAATCGGTCGGGTCGATATAGACGCTTTGCCTTTTCCGTTATTTCGGACAACGGCGTCAGGGGAGCGGATTGCGTCAATTTTCGATGAGACGCACCCAGAAATCCTGATCAACATCCTAAAGGCCCGCGACATCGCAGGTTCACCCGAGGGATATCGTCTGGCCGAGCGGAAGGCCGCGTATCACCACCTTCAAGCCGCCGCCAAATGCAACAAGGACAAAACCGAGGCCAAACAGGACCGACTTCGCGCCCTGTCTCTTTGGGACAGCTTTGGCGTGCCCAGCCTCATGGAAGGAGAAATCAATGGCCTTTGACAATGACACCAATCACGGGCGGGTCACGAAGATCGTGTACTTGCTCGATCAGATCGAGAAATCGGCAGCGTCGAATACCGCAAACAAAGAGCAGGTTTCCGCAATGCTGAAACCCGCCAACGAAAAGCTGGCAGAAATGTGCGTCGATACCGTCATGGCGGTTCGCGAGATGAAACAGGAGCGAAAGGGCTCATGGGGGGTGACAGCACCACAATGGGCAAGTGTTCGGGACATGGCAGAGAGCGCCAGTCTGGATGACCTTGGGGTTGCCGTGTTCGTTTACATACAGCGCTGCGAAGACGAACGTGCAGATCGGCGGGGCCAATGACCAGGATCAGCTACAGAACACCTGGAACGCGCGTGTGGTGGAGCAGCGTGGAAGAATGGTGCATCGCAGGGATCAAGCTATCTCAGCGCCGCTTGTCCCATAAGCGGAACCGCGATCTAGCGACCCATAGTGGATGTATGCCCCTGACGATGATCTATGCAGAAACAGACCTAAAGTTGATTGAGCGGGCATTGCATCTGTTGAAGTTCGGACCGCCGCCACTGTGCAGGCCCGAACGAGGCTACCGAGCAGATCACCCATCCACGCCTGTCATCGTTGCGCTTAAAAACAGGATGGCGGTTCTGAAAAAAGAGGAAGATGTGATCCCGACTGGTGGTAACTGGAAGGCTATGAAAAATAGCGAAAATTCGCACTGAATATTCGTTTTGCATTGCTTGAATATCCCGATTGGGATATACATATAGATAGCAGGAGGATATGCAAATGCCGCTCTACATTCGAGACGAAGATGTGAACGAACTGGCCGATCAGGTGAAACAAGTGACCGGAGCCCAGAACAAGACTGAGGCCGTTCGCGCTGCTTTGCAAGCTCAGCTTGAAGCCGTTACGAAGAAAAAACCTCTGATTGAGCGCATTCGCGAGCTTCAGGCTAAAGCTGATGAGATTGGCGAAGTCGATCCCGACTTCGATATGAAGAAATTTACCGATGATATGTGGGGCGAATCCTGATGTTTGTAGACGCCTCAGCAATCGTTGCGATCCTGAATAGAGAGCCGGGACATGAAGAAATCCTGAAGCGGATCGAGGATCAAAAACGCGGATGTTACGTGTCGCCTATGGTGCGGTTTGAGGCTACTGCTGCAATAGCACGATCACGCTCGGGGGCCACACGCCCTGATTTTGATCAACACGAGCTGGCCGAGCAAGTCGTTGAAGCCTTTTGCGATGGCATCGAGGCACGGAACATCGACATTACGCGGGCGATTGGTCAAAGGGCCAATCTTGCGGCCCGAACATACGGTAAATTTGTCGGTCACGAGGCCGATTTGAACTTCGGGGATTGCTTCGCCTACGCATGTGCGAAGGCTTTCAACACCCGTCTCATTTACAAGGGCGATGACTTCGCAAAAACGGATTTGGCATGAGTACCGAAAGCACACCAGCAAAAGTCAGCATCGCGGCCCGCCGTGTTTGGAAATCCGCACAGATGTATATCGGGTTTCACAAAGACCAAAGTGGCAGAGACCGGGCTGAACCCAAGTTCTGGCCGCCGAAGAACGGAAGCGCGTCGATCAATGCCGATCCGTCTGCGCAGGAGGCCATTGTTGTGGTAAAGGCAGCGAATCCGAACGACACAAAAGACGTTCAGGTGAAGCTGCATCCGAACAGGATCGTGGTGCGGCGCGATGCCGATATGTGGTGGCAGGGTGTTGCGGTAGATGACCATTCCGTCACTGTTCGGATGGCTGACGGGACTATGATCGAGGTGCGCCATGACGGTTCAGTCAAACGACGCTCGGCCGAAGATGAAACGCATGTTGAGGCTGACGGGAGCATTTTCAAATGGACCGAACATGCCGAAGCCCATATGACCGGCGACGGAATCGCAATGTCCCGAAAAACGACAGATAGCATTGCCGCGATCAGCGCCAACGGGGTCATGAGCAAGGCGCGATAGGATTTGGAGACAACTGTTATGAAAATGAGGATATCGAGACTCGACGTGCCCTATATAGGAATAATCACAGCCTGCCTGCTGGTCCTTGTTGGGTTGCAGGTGATCGGGAGCAAAGGCCAAGCTTACGTTCTGTCGAAAGGGGAGTTCGATAGCTGTATTGACAGTTTCAAAATGGGCCCGGAGACCGACAGCGACATGATAGACGGTGCAATAAGAAAATGTCGCGCGGCCACAGAATTCTCGGGCGAAACCGTTCTTTGGGTGGATGGAGAACGCCACTTCATTCCAGCTATCTAAATCCGATAACTTAGATTTTCTCTCGTGGTGAGAACAACTGGCCCGCTTCGGCGGGCTTTTTCTTTTGGCGGTTGACCAGGTTGCAACGTCGCGTTGGTGTCGCTTGGCACCTGGGACATTCGCCCCATGTGCCGGCACGACTGATCGCTTCGCTTAGACGGCCACGATCGCGGCCGGGGCATTGATCAACCCGTCCGCCAGGATGCGACGGATTTGATTGAGTCCGGCTGTTAACCTGGTCCGTCAAAATACGGCCCAGGGCCGGACCCTTCGTTTTCAGCCTACGCCGAAAGGAATGGGCGACTTTCACCGCCGAAGATCCTAATCCATCTCTTACGAGTCATTCCGCTTGGGGAAGGCCACCAGCTCGCGGATCTGAACTTTGAGCTTGTGGGGGATCAATCTGATGTTGCCGTTCCCGGTGTTCGTCTGATCGAGCGTGGCGCGCGCAATTCCCCAATAATTCTTGCCTTTCGCCGGATGTGACAGCCTCAAACACGTTGCCAAAGAAGATCCTCGCTGACGTGTTTCTTAAAGATGAACATAATCGGGCAGTCGGGAAAGCCGCTGCTGATCTGCGTAAAGATCAGCAGCTTCAACGACTATTTTCCGCTGGCGGGTAAACCCGCCATTGCATCGCGAAACAAAATAGTCGCTGACATCCCCTTAGTGCCCGCTTTTGGCATGTTCATCGAAACACTCAAAAGCGAGGATCTAACAATGGCAACTCAAACTCTGAAACTGAACGTCAAAACCGGCGAAAAAGATGGCAAGAATTACTGGGACAAATGCGGTGTCGCCTTCGTAAACACCGACGACGCAGGCAACATCACATCGATCCAGGTCAAGCACAATATGTTCCCCGGTGTCGAAATGGTGGCCTTCCCCAAGCGGAACGACGACGATCAGAACTGAGGAAAGGAAGGGCGGCGAAAGTCGCCCATTCCTTTGCTCCGGCATAAACTCCCAGCATCGCAGATCGGCGCTTGTTTCGACCATCGGTATGGCGGCGGAAGAAAAATCATCACAATTATCATCAGTCCTGATTTTCCGCTTGAGAATGCAAATCAGGTGCTCTACCCAAAGGTGAGTCACGTAACACGTTACGCGTAGAACGTGCCACTCACGGAAAGCCGCTACAGCATTTGAGTGCCTAAAACCCCCTTATGGCACCCCCGAAACTTCCCCCTAGTTATACCGGGACAATGCTGTAGCGGCCTCCCGACCAGCTCTTCCTCTTTCTTGGCGATGGTCAAATTGAAGTGTCCGTAAGTGGCTAAGAAGTTTGCGGGTTGGGCAAACCCCGAGCCTTCAGCTCGGGGCCGGGCTCTAGTCTGACGCCGGCGTTGCCGTCGCCAGACCGGATACAGCCAGACACAATCTCCCTGCGGCCCAGGTGCGGTGAAATCTGTCTCATCCGAGCCAGCTTGTCACCGCGGCCGCAAGTCGTTGTGACCGGCCGTATCCGCCGTAAACGGTAACGATCCCTTTTGCAGTATGTCAGTGGAGATCCGCGCCAGGTCGCGGCTCGCATTGATCATTTGACAGGGCAGGGGACACGGGCACGCCCGCTTACCCCTGCCCAGGCACTATTCATATTGGCGATAGCAGACCGCTGAGGCGGTCTGCTGCGCTTGTTTTCCCCGAGCGTCAGGGGGCCGAAAAGCTCTCGTATCTGATCCCGTCGTGCTGGAAGGCGCAAAAAGAGATCCGCGCCAGGTCGCGGATCACATGATTTTTTTTGTGCGCCTCAAGCAGAAAAACGGCTTTCACCCGCTGCGCGGGCAAACCTTCCGTTTTTCAGCCTGACCAGCTCGCCCGGATCACATCCGGATCTTTTCCATCGGCCCCCCTCCTTTCCGGGGAAAAACGCGGATGGGTGCATGTGGCTGATGTTCAGGCCAATGGGTCGTTTCCTTGACCCATTGGATCAAACCAAACCGAGAGCGGATAGGTCGAGAGACATCGGCCACCGCATCACCACAAAAAGGACTGTCTATATGACACTGAAACTTGTGAAAAAGATCGCCAACGCAGCCGATAACGTAATTGTCGCTGGCGGTGTTATCGCAACGGCTGGAATGGGTGCCGCGCAAGCGAACCCCGGAACAGCGCACATCGGTGAAGGTATCGCGATGTTCGGACTGATGGTGGCAGCAACTGCCCTGATCGTCGGAATGGCAATCAGCCTGAAAAACGCAGACTGAAACCAACGTGCGGTCCTTCGGGGCCGCACACCTGTTGCGAAGGACACATTATGGCGACACGCGACCAAATCGAGAAGCTGAAACAGGTATGGGCGTCTGATCCGTGCTGGGACATCGAGACGACAGAAGGTTTCGAAGATCACCAAGAAGAACTGAGCGCCTTCAGGGCAGAGAAAGAAGCCGAATGGTCTGAGCAACGACAAAAGCGCTTGGCGGAATTGGCTGAAGACTTGGGCTGTCCCGGCAACCTGAAACTCGCGGAGCAGTTCGAAGCTATGAAATACCGCATGGAAATACTGGAAGGCAATGTTCACGGAAGTCAGGAGCCATACTGATGAAGGACGTCATCATCAACACCCCCGCACATGAGCGTTTCAACAACCTCAGCATCGATGAAAATCTCGACAAGTTTGACTGGTTCGAAATCATGCCATGTCGAACTGACGAAAGCGAAGGCTGCGTTGTGCAATGCGAGGCCGGTTGGGCAGAGTTCTGGTCCATCTATGGACGCCAGAATGTTGGCGCAGGCGATGCACCTGAATATCTGGCCTTTGCTGTCCATGACGCATTCCAGCCGAAAGAGATTGTCCAAATCGCGCGCCAGATCGCCGAAGAAACCGGAAAGGGGTTTGTCGCTGGCTGTGCGGACTTGGGCCAATATCCGCGACGGAATGGGCGGGTCGTTCCTCTCAATGACTTCTGCGAAATCGCCGAAGACCTGACATTCGCCATTCACGAGAACATCGAAAACGAGACACCAGAGGAAGATCGCCGGGTCGATGACTTTGACAATCACCCTCTGGCCGAACTGCGCGAAGCATTCGTGGACTTCTCGTCTTACTCGGGAAGTGACGAACAGGACCCCTATCAACCATTGGACATTTCCGACTGAACGCCAATCGGCAGAGAACTTGAGAAACCGAGGACCAGAGCAATGAAACGGAAGATCGAATATCGGTGCAAGACATGCGGAAGCACAGACCTCAACTATGACGCCTGTGGCGAGTGGGATGTGGAACAGCAAGCCTTCGTTCTGATCAGCACATATGATGAGGTCCGATGCCAAAGCGACACATGCGACGGTGAAGAAACCAGCACGTCAGTGTTTGACGCCCAGACTGGCGAAGAACTTGGGCAGGCCCCCGAAACCTACGAATACATCCCAAAGGCAGAAGCGGATCGCCTTTGGAAGATCGAGAATGACCGACGCAAGGCCGATATGGCTGAGCGGGACAAGCAAAGACAACAAGAGAAAACCATCGCGGATACGACTGTCGCGCTGGAAGCAGCCTATCAGGAGATCGCGGCATGAAGATCAAGGTTTACACACTGGCAACCGATGACGACAACGGGACAACGCCACAGGCATTTGGCTCTGAGATTGAACGCGACGATGCGCTGTTGTCTTGGGTCGGTAGCAATCGAGAGACTTGGCTGGCGAGTAATCTGGCCGACGATCTGCATGAATACGTCCTGTCTCGGACAGAACATCTGGATACGTTCTCAACCGACGAGCAGGAGATCGAGGTCGAACTTAATGCCGTGCTGACAGTCAACGAGGCGTGGGCATTCTGCAAAAAGCCGGTTGGCGCATTTGGGAACCTGTATGATCCAGATGAAGCCATGACGATCATGGATGGATGGGCCGAAGAAGGGGACACATCTGACGGGTCTCATTGGTTTGATCCTAAAAACCCGAACGACACCGCTGCCGTGACCGCATGGTGTGAGAAAGAGGGACCAGACTTTGAGCAACAGATTTCCAATCTGGTCTGCGAAAACCTGCCCACGAGAAAAGCCGCCTATGAAGCCCTTACCGCGAAGAGGTCAGCGCCACGAGTGCCGATTTTCACATGACCTACGACATGGACGCTATTGCATTTGAGAATGACAACGTGCGTGCCCCCGCAGATGGGGGCATGGCGCACCGACAAGGGTTCACGCTCGATGACAACCCGTATCTGGGCGGATTGTCAGATGACCGGTTTGCGTCCGATTGGGCATCAGAATGGGAACTGCGCCACCGGTTCGCGATGGATAATGGGCTGCACGCCGAAGTGGGTCGTGTCGCTTGCCTTCAGTACATGCGGGACAGCCGCGTTTCTTGGCAATGATGGAGAATGGAGATGCAGCAACTTGAGCTGATACCGATCACTGAAACCGAAAAGGGCAAACACGGCGCAAGCTGGTGGCAGGGGTCATGGGAATGCAGGAACTTCCACGGGTTCTTTCAAAGCCGTGAACAGGGCCGGGGCCCTTGGGAATTTCACATCCACGGTTTTGGGGATGACGAAGCGAGTATCTACCGGATTACAGAAACCGGGGAACTGGTACAGCATGACGTTCCTATTGACGACGAAAACAGGATCAGCGTGCTTGGAAGAAAGTACGGGCGAGAAAACTGGAACCACTAATACGGTGAGCGGGAAAGGGCAGGGAAAATGACATACCCGAAGCTGATCGACGTGAACGACAATAGCTATACGGACGACCCATGCGAACCTTGCGATGGATACGGGCTTGGGTTCGACGGAATGTCTAACTGTCGGCATTGCAATGGGACAGGATACAAACGGCGCAGCACTTATCGACCGGGTGAATCTGACGAGACCAATGAGGTTGACCAGTAAACTGGTCAAGCTGCGTGAGGCGCAGCGTCAGCCAACAAGTTGTCTGATCCCCACTTGAGTGGGGCCCCTATTGGGTTGTGCACCAAACAGCCGCTGGCAGGCCCTGCCTGCCCGCAAATGGAGACGGGGCAGCTCACGCGAATTTCCGTTTCGCCTGTGAATTGCTGAGAAGAGCTAAAGCTCTTGGGGTGGCTGATAGGGCAGGGCGTACAGGTAAAGACCGCGCGTGAGACTAGGTTCTATCATCCGCCTTTGTTTCCGTTCCTGAAACAACTCGTAAGGCGAGCAACAAGGTTTGAGAACCCGATAGAGCACTCTGAGGGGAAGTATCTGGTGCAGTCGATATGTGTCCAGAAAGGCAGATTCCGAGAAAGCCAACCAAGGGACTGACGAAGGGAAAGATCATGCCGATATCAAAAGAGCGCATGAAGCTGTATCCCGGTGGATCGACAAGATCACCAGAGTGGCTGTCATTCAGAGCATTCATCCTGTTCAGGGCGGGCAACCGATGTGAAGGTACACCACACCACCCCAACTGTAGGGCGGCCAACGGTGAGAAACATCCTGACACCGGCGGTAAAGTGATCCTGACAATCGCCCACATGGATCATGATGAAAGTCACGCTGACCCGGATCGATGCCGAGCCCTTTGCCAGCGTTGTCACAACAAATGGGATGCACCCCACCGGCGGATAAATGCGGCTAAGACACGGCGTCGGAAATCCCAACAATTGGACATGGCCGACCTTTTCAGCTGGGACTAGAATGGCGCGGGGTTCAAGCCTTCTTGTCAGAATGCAATCTGGCTAAATCCGGATACCCAACCTCACATCTGTTGTGCAGCGCCAGTCCGGATTTTTCGCGGGTGCAGTCCTTGGCAATCATGTACCTGGCTGCCGTCAGATCAGTGTTTCCGCCAACCAGTTCTATGAACCTGCGCTTCGAGTATTCTTCGCGTCGGTTGCATCGCCTGCACTCAACAACGACCCGATCAAAAGGATAATCCCAAGCGCGCATGTTTTCGCCTCTGGGTTGTTAGCGTCTTTGCCGCTCAGAGCTGTTGTGTGGACCGCTGAGCGACGGTTAGGAGCCGAGAACCTATCTGGCCTCGCCACCTGAAACAAGCGTCTGTGTGGCGGCTTTGGCTACACGCTGAGGCTTCTGATCCGTCCACTCATCCGGCATGGATTTGCCGGAGAAAATAGCGGTCATCTGCTGTTGGAAAAAAGCGCGCGTGACAGTGGCGCGGTTGCCGGCATATCCGTGGTAATGAGACTTGCCGTCTGCCTTCGGGAAGCCAGCCCAGATCAACGCGAGATTATCCATGAAGCGTTCCTGCGTAATCTCTTTCGCGACGAACTTTTGATATCCGGCATCTGTCAAAAGCACCGCGGCCATCTTGTCTTGAACAGCCCTGCTGAAGGTGGTCGTGTCAGGCAATCCAAGCCGTGTCTGTAGTTTCACAAAAGTCGAAGGTATCACCTGATATCGACCGATGGCGTGATGCTGGCCGGGCGTCGCTCTGACCCAAGACTTGATCTCGCCAAAGCTCATCTGCGTTGGTCTCTTCGAAGTGAGACGGGTCGCACTATGGTGGATGGCGTCATACCCAGCCTTTGGAGATTCCGCGAACTCGATCAGGGCATAGAGCTGATCAACTTTCGAACCGTTTGGAAGGCGGAAGGTGGCGAGGTTAGGCGGGTTCTTACCGGGAGCACCACGCTCGAATTTGTCGAGGATTTCCCAATCATCCGACGTGCCGAATGCAGTCCAGTCGCCGGGCTTTGGGGTGGACGCCTTGGTGAGTTGTTCCCGCATCTGAGTGGCCTCATCCTGATCGAAACCACCAAGGTTTGTCCAACCATCTGCGAGGACTGGCGTGGACATCAGGAGAGCCGCTGAGAGAGGCAGGGAGAGGCGAAGTGAATAGGTCATTGAAAGGCATACTGAGGGGCTTTGCCCCACTTCGCAAGCGGGCTTTTGACGACTGTTCCCCCGGTGGTGGAGGGTCGCAACGCCCAATTCGGCGCTGCGCCCCTCATATTCTTTCCACACCCCACGCAGCAAGCTGCAAACAAGGGCAAAGCCCTTGTTTTTATGGCTCAAACGGGCTTGCGCCCGCTTTTCGCTGTCGGCGACCTTAACACCCTGTTTTTTATGGTTTTTCGTGTCGCCGACATGGCCTTGGCTCACCCTTGGCCCAGCTTGGGCCAGCCTGGCCCGGCCGTTGGGCCACTTCTGGCCCACGTCAAAACGCGATTTTTGGCGAGAATTCATCGTTCCAGCTCCGGTTCTTTCTTGGGTTCGACCTCTTCCGTGCCGCGATCCAGTTCACGTCGAATTGCGGTTTGAGCTGCCTCTTCCTTGCTCAGCATTTCGGCTCGTTCTGTCTCATTGAAAAGGCCGCTTCTGGCGATCACTTCTTCGACCGTTTCTTCGGCCATCGCCAGAAGTTCGTGCTGTTCTTCGTCACTGTCCGAGAGGATCGAAGACAGGTACACGCGGGTCATTCTCTGCTCAAATATCACAACGTCACGAAGCGCCTTCAGAGACGCCGCCTGGGCGGCCAAGACATCGCTGATAGTTGCGAGCTGGGCTTCTAACCCTGTGCCTTCTGAGGGCCGGTTCAGCAGCGCTTGAATCGCGTCGTCCAGATCCTGTCGAGGGTTCTCGCTCTGGCCGTCTATCAGCGACGATGCGACGGGCCCGAGCCTTATGCGAAGGTTGCTTTGTGTTGTCTCGCTCATCGTGTGATCTCCTTCTGTCTGTCTCTGACAAGCTCAGCCTGTTTTTCGATTTCCTGAAGTCTGGCCTCTGCCTTCTCATCGAAGAGGCCGGGCAGGTATCCGATAGCGCGGTCATCTTTATCCTGTTCCCTGCGCTTGTCGGGATCTGCTTTGGAGGCGTCCTGGTCTCGGTCAGGCCCTCGGTCTTTGTGGTCTTCACGGTCATCGGCACGCTGGCTTTCCAGCCATGCCGTAAGCGCGTCGGTACGAATGCCGGTCTCTTTCTCAACCGACTTCATGAGCTTGTCTGTGTCGTCAGTGATCAGCGTGGCAGTGTCGCGTGCACGGCTGATTTCAACATAGAATGATTTCTGGCTGACCAGCTTTTCAGAGGCGTCCATAGCCACGATAACGCGGTCCACAGTCTCACCCTGGACGGCATGTGCAGTGGCCGCATAATCCAGCTCGATACCACGAGCGGCGAGGGCTCCTGCCGGTATGCTCACGGTCTTACCATCTCGTGTTTCGGCCTCAATAACTCTACCAGAGGTTGAAACAATATGGCCCCGCATACCGTTTGTCACGCCTGCTTTTTGGTCGGTTATGCGGAACCTAACCTGGTCGCCGACAGCCAGTTCCCGTTGCTCCTTGTCATAGACGACGAGCGACTTTCCAAGCTCCCGTTTATTGTGGACGGCTCCCAACGGGAGGATCTGACGCTCGCCTGTTTCTTCATGCTCAACCGTGATGCGGTTGCGTGGACCATCGAAGTTCCGGACCAGGTAAGTGGCGTCTTTTTGAAGGCCGTGTTCACGGCTGTTCACCATCGAAAGTACGATGTCACCTGGCGCATAATTTCGGGCATCAACCCGTTCGGCGTCGGTCAGTTTTCGATTTGTGAGACCGGAGTATTTCAGGTCCTCACCCTCGATCTTTCCTTCCTCGCGAAGGCCCTCTCGGATGGCTCCGTTGATCTCGGCGCGGGCTCTGTTGGTGAGTGTCAGCACGCGGGTTTCGGACCGCTCATCAGAAGACAGAGACAGGAAGGTTTCGGCAGCCTTCGCGCGCGGGCTTTCATCCTGCTGGACGTTTTCCCCGAGCTTCTGGAACGCGGATTTTATGTCCCCACGGATGGAGTCATAGACTGTGCTTCTGAGAGTGTCGTCACGCTGGCGGCGGATCTCATCCATTACGGCCGTCCGCATCCCAGCCTCCTGAAGGCGGTCAAACGGTTGGCCGGCCGCTACCGCGTCAAGCTGCTGTGTGTCGCCCACAAAGACAACGCGAGCGGCATTGGTGCGCTCCGCATAGTTCATGAAGGTCCGCATGTCCTTGGAGCCGATCATTGACGATTCATCAACAATCAGGATCGCCTTGCTGTTGTCCACATCCTTCGGATCGTGGCGTTCCTGGGTGATCACTTTGGCAAGAGTCTCGGCCGATCCTAGGACACTTCCAAGCTCGTGAACGGCTTGGTGGCTGGGTGCAAAACCTTTCACTTCGTAGCCGCTTTGTTCGGCATAGTGGGCAACCCGATCGACCATAAAAGTCTTCCCGGTACCGGCAAAGCCCTGCACGCCAACATAACGTCCTTCGCCCGTGAGTGAGGTCATCACGGCGTCCTTTTGACCGTCCGAAAGCGTCTTGCTGTCGCTGAGTTTCTTCGCCAGAGCGGCTGATCCGTCACGTCCGCCATGCGCTTCCAACTCGACGCCGGCCGTCGTCTTTGAGACGTGGTACGTCATCAGAATGGAGCTTTCCAAAGCGACAGATGCCTTGTCCGTCAGAGTGGTCTTATTGTCACCAGAGGCGAACAAACTGCCCTCATCAATGCGTCGATTGATCTCCTCATCTACAGCATCGATATCAGCACCAGGTACGCGACGAAGCGCCTCTACAAGGACCTCCGATCGGTCATAGGTTGTGTTGCGCTCTGAGAGGTGTTCCACGGCCCAACTGACCGCCTTCACTGTGGGGTCTGGTAGGGTCTGGTTCTGGCCCTCATCACGGGCTTGGATAGCCGTCATCTGGACGCCTGTTCGCTCAGCGATATTCTTCGCCAGTGCATCGGGATTGTCAGTGATCAAAGTTGCTTCATCACGGGCCCGGCTGATCTCAACATAGAACGATTTCTGTGTTGCCAGCTGATCACGCGCGTTCATCGCCACAATGACACGATCGACAGTCTCACCCTGAACGGCGTGGGCCGTTGCAGCGTAGTCATGCTCAAGGCCACGAGCGCCCAGGCTGCGCGTATTGATCTCAACCTCGCGGCCGTCCTTGGTGGTTAGCCCAAGCTTGCCATCATCGGTATTGGTGACAACAGCGCGTTCACCGTTCACAAGCTCATTCTGACTATCGGTAATCCGAACACGAACCGCATCACCAACAGCCAGTTCCCGCGTTTCCGGTTGATAAGCGACAAGAGACGCGCCCAGGTCCCGACCGGCAACCGTCTTGGACAGGGGCACATAATGGCGGGAGCCATCAGCTTCGTTTTGAACAGTCAAAGTGTTGGACTTGGAATCCACCGACTGGATCACGTACAGGGTGTCTTTTTTCAAACCCTCGCTTGAGCTGTTGACCAGTGACTGAACAACATCACCTACCGCATAACTGCCGGCGTCGGAGCGCTCTACACTCGTCATCGGCCTTGACGACAGGCCGTTGATCGAGGTGCCTTCAGCTGCAAGTGTCCCTTCGGCTTTGAGACCGTCGCGAACGGCTTCGTTTATCTCTGCCCGGGCGGCGTTCGTCAGGGTCAGGACTCGGGTATTTCCGCGTTCTTCAGAGGAAAGCGCCAAGTATTGTTCAGCAACGGCGGAGCGCGGATCTTCGGCCGTCTGGATGTGGTTTTCCAGTTTCTTGAACGCACTGGCAGCATCACCACGGACAGCATCATATACCGCATCGCGCAGATTATCGTCACGCTGACGTTGAATGTCATTCATCACCGCCGTGCGCATTCCTGCTTCCTGAAGCTGGGCGAAGGGCTGGCCGGCACTCACGGCGTCAAGCTGTTTGGTATCCCCGACGAACACAACACGAGCCGCGTTGGTGCGTTCGGCATAATCCATGAAGCTACGCATATCGCGCGCCGAAACCATCGAGCTTTCATCGACAAGTAGGATGGATTTGCTGTTATCGATCTGTTGTGGGTGATTGCGTTCGCTCATTACAACGCGCGCAAGGGTGGAAGCTTCGCCAGTCACCGCGGCTAGTTCTTGCACGGCCTGGTGGCTGGGCGCGAACCCTTTGACTTCATAACCGCCTTGTTCCGCCAGATCGGTGAGTTTCTGGACCATGTACGTTTTACCCGTACCGGCGTAGCCCTGAACGCCGACATAGCGGCCGTCACCGGTCAGAGCGGTTTCAATGCCGGCACGCTGGCCCTCTGTCAGCGTCTTTTCCTGAGCAAGCGCCGATTGAACATCGAGAGGGATCGAGCGCCGGCCCCCGGAGGAAAGATCCGGAGCGGCGGTTTTCTCGGTATTGCGCCAGGTCTCAAGAACTGAGCTTTCCAGTGCAACGGACTTTTGATCTGTGAGCGTTTCGCCATACTCACCTTTTGCATGGAGAGCGCCAGCATCGATGCGCCGATCGATCTCCTTATCTACCTGTTCCAAGGATGCGCCACCGGAGAATCGCAACGCTGCTGCTGTCAGCGCCGAGCGCTCATAGACCGACTGTCGTTCGCTGACATGCTCAATCGCCTTTGTGACGGCCTGTCCTTCGAGTGTTTCGGGCGTTTTAATCTCTTTAGTTTCAGGCGCAGCAACGAGGCTCTTTACCCAGGCCACAATGCCGGCGACACGACCAGCCTCTACAGGGTCTTGTTGAGGTTGTTGAGAAGGGTCGCGGATGGCTCGTAATACCGGGGCAGGGGCCTCCGGGCCGATCTTGCCGCGATCAAGTTGCTTTTCATCCAACCCAAATTCAACCGCCTCTTTGCGCCATTCGGCGCGGAGTTCGGCGCGATCGACGTCCTTATGCTTGGCATCACGTGTCGCCAATGTCGCGTTCTCGGCGTTCTTCGGGTTGTTCTCAAGACCCTTGCCTTCCAAGGACTGAACGATTTCCTGCCGGCGTTTGGAAAACCCATCGACCACCTCTTGCGAAATACCAGCGACATTGACCTCACCGTATCGCCCGCGCTGGGTCTCGATGCCCATTTCGTTGAGTCTGGATTCGAAGTCTGACCGATAGACCTCAGTAATCACCTTCTGGTTTCTGTAGATCTCTTCGTTGCGAAGCGCCGTGTACTCGCCCTTCTCGTTTTGCACCATGTTGGCAATGACGGCGTGGCTATGAAGATTGGGATCAAGCGCGCGGGATGTGTCGTGTCGATAGATCCCGGCAATGATACCTTCTGCATTCGCAGTCTTCATCTCACCATCGATCTGATACCGGGTCTTTATGTAACGCTCCTCAACTACGGCCATAGCGGTGCGGACAGCAGCATCATGGGCTTGTGTAATCCGCTCATCACCAATGACCAAAGCAGCGATGGAGGCAGTTTTGGAGGCAGAAAAGGTCAGATCGAGGCCAGGTCGATGTTGACGTTCGCCATCGACGTACCGGCCCATTTCTTTGCCATCTGGCGTTTGACCATCGAGCAGCTGCGCAAACTGCTTGTCATCAACATTCCCGGTCAAACCAGCTTCTTCAGCTCCCTTGCCAAACCACTGCGCGGCATTCTCCGCTTCTGGTGAGCCCGCTTTGTAGTAGCCTTCTTCTTTGTAATAGCCGCTTGCAGCTGCACCGGCCGACACGTTCGATATTGACATCATGCCGAAAATTCTCCGAATTGAGTGGTTTGCTCTGCCCACTGCTGAAGACGCCGGATATCGAACAGGCTCAGACCTTCAGGTGAGTTTGTGATGAGTTGATGATCCCAATCGCGGCGAAACCGGCGAGGATCTGAATCGAGCGCAACAAAGTCGGACACTCGGTTTCTGTGGGCCCAAAGCTGGACCTCTGTGCTTCTAAGAGAAAACAGCCCTTCAGTTGCGGTGCGGCCGGACAACCGGTGGCGTATGTCTTCAGAGAAAATGTTCTCTAGGTGCTGGCGGTCCGCACGCCTCCAATTCGATGAAATCACGAGGGAAATTTGGGGATGAAGGCGAAGAAAGCCCTCCAAAAGCGGGAGTCGATCAAAGTCGTTCAGCCCGGCCCTGTGAAACACCCCGTCAAAGCCGAGAAACAAAACTTTCTCACGCGGGCAGCGCCAAAGCTGCCCGGCTTCGTTCCTAACTGTATTCATTTCAGTGTCCTTCCGAGACCGAGGCGTTCAAGGCGCGAAGGGCTTGAACCTTGGAAGGCGGGCGAGGGGGCTGATCCGTTTCTTCTTGAACCGGAACAGGTTTTTTTCGCCTGGGCGCGCGTCGGTTGGCTGGATGCTCGCGCTGCGACAAAGGCAGTTTTTCATCCTGAGTCACGGGCGCGGTTTTTCCCCCTGTTTCAGAGGTTTCAGCGGTTGTATCGGCTTGTTCCAACGCCTGAGCTGACTCCCCCTTTTCACTCGGGCGGGGGGCGGTGTTGGACAGCGCCGCCTCCACCTTTTCGCCCGGATAGGGCAGGAGGATAGTTTCTCGATCGTTGCCTTTTCCGTTTCGGGCAAATCCTGCGAACGGATCTGGTGGAGCAATTTCTTTGACGGTCAGACCACGAATGCGACCTGTGGCGAAATGCTGCCAGTACCAGTCCCGCTCGGAACGGTTTTCATCGGCGTCGATACCTTTTGAGCCGGAGGGGCGAACCTTGTCCAGCCAACGACAGAATTCCGCCTTTTGATCTTCTGGCTTAGACGCCGCAAAGCCTGTCTCAGGTGCAGACCCCTCGGTCAGATCCGCGTTAATGGCGGATACTTCCATCCCGCCCTGATCGAAGCCTGTACCGCGATAGGGAATGAACTTCGGAGCGGTCGATTCCGTTGGAACCGGCTCAAAGCGAACCCGGGCCGTTGGCGCGTCATAGGCGGGGCGGAAGTAGGCTACAAACTGAGGTAGAGACTGGATTTCAGTCGGGGTGACAATCGCGCGTTGTGTGCGCCGGCCGACGATGCCAACGCCGTCGCGCGTGTCATGCGCGCCAAGCGTCAGGTTTTCGTTCATTTCGATCACGTCTTCTTCGCCCAAAGAACGCGAGGATCGCTGTGCGGTATTATAGTCCGGAGTGTTGAAGACCACGCGGTTGTTCAGAACACCGGAAATGGTTTCCGCTGCTTTGTCGCCGTAGATATCTTCAAGCTGGGAAAAGACCTGGTAGCCGACAACAAACGCGCCGCCGAACTGCCGGATCTCGGCCAGCGACTTTGGAAGGAACGGCATTTTGTTGAGAGTCGGAACCTCATCGAGGAAGAACCAAACTTTCGGATCGCGGCTTTCCTCAGTCGTCATGAGAGCGTTTGCCGCAATCTCCATAACCGTTGAAATGATGTTGCGCGTGGCTGCCTGTTTTTCGGCATCGCCGGTCAGAAAGACAAAGCCCGGGCGGTCATTGACGATCCATTCCCGAATAGAAAACGGCTCGGCGTCATCCCGCAGATATTCAAGAAACCGCAATTCAGTGATCATGTTGGCGCGGATCGAGGCGGATGTACGCGCCACATGCTCACCAAAGAAATGAGCGCCGGGCGTTGGTTCAACGATCTTTGCCAGCTCCTCGGCCGGGATGTTCATGATAGCGCGGCGCAGATCTGTGTTCGTCGTCTTGCCAGCCTTAGCCAATTCACGGGCGGCATATTGGAACACCAGCCGGGCCGATTGGGTCCAGAACGTATCCGATGCGCCCGGATGATCTGGAATCATGACCTCGGCAATCTGAGCAAAACCTTCTGGGGTGGTCACTTCGTTGAACGGCGACCAGCCCACTGACCGATCATCAAAGGGGTTCAGGATGATGTCTTTCTCGGGATCATAGTGATCGCGGAGCAGACCGCCCATCCGGTCATAGATAACTGCACGTCCGCCAGCTTCTCGGATTGTGTTCAGCAGCTCGTGCATCGCGTTGGTCTTACCGACACCGACGGTCCCGGTAATGCCGATCTGGGCTTCAACTGCGTTTGGTGGAAACTCGATACCAGCGAGCGAGTAGCGCGGGCCCTTTTTCGAGCCTTTGCCAAACATTTTCTCGTATTCTTTCCACTTTTGCTTGGACCAGGCTTTCAGATCCTTCGGACTGACAAGCCGCGCGCCCCTGATATGTTCCTCTTCCTTGAGAGAGCGGCCGACCAGAACGAAGATCGCAAACACGATAACAAACGCGATTGCGGCCGGGATGAACGAGATCCACATGAAGCGGTGTGCGTTGGCCGAATACAACTCGTGGATATAGCGGAGATCTTCATCAGCGTAGATTTGTCCGGCTGTCCTGGTCACGCGCTGCCCATCGAGGTCAACAAACTGAAGCTCGCGTTCTTCGGTGCCTTTTTGCTCTACGTTGAACTCTGCCAACCAGTAGATTCCGGTCAAGCGGACCTTATCCATCTCGTAATTGTGAGCCACGAGCCAGATGTAGGTGATTGCAAAGGCCGCTGCCGCTACCGATATGGAATACTTGACAACCTGAGTTGCCATGCGGGTCCAGTGTTGAGTTGTCTGGCCGCCTCTGACAAGTTGAGTGTGTCCTTTGTTGCGCATCGATAGAATTCCCTCTTTCCTTTCGCGACACGCACGAGCGGCTAACTCGTGCACGGACCGGTCGCGATGCTTTGACTACGGCTAATAGTCAGGGTGTCGCGGCCTACTGCATCCAGCAGCCCGCGTCTTTTTCGTCTCAAACGGTGGCTAAACCCGTTCGTGCGATAATCCGCGTTATGTTAATTAAGTCAGTATTGCTGACTTTTTCAGGCTTTATTCAGCAGCCCTTTGCAACCTTCGTGCGTTCCAGAACTGAGCTGCGTTCCGCCATAGCAAGCACTTGGTTATACGCTTGCTGATCAGGACCACTTGAGCCGATAGCTGTTGCGCCGGCTGACCCAGCAAGAGCGGTCGCTGTGCCAACATTTGAGATTGCCTGGGCCGAACCAGCGTTTGCAATCGCACCAGCGCCGACAACCGACAAACCGG
Source organism: Ruegeria sp. CF8 (assembly GCF_056537285.1). Taxonomy (NCBI): domain Bacteria; kingdom Pseudomonadati; phylum Pseudomonadota; class Alphaproteobacteria; order Rhodobacterales; family Roseobacteraceae; genus Ruegeria; species Ruegeria sp. CF8. The sequence continues at coordinate 187,883 of NZ_JBQFRG010000008.1, read as the reverse complement.
CATCGAGCAAACCTTGCGTCAGGCCAGCTTTACGCTCGCGGGCGCGTTCCGCTTTGTTGATCTCTTCCGATTTTGCGTAAAGCGAATTGAGTTCGGAATTGATTTGGGCACAGCTCAAAGCCATGTCCTGTGCGGTTGGCTGTGTCTGCGCTGCGCGCTGGACGCTGGCAATGGAATTAAGACCGACCACATTAGCGGAGGTTTGACTAATCTGGTCGGTGCAGGCCGACACAAAAAGAGTGCCGGCCAAAATGCTGAGAGTGATGAAGTGTTTGGTATTCATTGTAGTGTCCCTCTTTCCAGATGTTGCGCCCTTTTTGAGCGCAGTTAAGTGTTTTCGTCTGAAGTGATCGCCTTCAACTCGTCAGCTGAACCAGCACCACGAACAATGCCGCCTGGGCCCACGAAGAATGGCGTTCCTCTCGCTCCAACAGCACGTGCCAGACGAGCCGCGCGATCGAGGTCTTCGCCACCAGTGCCTTCGTCGGCCGCCGCGATCACAGCATCCGCATCAAACCCTAGAGAGGTTAAGGTTCTCCGGACACTCGCTGGATTTGCGGTGTCGTTTTGCACCATCATGGCGTTGGCAAAAACTTCGTAGGCGTCTTCGCCTTCGAGCGCTTTCAAAGCCAACGCCGCCTTTGCGGTAAACACAGAGGCTTCTCCTAGAACCGGGAGTTCGAGTATAACCATCTGAAGGTCCGGCACATCTCGCTTGATTTGAGCCACTGTCGGATGTACGCGACGACAATACCCACAGTTGTAATCCTGAAACTCAACGAGGATCGGTTTGTCCAGGTCAAGGCCGGAGAAGAGGTCTTTTGACAGATGAGCAACGAGATCCTTGTCAGCATATGCCGCTTGTTCAGCCTGTTGCTGTTCCAGCAATTCAAAGACTTTCAGGATGATTTCAGGTTTTTCCAATAGAACCTGTTCAACCTTCTTAGCAAAATCAGGATCATAGGTCATTTTCTCCTGAGCCTGCCCCGCCTTCGGGAATACGAAGTCCGCAGCAATCAAGCCTGCAAACAGTGCGGTGGTGATTTTTCGCCTCATAGATTTTCCTTTCATTGGGCTAATTCGGATGTTCATTGTTCGTTTCCTTATGGGGTGGTATAATGCGTACCCCAATAAGGAGACTCACAATGAACCGCCTGAAACAGTATTGGAAAGTTGTCGCCTACCTGGTCGGGCTTGTTCTGCTTGCCGGTTTGGCGAGCGAATTCGTCACTGGTCTCTACATGCTCGCGGGTATTGCCTATGGCGTTCTGCAACTGGCGAAGCGTGGTGGTAACGCCAAAGGCTTCGATCAAACTCTCGATGATTTTGACGAGATCCAGAACGATCCTGTTTGCAACCCGTACTACGGGCATCTGAACTACAACCGCTACTTCAGCGAAACTTCTACCGGTTAGAGCGGGGATCATTGATCGTTCCTCGCTCTTCCAGTGAAGATGTGCCCACCGATACGGACATTATCACCGCCACGCGCGTTCGATTCCTGCGTTAGCCAGGTCGGAACGGAATTGGATTGCTCACCTGCCTGAACGTGCGCCGCCATGCCAGCCGGAGAGTAATAGTGTGTCGCGCCGGCTGTTGGATCTTCAACACGTCCAGCGGCAACGGCATCAACAACTCGTCCGATGCGCTCATATTCAGGGCTGCCTTCCACGAGTTTTTCAGGAAGATCGTTCCCACCCGTACCTGAATTCCAGGCAGAGAACTGCTTGAGCTGCAAACTGACCTCGGCCGGATTGTCGCCCCACCGGCCATCATCCACGCGGTTGAAGATCACGTGCGCAACGGCAGCCTGACCTAGTTCACCCTCTCTGCCAGCTTCACCAGCAATGGTGCGGATCATAACGTCCCGGTCATAGTGCGAAAGATTGCGGTCGCCTGTGAATACCGAACCGACGCTTTTCCCAAGATCTACAGCGCTATCGAGCACTTCCTTTCCGGTCGAGCCAACTTTGCTGACCATGCCAGGAACAACACCAAAGTTCTGACCCTCAACGACAGTCGTTGTGTTGGCCGCCGCTTGTCCGGAGATCTGTTCAGTCTGCGTCGCCAGATCCTCGCGCTTTGCGGAACTTTGTTTGTCATAGGTGTTTTCAAAGACCTCGTGCCGTCTCTGATGATCGGTCCCGGCCGCAGGCAACTGTTGCGTTGTAATTTTGTCTTCGGGACGAGTGAGTGTATGAGCACTCGCAAGCGACGGGTTGGGCTTGTCGAGACCAAGTTCCTGAAGAAGACCAGGAAGGACACTTTCGACGGCCTGTTCCTGCCGCTTGACGCCTGCGGTGCTTTTTGGATTGAGAAACCCTGAAATCTGACTTTCAGAATAGCCAGCCTGACGCCACTCTTCGATTACAGCGTCAGTCAATTGACCATCAAAGCTGACCCCTTGCGAATACAGGTTCGATTCAGCCGAGGATAGTGTCTGTGCCTCTTCGCGGGCCTCTGAGTACGTTTCTCCCCTTCTGCGCACATCCTCAAGACTCCAACGGTTGCCGCCGCTTTCCGTGTCGGTTTGAGAAGTCTGTGTGGAGGCTCTGATGCTTTGCACATTGTCGCCATACGTGGACACTGACTCGCTCAGTCCGGCGTTTTTGGCAGCGGAAACAAGCTGACTGAACCTGTCACCATCGACACCTTGAATGTTCGCGGCGATAGAAGCGTTCGCTTCAGCTCTGATTGGACTGTTCTTGCCGCCCGGATTGCCTGCCCCTGCGCTACCAGCGATCGCGGCCTTATAGGCGGTATCAACGCTGATATTATGCTCTTTGGCAAAGTTCTCGATAGCTTGGTGCGTTTTTCGCGCCTCACGCGCCTCCCTTGATCCCGCAGTGACAGACTTGTCGTTAAGCGCACTCGTGCCGGAGGAAAGCTGACGACCAAAATCAGCATAGTTTGCTGCGACCTCATTGAAGGAGGTTGCCCACTCTTCGCGGGTAGAATTTGCAGTCCTTACAGCGGCCTCTCTGCGATCTTGAACCTCTTCGCGGACAGTCTGACCGACGCGGGCTGACAAACCACCAGACGACTGCGCACTACCCGTAGCAAAGGTCGCTGATCCATCCGCATTGACGTTCCGGAATGAGCCGTTTGCAAGGCGTGTTGTGGAGACACCGGTATCCCTGAGAGACGAGGTGTTCCATTTGTTTGCTGCAAAGTTGTTCATCGAGGCATTAGATAGCTGGATGTTGCCCGTCGCGGCTTCGCGGCCTGCTTCTATGGATGCGCCCTGGCTGACGTTGAGCATCGAGGTAGCCATGCCGGCCATACGGCCAGCCCCGAACATGATAACGGTCGCGAGAAAAGGAACCGACATCATCAGATATCCGGCGATCGAGCCTACATCCTGTTCGACAGCCCGAACCCCGAATTGATTGGCGTAGCTAAGGACGTAATCAATAGATCCACTTGAATATGAACCCATAGCTTCCCGGTAGTAGCCGGAACTGGCTTTCATCAGGATCGAATGCAGGATTGCTGAAAGTGGGTCCCAAGCGGCCAGCCATATGAAACCGCCAAAATACCCCTTCATCACGGTCCAGACCAAAGGCGTCATCATCATGACCATCGCGATTGGGAAAGCAGCGTAATAGATGCACTCGAAGACGATCTTGAGCAGTGGAACCCATTTCAAAGCAGAGATACCCACGGAATTGTAGCTGGCTGTGGTCTGAGCTTCTGTGCGAGCAGCTTGATAAGCTGTCATAGCCGCGTCGTTTCCAGAGGCCGCAATGAGGCGCTGAATCGACTCGTCCATAGAAATGATCAGCATGGATTGACGAATGGCAGTCGTTGCGGTGCCTGACGTCATTCCGATGAAGTTCTGAAAATCGCTGATCGTATTGCTCATCTTATTGACCGCAGCAGGAAGGTTTGCCCCAGGCGCTCGGGCAAATTGAGCAGCTGCCTTCTGATTGAGGATGTTCTGAACCTCTGCGGTCATACGGTTCTGAAGCGCAGGCCAGCCGGTCGCACACGTAGTAGTGGCCTCCAAAACCGGATCATAGAAAGCCAACGATTGAGGAACATTGCTGGATATGTAGGATTCCAGATTGCCCGTGTACGACATCTCACCCTTGTCAACGATGCCGATCATAGAACCATCGACCATGCAATTTTGCACAAAATTGACCAAGGATTCCTGAACCACGGGCGTAACAGCACGCCAACGCGTTGCTTGGCTCATAATTGTTGCGCCAAACATCATGCCGGAGCTTTGGTATGTGAGATCGTCAGGAGCAGCGAGAAGCGTTTCCATCTGTTCTGTCAGCGCGTCGCCGGCACGGGACGACAGAGACCCGACAAACGCCACTGACCAAGGCACGTTGTCTACAATTCCGTAGATGCCAAGTGGTTCGGTCGAATCCATGATGATCACACGCGCTTTCGGACCAATGCCGATCGTCACGACGATCATAGTGCCGATGAAATATGTCAGGACGTTGCGAACCTGGCCGAAAACAGCCATCTGAAACCCAGCCACCAGAACACCAGCAACAATCGCGCCATACAGCAACGCATTGAAGTTGGCTGAGTCTGTAAACGCAGCCAGATAGTTGAAGATATCGTAAAGGTAATAGCCGCCACCAACGGTATAGATCTCAAGCTCTGGCATCAGTTCTGACCACCTGTGTTTGTGATGATATTGGCGAAGATGGAATTGGTACTTGCCGCCAACTCACCCTTTGCGAGGGTCAGTCGCTCAAGGTTTTTGAGCGCTTCGGCATATTTGCGCTGAGCGCCCGCCCGAAGTGATTGAAGGGTTTGGCGGGTTTGTCTGACGGTCTGTTGGAATTCGCGGTTAATATCACCGGAAATGTCCACGTTTGCGGCGGAGTTCAGAAGTTCACCAACCGCTTCGTCGACATAGGCCATAGCAAGATCGACGGCGACCAACTCTGCCATCGAATTGATATCATCCTGGACAAAACGATACTTGTAGGATTTAGCAGTCACCAGATGCTCATAGATCGGGATCGATGTCAGGTTGATGAGTGCGATCGAAGCGGCGGGCGGCGCGGTGTCATCGCTTATTGCGTCCGACAGATCCTCAATAGCCTGCGCGGTAATAGCAAAAAGCGCATCATCTGCTGTAATCGTGCGATCTGTAAGTGTGGGGTTCAAACACTCGTTGCGCTCATCGCATGTTAGCGTCTGATAAGTGCCACCTTCGACCAAAGCTTTGGCTGCTTCAGGTGAAAGGGCCAGAGGCGGGATTGTGCGGTGAGACATCGAGTCGTCATCGTCCTCTGGGCCAATTGTGATGATGGTGCCGGTCAAAGTCATGAAAAACTCTGCAATGACCGGGTTGGAAGAAAGGAAGTTGTTTTTCCTGATTGCGCGCCAAGCGTAGTTCACATCTGTGGGAACCTGGTCCGCCAGTTCACCACTCGCACGATCCATTGTGGAGCTATGTTGTCCACCGGTACCGCAGCCGTGACGTGAGGCAACGCGGTCTGCAAAACGACCAGTATAGCCACCGATTGTTTGACAGACATGCTGAGAAGCACCATCCATTTTCGGCCAGAGTGACGCGGTAAGCAGCTGACCGGCTTCACAGGAGTTGATGTTCCCTGCATTGACCTGCTGGATGAGGTCACGAAGTTTTGCGACAATCTCTTGAACAGCCGGAGAGAGGCTTTCAAGAGCGAGTTCGAAAGCGAAGCCGGCCGCGTTCTGCATGATGGCTTCCATCAGTGCAATAAGCTCTTCTTCCGAGATAAAGGAGAATGCGCCGCCGAAAATGTCGATACCACCGCAACCGGCCCGGACAGAAGGCAACTGAATTGCTGCAAGCTGGCTATTGCGAGGTCGCGTGCGCAGATAGAGCGAACCCATTGTTGCATAACCGGCCTGTTGTCCCTGATACGCTGTCGGCTTTGTGACGTTTACGCCCCCGCCCGAGCGTTCCCAAAAGTCTCGCAGATCGGAGCCCACATCGGCCGAAACCATACCTGCAAGGCAAATCGTGGCGGCAGTAGTAGCAAGGAACCGTTTCATTGGGCGGCCTCCATTTTTCTTAACGTGACGGGTTGGGCAAGATCGTAGGGGCGGTCCATCAGCCCGTGACGAAGAAGGAGTTCTTCGATGCCCCGAACGACACGGAGCTGATGGAACCGCTGCTCGATGGCTCTTGTCGGGCGTTGAAGTTCCTTTGCGACAATCGCAAAGCTCTCCCCTCGCCCCCTGGCCTGCAACAGTTTGTGATCCGCAAGGGAACACCATTTAGGGTGAAGAATGTCACTGAAACGCTCTTCATCTGAACGAATGTTCAAGTGTTTAGAGCCAACTTTAACCAGCATGGTTTTCCGCCCCCTTAGTAGATTGGTCCACCCAAGACGGAGGCTTGCGGATCTCTTCAACGACCCAGCCGACCAGGCTTGTATATTCCATGCCGCCAACGGCGCGTTCCCGACGCGAAAGCGACTTCGCAATCTCAAGCGGTGGCATCTGATGCTGCAAAAGCAGGGAAATCAGAACGCACATATCCTGCATCTGAAATTCAAGATCACTGCCCTCTTTCAGACCACCGCTATAAAAAACTTCGGCAGGGATCTCAGGGTTGCGCGGGTGATACCCAACGGACAAATGGACCGTGTGACCAGTTGGTGTGACCAGCTTTCTGGATTCCTGTATGCGACGATTGGGCAGCCGTTCACGCTTTGAAGTTGTCATTGCGCGGCCTCCATCGATGCACGGGTTGGAAAAGCGGTCATGGCCGAGTCATCAACCCAAAGCCAGGATCGGTAAGAACCTTCATCGGCAGTGGCGTGGAGATCAGCGATTTCATCAGGGCCGTCATTGAAATCTGACACGAACAGAGAAACCGGCTCTGGCAGATCAGTCAGTACGGCCGTGGCGATCGGTGTCTCGACATCGAGGTTGAAACGAAGGGATTTGAGAAATGCCCGCTTCTGATCGGTGAGCGCAGTTACTACCTCAAATTCCCGCTCATGCTCGAAGGGTATCCAATTTTTTGTGGTCAGCATCAGCCCGATTTCTTCAAGAACCGGATATCCCTTCCTTGCCATGCTGAAGATGGCGATCGTCATAACGTGGCTACCCTCGGACATATCAGCGAGGATCAACATTTCGCCGAAAACCTTCTCAAACCGCTTGACCAGATCCTCATCAGCAAAAAAGGCGCAGTCCGGGATATGTTTGAACAAGAACCGTGCTCCCATCCGAGTGGGTTCATGGCTTTTGTATTCAGCAACCAGCAGCCCAAAAGGCGAGCGACCGCTTTGAACTGTCAGCGAACGGAACAAGCGCTGGCGGCGAGCAGCCAAATCATCCTTGAGATCCGGTTTCCAAGGCTCAGGAACATAGAGTATGTCGGCGAGATTCTTGGATTTCGCAGTTTTCCCAGACGCCGCATCCTGGACAGAACGCTGAACGATCCCCCACCAGCGTTTGCCGTCCATTGCGGGAAACCATTTCACAAGCTCAGCCTCGTGCCAAAGATAGTGTAGCAACGCAGTGAGCCGCAGTTTCTTTGGAGCCGCCTTAGCTTCTGTCGGTTTTTTGCCGGATGGCTCCGGGGGTGCAGCTCGGGTGCCACTTGCGGCCAGAGGGAAATCGATTTTAAGGGTCGTGGTACCCGTATCAGGTTCTTCTTTGATTGCAGTGCCCTGAACTTGCGCGAGACCACTCAATTCTTCAGGCGGTAGAAACGAAGAACAGCCAGGCGCGTGCTGATCGCCGGTTCCAGGCATCCGTTTGACGATGAATCTGCCGTTGACGGCCGCAACATACATCTTCGGACGCGGCGTTTTACATCCGCAAGTCACCCGTTCTTTGTTGCGGTGCGCCCTGGCAAGCTTGCTCTGTCCGTCCGGATCAGCCGGATCGAGATGATTGTCACCAATGAAATACGTCATTTGCCACTACCTCACTGAAATCGTTCGCCAACAGGGACTTCGCGAACCACGTAGACGCGATCGAGGATCTGATCTTCGGTCAGCAGACCGCCACCGATCAGGGACACTTCGCCCGTTTCGGTTTCAACAATCGCGATGAATGGACGGGGCAGATCCTGAATACCAAGTGCTTCGAGCTGGCCTTCGTCGGCTACAGCTTCCGGAAAGCCTTGCATGGAGCTTCCATCGGTTGAGACCGCCAAAATTTCGATGCTGTAGGCTTCCCGCATGGCAACGAGAATTTCCGCTTGAGCAAGGCAAATACGGCATTGAACAGGATCGTCGTAAACAAACAGGAATCCGGCTTCACTCGCCGCGCTGCGCAATGCAGCCTGCTCAGCCGCGTTCTTCTGGTCCTGATAGATATTGGTGCCCATTTGCGTCAGCGGGCGCCGGGTGTTTGCATCGAGATCAGGGCTTTGGAACAAAACGCGCTGCCAAACAGCCGCAAACCGGCTCGCCATCTGAGCCATTTCCATGTTGACCTTCATATAGGCTTCGAGATTTTCAGGCGTTGGATCAAGAATGGCGCGGTGCTTCAGCTCGTCGGCGTACTTGCGATACGCCTCGATCTCCTCAGTAGCCGTCATCGGCTCCGGTTCTTCCTGTGGTTCTTCAGGCGTTTCCTCTGCCTGTTGTTCGGGTTGAGGCTCGGGCTTCTTAAGCGGATCGGGCGCGGGCTCCGGGTCGCAATAGAAATGCCAGCCATCGACCTCTTCACCGTTGCAGAGCAATTTTGCGCCTGCCGAGGTAGAGGCCAGTAAAGCAACCAAAACGCACGTTGAAAAGCGGAGCACCATCTTAGACCCCCCGCGCCGCCAAGACGGCCGCTTGAACGCGCTGAGCGTAGTACCGGGCGTTCCTATACCCAACGATTTCGGCGGTGATCTCACCCTTCGCCTGTGAGTAAACAAGCGTTGTCGGCAAGGTCCTTATCTTTGATGCAATAGGGTGCTTACTGGCATCGGTGACGGTTGGGAACGGTGGGATCGGCCGGGCATCCTGAGAAGCAACAAGAACGGGAATCCCAACCGGTTCTACCATGGCAGCGAGCACAGGAGCGGCTGATTTACAGAAAGCGCACCAAGACGCACCTACGAGGATAATGCCAACCCCCTGCCCTTCTTGTGCTGCTGCGGGGAGCGCGAAGCCCGATAACGCTAAGCCAGTGAGAAAATGACGCCGTTTCATGGGTTTCCTCCATTGTAAACGCCTTGGGCTTGAGTGCCCGCAGATGGGAAACGATCAAGATAGAAGTCGCGAAGCTCACCAATGACCGGAACGTCAGTTTGGTTCACCATGTCCCCAAAGACCTCGGACAGGTCCATTTCGTCGATATCGACGTTGGCGAGATCTTCGATAGTCACCCAGCCACAATCAGCATTGCGGGGATCATCTTCGTTCCAGTTTTCGCCTTTAAGACGCTTGAGCTGTTCAACGAAAACGCGGCCCAATTTGCTGTTGAAGGTGCAGTAGTAGTAACGCCGCTTGATGCAGGCCCCGAAAATCTCTTCTGAACAGGTTGAACCGACGTAATGCGTCAGACCTGCATCACGCATGTCCCAAAGGATCTCGTTGTCCTGCGAGCAATTGGCAAAGATTCCTGATCCATCGCAGCAGTCGCGACCAGGTGCCTTACTGCAATCCTTCGGAGAACCAGTGAAGAAACGGAAATCGTTTGGATCATCAGTTCCGGATGCTCGGAATTCTTCTTGCATCTGAGCCAGCATGTTCAGCCAAGCCGCAGCCTCGCCAAAAGAATTGGAGTTTTCTTGTTCGACGCCGATACAATTGTCACCCACGCAGACATTGATCGGCTGACAGCTTGTGTCCAATGAACCGGATTCAATACCGCACTGATAATGAAACTCCCTGTTCGAGCAGACACCATTCGCGTCTGAAACAAGGCACGTATCGGAGACCAGACGGCAGGTTGGATCGCTTTCAAGCGGACCGCAGTTGTTGTCACCCTCACCAGGAACGATACAGGCGTATTCCCGTTCCCTGCGCCACCAGCTGCGAGAGAACAAATGCCGGTTAATATCGCGAGTTTCAGCACCCTCTACATCAGTCGTCTGACGCAACTCACATTCAGGATTGCTTTCATAAGCATCACACTGTGATTCAATGTGCTCTTGAATGGGCCCGAATTCGGTCCGTTCCAAAATGGCCGGCGACATATCGGCATCTTCATTGAGGCACGAATACCGGTAACGTGTCTGGCGACATTCACCATTTTGATAGTCAACGCATTCTTGCTCAATTTCAGTGCAATTCAGGCTTACCTCTGTGTGGACGCACTCATTCAGAGGATCATCATCGACACATTGCTGTGTTCCTGCGGCTTGAACGCAATGGCTCGACAAGGTGAAGCCATCCACGCTTGCTGTGCCTTGCTGTATGCACTGATAAGTAGCGGGCTGACAGATCTCAGCAGCATTCGTAACTGAGGCATAAAAACCCACCGCAACCGCTGCAAAAACACAGATTCTCGTCAAAGGCATGTTTCGTCCTCCACCGCTGGGAATGAGTCACAACACGATCCGGAAAACTCGAATTCCAAAGACGCCCAGCCAGCGTGGCGGCGGTCGCTCTCGTAAACGACGCGGACCTGAAACGTATTGTTTTGGTATTGCTTTCCGACCTCTGGATTGACGGAACCTCGCTGGCGAAGGCTCATAAACCGGAGAACATTAAGGCTTGTGTTCCTGTTCTGGTTCACATTCGAGAAAACAGGACAATGGTTTCGGTTGATCGGATCACAATACCTTCTGATAGCCGCATCACTGTTGCCATGATCGACTATGCGAAGACGGTATTGCTGAAGGTGTCGAGTATCAGGAGGAGAGCTGGATTTATCCAAATACGCATAGACATTTGGATTTCCATAACGGTACTCACAGTATCCCGTCTGATAGTGGGTCATACCCGTGAGCAGACCGTCTCTATCATTGCGGGCGCAATTGCTGCCGCCGCCTCCAAACCCGCTTACCGCACGACCACCCCACGTCCCAACAACAACATTATTGAGAACAACCTGAACAGCGCCATTTCCTCGAACCCGCCTAAGCGTCGCCTCGGTAAGCATCGTATGGTCCGCAATGCGCATCGTGAAACTGCGCTTGTTCAAACGAGCCCGCTTACTGCCGCCGCCAGCATTGCCCGCGTGGGGAATGTCAACAATGAGCCTATTGCCGGACCATCTGCTGCTTGCGCCAGAAATGCTGATGTTTCCGCGAATGCAATTTTGGTTGTTGCTGTTGACCTGGCAGGAATAAGCAATGTCCTTGTTGCAGACCTTAACGTATTGAGCCGCACGCTTGTCGCATCGGTAATAGTCGGTACGGTCCACCCAAATCCTACGGATTAGCTCACAGGTCCGGGTCTCACGAGCTGGCAGACTTTCACAAAACCTGTCCATGACCTGACTAACCGGCACGCTGGGTTGAGTGCATTGTCCGTTTTCACTTGTGAAGTAGTGCCCTGCGATATCGTCAGCATTCTCGTGGGCCCAATTCGCATCATCGAACAATTGCCCCTGCGCATCGATATCGACATCAGGGCGGATGGCGGCGCTATCTTCAGTAGCACGAAGCACCCTGCCCTGATCATTATCTTCCTGGCGCATGTCATAGATACGGTCTTCAAAAGTGGTGTGATCGTATCCGGACTCAGGGGGACTGTTGGTTTCATAGGGCGTCACAACATCGTTGACTGTCCCTTGGTTTATTCGTGTATCAGCACCCGGTACGTTGTTAAGGGCGCGATCCGCACGTCCCTGTTGTGCGTCAGCAGCGCTGCCCAGCAGGAAAATTGCCGACGAAAGGATGAACGCAGAGTGTTTCATGATCATTCTCCCAACAACCGACGGGCTTCATCAGACGCGACGTCGCCATTGTCGGCGATGAGCTTCAGAGCAAAATCCAAAGGAACATTGCCTTTAACCCGATCATGAGGAGGCATCGGATCATCCTCACAGCCTTGGGTTTCGCAAACGTCGAGATCTGATTGAACGGCTATGACCTGGGGAACGGCCGTAACGTCAAAGCGAGTGAAAACAGTCGGATCAATCGAGAAACCTACGGCGTCGTCAACGGAGCCGAAGGCTTCTTCCAATGCCGCCTGGGTGTCGTAGACAGAGTTATTGACGAAACCCCGAAAAATGATGGGCAGGCCGAAAGTGTTTGCCTCACTCATCATCTGTCGAAGTGACTCTTTCGGCATAGAAAAGGATGCCAACAAGAATATCCGCGACCCCTCGTAGCGCTGACGCTCATCCCCAGCACCAAAACCACTTTCGTCACCCACACCCATCAGCGACCGAACACGAGGGTTGTTGAGGGCTTTTTCGCGGAGATTGTCGAAATCGACATCCTCGAAAGCGTTTTCTGCCGGTGCCAAAGGTTTCAGTTCTTCACGCAATGCTTCGCCGCGCCGCTTGGCATCATCAACGATCGTTGCGAGTGGCGCAGTGATGCGACCCGTAGAGCCGGGTGCGTAGTCTACAACGCCGTTATCTTCTTCCTGTTCCTGAGCGTGCCCAGGCATGGCCACAAGGGATGATCCCAAGGCGATTGCGGAAATCAAAGTGCGCAACAATTTCTCTTCCTCCAAAGCAGCCAGCCGAAGGACTCGCCCTTGTAAGGGAACTCACGAAGTCGATCGACGTATTGAGGGGAAAATCCGACGGGGCCGCAGCCGTACCGTCCGGATGTTTTGGGCACCGGTCGCGTGATCTGCATCCGGTATTGGCTTTTGTTGATGATCGGTTGGGATCTCGTATTGCAGAGCGCATTGTCGTCAGCAGTGCGACGAGCAATGAAGAGACGATGCATCCGGGCCACCATCTTTGTTGTGACAACCTGGCTTGCCATCACACCGCCTACATCAGCGGCAACATCACCTTGAATCGGATAGATCGATCCACCGCAACCAGCGCACCAGAAAAGGCCATCCATAGGGAGGTTGCCCGACGAGGCGCGAACGCAATCTGCGGCACATGCAGCTTGAGCCACAGGATTGGCGAACAGAATAGCTTCAGGGTTGATGAGGTTGTTAAGCTCGGCATCCTGCCAAAGCGGGTCAATCTCTGAAATATAGGCGACATCGAACTGAGCGTTCTGAAGGCAAAGCCCGTCAACAATCACACCAAGCCACGAAATCAGCGGATAGAAGTAATAGTGCGCCTGCCAACGTGAGCCGGTGCTACCGCCGTTTTGTTGAGTGACAGACGACTTACCTAGCGAGAGTAGACCGAAATCGAGATCAAAACCCATGTTGACGAAGCAACCCGGCTCATTCGCCACATCGACCAATCGCGCAGGTTCCCAAAGGCCGATAGCCAGCCCTAGGCGCAGCGGTATGCCTGGACAAACACAGAGCGGAAACGACTGATTGTCAGTGTCCGGCCGGCCACCACCACCCAGACTGATCGCACCGATTGAGATTGGAAAAATGCAGTCCCAACAGATCTCGGTGATAGGGTTCAAAAACCGCTTGTTGCAGATCGCACCTGCCTGCGTCGCACACAACGCAAGCAAAGAGGCAAAAAGGATTGTACGCAGTCTCATATCAACCTCCGACCATTTCTATGAGTGAGCACCAGGGCTGGCGTTTGCCGCCCGCGTAAGGACGGGCCAGACCTTCGGAAATCAGAACCGATCCTATTTCCTGACCCTCGACCGTCGCACGGGCGAGGAAGCGCCCGTAGTCATCGACGCGAGGATCTATGCGAAGGTTTACGCCGCCATTTTCATGAAGGAGATCAGCAAGCCGCAGTTTGGCTTTTAAGCCCAGCTCGTATTCTGCTGAGCATTTGGCAAAATAGGTTTCCGGCGTGTCGAAACCTTTGAGACGGTATCGATCGTTCCCATGATCAAAGGTGTCTCCATCGACAACCTCGATCTCTGAAACAGGAATAAATGCTTCACGAGAGCCAACGCCTGCACAATCCAGAAGGACGAAAGGTGAGACCAGAAGGAAGGACAGGGCCAACAGGTTGCTCATTTCGACCCCACCACGATCTCTTCGACCTGCATGACGGGATCTGCGCGTTGGACAACGGCAGGCACGTTGCGAATGCCAAACCGATCCACCATCACACTATCCTGATCGAAGTAAAAACGCCGACCATGCTCGCGCATAAGTCCAAGCGGATCGCCGTTCACCAGAACAAGCAGCGTGTTCAACTCATCACCTTCAGAAAGAGCAAACTCGACCTGCGCTGCGTCATCACCGTCAAAAATGACGATCCGCTTGTTGAACCGCGAATAGGCCAGCGGATTGACCACTGTTCCTGCCCGCGCGAACACCTTCCCATTATGGTCAGCCAAGTCCTCTGTCAGAGTGATGGACATATCGACTTCCCATCGGGCGTATATTTCGGCTTTCCCCAAGCCAGTGACAGGACGAGGACGGTTCACATACGCCTTTGTTCGGTCCTGCATTTCCTTCTTCATCACATCGAGTTCGCCTTCGGCTTCCATTTCCGAAAGGCGTTGCTTGATGGTTTCGAGCAACGAGGGCTCAACCACCTCGAACAGGGGGCCGTGGGTCCCGAGATCCTTAGCCGCTGTCTGACTGGTCGCGAGAATGATTGACAACGCGACCGTTCGAGAGATTGCAATCAGCTTCATTCCAGCCACTCCGCTAGTTTTTTCCAGTGTGGGAAAGGGATTGCGAACCCAACTGCTTCGATTGTCTCAATCGGGATCGCGCCAATGATGTCGTAGCGGCTGTCCAAGCTGTCTTTGCTCTCGCCGAAAATAGCGATCGTACCTTCGGGTACGACAGATGCAGTCCAAAGCGGGGAGACGAGCTGACCATCCTTCAGATTGCCTTGAACACACGTCTGCGACACGCAAATCTGATTGCCTTCAACCGTGATGGGATCACCGGCAAGACCGACAATCCGTTTGGTCAGAAAAACATCCTGTCCAGCAAAGTGCTGCCCAATGGCCTCTGGTACTTCGACGGCAACAATTGCGCCCCGTTTAAGGACTTTGGGCCAAGTCACCATCGCAAAAGCATTATCCGGAAGACTGTCGGTCGCATTCATGGCGAGCCGGCCAAACGCAAGAACGTAGTAACCGAAAATCACGACTATGAGCGCAGGTATGATCCAGACCAGCTTAGAACGCTTCATCATCAAGCACCCATGTCATGATCTGATCTGTTACGTCTGCGGTCGCATATTCCGTTCCCATAAGAATGCCGTTAGAGCGCACAACAACGACGCCATTCTCTTCGGCATACGTGCGAAGGCCGAATTCTACGCGTTCCTGAAACTTCGGAAGAATCGTCGTGAAATCATCGTCATCAATCCTGTTGCTCGACCAAATGACGAAGGTTGTCAGACTTTTCTCCGGATCGAACACAACGACGCCGTTTGCAGCACCCTGCCCGCGACCAAGCCAAAACCCCACACCAAGCGCGACCTGAAGACCCAATATCACCGACAACGCGGTAAGTGCTGTACCGCGCCAGGTCATGATACTTCTCCACGTTCAATGAGAGTTTTAATCGCTTCAACGGTGGTCATTCCGGCGTCGCGGTACTGCTGCATCCGTTGAACGGTCGCGCCTTTGGATGAGAAAACAGCCAGAGAGAAGGGATCGAGAAGGAGCCTGCCATAGGCAAAGCCTTCCGGCATTTGTATAGCCAACTCTGAAAAACGCCCGGGAACTGATGTCAGAGACTTCAGGAGCATTTTGACAGGCGGTTCGATACTGTTGAGCGCGTCGATGCTTTCGGGTTTCTGGGCCAGATAGATACGGAAGTCCGAGTTTTCGAGACAAACCTTCGCAGCCGGATTGGCGTAGTAGTCCGCCATCGACTGAGTTCCGGTAATCAAAGCCCCTGTGTATTTTCGGGCCCGCCGAACCACGCCTTCGATGAATTTCGCTGTACCTTCGCCTTTCAGCAGATCCCAGGCTTCATCAATGACGATCGCAGTCGGAACATCGCGCGATGTCTTGTACATCAGCTCTGTTCCCAAAAACATAACGATCTGAAGGATCGTGGCCTCAAGTCCAGGCTGACCCTTGATGTCGCTTAATTCGACAACCGTAAAAGGCGCATCGAGAGCAATGTTCGCTTCGCCCTCAAAATAGTGACCGTAAGCACCACCTTTGGAATAAGCGTCCAGCTTTCGAACAACATCGGGCAGACGTTCTTCACCCTTGGCGGCATCCTTCAAAAGATCACGAACATCGGTAATCTCACCTTCTCGGCGTTTTTCGTCCCAAACTTTGCTTACAGCGGTTCGAATGTAGTCTTCTTCAACACCCTCGACTCGACCGCCCTTGTATTCACCCAGATCAGCCATCGAAGCGATAACGCGCGTGACAAGTTCAATTGCATCAGATTTGTACTCGTCACTGCCCATCGCCTCGGCATCGAGCAGGGAAAAGGGGTTCAGTCGGTTCTTGATCTTGCCATCGAACGCGATGTGTTTGCCGCCAAGGATCTCGGCAGTGGTTTTGAAGGAGTATCCATCGTCAATAACAAGAACCTGGCCCCCGGCAGTGAAAATACCGCAGGCCAGCTCTTGCATGAATACTGACTTACCCGCGCCTGACTTGCCGACGACAGCAGTGTTGTAGTTACCGGAGCTTTTGAAGTTGTCCCATTGGAACACCTGCCCTTGCCTGCCTACAAGAAGCATTCCAGCGCCGCGACCGTTACCCATGAATTCGCCATGAACCGGCAAGAAAGACATGGCCGCGGTGCCCTTTAGCAAGCGCATCCTCATTTGACGCCCGAAATCACTCATCATCTTTGCGGAGCAGCCAAAGGGCAGGCTTGCCATAAAGAGGGGGAGCTGAAGGTAAGTGTCCTTCGAAAGCTTGACCCGCTGTCGCCGATAGATCGATTCAACTTCGGTCGCAGCCATCTGCGCTTCGGTAGAGCCACCTTTGGCATAAGAAACAATTGTGTAGAGGGTTTCAAACAGACGTTCCCCGGCCCGCACCTCAGCGTCCAGATCGTCAAATTCTTTCTTCTTCTCAGCAAACTGAGGAATGAACTTGCCGAAGCTCGTATTGGAGGCGTGTTCGTTCTTACCCCGCTTTTTGAGGATGAAAGAACCCGCCGCCTGGCTGTTCATGGCCTTCATGGTGAAGGATGTGAGGACCGGGCCAACGGGCCGATCCATCAGGCGTGAAGGATCTCCATTCAAGGCCATACCAAGACCAAAGACCCATTCGGGTGGATAAGCATTCACAGACGACACGGTTGCCGCCATTTCGGGGCTGCCTGAGAACATAACGGCTTCAGTCCCGACACGAAGCGTTGCGCCAGGCAGTTGAAAATTCAAAGGCATCGCAGGGTCATAGGCTTCCTCTTCCCAAGCGCCCTCACTGCCTTTCGGCCGGGAAATATGGAAAACTTCGCGCATAAAGGCGAGAAACCGTTCCGGCTCTACATCGGTCCACCAGCTCGACGTTGCGAAAACATTGCGCAATCCGCCTCTGACGGCCTCAAGGCGCTTTTGATCTTCAAAACCGAGATCTGTCCCCTCCATCCAAACGGCAAGGAAGATATGCCGATTGAAGGGAACGGCCCGCGCACCACCGTCAGACATGCCATAACGGAGATTTTTGAGATGGCTTTCTCGCTGTTCAACCATCTCATCAACGAGAGGTGAACGCCCCTTACGGGTTTCTTTCCAATTCTTTGTAACGGCTTCGATGCCTGGCGATGTCCAATTGAGTACCTGGAACGTCGCATCTGACGGAAGGTTGGCGGATACCACACCGCCTACGTTCTCCGACAGTTCGCTATCGCCGACGGTTGCGCCAACTTCGAGCAGAAAACCTGTCCCATGCTCAAAGTGATAAAGCTTGTGTTCCTCATCATAGACACGCCACGGCAGAATATCGGACAGAACCTCACCGCTCATCAAATCCGGCTCGTCTTCAGTCCATGGAACATCACCAAAGAACCCAGCCATCGCTTCTTTGAAAAACTTCACTGCCGCTTCCTTTCCCTGCGCGCATTCCCGCCAGTTGCCCGGTGGGGAAATTCGCGCTCTGCCTCGTCAACGAGATCCCAAGCCAAGTCTCGGATATCGCGCGTGTCTTCCTCTGGGACCCAAACCGTCACTTCGGTAAATCCAGCTTCCCGACGGTCTTTGCGGATCTCGGCCATGCGATCTGCCTTTTCCTTGCCGTCGCCGCTTCTCGGTCCCGCTTCACTTCCAGTCACTGCCGCCATTTCCCTTCCTGAATGACGAAGTGAACAAAGCGCGCTTCGTGCAGCAGCCCGCCGTCATCGAGGATGGGGGCAATCCAGAGTGTTCCGACGACCTCGGGCCTCCTGTAAGCCGCTGCGTTGTACGGAAAGCCGCCATCCTTCAGGCCGGTAGCACCGCCCTTGCCTGCCCAAAGTGGATTTTGGCTGAGGCTCTTGAGCGCAGTGTCTTCGGGGCGCTCCGCAATCGAAGTGGCACCAGCTGCGCCAGTTCCATCAACTGCCGAAATTGTGGTACAGGGCGATCCTGTCTGAGCCTCACAGAGAAAATCTTTCTCAGTGTTCGAAGACGTGCATCCCGCAGAAACGAGCACAAAAGACAAAGCGGCGAACGCTGAAACCTTGCCGAGCATCATCCTTCCTTCCGCGTAACTGCTTTCAGATGGAAGAACGTCGTGTTCAGGATGCAGTAGACAAAGAAGCAATACATCCAGACCAACATCCAGACCCAGACGAACACCAGGACCAACCAATATCCACTCAGGGCAATGTGAAGGAACAAGCCGGCTGCCAGTACGAACAGAAAGGCCAGCGAGATCGAAAGTTCGTTCTCGGCGCTGTCATGAGAGTTGCCGTTTGTCGGAAGGTTCCGGAATCCTGTGAACGGCTTGATCAGCAGCTTGCCGACCTTTTTGTAAACACGGGTGATATCGATGTCATATTGGGTCATTGTCCAAGCTCCACTCCTTCAAGAAAGACGAGTTCAACCTTCGTGCCGCCATAGAGCGAAACAACCGGCTGATACTGTTCGGCGCGACGGATGTAGTAGTCGGCCAGGGTGCTGGCGGCGCTATCAATGCCGCCTGAAATCGTGCCAAGCCCTGCCCCGGTTAGGGCTTGCTCAACTGATGTATCGTCATTGCTAAGAACGCTGTCAGCGGCGGTGGTCAGACCACTTCCCAGGCCACCGATAAGACCGGCACCAAAGGCGTTGCGCACCAATGGGCCCTCACGGCTTACAACCTGACCTCGAACACCCTCTTTGCCGGAACCGGTCATGTATCCGGAGACTTTGGTTTCGAGCACAGCGCCGTGACGATTGATGCAGGTCATGGAGATCAAGCGAACTTTCACACGCTCCGACGACAGATCACCCGTTGCAGAACCGGTTACGGTGCAACCTTTGAGATTGACCTTTGACGGGGTTCGCCCACCAGCCGCAGCGGACACGGCCGAGCCGGTAATCCTAAACAGAACGGGGATAGGATTTTCTCGGTTGGAGACATTTGTGGCTGCATCCGCACCAGAAAGAACAACGGCTGGCGCATAACTACCGGCCGGGAGGTAGTTCTTGAGAGTGCGAACGCTGCGCTGATCTTCGTCACCGTCCTCAAGTGCGGCGAGCGTAAAACTACCACCAAGGCTCTTCCAGCCGCCTGGTGCTTCACCAGCTACGCCACTACCGCCTGTGCCACCTGACGTCCGCCCGTTGTTTCGATCGACACCACGGCGTTGAATAAAATCAGTGCCAGGACCATCGGCATCCATCTGCTGCTGAAGCTGTTCACGACCCGAAAGCCGATCACCGTTTGCACCAGAAGTTCGACCGCCCTGCCCTTCTGCGTTGGCCGTTTTCAGTTCCTCTTTGAGCGTCGCAATTTCAGTCGCCTGTTGAAGGATCTGTTCGTCGTACTCTTCCCGGAGCGCTTTATTGCGGTTCTCAGATTCTTTGCGGGATTGCTCCAAGAGCTTACGTTGTTCGGCCAGCTCTTGATTGAGGCGGTCCATCTCAAATCGGCCTTGAGTGATCCACGACATTTCAGGCGACGCAGCAGAAGTCCGGTCGGAAATGATGGTTGAATCGATTGTTGGGCTCGAATTTGCAGGCAAGCCTTGGTTGGCGGGCGGACCCATGACCAGAATTAGAAGGGCACCGATCCCGAGCACGAGACCACCAATGACCGCAATAGCGACGACCTGCTGTTTCTTACGTCCTTCCTGTGCCATTATTTGCTCCTCACAACGACAACCCACGACCGTTCACCAGCGCCAAGGCTGGCTTTTTGAACCCAGACGGAAAGCACACCATTTCTGTAAAACTCCTGTTCGCGAATCTGGCGTGCGCTCTTGCCAGCCGCCGCTACGCGGACTTCCCCGACCAAATCGCCGACACCGATCGAGCGGATTAGCGCACCGTTTTTTCCAGAGGTTGGCTTAGGAGTGCGGATGCCCTTGCGAATGGTTTCGCGTGTGGCGTCCGTTAATGTGGAAACCAGCCCGTCACCGGAACCGAGGCTTGAATCGGCAAAGCCTTCGCTACGTGTGACTTCATCGGCCCTGGCTTCGTTTGGTTTGACCGTAATCAGAACAGTTTGGGTCGTGGCACGAATTGGCAGGATCTCGAAAGCGATCGTTCTGCCTTTTTCGGTAATCAGATAACCACCTTCCTTTTGAGGCATTTCCTCTTGGCCGATGTACCGAAGAAATCTGTCACCAGTCTTCTCATCACCCTTCGCCTGATACATGGAGACATCATTGTCGCTGATAATGTCTGCGATCCGGTCGCCGACGACGCTAAGACGGGTGATGCCCGTGATAGAAACCTTGAAACGGACAAGCCCATCCTCGCGTACAGTGAACCGTTGCTCGGCGCACATCGCCGCTCCGGTGAAGATCAGCAAAGCCAGGACGGCCAGCTTTATAGTCTCGAAAAAACGAAACATCAGGTGTCCTCCGAAATGATGCCGATTGATGAAAGGCGCACAGACCCGGCCTGTGGCTTGAAGCGGATCAGTATTCTGCGGTCTTCTCGCGTCACCTGAGTGGTTTCGAGGTACGTACCGAGCACCCCTTCAACGACGACCTCATAGGCGGCGAAGTTGTGTTCGATTTTTCGCGGGAAGAAGACGGTACTGATCTTTCGCTCAGTGATGTCCGTTGCGATACGATCATACGTGTCGATGATCTTCGCGCGTTCGCCGGGGCCGCTCAAACGCTCCAAAACATTGCGACCATATTCGATGGTCCTCGGAGACGTGTTATACATCGCGTAGACGGCATCCAAAGCGAGGGCTTCGATGTAGCCTTTGTCTACAGCGCCTCGCGCGACCATTCCGTCACTCACAGTTGTCGGCACCAATACAACCTGGTTCGACTGCGAGTAGACCTTGATTGCTAAGAGGAAGTTGGCGATCAGCAAAACTGTGGCGCAAACAACGGCGATAACCATTGCTCTGCGCGACTGTCTCAGCGTCCTTTGCATGTTTTGGAAATTCATCACGCCCTCCAGGAACCGACTGCGCTGTCGGGAAAGGAGCGATACGGCGTGATTTCCTTGGGGATGATCCAGTAAAGAAGCGCGAACAGTCCGGTAAGACCTCTCTCGCCCTTAACACGTTTCCAGATGAAGTAAGTAATCACGCCAATGATGGCACCGACAAACAGCTGTTTGCCGAGAATGCCCATCACGCAGGGGACAAGACCGGCTACCGCCTCATCGGCTGGCACAAAGAAAAACTGTGGTGGATCTTGCAACCGCTGCTCCACCTTGATCACTATTGTCATGATCAAGCTCCAATTTTTGGGGATGCCCTCTGAGCCACATAGACCCAGAGGGCTAAGTCAGATCACTGGATGTTCGACGGGGAAGCGGGCACTTCAACTGCCGACAGTTCCAGCAGATCGGTGCTGGCGGTAACGGAACCGAGGCTGGTCAACGTCTGAACGCCGTAGCCCAGGAACACGGCAACGCCGACAGCGATACCAACCTGTGCCCAGCGGCCGGTCACGGCCAGAACGATGGCACCCAGGATAACCGACAGAATCATGATGACATAGCCACCGGCACCGCCCAGGATGGTGTTGAGGTCTTGGCCCAACGAATAGAAACCAGCTTCAACACCGGTGTCCGAGCCTGCCGCCATTGCCGACGATCCCACTACTGCCAGAGCGACCGGCAGCGCGGCCTTCTTGGCCACATTCCACATTTTCATTCCCTCTTTCCTTTCATTCAGGTTGATTTGTGGTCACCAAAAACTGCGGGGGCTAAGGAGCGTGAGCGCTCCACCCGCAGTATCCCGCCCCTTCCGAGACGAAATTCGAATGTCTGAAAACGCGAACGGCCGAGCACAACGAAATGCGTTGTCCCGACCGTTCTCTACCCGTGAGTGGTATTGGA
Source organism: Ruegeria sp. CF8 (assembly GCF_056537285.1). Classification (NCBI taxonomy): domain Bacteria; kingdom Pseudomonadati; phylum Pseudomonadota; class Alphaproteobacteria; order Rhodobacterales; family Roseobacteraceae; genus Ruegeria; species Ruegeria sp. CF8. The sequence continues at coordinate 165,581 of NZ_JBQFRG010000008.1, read as the reverse complement.
AAGTTGTCGCGCCTCGGCTAAAGCGCGTTACGGTTAGCCATATGCTATCCGTCAGTATCCTCCGCAGAGGTTTCTGGGAATTCGACCTCACAGACACCGATCTTCCCTTCCACCAATGGAATAGAAACGACCGTTGCCCCGAGTTTCGCAGCTACGCTGACGACGCCCCTCGATGTCTTGATAAGCCTTGGCTCCGTTTTTCGGCGCGAACAAAGAGCACTCCGAACGACCTGACCACCCAAGGTTTCTCGAACGAAAATCCACCACTCCCCGTTCACTTCTGTCGAAGTGTGGTTGACCGGCGCGAGGCACTCGATCTCCAAGACGCCACCGTTTTCCAGTGCTTCTTTGAATCCGTTTTCCATGTAGACCGGTGGCTTGCGCTTTCTCATAGGTTGTGGACTCCCCTCTTATAGGAGAGTCACTACTAGGACGTAGGGGCGATATGAAGAGTATTGTTGCCATTCTTTGCATGGTGTTACCAATCTGACAGAATGGACGCAATAGCTCAGATCGTGCACAAACAACTTTTTGCGACTGTGGTAAAAACACACCGAACAACAGGATGATGAGTTGGTCGGGGCAAAAAAGGGCTCTGATGCCTACTCTTCGCGAAAAAGAAGTCAAATCACATTTTGCCGGATACAACCAAAGGTCAACCGGACCAACCAAAGTGCAAAACAGAGAAAATTTATTAGACATTGCACTCGCCTCTAACGAGAACGGGCTTAACGAAAAAAATTTACGCTACGTTAAGGTGCTACGGATGACCGGCCAAGAAAAACGCCCACTAATTGACGTCAAAATTATCCCTTGGAATCCGTCTTCTGACGATGGGAGATACATACATCAGTTCCACACGCTCAGAAACGAAGTGTTCATCGGTCGGATGGGATGGTCACTGAATGAGATCAGGAGCAGAACCGGCTCACTGGCAATCGAGCTGGATGAGTATGACTGCCACCTAACCAAATACATCGTAGCGATCGATACTAGAACAGACAGAGTAATCGGTGGCGCTAGACTTCTAAGAACAGACAGAGAAGAATTCGTATCGTCGATATCAGAACACCCTAGTTCCTACATGATACGTGACGCATTTCTTGAAAGGCTTGATGGTCTACCAGCGAACCTCTGTTTTTCGCCGCCCCCACAGGACAAGTCAGTTTGGGAACTGACACGGTTTGTATCAACAGGTAATCTGCGCGTCGGCCAAAGAATACTGAAAACTGTGAACGAATACCTCAATGAGGTTGGAGCTAAGGAGTGCCTGTTCCTCGGTCCAGTCTCATTCATGAGAATGGCAAAGATGATGGGCTTCAGCCCAACTGCATTGGGCAACATGGTAGCAAACGAAGAGGCAACTTTCCTCGCATTCTCGTGCGGTATTGTTAAAGCCCCCCAACCAAAGACGCCGGCGAACAACAACCGTAGCGTTAAGAGAGTACGCGCAGTTCCGATAGCCGAGCTGTTCGACAGTGACGACAATTGCGTTGGCACAGTCTATTGCTGGAACACCGGCGAAGAAGACATCACCTGGCACAACGAAAGCACAACGAACAAGCTGAGAGCGCAGCAGTACCACCGGATCGAAATTCCGGGGCCCCTACCCTTCGGAGTGTCTGGAAAGGAAAGCTGCGCACCAAACTGACAGATTGACTACAAAACGACAGTTTGGCATTGTCCAAATCAACATATAACACGAGCGGAGGCAAAAATCTTCTGAGTGAGGTTTAAATCTCATTCTGAATTTCGCCGGGACAGTCAGAAGACCGGATGAAATAGAGGGCACGATCTCTCGCATGCGAATAGTTGCACATACAAAAAGTTGGGTTTCGTGAGTATCCGGCCACCACTTATAGCGGTGCCGCGACCATGTTGGTCGTGTCGCAACATTCAGTCACCCGAATTTAGAGGGAAACCGAACCACCCACAATAAGAAACCCCCGCAAGGTGCGGGCCTAAACGGGGGATGCTCTACAGATCAAAGTTTGGTCACTTGATTTGTACCGCATTCCTGACAGGACAGGCAAGAAAAAAACGCATTCGTGCGAACAGAATAGTTTTGCCGGTCTTCGGCCTACGCCTTGTCTCTCCATGAGGAGCAGAGCATGAAAACGAACGCCCAAACACAAACTATAGGCGAAAAACTATATCCGACATTGCCGGAAGGGATGACAAGGGGCCATGTTGAAAGACTGTTGATCCGGATCGGTCGATTCATTGGACTTTCCGCCAACGAGCTATCCGTCCTTCTACTGATGCTTTCAGAAACGCGGCCGAGAGACTGGACAGATTCGACCACAGAACCGATGTGCTACTCGATGCAAAGCAACATCGCGAGGCGAATGGGTCTATCCGAGCGATCAATCAGGAGAATTGAAGCTGCCCTTGAGGCTTTCCATCGGTTCGTAAGAAAGGACGTCGGGCTGAGCGGCCGGCGCTACTGCCTCAAAAGAACCGACGGTACAGAGTTCCGCCAGGGTATCTCACTAACTCCCCTGATCGAAGCAATCCCCCTACTCCTGGAGATTGAGAACGAGTTTGACCGCGAAATTCAGGAACGTCGCGAACTTAAGATGAAGATCAGTGCCGGCCACAAACGAGTGAAAAGTGCAATCATGAGCGCACAGCAAAAATGGCCCAGCAGCTCGGAAGTCGAAAGTTTCACAAATACGTTCTTAGAGTGGCCGCGCAGGTTTCCCGCGTCAGTAGGTCCCGCTCAACTGAAGCAGCACCTAGACGAAGTGATGGCTCTGGTGGATAAGTTGGATCTGTTCTTTGGAGAGAATGAACAAGAGTCCTGCCACCCGGACTCTGGTGGCCGACGAATATTACAAGATACAACTCAAAATCCTTATGTATCCTGTAACGAAGACGTTGATATAAAGCCTGCCTGCAAGCAGGCAGACCCAGAAATCATTACACCGCCTACCGGCGGTGAGAATTGCTTAGAAAGCAATCTTGCGGCGGATTCCGGAGCGCACAAGTCTGAAAACCTGGACTGGCTGACACCGGATCGGCTTCTGGGGCTCTGTACTGATGAAATGCAAACCAGTGTTATGATTTCTCAAGACGACAGAGCAAAACCAAGCTCTCAAGATTTCATAAATGGTGCGATCGAAAGACTGGCGCCACTAGGCATCAACCACGACGCATACCGTGAAGCCGTGCTTCAAATGGGTGTCGAGACAACAACGATTTGCCTCATCATCATCGACCGAAATAGGACGCACCCCGAGACACCAATCAAGAATCCAGGCGGTGTTTTGAGGGCAATGACGAAACGACACGCAGTTGGAGATCTGCGGGTTAACGCCAGCCTCATTGCCCTTGCCAAGCGAGGTTACCATTTGAACTGATGGACCGGTTCGCTGCTACGATCTCGGTCAGGAATGAAGCTTTTAGTGCTTAAAATTGCACTTTGGTTGTACCTCGGCGGCTATGTGACGATTTCGGTTCCTTAATCCTTGGGTTTTCTGCTAGATGCGACAACCAAAGGACAACCTTAAAGTGTCTTGAAGCGGCCATATGTACTGCACAACGCGAATGATAGATCGATAATATGAACCAAGAAGTAGTAGGACAACAAGATCACGCGCCGGTAATGGCGGATATGCGGATCGATCAGCCGTTCAACATTAACAACTACTTGACTGACCGCCTGTGGCTTCATTCGATGTCAACTGGTGGGTTTACCCTCGCTGTTAACAAGACGCCCTTTGGTGTCGAGTATTTCGATTCAACCTTCCCCGACGAATGGCAGATGCTCTACAAGCAAAAGCACTTCGTCTGGGTCGATCCAATCGTGCTGAACGCTATGTGGAACGGCAACAGCGACAAGCGATGGTCGGAGATCAAAGCACCTGATGTCCGTGGCGTTTGGAAGAAGGCAAGTGTCTATGGACTTGTGTACGGAGCGACCTTTGCTCGGACCAGAGCTATCAATAAATCTTTGCTTTCCCTATCACGGAGTGACCGGGAGTTCAGCGATGATGAAATGGATCGACTTTCGAACTGGTTCGACAAATTCTTGAACGAAGTTGATGGTGGGCTGAATCTGACGGACAAAGAAGTCGAGGTTATCAAACTTCTGGCCCGTGACATGAACATCGAAGAGATAGCGAATGTTCTGGGTGTTACACAATCGGCCATAAAGACCAGGCTTCGACAAGCACGTGGCAAGGTCGGGTGCAAGAGCAACTACAGCCTTATAGCCAAGGCAAGCCAGGCCAAAATCCTCTGAATATCGCTGCTCGCATTTGCCCAACAACTCGTCTGGTGGCAAGAATGACGGGCACTCTATCGCGTGATCCGGGCCGGTGCCGGGTATTCGTTTGACGATGAACTTGCCAGCGGTCGCCGCGATATACATCTCTGGGGAAGGCGTACGGCACCCGCATAGAACGCGTGTGCCGGCACTGTGCGCGGCGGCCAAGGCGCGTTATCCGATTTCGCGGTCGACCACCAGTGCTTTTCCATCAGAAACAGGGTCACTTTGGTGCCCCCAGACTGCTCTGGGGCGTGTTGACAAACGCGTGATCAGAACGGGTTTTAATTTGGTTTGAATAGGTTGGATTCCGTAGTCTTTGGTACGTCGCATCTAGTGGATTGCAGATTGCGGAAATGTGGTAGGTGCGGCTCAAACCGGACCTGGCCACATTCTCTCTTCGGTGTAGCACCACATGCATCGAAGAGAGATTATCTGGGAGATTGCTGGGTCCCGGTTCAGAAATTAATGAGATACCAAGAGCCGCAGTTTTTGATTTCGCGACCTTCGGAGTTAGACTAGAACATTTTACATAATTTCACTTACACCGGAAAGATGTGAGTCCGCATCACACCATAGAGTTAAAGCGACCCAAATTAGCAATGTAAAAGTGCAACTCGTGGTAGCGTTGTGATGCTCGGCGCATTGATAGTCAGGTAAATGCGGACCTTTGAGCATGGCAAACTCTACCGAAAATGTATTGCGCGAACCAGTCAGGTAGAATGTTTGTTTTCACAAAAAAAATCGGGCGCCTACCGTCATTGCTCTTCCGCGACCAGTGCGTTGAAATGTTCCGCAAGATGTTTATTTCCGGTCGGCTCGCCAACCATGTCGTGCCCCATCGCCGACAGGAACAACAATGCCGGCCCGTTGTCACTGTGCCCTTAATTACTGGACGCAGAAACATTGCCGTACATTTGACCCGGTTTTGTGCCCTTAATTCTCGGATATCCACAGGCTAACGGCGACTTTTTTCGAGGGTGCGATCCGCACATCGGAGCAACTCCGCACGGTCCGCATTCACACCGAGTTGTTCGATTGCTATTTTCGCCGCTGCCAGAAAATCGGGTTTAGTTGTGTTGTCGGATTTTCGTGCCGGGAACCAGGCCTTCTGAATTTTGCGATCATCTTTCGCCGGGGCTGGCGAACTGCATGAAAAGTGAACGAGTTGATCCAATAAATTGCGTTGACCAGGGAATGCCATGCGTAGCCTATCTCGTGCTGAAGGATCACGACGCATCGCAATAGATACGGCCACCAATGGTCGCGTCATCAATAGGTGAACAGCAGCGAGCATAGCATGCCGGTCATGGCGGGATTTGGAGCAGAGCCCCGCGTGACGAAGTTCTGGCGCAAGTACCCGTACAACCTGTAGCGCCAAGTCTAATTGCCGAACAACATGCTGACTTCCGCGCCAATACAGTTGCTCCAACCACGCTGCGCCCTTCAAAGCTCGGACTTCCAACCGTAAGGGAACTTGAAACTCTGCACCTGGCGTCGTGCCGAGAGGTAACAGGCCAGTACCGCAGGAATTGCAGATCATAGACCAAGCATAGCGCCAGTGCCGCAGGGAAACTCCAGGCACTTTCCGCGGCCGCAGTTGGCGCCCAGACGGCTTGCATTGAACCTGGGAGCCCGTGGGAGAACGGACACTGTGAAAGTTTCAATGGCAGGTTCAGGGATGAGCTACTCAACGGTGAAGTCTTCTACAGCCTACGCGAAGCTCAAATTCTCATCGAACAATGGAAGAGACACAGCAACACAAAACGACCAACAGCGCTTAGGGTTATCGCCCGCCAGCGCCAGGAATCATCATCACATTGGTCTAAGGCTTTAGGTGCTAAGTACTGGTCGGTCTCTATGATCTAGTCTGTTCTTTTTTTGATACCAATGCCCCGATGGTTGACGAACACTCATTGAATATTTTGACGGTACAACGCTCGCAGATACTTTGATCCAACTGTGGAAAAATGGCCTCGATAGCATCACCCTTTGAAAGATGAATGCACTGTTCTCCAAGCACATTGGTCACTCCGTATTTAGTCAGCAGTTTGAGTGTTCTGGGAGTCTTGACTTGAATATATAATTTCCCGCCACGGTGCTCGATCTTTTGCGCCTCTTCGATCAATAACTCAGCTGCGGGCAAATCGATCTCGGCGGTGCCCGAGGCAACGAACAACACGTTGCGCTGTTCTGGGCGTTTACTTTCTAGCTCCCTGAAGGTGCGCCGAACAAACTCGACCGAACCAAAATAGAGAGGACCATGTAAACGTATGATCAGTAGTTGGGGGCATTCCGAAAGGCTGTTCAGCTCAACATTGCGGAACGTACGGCGTGGCGTCGAAGGGTCAGGCGCAGCGATACCAATAGTGGGGCGCGCAGTCCAGTTGAGAAACAGTATCAGTGACAATAGCACACCCGCGTAGATCGAGAACTCTAAGTCGACCAAGAATCCGGTCGAAAATGTAATGATCATAATCCAGGCTTCCGCCCGGCTTGTCCGAAAGATGTGTGTAATCTCGTCAATCCGCACCAATTTCCAAGCGACGAGGATAATGATGCCGGCCATAGCCGGGATTGGTACCACGGAGAAAACCGGCGCGATAAAAAGCAGGATTAGCAATAGGAAAAACGCTGCAAAAATCGCGGATAGTGGGGTTTCAGCACCTGCTTCGTAATTGACACCGCTGCGTGTGAACGAAGCTGAACCGGGATAGCACTGAAAGAAGCTTCCGATGATATTGGACGCTCCTTGGCCAAGAAATTCGCGGTTGTTGTCGACAATCTGGCCTGAGCGCAACGCGATCCCTCGCGCGACAGACATCGCTTCCAGCAGGCCCACCAGCGCGATGGCGAACGCCGCCGAACCGAGGTGGGTCAGGGATGACTTGTGAACATCCGGCACGATAATACTGGGTAGTACTGTCGGGACAGGGCCAACGGTTTTTACGTCCAGTTTCGGTCCCCCCATAAGGAGGTAAACTACCGTCGAAACCGTCAGGGCTATCAGGTAGTTGGGAGCATTTGGAAAATAACGGCGTGTCGCGATTGCTGTGACCAGAGCCAAAGCCGCAAGAAACAAAGACGTCAGGTCGGCGTTGAGGAACTGAGAAGGGAGTTTTGTCAAAAAAGGGCCGAGATGTTCTGGTCTTGGAAGATCCACCGCCAATGCATGTCGGACCTGGCTTAGTGCTATGAGCAGCGCAGCAACGGCCATAAAACCGACCATGACCGAATGCGATACAAAATCTACAAGCCCGCCCAGTCGGGCTAGACCGAATGCAAACTGGAACAACCCTACAAGCAGGGCCAAAGTGATGGCAGCAGTAATGAACTCTGGTGATCCGGGGACCTTGACACCGGATAGCGCCCCGAAGACCAGTGCAGAAATGGCAGTCGTTGGACCAGACACCGCGTGCCAGGATGACCCGAATATACCAGCGACGACAGGGGTGACTATGGCGGTATAAAATCCATAAACCGGCGGCAGACCAGCAATGGCGGCAAAGGCGACGCCTTGCGGCAGAACAATGGATGCGCCAGTCAAACCAGCGATTGCGTCTTGTCCAATGGAGCGCCGAGTAACACGCGAAAACCAGTCTGGGCGGCTGAACAGAGGCTGGAACCCGCGGGCTAAATATTCTGCTGCGTGCTTTAGGTCGAAATGTGCCATAGAAGAGTGCCAACTGATTGCCGTGTTGTTAAAGCTTCGGATCCATCGCGGTGTGTTTAAGAAAGCGGACACAAATTTTTGGTCCGCGACAGGTGTCCTGTATCAAGGCATGGTCCAGCCATGCGCTCCACCTGTTTGAATAGCCCAGTCTACGATCTCGACAGTCAATTCCCGTATATGGGATTCGGCTTCGGACATGCCCTCAACACGCGGTCCAACAAGCTGCAGCACGCGGTTCAAAGAGGAAAGTTCGATCGGCCGAGACGAGCATTCGCCGCTTTCAATTTCCGAGGAAAACAGCGCCGGCGGGCAGATACAGTATCGATGTCTTTGTGCAACATACTCGCGGCGAATTTCAACGGAACGAATTTCGATCATGTTCTCAAATTCAACGCCTTTAGCGTTTAGTGCGATTTGGAGGCGTGACTTTAGCCTGCTATCGCGCCCATCTAGTACGATTGGTAGAGCCGCAAGTGCTTCAACTGGAAGATTTTTTTCAAATTTCTGCACGAGAGAAGTTGCTCCGACCAGATGAAAAGCCTCGCGGTAGAGTGGCAGGCTTTCTCCCATATCGTCGTCGATTTCTTCTTCGACAAAAGCGAAGTCTACTGCGCCCTGTTTCCACATCCTCAATAGCTCATTGGTAAATCCATGCGAAAACAATAGAGACACGTTGGGGTGCCGGTCGCCACATAGTTCAAGCAGTCGCGGCACAAGTACCCTTCCAATGGAGGGAGTGACCCCGATATGAACTGTACCAGATGCAGGATTGCCGAATCTCTCCAATTCGCGGCTAGCGCGTTCCACACTACGAAGAATTTTGTTGGCGTGCTCAAGTAGTAGTTTGCCCGCGGTGGTTAGTCGTACGCCTCGGGAGTGACGGGTAAAAAGCGCCAAACCCAAATCATCTTCGAGCCGTCTGATCTGCATTCCCACGGCGGGTTGCGTGACCCCCAGTTCGGCGGCTGCTGAGGTAACACTGCGCAACCTAGCTACGGTTCGAAAATACTTGAGCTGCTTAACTTCCACCCGGTTAGTCTCCTGCTGCTCGCATATTCCGGAAGGCCGTATCAAATCGGATCAGGGCGTCCTCAATGTCTTTTTCTGACATAGCTGGCGAAGTAACAAGTCGTGATCCGCCTGCGACGACCACACCGGCCTCTTCCAAGTGGCCGCGGAACTTCATCGCACGCACCATGTTTGCGGAGGCCAGCTCGTGGGGTGTGTAGGCCACGTCGAGCGGTGTAAAGGCAAAAAACAGGAATCCGGGCGGGCCCTGAACCAAAAAATCGTAGCCATGAGCTTTTGCGCTATTTAGCAGACCGTTGACGATTCGGCCCTGTACGGCCGACAGGCGTTCGTAAAAAGCAAAACTGTCCCGTTCGAGCATTTCCATTGTTGCGAGGCCAGTAGCCATGGCTAGCGGGAACGAGTTGAACGTACCGCCGCCGAGAACTTTGTTTTCTGAGAGATGCGACAAGATCTCGCGCCGTCCCGCCACGGCGGCGAGCGGCAAACCTCCTGCCATCGCTTTGCCAAACACCGCCAGATCGGGTGTGACACCGTACATTTCCTGCGCACCACCAATCGCGACACGAAACCCGGTGATAACTTCGTCGAAACATAACAAAACGCCATACTGGTCGCAGAGCTCGCGCACTCGCTCCAAATAGCCGGGGCGTGGCGGGCAGCTGCCGTTGTTGCACATGATCGCTTCCATCATGAGCATCGCAATCTTGTCGCCGTGGGCTTTCAGAACTGCTTCAAGCGCTTCGGCGTCATTCCATCGAACCATCATGATGTCGTCTTGGGAATGTGCAGCCAACCCGGCACCGGCTGAAGCACTATGGGTGGGGAAGGGATGCTCCGGATCCTGCGTCATCAGCTCACCACCAAAAACGTTGTCGACCCAACCGTTGTAATGCCCTTCGAAGCGCAGTACGTAGCGACGCCCTGTCACGCCGCGACCCAAGCGCATTGCCATCTGATCCGCCTCAGTACCCGTTAGGCCAAATCGTACCAGCTCCGCGCAAGGCACATGTTCAACAATCTTCTCCGCCAACTCGATCTCGAGCGTAGTATGCATCAGCGAAGAGGCCGCCGAAAACTGTCGATCCATCTGTTTCACCACGGCGGTGTTCAACTCTGGATTGCTGTGGCCCCAGATCGCAGGACCCATACCCAAGACGAAATCGATATAATCTTTGCCATCTACATCAATGATGCGCACGCCTTCGGCCTTATTGGCAATGATGGCAGGCAAAGCCGGGCCAGGTCGAAAATTGCTTTGTTTCCCGGCAAGCACTGCATTCGCGCGGTGCCGCCAAAGTTCAGATTGCGAGTTGGAAACAGAATTCAAGCGAAACCCTCCAGTAAATTTGTTGTACAAAAATACTCATTTTCGGCGCAAAAGGCAAATTTTTACTATCGTATCGCAAAGTTTTTGTTCTACTCTTTTCCCGATCCAAATACAGGAACGGCCTACGATGGGCACGCGATTTTTTGTTTATGATTACTTTGCGGCACATGTTGTATTTGCAGCGGGCGCCGTGCAGCAACTTTCGGGCACGTTGGACAATATAGGGGCGCAAAGGATTCTGTTAGTAACCACTCCGGCAGGAGAGGCACGTTATGCCGCCATGGTTCAGGACCTTGGGGCGCGACTGGCGGCCGTCTTTAGTGGCGTTGAATCCCATTGCCCCGAGCCCGTCGTGCAGCAAGTCATCACCCTATACCAAAAAAGCGGCGCCGATACCGTTGTTTGCATAGGCGGTGGGTCCACACTGGGTTTGGGAAAGATTCTTAAGGCTGAACACAGAGCTCAGTTTGTTGCGGTACCGACAACCTACTCTGGATCTGAGATGACTCCGATCTACGGTCGCAAAATCGAAGGCCAGAAACTCACCCGGCGCGACTGGGCGGCTCTGCCGACTTGCGTCATCTATGACCCGGATCTGACGCTGGATCTGCCGCAGCGTCAAACTGCGGCGACAGGAATGAACAGTCTGGCCCATTCGGTAGAGGCGCTGTATCCAGCCGCCCCCAATCCCGTTGCTCGGATGCTGGCAGTGGAGGCAATAACACTGATTGCTCACGCTCTACCCCGAGCTATTGCCAACGGTGATGATCGCGAAGCGCGCAGCGATGTTCTTTATGCAGCATTTCTCGGGGGACTGTTGGTGTCCATGGTGGGCGTTGCCCTTCACCATGGCCTTGGTCATGTGCTGGGGGGCCTTTTTGAAATCGACCACGGCGACTATAACAGCGCGGTCCTACCCCATGTTGTCGCTTACAATGCAGCGAGCGTTGACGGGCTATCAGAAGTTATCACCAAGCAGTTCGGCGGCTCCGACCCAGGTACGGCATTGTCCGAGTTCGCGACACGTATCGGAGCGCCTGTGAGCCTTTCACAATTGGGTATGCCTGCTGAGGGAATCGATGCGGCATGCAAGGCCATTTTGGACCGTGCACCGCGCAATCCCCGTCCCTTAGATCCAGCGCTGATCGCCAAACTGATTACAGCGGCTCACGCAGGAACCACCGCGCGCGTTGAAGCGTTTTCATAAGCGGGCGTCAGCCGTTTTGATGTCGACGGTTTTTTCGAAGTACGAACTAGATCAGCGTCACTGTTTCTACCGAGTAGTCAGGTTTGGTTCTAACGGGCCACAAAGTCCACACCGGCGACATTAAGACCAGCATATCGACACCTAATAGCCAGAGTAGAGTGAAGGATTGATCAGGAACCCCGAACGCATCTCGCCAAAAAATCACAAGCTAATTCAGTCAACGAAGAGCAGCAACGCAGTAGAGATTGCCGCCCGTGCCGCAGTGCAACAACTTGACTAGTCTTGTTTACCGCGGTGCTCGATTTCATTTTCTGAGTCACCGCGATAGACTGCGTAGAAATGCGCGGCGATGGCCAAAAAGATAATACAAACAAAGACTAGTGAAATAGGCCGTTCAAAAAACACGGTCGCAGATCCCGATGTACCGATGGCCTGCCTTAGCCGGTTTTCCAGGATCGGACCCAGCACCAGGCCCAGAAGGATCGGCATCAGCGGCAACCCCGCCCGTCGCAATCCGACGCCTATGATGCCAAAGACCAATGCCAGGTAACAATCGCGCAGGTTATAGTTCGACGTGTAGACGCCAACAAAAGCAAAGACGAGCACGCCCATACCAATGAGTTTGTAGTTTAACCGGGTAACCAGTGCGATCCAGTGGCTGAAACCCAGCAAGAAAATAAAAGCAACAATGTTGATAAGAAACAGCGACCCGTAGAGGCCGTAGATAAAGTCTGGCCGTGTTTCAAAGAGAGTTGGGCCTGGGAAAACATTATGAACGGTAAAGACCGCCAGCATCATTGCGGTCAGTGCTTCGCCCGGCAGCCCCAACGAAAGCAGCGGCACCATGGCGGAGGCGGGCACCGCGTTGTTCGCGGTTTCTGAGGCGATTAGACCTTCAGGAGAACCTTTGCCGAATTGTTCGGGGTTTTTTGACCCGGACCGCGCAGTCGTATACGAGAAGAATTGCGCCATCCATTCCCCGACGCCTGGAAGCACACCCATGATCACGCCAAATCCGGCTGAGCGGAAGAGTGTTACGGGATAAGTGAACACCTCGAACAGTGCCTTGAAATTGGGTGTGGCGGGCTCCTTGGTGTCGGGCGGGTTTTGAGCCCCGCTCAGCAGGATCAGACCCTGCGACACAGCAAAGAGACCTAGACCAATTGGGATCAAAGGAAATCCGCTCAGCAGCCATTGTTGATCGAAGGTGTAGCGCTGGCTATAAAACGTCTGTTCTAGCCCAACCGTGCTGAGGAAAAGCCCTACACCGACCATCATCATCGCAGGAAGCGTCGCCCCTCGGTGCGCCAGCACAACAAGCACGATCGCGGTCGTTGCAGCCATGGCGAATTCAGGAGAGCCAAAGTTGGCTGCGATGGAGGCAAGCGGTTGGGCAAACAGTACCAGTGCTAGAACAGACACGATGCCGCCCACGAAAGACGATGTATAGGCGAGCGTCAAAGCACGCCGTCCTTCGCCCCGCTTGGTCATAGGATAACCATCGTATGTGGTTAACACATTTACCGGAGTGCCTGGCGTGTTGATCAGGATTGCAGGGATGGCCCCGCCGTACCAGGCGCCGGAGTATATTCCCAATAGCAAGCTCAACCCAACCAAGGGCTCCATCTGGAAGGTCGCAGGCAGCAGAATTGCGATTGCCACAACGGGACCAAGCCCGGGGATAGCTCCCAACACTACGCCACCAACAGCGCCCGCGAAAAGCGCAGCCAAAACGTAGATGTTCAATAGTGCAGTGATGCCTTCTGCAAAAGCTTCCATATCCGCCTCCTAAGGCAGTCGCGACATTCTAAATCCTGCTTAGAACAGGCTTGGCGACGGGAACCAAATCTCGAAAAAGTAGACAAAGACCACGTAGCAAAGTGCCGGAAGTGTGACGACACCTGTGGCCCATTGCTTGAGCGTCACTTTGGAGAAGGCCAGCGTTACGGCGACAAAACAGATCGTCGCTGGGATATATCCGATCAATGCTACCGCATAGAAATAGCACACATAGAGCAGCGAAAACAGCGCCGGAAGGTGGCCATGCCGCCAGAGGCTGACAAGGAACGCACTGACGTCCAACGGCCAACTGCGGATCAGGCACCGGATAGTAACCAGACCGCTTCCAATGGCGACCACAACGAGCGCGATAGTCGGGAAGAAGGCTGGATGGGTGTAATACCCCATGTCGGGCGGCGGCGCCTTGGTCAATGCCGATGTCCATAGGATCAGGCCAACAGACGCGAGGAACAAACAAAGCGTTAGAAGGAAAGGTCCAAGGCCGATGATGTCGGATTCATCTGTGGACATGCCGCCATCGACGTCCTCGTCATCCGCTGGATTTCTGGCTGGATGTTCCATCACATTGTTCCTCGCGTCTTAGGAGGAGGCGTTAAAGCTCACCTAGCTTCTTAAGTAGCTCTACGCCTGCGGCATAGTCGGCGTCCCAACGAGCTTTTGCCTCTGCAGGACCTTGCCAGTAAAGCTCGGAACCTGTCGCTTGACGCAAGTTCTCCACCTCTTCGGAGGCGATCACCTCTTCTGCAATGACCGCGATTTTTTCGATAACATCTTGTGGTGTCCCTTTCGGAACAAATAACCCGCCCCAAAGCACAATTGGGTCGCCATCCACTTGCTCATGCAATGCCAATGTTTCTGGCAAAGTTACGATGCGATCGTTAGTATAGGCAGCAATAGCTTTTGCTTCACCACTCTCCAAACATGCTTGCACTTGCGGAGTGGTGGTGTTGATTACATCTGCGTCACCATTGGATAGTGTGGTGCAGTCCAGGGCTTCAAAGGATGCGTCCGACGTAAAAGAAAATCCAAGGTCTTTAGCTACAGAAAAAGTCACCTTGGTTGGAATCGCGCCGTATCCGAAATGGCCAAGCGCAACGTCATTCGATTTTGCGTATTCCGCCAATTCCGCCAAGTTGTCATAGGGCGCGTCAGCCGGAGCGGCCAGGATGAACGGGTAGGTCACGTAAATGCCCACCATTTCGAACGCGTCTAGATCATAGGTTGTGTTGCCGAGGGCCACGTGGCTGGTCAAAAGGTCGATAACGAGATTGCCAATGGTGTAGCCATCTGGGCTCGCGTTTGCGACTTCCGTCGCGCCTATTACCCCGCCGCCGCCAGGCTTGTTGGCTGCCTGAACCGGCACGCCGTATTCTGCTTCCATTTTGTCCGCAATCATACGGGCGATTGTGTCTTCGACGTCGCCAGGAGGCCAAGGCGTTACGATTGTCACCGGCCGTTCGGGCCATTCTGCCAGCGCCACGCTCGCAGAAATCGCTAAAGCCGCAACGGCTGAGGCCAAAGTTGCACTAAATCTCATTTGTTTTCTCCCTGTTAAGGACGATCGACTTTTGCAAAGCCGTGCAATATAAGCGATCGTAGTCAAAGTTCGCCAAGCGTTGTCAAAAGCTCGACAGTTGCGTCATAGGTCCGATCGATCCTGCCCGCTGCCTCTTCCGGACCCTGCCAATACAATTCAGCCCCGGTAGTATTGCGAATGTTGGCTACCTCTTCACTGGCCATGACTTCCGCGAAAATCTTTGCAATCTTATCTCGGGCATCTTCGGGCGTGCCTTTTGGCAAAAACACACCACCCCAAAGCACGATCGGCTCACCATCGGTTTGCTCGCCCAGGGTCGGCGTGTCTGGTAGGGTCGCAATGCGGCCATTGGTATAGGATGTAATTGCCTTTACTGACCCGTCCTCGAGACAGGCTTGGATCTGTGGTGTTGTCGTAGTGATCAATTGCGCATCACCATTGGTCAGTGTGACGCAGGTTAGTTCCTCAAAGGACGCATCCGCACTGAACTCAAAGCCCATCTTTTCTTGAAGTCCCAGAGTTACCTTGGTTGGAATGGCACCGTAACCGAAATGCCCCAGCGACAACTCGTTGCCTTGAGCATAGGTTGCCAACTCTTCGAGATTATCAAAGGGTGCGTCCGCCTTGGCAGCAAGAACAAACGGGTAAGTTACATATATTCCAACGACGTCAAAAGCATCGCGCCCATAGCTTGTGTTCCCCAACGCGACATGGCTGGTAATGTGACTCAGGACGAGATTGCCAATGGTGTAACCATCCGCCTCGGCGTTCGCGACTTCGGTGGCTCCGATCACTCCACCACCACCCGGCTTGTTTATCGCGGCTACTGGGACGCCCCATTCGGCCTCCATGCGGTCAGCAGCCATTCGTGCAATGGTATCTTCAACGTCCCCCGGAGGCCAAGGCGTAATAATGGTTATCGGACGCTCCGGCCAATCAGCAAATGCGACACCAGCGAGTAGTGTCGAGGCTATCGTCACACCGACTAAGGTACTTTTCATTGGTTTTCCCCTTGTGACTCAAATCTGTCGAACATTCAATTTTTGTGCAACAATTTTTCTTTATGGTCTAAATATAAATTATTATATTAGCGCTTAGATCTGCTTTTATCTCAATATTTGGACTACAATACTGGGGATAATGTTCCAACGAAAGCGACGTAAGCTGCTTCAAGGGGCCGTCGCCGTTTCTTGACGCGGTACCATAGTTAGCCGCCATCTTGTTAAAGATGAATCACTCGGTCAAATGCATCAAGAACCGACTCGTGCATCGCTTCCGATATTGTCGGATGCGGGAATACGGTGTTAATCAGTTCTTCCTCGGTGGTTTCCAGTTTCCGACCGACGACATACCCCTGAATCATCTCTGTTACCTCCGGACCGACCATGTGCGCCCCAAGCAGTTCGCCTGTTTCGGCGTCAAAAATGGTTTTGATCATGCCCTCGGGGTCCCCCAGGGCAATGGCCTTGCCATTACCGATAAAAGGGAAGCGACCGACCTTGATGTCGTGGCCGAGTTCTTTGGCCTTTGCTTCGGTGAAACCGACGCTGGCGACCTGGGGTTGGCAATAGGTGCAGCTTGCGATGCATTCGGGTTTGACTGGATGCGCTTGCTTGCCTGCAATCAGTTCGGCGACCATGACACCTTCGTGGCTGGCTTTGTGCGCAAGCCAGGGCGCGCCGGACACGTCGCCGATCGCATAGATTCCCTCGACCCCGGTTCGGCAATAAGCGTCGGTCACCACATGCGTCCGTTCGATCTTGACACCCAAGTCTTCGAGCCCGAGGTTCTCGACATTGCCGACAATCCCCACAGCCGAGATCACCGCATCGAACTCCTGCTGTTCGATCTTGCCCTTGGTCTCGATGTGGGCGGTGACCTTACTCTGGCCGCGGTCCAGTTGCTGGACCATGGCTTTTTCCATAATCTTCATGCCCTGTTTCACAAAGCTATTTCTGGCAAAGGCGCTGATCTCTGCGTCCTCTACCGGCAGTATGCAGTCCATCACTTCGACGACGGTCGTGTCGGCGCCTAGGGTATTGTAAAAGCTCGCAAATTCTATGCCAATGGCACCCGATCCGATGACCAGAAGCTTTTTCGGCATGCGCGACGGGGTCAGGGCGTGCTTGTAGGTCCAGACCAGATCGCCGTCAGCCTCAAACCCGGGCAGTTCCCGCGCGCGAGCGCCGGTGGCCAGGATGATGCTTTTGGCGGTCAGCTCTTCGGTGCCCTTGTTGGTGGCCACGTTCACCTTGCCTTTGGCAGGCAGCGTCGCGGTCCCCTTGAACACCGTGACCTTGTTCTTTTTCATCAGGTGGCTAACACCTGAGCTAAGCTGTTTGGCCACGTTGCGCGACCGTTTGACCACCGCGTCCAGGTCATAGTCGATCCCATCGGCCTTCAGGCCGAACTCGGCGGCGCGCTGCATCAGGTGGAACACCTCTGAAGAACGCAGCATGGCCTTGGTCGGGATGCACCCCCAGTTCAGGCAGATGCCGCCCATGTGCTCGCGCTCGACGATGGCGGTCTTGAGCCCCAACTGGCTGGCTCTGATCGCAGCAACATAGCCACCGGGGCCAGCCCCAATAACGATGACGTCGAAACTGTGAATGGACATGTGCTTTTCCTTCCGGTGTTGGTGTGACTGTGCCGGAGCCGTTCGGCGGTCTAGGCGGCAACCATGAGAGAGGTGGGAGTGTGCCCCAGACCCGGGGTGCCCCACGACACCTGATGTAAAAGCCGGGCTTCGGGAAAGTGTCTGGCCGGCGCCAGCGAAGCTGAGCAACCGGCGATCTTGCTGAGACCCCGCCCGATGCAGGCGCGTGGTCCAAGGCCAAAGGTCATGGGCGCGCTTTCGCGCCCCGGTCGGAACGAGTGCGGGTCGTCAAAGGCTATGGCGTCCCGATTTGCCGCCGCATAAAGCATCAGGACGGTGGTGCCTTCGGTGATGGTCTGCGCGCCAACGGTGATGTCCTGGGACGGGGAGCGGAACAGCCCCTGGATGGCAGGTGCCAACCGGGTGGCTTCGGTCCAGACCTGCGCGGCCTGGGCCGCGTCTCCGTCGATGCTCTGCAATGTCCCCGGGTGGTAACAGGCCAGCCAGGCCGCGTTGGTGGTCATGCCGCCCATGCCATCGATCGCGTCAAAGGACAGCGCTGCGGTGAGCGCGGGATCTGTCAGGGCAGCTTCGACAAAAAAACCCATCAGGGCCTGCGCCGCGCCGTCCGCCGCGGCCACAACGGAGTCGTCTCTGTGATAGCCCATCATTCCCCCGACAGGACGGACGGATCTGCCCAGAAAGGCGCCGTGGCTGTCGTCGCCCGTCGCGATGCGCGACCACAGCGCGGTGATGACCGGCGCAAAGACATCTGCGATCAGATCCCCCTGCCCTTTTGCGGCCAGCGCGCCAAGTCGGCTGTCGAAGGCGTCGTCAAAGTAGGCTTGAATCGCCTTGGTGCCGTCGGCGGCAAGGATCTTAAAAGCGGCTTTGCGGGTGGTCTTGTGCTCGGGCTCGTTCATGAACACCGGATGGTGGTCGAACATCTGGGACAGCTGCGTCGGAGCCGCGCCCCGATCGCCAGAGGGCCGACGGTTGGCCGCCTGCATCACCGGGTCCCCCGATAAGACAGCCAGATCGGCATGACGAAAGCAGATCACCCCCTCCTGAAATGGATTCGCCACCACCGGCGTGTCTCGCGCCAGCAGTCGGTCATATTCTTCGGGCCGGTGAAAGGCGTCGATCAATATGTCATGTACAGATTGGTGCATGGGGTGGCTCTTTTTTGTTCCGCTTCGGCGCGGCTTACCAATTCGCCTTCATGATAGAGAGGTAGTCGGCCTCGGACAGGGGCACCGGGTTGGTCGCGTTGAAGAGCCCGTCAACTGCCTCCCTGGCAAAGCCTTCCAGCTCCTGTTCGCGCAGTCCGAACTCTTTCAACGAGGTAGCCAAACCGATTCGCTTGCAAAGGGCGTCAATCCAGTCACCTAAGTCTTCGTCCGCGGGGATACCCATAGCCTCGCGGAGGCGCGCGGCCTTTTCAGGAGCGTAGACTGCGTTGACCGAGACAACCCGCCCTAGAACAGCAGCCGTCAGGGCCCCATGATGCACGTGATGCACTGCGCCAACCGGCACCGAGATGCCATGCGCCGCGCCCAGCTCCATCAACATGGCATAGCCGCCCGCGATGCTGCCCCACATCATGTCGGAACGGGCCTCCAGATCGTCTGGCGTCTCAAGCGCTTTTTCCAAAGACCGCACGATGCGCCGCGCGCCGTCTAGGGCGATGGCCTCGGCCGGAGGGTTGTCGATGTTGGAAAACACCCCTTCGATACAGTGCGACAGCGCATCCATGCCCGTCGCAGCCGTCAGACGTGGCGGCAGGCTGGTGGTCAGCGCGGGGTCGCAGACCACGCCAGCGGGGATCAGCTCGTAGCTGTCGATGATCGCTTTGTGACCATCCTTGAGGATCATCACACATCCCAGGCCAACCTCTGTTCCCGTCCCCGCCGTTGTCGGCAAAACGATTAGAGGCTCAATCGGAGACACCTCGCGGTGCTCGGGCTGCAACAGGTCATAGTCCTTCAGCCGCCCGCCGTTCGAAGCCAGAAGCGCCACGGCCTTGCCCAGATCCATCGGCGACCCGCCGCCAATCGCGAGTATGCCATCACATTCGCCGGCACGATAGACGGCAAGGGCAGCTTCGGCCGAAGCTTCGGTCGGGTTCTCCGGTGTCTCCGAGAACACGGAAATGCCGGGAATATCACCGATTAGCTTGGCTACTTGCGGTAGCCGCATCAAGAACGGATCGGTAATAATCATCGGGCGACTGATGCCCAGGCGATCAAATTCAGCCCGGATCTGATCAACGGCGCCTGCGCCAAAGGTAATATGGGTTTGAAGTGTAAACGTAATCATGGTTGTTTCTCGTTCAAGCCGGATTACAGCGCCATTACCACGCCTTTGCTCTCAAGGTATTCTTCAACCCCTTCCAGTGACCCCTCGCGACCCCATCCGCTTTGCTGGAAGCCGCCAAAGGGCAGCGATTCGTCCAGCTCGCCTTGACAGTTTACCCAGACGACGCCGGCGCGGATCTCGTCTGCCAAGGCGTGCGCCTTGCTCAGATCGCGGGTCCAGACCGTTGCGGCCAGACCGTAAGTGGTGTCGTTGGCCATCCGCGCCAACTCAGCCGCGTCCGCGCCTTTCTGGGCTGTCAGAACAGGTCCAAAGATCTCCTCGCGATAGAGTGTCGCGTCGGTGTTTGCTACGGCGAGGGTCGGCTCCACAAAAAAGCCCTTGCCCGATACGTCACCGCCGCCTTGCAGGATGCTGACACCCTCCTTGCGGGCGCCGTCTAGGTAGCTAAGAACGCGCTCTTTCTGCCGGGCAGAAATCAGCGGGCCCATGTCCACGCCAGGATCAAAGGCCGAGCCAATGCTGACGTTCTTCATGTGCTCGGCAACGCCTTCTACCACTTGGTCAAAGACTGGTTCTTCGACCAGCAGACGCGATCCGATAAAGCAGACCTGACCGGTGTTCATCATGATGCCGTGGGCCGCCGAGGCGATGGCCGCGTCCAGATCGCTGTCTGCCAGAATGATAAAGGGCGACTTGCCCCCCAGTTCGAACGATACTTTTTTCATGTTGCCCAAAGCGGCCTGGGCGATCTTGCGCGCAGTGGCGACGGATCCGGTAAAGGCCACCTTGTCCACGTCCGAGTGAGCCGACAGGGCCGCGCCTGCGCCGCCGCCGCCGGTCACGACGTTCAGCACACCGGGGGGGAAGCCTGCCTCTTCGGCCAATTCCGCCAACCGCAGCGCCGTCAGCGGCGTCTCTAGCGCGGGTTTGAGTACCACGGTGCAGCCCGCGGTGATCGCCGGCGCGATCTTGGCAATCGCCATGGTCAGCGGCACGTTCCACGGAACGATGGCCGCCACGACACCGACGGGTTCCTTTTTGCTGTAGGCGTGGAACGCCGGGCCCAGCGAGCCGGATGCGCGTTCGTCCGGCAGACCGAGAGTCACCGTTCTGCCTTCGATCTTGGTGGCCCAGCCGCCGTAGTAGCGCAGCGTGGCAATCACACCGTCGATGACAAAAGCCTGCGCCAACTCCAGCGGCATCCCAAGGTTGGCCACCTCGAGGCGCACCAGCTCTTCGCGGTCGCGGTCGATCAGCTCTGACAGCTTCCAGAGCATCTCGGTGCGCGCTGAAGGGGCCAGCCGGCGCCATTCCCATGAATCAAACGTCTTCCGCGCGGCGGCTACGGCGCAGTCAACATCCCCTGCCTGGCAGTCCACTACTTGAGCCAGCACTTGTTCAGAACAGGGATCAAGCACGTCAACAATAGGGCCTTCGCCAGCAGCTACCCACTCACCGCCAACATAAATGGGCATTGGTGCAATGCCACCGCAGGGCAACTTCAGTTCATTAACTTTCAGCATGTTTTTCTCCCGTTGGCTGGTTTGTCGAGCCAGGTTGCACTTAGAAACGCCACTTACATTTCTTGATTTTTGTTCTACAATATATTTAGCTTCCGCAGCAAGTTACTATTATTTACGCCAGTCAAAAGCGAATCCAAGTAATATTCGTACAACAAAACACGCCTAAAGGAGCGTTTCTATGTCCGCCATTGAAGAGTTGATACCTGCACAAGGCATCATGGCAGAAGAACCTGAACATGCTCGCTTGAGTCATGCCCCCCAATTCGAAGGCGGCGCAGCTTTCATCATAGACAGGTATGTGCCGTTGGAAGAAGCTGCCATACCGATCACAGATCTGGGGTTCAATCGCGGAGACGCGGTGTATGATGTGGTCTCCGTCAGCCGCGGTCAGTTTTTTCGCCTTGCCGATCATCAGGAACGCTTTGCTGCCTCCTGCGATCGCATTCGCGTGAAGAATCCGTTTGATCGCACCGAAGAAGCCGCGATCCTGAACAAGATCGTCGCCCTGACTGGTCGCAGGGACGCCTATGTCTGGTTTGGCGTGACCAGGGGCAAAACGCCGATGCGCTCTTCTGACCGCATCGACCCGACCAAATTCACCAATCGCTACTACGCCTATGTACTGCCCTACATCTTTATTGCTGATGACGACCTTCGGATGCGGGGGGCGAATGCAGTGATCTCGAAAAACTATCAGCGGATTAACCCAAATGCGGTGGATCCAAAGGCCAAGAACTTGCACGGCCTCGACTTTTCGCAATCTCTATTCGAAGCGGGCGACCGGGGTGCGGAATGGTCAATTCTGACCGACGGCAATGGCAACATCACCGAAGCGCCAGGGTCCAATCTCTTCCTCATCAAAGGCAACGCCCTTATCACCCCGGCCGAATGGTGCCTTGAAGGCATCACCCGCAAAACTGCCCTGGATCTGGGGACCGCGCTTCAGATGGACGTTCAGGCTCGAGAGGTCACGGTCGACGAGCTTATGAACGCAGACGAGGCGTTTTACACGTCAAGCGCTGGCGGCATCATGCCGTTGGGCACGGTAGACGGCCGAATGATTGGCGGCCGGAAAGGCCCTGGACCGATGACGGCGCGAATGCACAACCTCTATTGGGAAAAACGCTGGGCCGGTTGGCACGGCGTACCGGTCGACTACAGCGTCGCCTGAAATGAAGAAAGGGGCCGCACAACGTCGGCCCCTTTATCTTGCCTGCTGCCCCGGGGAGATTCCATTTCCGCGTCCTGAAGCCGTCTGCGCCAACCCCGAGAGGACGCCTGCCCGCCGTTAGTTTGCGCCGGCTTCCAGAAAGACGTGCTTTGTTTCCAGAAAGTCGTTCATCGCTTCCACGCCATGCAGACGGCCCAGGCCGGAATGCTTGTACCCGCCGGTTTCGGCTTCAGGGATAAGACGACCATGGGTGTTGAGCCAAACAGTGCCGCTTTCGATGCGACGGGAGACCCGAAAAGACCTCGACAGATCCTGTGTCCAGAGGCTGGCCGACAAGCCATAGCGGGTAGCATTAGCCATTTCGACGGCCTGTTGTTCGTCGTCGAAGACTTCCAGTGTCAACAGCGGTCCAAACACCTCTTCTTGCACTATTGAGGCAGAGGTGTCGTGGACCCGGACCAGGCTCGGCGACACAAAGGCTCCTGCGGCGAGATCGCCGACCACGGGGGCGCCGCGCAGCAGCACTTCACCTTCGGCATCGGCTTCGGCGGCAAGCTTGGCAACCCGGTCCCGATTCTGATGGTCAATAAGCGGAGACAGCTGCGTGTCAGGATCCATGCCATTTCCGATTTTGGCAGCTCTGAGCAGGGCCAGAAGCCGATCCGAGACCTCGTCGGCAATCTCGCGCTGGACAAGGATCCGCGTGATAGCGACACACATCTGCCCTGAGATCAACAACCCGCCGCGTACCAGTTGCGGCACGGCCTTGTCGAGATCAGCATCGGCAAACACGATAGACGGAGCCTTGCCACCCAATTCCAGTGAAAGGCGTTTCAAAGTCGGCGCAGCAGCGGCCATGATCGCCTTGCCCGTGGCGCTTGAGCCGGTGAAGCTGATGACATCTACGCCGTCGGAGGATACCATCCGACGCCCCACCACGCTGCCGTTTTCGTTGACTGAGTTCACAATACCAGAGGGTAGGTCGTCGATTTCAGTCAGGCGGTCCATGACCCAGGCGTTGCATAGTGGCGTCTGCGGAGCGGGTTTGATCACTGTGGTGCAGCCAGAGGCCAAGGCCGGTGCCAGCGACCGGATCAGCAAGATCACTGGCGCATTCCAAGGCACGATGATCGACGCTACACCCGTCGGCTCGCGCATCAGGAAAGAGTAGGTATCAGGCGCGCTTTCAATGCTGCGCCCAAATTGGGTGCGCGCGAGGCCAGAGTAGAACTCCAGCTCTCCGTAAGAGGTGCGCACTTCAAAAGTCGCGTCCACCAGTTTCTTGCCGGTTTCGCGCACGATCAGCTCGACAATCTCGCTTTCGCGCGACTGTATAACCTTAGCTAGGTCGAGCAAAACCTTAGCGCGCAGTCGTGGCGACTGGGCCCACGCGGTTTTACGGAACGCGCGGCGGGCGGAATCGATAGCTTGATCGGTCAATTCTTCGGAGCCCAGATGGTAGTGTCCGATGGTTTGCCCAGTCGCTGGATCAATTGTCTCTGCGACATCGCCGATGTTGTGCCATGCGCCGTCGATCAGATGGCCGCTTGACGGAAGCTGGATGGTGCTCATGGTAACCCCTCCCCGTTTGAAACTGTCGTCACAGTCCGGCGATAAGCGCCAAGTGAGACGCGGCATTCCCGCTGCTGGTCATGGTCGCGCGGATGTTGGCTTCGATAGTGTCTCTCGACGGAATGTAGGCCTGCTCCAACACCGGTGCTGCGGGTACGGGTGTGTGCGGCGCGGTGATCTTGCGCGGCGCGGATTTAAGTAGACCGTGGCCATCGGTGGCAACGACGCTGATCACCTCAGAGGCCATCGAACAGATCGGGTTGGCCTCGTCGACCACAACCAGACGCCCGGTCTTGGCCACGCTCTCCAGCATTAGTTGGGTATCCAACGGAGACGTTGTCCGAGGGTCGATCACCTCGACCGCGATCTCACCCTTGAGCTTGTCCGCAACCTCATTGGCAAAGAGCACCATGCGCCCAAAGGCAACCACGGTCACATCGCTTCCCTCGCGGGTGACATTGCCCACGCCAAATGGAATCTCATAGCTATCCTCCGGCACTTCGCCTTTGGTGTCATATAGCACCTTGTGCTCAAGGAAGATAACCGGATCGTCATCACGAATGGCACGGGTCAACAGGCCCTTGGCGTCATGCGGGTTTGACGGTAACACCACCTTTAGGCCTGGGATGTGGCTGAAGATCGGCCATAGCGCCTGGCTGTGCTGCGCGGCAGAGCCAAAGCCAGCGCCGACCATCCCACGCACTACCATCGGCGTGCGGGTCGTGCCACCGAACATGTACCGGAACTTGGCCGCCTGGTTGTATATCTGGTCAAAGCAGACGCCAAAGAAGTCCATGAACATCAGCTCGGCCACTGGGCGCATACCCGTCAGGGCTGCCCCCGCCGCAGCACCCATGATGGCGCTCTCAGAGATTGGCGTGTCGATTACGCGCTCTGGGCCAAACTCTTTCAGCAGACCTTTGGTTACACCGAGCATACCTCCAGAAGTGCCATGAGAGCCTTCAACGCCGCCACCGCCGCCGCCGATGTCTTCCCCGATCAGAAAAACGCTCGGGTCATTGGCAAGCTCATGGCGAAGGGCGTCGTTGATCGCTTCACGAAAACTGCGGATAGCCATTTCTGGTGTCCTTCCCCGGTTCAGTAGGTGACGTAAACGTCAGTTAGAAGTTCTGTGAGATCAGGTTGCGGAGCAGCTATGGCCAACTCCACCGCTGCGTCGACCTCCACGGCGACATCGATATCGATCTTATCCAGCGTGGCTGCCTCCAACACGCCTTCTGCAAGCACGCGTTGGCGGAAGATCTCCAGCGGATCCGCGGTGTCGCGCAATTTCTGAATCTCTGCCTTGTCGCGATAAGCTTGTGCGTCACCTTCAAAGTGGCCGTGCCAACGGAATGCAACTGCCTCGATGGCTGAGGGGCCGCCGCCGGAGCGGCCGCGTTCGACCGCTTCGGCCATCGCGGCATGCACGGCGAAAAAATCGGTGCCGTCGACTTTAACAGTGGGAATGCCAAAGGCACGTGTCCTCTCTGTCAAATCTGCGCCGACCGCATAATCCAGCGCGGTATGTTCGCCATATCCATTGTTTTCAATGGCAAAGATTAACGGTAGTTTCAGCACCACTGCCATGTTCATTGCTTCGAAGGTGGTACCTTGGTTGGTCGCACCGTCTCCGGCAAATGCCACCGCAACAGCGCCGCTGCTGGTTGTCTTGGCCGCAAGCGCTGCCCCCAGAGCCAATGGCGCCGCGCCTCCCACGATGGCGTTCGCGCCTAGCATGCCCTTGGAGACGTCAGCGATGTGCATGGAGCCACCTTTGCCTTTGCAAAGCCCACCTTCCTTGCGAAACAGTTCTAACGCCATGCCCTTCAGATCACAGCCCTTGGCAATACAGTGGCCGTGGCCGCGGTGAGTCGAGGCAATGGAGTCGTTGTCGTCCAAGTGGTTGCACACACCCACGGCGACAGCCTCCTGCCCGATGTAGAGGTGCGTCATGCCCGGCACGGTACCTGCGGCAAACTCCTTGGAAATGCGCGTCTCGAACTCGCGGATCTCCCGCATCTTCCGGTAAGCTGTGACCAGCGTGTTGCTGCCAGGCAGCGACGGTGTCTTTGCTGTTGCTTTCTTTCGCGTCGCCATGCGGGACCCTCCGAGCTCAGAGCAGGATTTGCATTGGATTTTCGACCCCGGCGCGAAACGCCTGTAGCCATTGCGCGCCAAGGGCACCGTCAATGGCGCGATGGTCGCTCGACAATGTCACGGTCATTATGGTGGCGGGATTGTCGCCGTTCATATAGCCGTGACCTTCAGTCCGACCAGCGCCCACCGCGAGGATTGCGCCCTGCGGTGGGTTGATAATAGCGTCAAACTGATCTACGCCAAACATCCCCAGGTTAGAAATTGTAAAGGTGCCACCCGAGATTTCGTCCGGCATCAAGGTGCCTTGGCGTGCTGCAGCCACAAGGCGCGCCGCCTCGGCTGCGACGGCGGATAACGACAGAGTATCCACTTTGGCAATCTTGGGGGTCATCAGACCGCCGTCCAGAGCCACGGCCAGACAGATGTCAGTGTGATTAAACTTGCGGATCGTGTCGCCATGCACCTGAACATTGCAATCAGGAACGGCGACCAGTGCTTTGGAGACCGCCTTGACCAACATGTCGGTCACGCTGATTTTTTGCGGAGCGGCGTCGTTCAGTGTCTTTCGCAGGGCCAGGAGCGCGTCAAGTTTGATGTCCGCAGTCAGACGGAAATGCGGAATATCCCGCGCGGAGGCCGTCAAGTTCTCGGCAATCGCCTTGCGCATCCCGTTCATAGGAATGTTTGTGTAACTCGCAGGTTCGGGTACTTCCGAAACTGCCGAAGCTCGATCTACATCAGCCCGTAGTATGCGCCCCTTTGGGCCGCTGGGTGTCACCTCGGAAAGATCGACTCCAAGCTGATCCGCCACACGCCGCGCCAAAGGCGTCGCCCGCACCTGCGCCACCTGCGAGGTGTCTGCGCTCACTGAGCCACCGGTCGCGGCAACCGCGTCAGCGATGTCTTCTACCGAAATACGACCACCACGCCCGGTGCCTGTCACTCGGCCCAAATCGATTTCGTTTGCCCGTGCAACAGCCAAGGCCGCTGGCGTGGCAAAAACACCCGCCGCGGTTTCGCCGCGCAGCGCTTCCGGTATTTCGGCAGAGACTGCTGCATGCGATGCCGTCTCCTGAGCAACAGGAACCGCGGCGGCAACTGCACCATCGGATGCTTCGACCGCGGTCACTGCACGCACGTCACCTGGCGGAACGCCACCCATAGCTGCGTCGATCTCCGCATCCGACACGCTCGCGTCAGCTACTACAGCGATCGGGGCGCCTACCGGCAAGGTCACACCTCGTTCGGCCAGAATTCGACGCAGCGTACCTGAGAATGGCGCTTCAACTACGTTCGTGATCTTTGAGGTTTCAATCTCACAGATTTCGTCCCCTTCAGAGAACTCTACCCCCAGATCGATCAGCCATTCGACCACTGTGCCTTCTTCCATGGAGAGACCCCATTTCGGCACTTCGAGAAACTGAATGCCCACAGTGCTGACCCCTTTTTGTTGCACAATTTTTTCGATCTATGTTATCTCATATAAGTTAAATAGAGTGAGTCAACAAACCAGAACCAGATTTTTCCAGTGTTTTGGTCTACAGAAAGTTATGCTTATGCGGCTCCATCATATTGGCCTTGTGGTGCCCGATATTGATGCCGGGGTTCGATTTTACGCAACCGCGTTTGACTTCAAAGTGGTGTTCTCAGGAGGTTGGGAAGCACCGTCCGACTTATTTGACGGAATAACCGGCCTCTCCGGGTCTGCTGCCAAGACCGCGTTTCTGAGTGGCCCATGTGGGTACCTGGAGCTTTTTGAATACGATTCGCCGCATAGCGTAGCTAACCCTTCGGTTAGGCGTGCATCAGATTTTGGGATACGGCATTTCTGTATCGAAAGCGAAGCGCCAGAGACGTTGCTCCAAGCGCTTTTGGCTGCAGGCGGCGCTATCGAAGGGACTCTGACTGTGGTTCCAGGAGGCGCCGCAGCTGTTTACTGTCGCGATCCGTTCGGAAATATCATAGAAATCCTGAAACCGGGCGGCCGCATCCCCTCACTCGACTCCCACGTGTCGGTTTCGTGACTTAAACAGCCGACCCGTCCAAAAACGGAAACAGGACCAGTCCATGAGTGAACTTACGGCACGCGCTAACGCCTACTCCCTGCTTAAGGAAGCCATTCTTGATGGCACATTCAAACCGGGCGATCACTTGCGCGAAGAACACTTGGCACGCGATTACAATGTCAGCCGGACACCAATCCGACAAGCAATCCGGCAGTTGGCTAACGAAGGTCTGATCGAAATCGGCGGAAACAAACGCTCGCATGTCACGAACGTTGATGGTCGACAACTCGAACAGATGTTCGACGTCCAAGCGATGATGGAAAGCTATAGTGCTGGCTTGGCGGCCGAGTGCATCACCGAAGCGGATTTGGACAACATCAGGACAATTCAGGCCGAACTTGAAGCTGATTACTTTTCCGGCGATGCACAGGACGACCGCAGCTACCTCTACCACAACGCAAGGTTTCACAATGCCATTCATCGGTGCAATGGGAACCCGCGCCTTTATGAAATGGTCGAGAATCTTGTCGAGATCCCAGCGGCTATGTTCATCAAGCTCGGACGCCTGACGAATTCGGAGGTTTCAATAGATTACCATCGCCGGATAATCCAAGCGCTTGAAATGCGTGACTCCAAGCTGACGAGGCTGATTATGAGAACCCATATTGAGACAGTACGCCGCGAGTATCGGAACCTGATGCTGCAACAAGTGGAATCGCAGGACAACGACCCAGAGTAAGCCAACCTTTACCCACTTCGATTTTGGACTGCTCTTCTATCAAGCGCTCGTATTTTCGGTGCGGCGCGCCGAAGCCCAGTGCAAAATAAAAATGGCAATCGCAACCGCAGTTGCCGGCCAATGCACTGCAGGGGCCACAACCAGGCAGCAGAAGGCGACCACAACCCGGAGTGATATCTCAAGCGGATGCAGATGCTTTCTGTCAAAGCCGGCAAGTGACGAAGACAGCAAGAAGATTGCAATGATGATGCGAAACAAAACAGCTATCAGATCTACGACTGAAAACCCTTCTTCGACCAGAAGCAGGACGGGGTTGTAAACAAACACGAATGGTACGATGAACTTCACCAATCCCACCTTGTAAGCATAAATTGAGGTCTTTAGGGGAGGTGACTTGGCAATTGCCGCAGCCGCATAAGCGGTGATGGCCACCGGCGGTGTTATCGATGAAGCAACACCGTAGTAAAGTACAAAAAGGTGCAACGAAAGATCACTCAATCCGAATTGGCGCAGTGTTGGCCCCAGAATCAACGCGATAGTGAGGTACGCTGGCAAGGTTGGCATCCCCATGCCCAACACAAGTGCTGCCAACATAGCAGCTAGCAAAGTCCAAAACAATGCGCCCTCAGAAATCCGGCTCACAGAGTTGGCAAAATCCGTAGGTAAACCGGTTGCACCGAGCACACTTACAACAATGCCGATGACGCCTACCGCCATCATCATGTTTGCGAAGGCGACTCCGCCCGAAGCAAAGGACTTCACAAGTTGCATTGGGTTCTTACGGATGTCAGGATTTATGAAGCTTAGAGCAGCATTGGAAAGTAGTGCGAATATACCGCCGCCTGCTGCGGACATGCCTAACTTTAGACACAGGATCATAATAAAGACTGGAACAAAGACCATCGCCAGGTTGAGAATGTCCTGACGCTCCATCTCCATTTCTTTAGCCAATTCCGGCGAGCGCCCGATATTGAGTCTGCGTGCTTCGAAAACAACTGCGCTAAAAAGGCTCATATAATAAAGCAGCGCAGGTATCAGAGCAGCAGTAATCACCGTGAGGTAAGATTCCCCAACAAAATCCGCCAATACCAAGGCCGCTGCCCCCATGACTGGTGGCATGATTTGACCCGCGCTCGAGGCTGTCGCTTCCACAGCGCCGGCGAAATGTGGCGGAAACCCGTTCTTTTTCATCATGGGGATGGTTAGAACGCCAGTGCCCACGACATTCGCGACGGCGTTGCCTGACATGGTTCCGAACAGGCCGGATGATACGATCGCGGCATGCGCTGGTCCACCCTTGAGTCGGCGGGTTAGGCGAAAGGCCACACGAATTAGTGACATCCCTGCACCCGTGCCCTCGAGCATCTGTCCAAAGATGATGAACACGAAAACCGTAAGGATCATGGTCGCGGTGATCGACCCAAGAATGCCCGAGGCTAGCCCGTACCAGAGTGTTGTACTGGCACCTTCGACAAAGTCGGGCGAAACCCGGTTTAGGAAACCGGGCCAGTAATCACTAGTGAAGAAAAAAACCAGGAGCGTCAGAGCAACGATAGCCAGCGGGGCCCCCCAGGCGCGCCAACACAGGTATACGACTGAAAACGCAGCCCCGGTTGCGATCCAGGCGTCAGTGGGTGTGAAGAAGTACAGCCGTTGGTCCAGGATCGACATAACCTTGACGAATTGTAGACAGGCAACGGCCATCAAGACCAGAACTACTCCGTCAGCCGCAAAACCAATCAGGCGACCGCGTGCCCCCATAGTGGGCTCGAGGTCGAGCGCGAAAGGTTTGTTAAAAACAAAGATTAGAACGCAGGCAAAAAAGATCGCCGGTCGCAAAATGATCGGCGGGTACGGACCGGGCGTGGGCATTCCAAAAAGACTTGGAAACGCGTTGATGACACCAACAGCGGCGATCAAAAACCCAATCACCAGCGCGACGACCCTCATTTTTCCGTAGTATTCCGGGGCCTCTGTCATGATATGCGCCCTCCCCATGCGGCACTGACGAGTTCATTGATGTTGTAGAAAGCCCCCGCGCTCTTAAGAGCAACACGGACACCTAGGTTCACTTACGGGCGCAGAGTGTCCGGTATTGCGATGCCGACTTCTTCGTAGTAACGAACGGCCCCCGGGTGCAAAGGGATGTTCAACCCAACAAAGGGATTGGCCGGGTCGACCGACTTAAGGAAAATGGCTGCGTCTTGGATGGCGGGAAAGTTGTCCCAAATCGCTTTGGTCAGGGTGTAGACCGTGTCGTCGCTGACTTGATCGTTCAAGGCAACTGCGCCAAGGAATGCACTAATGCCGATGGCCTCTTCATTTGCCTGTCCATCATAGGTACCTGGCTCCAGCTTCAACGAGACGCGACCCGGAACGCCCATATAGGCTTGGAATTCTGCAGAGGCCGCCTCATCGTCGCTGTACCCTAGGAAGCGGATGCCCTTGGACAAACCAAATTCTTGGATGATTGCCGAACCAATTGGAGCCACACGAAACATTACGTCGACCTGGCCATCGCGCATGGCCTGCATGCCCTCGCGCCAGGGCATACGTACGGCCTCGTAGTCATCACCCGCTTTCAGGCCCGTCAGCAGCTCAATCATTTCTTCGTTGTCGACAGAGGCGCCGCCACCGCCTGGTCCGGTATAAACTCGCTTACCGGCCACGTCCGCAAAACTCTCTATGCCGTTGGCTTCCCAGGTCAGGGCATGCAAGGCGCCCACTGGGAACGACATGATGGAGCGCAGTTTGGTCGAGGCGTCCTGGGCTTGATCCGCCATATCGCTAAACGGACCAGTGCCGGACTGCAGGCGCGCAAATTGGCCAACAATGGCCGACATCAGTTCAGCGCCACCAGTCGCCACGACAAACATTGAGCGGGTCATGACCTGACCTTCAGATACCTGGATATCAATGCCCGCTTCGCCAGCGTAGCGTGACAGCAACTTAGTTACTGTGTTCGGAGCCGAACCTGCTGCGGTGGTGTGCGCGCGAAGTGTTTCTGAGCTTGCATTGGACGCGCTCAGCATCAATGCAAGTGCTGTCGCCTTGAGAATGGACTTGATCATAGTCGGACCTCCACATCCGTTGGCTCCGCCTGTCAGTCAACAGGCGTCAAATTATGTTGAACAATAATTTGCGTTAACGTTGATCGATCTGTCAACGCATTTGTACCCCTTTTATGCTTATTTAAGCGGAAAATAATCGTTTTGGCGCGATATCGAAAGCTGACTGTACAGTGGACAGAGCGCCCTATTTTGTTGCACAGTATTGCAAATGAAAAGATCACGGACTTTCGTAATGGACAACACACTCAGGTTTGAGACTTCACCCAAGGTTAGGTCTGGCCCAAGCGACGACACGCCACAAGTGGCGGTCGTTTCCTTTTTGGCCATTGGCCACAAAGAAGCTCGGATTCGGGTTGTGCAGGGTGAGCTCACCTATACGATCATCTATCCGGGTGGTGATCAGACGGTCGAGGGGTTGCCGATTCTCGGGCTGCTTCCGGGCATTACAGCCGTTTTGACAGTTCAGATCGTCGGAGATGACGGAGCTGCTCTGACCCACAAGAGACCGCTGACCATCACCCCTACGGCCTTGCCGACGGATGCGCGCGACTTCCCTCCGATCCGGGTGAACACCTCTCAACCCGACCGCATGTCACCGGGATATACCATTTTAGCAGTCCGCCGCCGTGCGCTTGGTCGCCCCCGTGACCTGACAGAACGGCAGAGGGAGTTTATGCTGGGTTGGGCCATGCTGGTCGCGCTTGACCAACAGGGTCGTGTACGCTGGCGTCACAAGCTGTCGCGCCGTGTTGCCGGCATCCAGCGGCTTCAGTCGGGCAACATCTTTTACCACAATACAGATTCCCGCTCGACCGAGTTGAACATGCTGGGGCAAATTGAGAAGGAGTGGTTCGCCCGGGATCGTCCTGCAGGACCCGCTCCCGGTGCGATCGCCGTTCCGGTGCAGACCCTGCATCACCAGCCTCACCAGTTGCCGAACGGCAACTTCCTAGCGTTGTCGGGCAACGCACGGTTGGCAAAAGGCTGGTATTCCTCGGAATTTGACCCCGACGCGCCGCGCTCTGACAAATGGGTAGTGGGCGACAAAGTGTTGGAGTTCACCCGCGACGGCGAAGTTGTCTGGAGTTGGGACAGCTTTGATCATCTCGATATCAACCGAATTGGGTACAATGCGCTGGAATCCTATTGGCACGTGCGTGGATTCCCTGAGCACGGCGATTGGACCCATGGCAACGGTGTGTGTTACGACGAACGCGACGATAGCGTGATCGTATCGTTGCGGCTGCAAGACGCGGTCTTAAAGGTCGACCGTAAGAGCGGTCAAATCAAATGGATTCTGGGCGAGCATTCGGATTGGAGCGAAGACCTTCAATCCAAGCTCTTAACCCCTCTCGGCGATGACTTCCGTTGGCCCTGGCACGGTCATAACCCGCGCGTCACCTCGGAGGGAACGATCGTCATGTTCGACAATGGCATTTTAGGGGCGCGGCCTTTCACACCGCCAAAGGACCCTCACGAGACTTTCAGCCGCGGGGTTGAATATCAGGTCGACGAAAAGGCAATGACCGTGCGCGAAGTCTGGACCTCTGCGCACATCGGCAGCGAGATCATAGAGCGCACCTGGGCAATGGGCGATGCGCACCGACTAGAAGACACCGAAACCATGCTGGTAGTGCACTCTATCTGTATGCCAGACCGCGACGACATGAGCTACGACGAAATGAACTCCATGGTGCGCCACCCGGATGATTACGCAACCAAAGCCCGCATTCTCGAATACACCCGCGAAAAGGATCCGGAAGTATTGTTTGATGTTGAAATCGAAGACCCCGACGAACTGATGCAATGGGAGGTCTTTGGCGGGTTGAGGACGCCGACGCTTTATGCCGAAGGCAGCGGAATCTTCGAGTCGCCCGGTGACGCCTTGTTGTAGCCATTGCTAAAAGGGACGGATGGCCTCATGCCTGCACGTAACATCCTTTGGATCATGTGTGACCAGCTGCGCTTTGACTACCTATCCTGCGCTGGTCACCCAACCCTGCAAACCCCTAACATTGACTGGTTGGCCGATCAGGGTGTGCGGTTCTCCAATGCCTATGTGCAGTCTCCGATTTGCGGACCATCGCGCATGAGCTTTTACACTGGGCGGTACGTGTCCACACATGGAGCTCTGGGAAACGACTTTCCGCTCAACATCGGCGAACGCACATTGGGCGACCACTTGCGAGAAGTCGGCATGACTGTGGTTTTGTGCGGCAAGACCCATATGCGCGCGGACATCGAAGGCATGCAGCGGCTGGGCATCCCACCTGATAGTCTGATCGGCGCGCGTGTGTCCGAGTGCGGGTTCGATGTCTGGGATAGGCACGATGGCCTATTCCCCAATCCAAAGCCGGAACAGCCTTACAACAAATTTCTTAAAGACCGCGGCTATTACGCCGCCAATCCTTGGCATGACAACGCCAACAGTGGCCGGGACGAGGCTGGAAACATACGCTCTGGCTGGTTTCTGGAAAACGCCGCCTACGCAGCGAACATTGAGGCCGCCGAGAGCGAAACATCCTACATCATCGACCGCACCATCGAGTACATTGATCAGGCCGGCGATAAGCCATGGTTGGTGCATACATCATTGATAAAACCGCATTGGCCGCTCAGTGCACCGTCGCCTTACCACGACATGTATGGCCCTTTAGATGTAGTGCCTCCTGTGCGTGACGCTGCAGAACGTGTCGATCCGCATCCGGTTTACGCTGCCTTTCTCGATCACCAGGATTCAAAAAGCTATTCCAACGACACCGTGCGCGACATTGCGGTACCCGTCTATATGGGCCTTATCAAACAGATCGATGATGAAGTAGGGCGCCTGTTGGAGCATCTGCGTAAGAATGGGAAACTTGAGCAGACGATGATCGTCTTCTGCTCGGACCACGGTGATTATCTTGGCGACCATTGGCTTGGCGAAAAGGACTTGTTTCATGATCCCTCTGCCAAGGTGCCGCTGATTATCTGCGACCCGATGGCCAAGGCCGATGTAACGCGCGGCACGGTCTGTGATGCTCTGGTCGAGGCCATAGATCTGGCACCTACCTTTGTTGACTGGGCTGGTGGCGCTCCGGCCTATCACGTTCTTGAAGGGCGATCTTTATTGTCGCATCTACATGGCGACACAATCGGGGATTGGCGCGAAGCGGTGTTCAGTGAGTACGACTTCATCCAGAGGCCCGCCGGTGCAGATCTGGATCTGGGAATTCGCAATAGTCGTCTCTATATGGTGCGTACCAAGCGCTGGAAAATCGTGTTTGCCCCTCCCTTTCGTCCTATGCTCTTTGACCTCGAAAATGACCCCAAAGAGCTAAATGATATCGGCGCAGCTCCACCTAACGGCGTGCTGGAGGAGCTTAAGGACAAGTTGTTAAAATGGGCTTTGGACTCAAGACGATCCACCACCATGTCGGACGCCGCTATTCGTAACTTGCTTGCCGAACAGGACGGCGCGGACGGAATATATTTTGGACTCTGGAACATCGACGGCACCTTGCCGACCGAAAGGTGACCAAAAGTGTACTACAAATATTCTCGCAAAAAGAGTCTGTTTTGGCGGCAGGTGGAGAATCGTTATTTCATCTGTCCATTTTAAGGGTCGGGTGTTTGACGACTCCATCTGCATTCCTCATTGTTTGTTCGACAGATTTGGAGGTCTCCCGTGAACAAAGACAAAAAAATCCTTATCGCAGGAGCTGGCCTTGGCGGACTTGCAGCTGCAGCAAGCCTATTGCAAGCGGGCTACGACGTTGATGTCTACGAGCAGGCGCCTGCGCTTGGTGAAGTGGGAGCAGGTATTCAGGTCAGCGCCAATGCGACAAAGGTGCTGCGTAACATCGGTGTATTAGACAAACTGGCAAAAGTGGCGGTGCACCCGCTACGCACCGAATTCCGCCTACACGACAACGCCGAAGTCGTCTCTACCATCCAGTTGGGCGACGCGCACGAAAAGAAATTTGGCGCGCCCTACTATCACGTCTATCGCCCAGACATCCACGAGATTCTCGCCAACCGAGTGCGTGAACTCAAACCAGACGCGATTCACCTCAATGCCGCGGTCAGCGGCTACGAGGAGCACGACGAACAGGTCATACTTCGATTGGCAGGCGACAAAAGCGTCCGCGGCGACATGTTGGTTGGGGCAGACGGCATCAAGTCCGTGATACGTGCGCAAATGCATGGCGCAGAGCCTGCGAATTTTACCGGTAACGTGGCTTGGCGCGTCATGGTTCCGGCAGAGCGTCTCCCCGAAAATTTCATGGAGAAGATCTTTGTCAACTGGATGGGTCCCCAGAAACACATGGTGGTCTATTGGGTGCACAAGGGCGAATACCTGAACTTTGTAGGCTGCGTAGAAAAACCTGATTGGACGCAGGAAGGCTGGACAATCCAAGCCCCGTGGGAAGACTTGAAGGCAGATTTTGCCGGTTTCCACAAAGATGTTCAGACCATGATCGACCTGGCCGATCGCGACAAGTGTTATTGCTGGGCGTTGAACAATCGCCCCAAGTTGCCGTTCTGGTCGACCAATCGTGTGACTTTGCTTGGCGACGCGGCGCACCCCACCCTTCCTTACATGGCGCAGGGTGCCGTGATGGCGATCGAAGACGGCGCTGTGTTGGCGCGCGCGTTAGAAGAGTTCGATCCGTTGCCGAAGGCACTGAAAGTCTATGAGAACGCTCGTCTGGAGCGAACCGCCCGAATCGTGAACGAATCAACTGAGCACGCAAAGTTGTTCCACTTCGACACCCATGAAGAGTTCCGCGAAGCATTCTCTAAGAAAGACCCCGCCGCCGATCGGGCCACGTGGTTATACAACTATGACCCGCTGACCGTCGGGCTGGCCTGACTCCGGTACGATAGCACATGAAAGGTCTGACCTATGTCTTTTGAAAAACCCGCAGATACCCCAGAGCGTGAAGCTTTTCTGAAGGCGATAGAGCCCGAGGGTATCTCCGCACTGTGGGCGGTAATGGGAAATATCATTACCCCCGAACCCAAGTCCAAATGCCAACCTGGTATTTGGCACTTCGACCCGATCAAGGATCGTCTTCTTGAGGCATCCAAGATCATCACCGCGAAAGAAGCAGAGCGCCGTGTGTTGATCCTTGAGAACCCCGGCATGCGCGGGGAAAGTAAGATCACTACTTCGCTCTATGCTGGCATCCAACTCGTGACCCCTGGCGAAGTTGCACCGGCGCACCGCCATAGCCAATCTGCTTTGCGGCTGGTACTTGACAGCCAGGGTGGTCAAACCATCGTCAATGGCGAACAGACCGAAATGCGCAACGGCGACTTTGTCATCACTCCGCACTGGGAGTGGCACGACCACAAGAACTCTTCTGACAACCCGATCTTTTGGCTCGATGTGCTAGACGTCCCAATCGTGCAGTTCTTTGACGCTTCTTTTGCAGAAGGCATGGGCGACGATCAGCAGAAAATCGACAAACCCGAAGGCGACAGTAATGCGCGCTATGGCACCAACATGTTGCCTGTCGGTTATGAACGCTCGACGCCAGCGTCGCCGATCTTCAACTACCCATACGACCGCTCGCGTGAAGCCCTGGAGCAGATGCGCAAGCTTGAGGAATGGGACCCCTACCAAGGCTTGAAGATGCGCTACATAAACCCGGTTAATGGCGACTGGGCGATGCCGACAATCGGCACTTGCCTGCAGTTGCTGCCAAAGGACTTCATTACTTTGCCCTACCGATCAACTGATGCCACGGGCTTTACCGTGCTTGAAGGCAAAGGTCGATCGCACATTAACGGTCGGACGTTTGAATGGTCAGAGCGTGATACTTTTGTTGTGCCATCTTGGCACGAAGTTGTACATGAGCCGGACGAAGACGCTGTTTTCTTTGCCTTTTCCGACAGACCCGTGCAAGAAAAATTGGGTCTGTTCCGCGAGCATCGCGGTAACAAGTGAGCATCTCCATGTCAGACTACGTATTCCCACCCTACCCGCAAGCTTCCGTTGCAGTAAAAAACAGCGATTCCCGTTTCCCAGTTCGCCGCATCTTTTGCGTCGGTCGAAATTATGCCGCACACGCGCGTGAAATGGGCAAAGACCCGGATCGTGATCCACCGTTCTTCTTTACAAAACCAGCAGACGCCGTGGTCGAGACCGGCGAAACTGTGGCTTACCCGCCCGGCACCAGCGACTTTCACTACGAAATCGAGTTAGTGGTCTATATCGGCAAAGCAGGCAAGAATATTAGGCAGGAAGACGTTTACAATCACCTTTGGGGCGCCAGCGTCGGCATCGACCTTACCCGCCGTGACCTGCAGCTGGATGCACGAGACAAGGGCCGGCCTTGGGACTTTGGCAAGGCATTCGATCGCTCGGCTCCGCTCAACCCGATTACGCCGATGGCGGAGGTGGCATCGCTTGAAAAGGGTCGCATCTGGCTGGCAGTCAACGACGTGGTCAAGCAGGACGCCGATCTGGCGGACCTAATCTGGTCCGTAAAAGAGCACGTCTCGATCCTGTCGCATTCCATCAGCCTTGAGGCCGGTGACATCATTATGACCGGCACGCCAGCAGGTGTTGGCCCAGTTGTGGCCGGTGACGTGATCACCGGCGGAATCGACGGCCTTGGCGTAATCCGAACCCCTATCGGAGAGTCCGTATAATGAGCCTTCGGCTGCACAATTTCTTCCGGTCCTCGACCTCTTTCAGGGTGAGGGCCGCATTGAACCTCAAAGGGCTAGATTACGAGTACGTTTCATATGCCCTTCGTAAGGGAGAACATCAGAGCGATAACTATCTAGGTTTGAACCCGCAAGGATTAGTGCCGACACTGGAAACCGATGATGGCGTTTTCAGCCAATCTCTTGCAATCATAGAATGGCTGGATGAAACCCACCCCCGGCCTGCACTTTTGCCATCAGACGCAGCCGGTCGCGCGCGTGTGCGCACTTTGGCGCACATGATCGCATTGGATGTGCATCCGATCAACAACCTTCGGGTGCTTTTCTATCTACGTGACCATTTCGGAGCGGATGACGAGGCTCAGGCAAACTGGTTTCGACATTGGGCGGAGATCTGTTTCACCGCATTGGAAAAAAGGCTCGCTACAGAAGTTGAAACGGGTAAGTTCTGCCATGGAGACACGCCCGGTCTGGCCGATCTTTGCCTTGCCGGACAAGTGATTAACAACCGGCGCTTCGACGTTCCTCTTGCACCCTACCCGACCATATCGCGAATCTTCGAGGCAAGCATGGCTATTGACGCTTTCGAAAGAGCTACGCCAGACAACCAACCGGATGCGGTCTAGGCCAACTACGGTCAGCACAACTCCGGGCTCATCCCTTGTCCATTCTGTGATTGTTTGAAGATTTCGGCAACGCTTAGGGCGCGGTTAAGAAGGTTCTGTATCACTTTGAGCAAGCACTTGCGAAGCAACTCGGGTCTCGTGAAATTCGGCATTCGCAAAAAGACTGTGGATGACTTTAATCACTTCATCGATGGTGATGACGCTTTAGAAATCGGGTTTGGAATCTCGAAAGTCGCCCAAGAAGGCAGGCTCACGCCCAGCTTCCGCGAAAATGTAAACTGGTTTTTGTACTGGTTTTTTTAGTGCTTGTTTTGGGCAGCGCGATTAAATGGTCAGCTATTGAGCCGCGCCCGAAGTTTCTGGCAGCTTCACGGTCAAAGCAGTTCTCACCATTTTAACATTCTAATAAATGCCTATTGTTGTTGCTATGGTCGATTGTGCAACTGTGGCGTTTCGAAACAAGGTTTCGATCATGAGTAACGCCAACTGCCGCCCATCACTAGCCTTGGAGACTCATTCAAGAGCGATCCAACAATGTCCGTCGCGTTCGGGCCAATCATCTAGCAGGCGTCTAGGCCTCAAGCATGCTGGCATTGCCAGATTTAGTTGTGTTAGCGACCCAGATATACAGCAAGGAGGTTGACCATTGTAACGTACACCCAAGTGTTACACCAGAAACCGGGCCGTAGATAGCCAGTATCGCTTCGTATCTTTGGCCTGCTTGACGCTTTAATCTAAGACGGTGTCGAAAAGGCTTCAAGCTATGCGTTCTAAACGATAGGCCAACCTAATCTCTGGTGTTCGTACGTGTTTAGAGTCCGGGCAACCAATGCTTCCTTAGACAGGTGGCAAGCGCACGCTTTCGCACTGCCATGCGTATTGTCGAAGAACGCAGCTTCGTCGATTGAACTACATCTTACAACCTCCTATTTGAGCAACCTGCCAACAGCTTCTAGATAACTACCTCGCGGACAAGATTTCAGATTTGCCAAAAAATGTGAGCACGGTGTTTGTCGGGGACAGACAGTTCTGTTTTGAAGATTGAATTGAACTCATTGAGCTTTCTATGAAGATGCAGACGCCTGCACTGGGCTAGACTTGCTATTTTGGGTTTGCAAAAACCCTGAATGAAGGCCTCCATAGATGAGATTTGTTTGACAGGCTTGGATTTGGCGATGAGCATTTTCCGGGTGGCCAAGCGGGTAAAGAATGTCGCGCCAATCTTATGCGAAAGCGTCGCAGTGTTAAGGCGCCGGAGTTCTTTGCGAATAGACCGTGTTGCGTTGGTACGAAGGAGGCCTGCGCGAGTGCGCATTGCTAAGGTCGAGAGATTGGCCGATTGAGCAATGACGTCAGGGTTATGCCCTCAGCCTGCGCAATCCATTCATGGAACCATACCGGAGTGTTGTCTCAGAGCAAAAAATGTTGAACAAAAATGATAGTACTGTAAGCTACCCCTGCATATGCGCATCGAGAAAAATTTCCGTTTTTGATCGAATTATCCCTCCTTACTAATGCGCATCTAGTGGGGCAACGTATGGTCATATCAAAACCCAACTCTATTGTGGCACTGGACCTTGCTCACAACGTGCATGGATTCTCAGATCTCGCCGCCGTCGATGAAAACACGCTGACTGTCATCGAGAAAGGAGAAGGCGTTTATGTGATTGATAGTGGCGGAAATCGTTACATAGATTGCACGGCCGGAATGTTCTCAACCGCTCTTGGTTTCAGCGAAAAAGAACTTGCTGACGCTGCATATCAACAACTGCTTCGCCTTCCAACATATCACTCTTTATTCGAAACCACCACAGCGCCGGCTGCGCGACTGAGCGACAAGATTGCTGAAATTACACCAGAAAAACTGAACAGAGTGTTCTTAGTAAACTCAGGATCGGAAGCTAACGACACGATTATTCGCTTGATTTGGTACAGGAACAACGCGTTGGGTCTTTCCGAAAAGAAAAAGATAATTTCCCGTTGCGGAAGCTATCACGGGAATACTGTCGCCTCGTCGAGCCTTACTGGAATGGAGCGGATGCACAAGGGGTTTGACGTGCCGATTGAACGCTTCTTAAAAGTCGATGGGCCACATATGTTTCGAGCCATGCGAGCCGCTGAATCCGAAAAGCAGTACACAGCGCGTCTTCTGAGGCAACTCGAGAATACAATTCTGGACGAAGGGCCGGAAACAATCGCGGCAATGTTCATCGATCCTATTTCCGCGTCTGGCGGAATGCAGATGTCGCCGGAAGGTTACTTCGATGGCCTTCAGGTTATTCTAAAAAAGTACAACATTCTATTGGTGGTTGATGAGGTAATCTCGGGCTTTGGACGTACTGGAAACTTGTTTGCTTGCGAAACATTTGGGCTCAGGCCCGATTTGATGTCGATGGCGAAAGGACTTTGCTCGGCTTATCTTCCGATCGCAGCGATCGCGATGACGGATGAGTTCTTCGACGGTGTCGTTGAACAAGCATCGCAAATCGGAATGTTTCTGCAAGCTTTCACCACTTCTGGCCATCCGACTGCTTCGGCAGTCGCATTGCGGAACATCGAACTCATTGAAGAACGGTATTTGATTGATCATGTCCGGTGTGTTTCGCCGGTATTTCAAAACGGCTTGTCTGAATTGAAGACACACGCTCTTGTTGGTGATGCACACGGGATCGGCCTTGCCGGTGCTGTGGAGCTTGTCGCAAGTAAGGCCGACATGACGCCATTCGAGCCCGAAACACTGCGCGAGCTAAGGCCACTATTGCGACGTTTCGGGCACCGCCATGGAATTATTCCACGGGGCATGGCCGACATTCAGAGCTTCGCCCCACCCTTGATCATAAAGGAGGATGAGATCACCAAGATGTTTGCCGGATTCCGTTCGGCTTTGGACGATCTAGCGGACCATATACAGTCTGAAGGCGTCCTCGATGCTTGACATGTTTGATCTCGAAGGGCGTGTCGCGCTGGTAACCGGTGCTTCGAGTGGATTGGGACTGTCAATCTCGGAGATTCTCTCGGCAGCTGGGGCTACCGTTGTTATGTCAGCCACTAATGAGGAGCGTTTATCAAACGCGGTCGAACACGTTAATGGCCTTGGCAGAGCAACTGCTTGTGCACGCCGGATCGACGTTGGTGATCGCGCGGGAATCCGGTCGGCGGTTGCCGAAATTCATGGTGCGTTCGGGCATATCGATATCTTGGTGGCGAACGCAGGAATTTCCGCAGGCCCCGGATATAACACGGAAATTGGACAGTTGGATGCGGTGAAGGATGCCACTTGGGATCGGGTACTCGACGTGAACTTAACCGGCGTTTTTGGTTCCATAGCCGCTGTCGCTCCCGCGATGAAATCTCAGCGTTCTGGCCGCATCCTGGTCGTTTCTTCGGTAGCTGGTATTCGGTCAGAAGAGCTCGTGGGATATGCCTACGCGGCAAGTAAGGCCGCTGTTGTTAACTTGGTTCGGCAAGCGGCTATGGAACTCGCCCAGTATAATGTTCTGGTCAACGCCATTGCGCCGGGTCCGTTTCTGACAAATATCGCAGGCGGCAGGTTGCACGATCCGGATGTCGAATCAACCTTCGCTGAAAAAGTTCCGCTTGGGCGGATCGCCCAGCCAGAAGAAATCAAGGGGTTGGCGCTATTGCTTTGTTCTGATGCGTCCAGTTTTGTCACCGGTGAATGCATCGCTATCGATGGCGGCATTCTGGCCCGTTGAAAGAGAGTTCATGAAAATACCTCCGGCCGAAAGGCATCTTCACTCTGTTGCACTCTGGCGAGACGACATGATTGCCGAGCAGACTGTATGGTGCGCAGTGCAGGGCTATGCGGTACCGCAAGCGGTTCGTCAAGGCGAAAAAGTTGGGATTTGCGTTTCCTCCCGAACTCCGCGTTTTGGTATGCGCGTAGTTCGCGACAGCGCCGAGGAAGAGATTGTTTTGGAGCGTGAAATTGACGGCGCTGTCGAGCATGTTGTTCCCGAAGACACTGCCGCCCGTGGCTGTGCTTGGCCCATTACCGTTGAGTTGGAGACAGCAGATCTGAGGCCAGGTTTTTATCTTGTCAATATGGTTCCGCCCGGTCGCGAGAATGATGAGAACCAATGGGGGCACGCATTTTTTGTTGTGAAACCGCGCTTAGCAGATCGCGCTTCAATTTTGCTCAAACTGTCAACCAACACTTACAATGCATACAATCATTGGGGCGGTCCGAGTTTGTATGACCTGGGTACATGCGTCGCCTATGATAGACCGCTCATTCGTGGAATGTTGCGCCGGTATGGCGAAGCTGCGCGCTTGCGCGCCGGAGTAGCGCCGGACGTCGGCTACACCGGTGATCCGAATATGCGCGACTATTACAGGTACATTTTGGCGCACGAGTATTCTCTGCGGGCACCCTTGGCGGGCTGGTTCAACTGGGAACGCACGTTCTTTGCATGGGCAGAGAAACGCGATTACGCTGTTGATCTATGTCTCGATAACGATGCGGCTTTGCCCGGTGAACTAGAGGGCTACGACCTTGTCTTATCCGTCGGCCACGATGAATACTGG
Source organism: Ruegeria sp. CF8 (assembly GCF_056537285.1). Lineage (NCBI taxonomy): Bacteria > Pseudomonadati > Pseudomonadota > Alphaproteobacteria > Rhodobacterales > Roseobacteraceae > Ruegeria > Ruegeria sp. CF8. The sequence goes on along the minus strand of NZ_JBQFRG010000008.1, from coordinate 121,804 downwards.
ACAATGCAAGCGCGCGACACGCTTTCGGATTGGGTTACAGCAGGTGGCAATCTGGCAGTGTTCAGTGGGAACACCGCTTACTGGCACGTTCGGATCGAGGACGAAGCCATGGTCTGCCACAAATATGGGGCTGAAGAAACCGATCCCGTGGTCGGCACCGACCGGCAACATCTGCTAACTGGGCCGTTTTCGCACCGATGGCTGGGAAAGCCGGAGAACGCCTTGATCGGCGCGGGATCGACAGGTGGACTGTACGCTCGGTTCGGCGGAGGAGTTCCTCATGGGAGCGGAGCATTTGATGTTTGCCGTCCAGATCACTGGGCCTTTGAAGGCACTGACTTACGATACGGCGACCAGTTCGGAGGTACCGCAGCGATTGTCAGCTTCGAAGTCAACGGTACCCGCTATCAATTCACCGAGGGTGGATTGCCTGTACCGACAGGCGAGTTCGGAACGCCAGGCAACTTCGAAATCATTGCCACCTCGCCTGCAATTCTCTGGTCAAGTGATCCGAAGTATTCAGACTATTCCGAGATCTTGGCTCCGCCACCTGAAGCCCCTGGTGACGCTGAAGCGGTTGCACAAGCGGCGTACGGTTCGCGCGACACAGAGCTGGTAGCTCGTCTACGTCGCGGGGCGGCTACCATGGGTTCGATGACGCTAGGACGTGGCGAGGTCTTTTCCGGTTCGACAACGGACTGGGCTCACGGCCTTGGCGTTGACCCGATGGTTGATCGAGTTACCCGCAATGTGCTCAACCGCTTTACGTTAGAATAAGTTAGAGGACAGAATGAAGATTATACCAGGGCAAACGGCATTTATCACCGGAGCTGCATCCGGTATCGGCCTTGAGATCTCGCGTCTTTTATCGCGGCGCGGGCTCATTGTTGCGATGGCAGACAAGAACCGAGCGACCCTTGAACAAAGTGTACAAACTGTCGTAGATAGCGGAGGTCGCGCGGAACTCGTTGAACTCGATGTCGCTGATGCGGATCAGTACCGCGTGGCTGCGAAAGACTTCGTAAACCGATACGGCGGGCCTGATCTGCTATTCAACAATGCAGGACTGCTCGGTCCACGTGGTCATGTACAGGATCTGAAGTCAGGGCAATGGCGACAGCTGTTCGACATCAATTTTTTTGGCATCATACACGGTCTTGAATACTTCCTGTCAGCGATGATCGAGCGCGGTGCACCTGCGCATGTCGTCAATACGGCATCAATTGCGGGACATAGAAAGTTCAAGGCGCTACTTCCGGTTGCGACATACGCCACTTCGAAATACGCGGTCGTCGGGTTGTCGGAGACGCTCCAGCATGATCTTGCGAATACGGATATAGGTGTTTCAGTTCTTTGCCCCGGTGTAGTTGGAACCAACATATTTTCTGATGAACCAGTCTCCACAACCGGCATCAAAGTGGTACAGAATGCTGGCGAAAGGGTCATGAGCGCCGAGGAGGCTGCGGAAATTGCGGTTAAAGGCATCGAATCCGGGCGCTTCTACATTTTCACTCACCCTGAAACGCAGGCACAAGTTCAGGCACGTCACGAGAGTATCCTTGCGGATTTCGAAGCCCTGGGAACGAAAGGCTAGTGTAGCTTGGCTATCTAGATCTCGTAGTCAATTGCGACGCGAGAACGACGGCAACGAGGAGCCCGCCAGCCACATGTACCAAAAGCGACCACGTGGTTGCTTCAACGGGAAGCATTAACAGGCCACCACCGCATACCGATGTCACACGCCACACTGCTCCAAGGTTTACCAAAGCGTGTCCAATGAAGCCTGCCGACACGAAGAGCACTCCGGTTACCGTCGACAAGATCGCGGCAATGGCGATCAAAATGGAGCCTTCCTGGAGTAGGAGTGCTGGTGTGAACACAAATAGAAAAGGCACAACATATGCGGTCCAACTGGACCGCATAGCGACCCATCCGGTCTTCATCGGTGGCGCCTTGGCGAGATTCGCCGCAAAGAACGCAGCGATTGCAACAGGCGGCGTGACAAAGGACATCATGCCGAGGTAAAGGATGAACATGTGCGCAGCCAAAGGGGGAATCCCCACTTCGACAAGGCTCGGTGCGACAAGAATGGCCAGAAGAACGTAGACCCCCAGCGTCGGCATTCCCATGCCGAGCACAATGCAGAGCACCGCAGAGATCAGCAACAGCAGGATCAGATTCCCTGCGCCGACTTTCACCAAGAAGAGCGTCAGAGCAAAACCAAGCCCGGTGATCTGCAAGATGCCCATGATAAAACCCGCTGCGGCCGCGATCATGATAATATCCGCTGACGACCGACCGGTTTGCACAACACAGGCCCAGATCTGTTGCGGTGTCAATCGGCTTCCGGCGTAGCCTACAGCGAAACCTACGAACATGACGGCCACACAAGCGAGCATTGCAGCATTTTCGGGCTCCCTGTGCAGCCAGAAGAGCGCATAGATCAGGATCGCGAACGGTGTCAGAAACAACCAGCCTCGCGCGAGAACATTCAGTGCCCGCGGTAGGTCTGTTCTGGCAACACCTAAAATACCCCGTTTTGCAGCGATCAGATCGACCTGAATGAAGAGCGAGATATAGTAGAGGAGCGACGGCACAAGCGCCGCGATTGCGACCTCTGCGTAGCTTATCTGCAGGAAGTCGGCCATCAGGAAGGCGACAGCACCCATCACTGGCGGCATGAGTTGCCCCCCATTTGAACTGCTGGCCTCGATCGCTGCGGCCTCCTCGGGTGCAAACCCGGACTTCTTCATCAACGGGATCGTGATGACACCTGTGGAGAGGATATTCGAGACGACGATCCCGTTGATTGACCCAAAAAGCGAGGAAGCCAGCACCGAAATCTTTGCCGAACCGCCCCGGAAGCGACCCATCACGGCAAGTGAAATATCGTTAAAAAACTGTGCTCCGCCTGATGCTGAAAGCAGTTGGCCAAAAAATACAAATGGGATGACAACAGTTACACCCACAAGCAGAACGATCCCAAACAGCCCGCTCGTGTCAACGCCTAGATAAAGAACCATTTGATTAATCTGGATCTCACGGGTCTGCAAATCGCCTTCGATAAGATGACCAACCATCGCGTAACCGAAGAACACGCCGACAACCACCACAAGCGACAATCCTGCGGTTCGGCGCAATCCCTCGACTACTGCAATGAACATGAGCCAGCTAACCGCCAGCCCATCGAGTGGCATTTCAAAAAAGCGGTTCACGATTCTCGGATAGTAGATTGCCAAGTATACAGCAGCCGACAGGCTAATAACCGCAAGAGCAATATCGTACCAGCGCGGCAACGACTTCTCGACGTTGCGACGAGCTGGGTATGTAAGAAAGACGATTGCGAGCGCCAGTCCCAATACCAGTGCCAAAAATTGCTCGGTCAGGAAGTCCCAACCGACGATTCGAAAAAATCCCGACCCCCATGCAATTCCGGCAAGTGCAATGCCGGCCCCGAGGCTAGACACGATTAGGCGGGGTGCGCCAGTGCGCAGCCCGCCAGACTCAACAGCTGTGTTCTCGGTCATGTTCAATCGATCCCGTTGAACGGCTATTCCTGCCAGATGCCAGCTTCTTTGTAGAAGGCGATCGCACCAGGGTGGTACTCAAGCCGGGGCTGCGGGTTTGCCATGCCTTGTGGATTCATTCCATTAAAGGTCGGGTGCCCGGCAACAAGCGCTGCCTTGTTCTCGTGAAGCGCTTTTGCAACGGATTTGACGACTTCATCGTCTGTGTCCTTGTTTGCCAAAAGTATGATGTAATATGTCATCAGCGTTGTTGGCCCGTCGATTCCGGCGTAATTCGGGGCCGGTTCGACTTCTTCAAGCGTGTATTCCGGGCGGAATGACGCCATTGCCTTCTGGGCTGCTTCGTCGTCGGGCAGATCGAGGAACCGAAGGCCGATCGCCGCGTCGATTTCGGCGACTTTGGGCGCTCCGACCGCAAAGAAGGTGGCATCCAGCCTGCCGGCCTTAAAATCGTCAGCCGCGCGGATCAGGTTGAGGGTGCTGACGCCGTCAACATCGTCAAGGCTGAGGCCTGCTGTCGAAAGCAACGCGTTTGAAAGAACGATCCCTTCTTTAAGGCCCTGCCACCCGGTCGGGTAGCGCTTGCCTTCCAAATCAGCGACAGTTTGAATGTCGGAATCTTTTCGCACCATCAAACCGATCCGGATCGGGCTCATCGCCGCGACAACGCGAAGGTTTTCCATCGCTTTGCCCTCGTGTTCGGCCACGCCCATTACGGCGTCACCCGCGCCGTCGTTCGAAGCGTATGCAAACTCGGTCTGGCCGACGTTGGCGGATGCCATGGTCGCCGCTGCGTCATTGTAGGTCACGACCCGCATCTGTAGGTCGGTGTGCTCCTGAACGACTTTTGCAACTGTTTGAGCTTGAATGTTTAAGAGCGCGCCCGGTGGAAGCGTGGAAATCGAGACCGTGTCGGCCTGGGCTGCGAAGGAGCCAGCGATCAACGAAATCGAAAGTACCCCGGCGAGAGGTTTCAGGAATTTCATGAGTGTTCCTCGTCTTTTGTTGCCGCCTATCAACGCGTCCGATGCACTTTCGGTGAAGGTCTGGCGAGTGAATGTGCCGTAATCCTACTGTTTGGTGTGGCTGAGAAGTAGAAAAATGTACTACATTGTGTCATAAGGATCGCTTATGGCTTGTGGCTCTATGCAGGGAAACGGGCAGCGTTCTTCGCGACCCGGCCCATCTTCAAGCGCCGGTGAACACTGCTGGGCGTTTCTCAAGCAAAGCATCCACCGCCTCTTCATGGTCTTTGGTCTGGTGGCAAGCGCCTTGATAGGCAGCCGCGAGCTCAAGCACCGCATCAAGACGGGTATTCAGCCCTTCGCGGAGAAGCCTTTTCGCCAAGCGCAATTGCCTTGGTGGATTGTACGCAATTCGTTTTGCAAGTTTTTGCGCTTCTGGCAAAAGCTCTTCTGGCTCGACTACTTTCGAGACCAAACCCCAGTCCAGGGCCGTGGCAGCATCCACCGGTTCGCCAGTAAAGGTCATCTCGGCGGCGCGTGACAACCCGATCTGACGAGGTAGCAGCCAAGCCCCACCATCGCCCGAGATCAGGCCAACCCGAACAAAATTCTCGGCAAAGATCGCCCGTGTCGAGGCGATGCGGATGTCACAAAGACATGTCGTGTCACAACCTGCTCCGTAAGACGGTCCATTCACGGCTGCAATCAGCGGCACTTCGCATTCCCACATCGCTTTGGCGACTTGTTGAATGCCACCGCGATACCCATCCTTGGCCTCAAGCGCGTCGCCGCCGAAAATGGAGACCTTATCTTTCATGTGTTTCAGGTTGCCGCCTGAAGAAAAGGCCTTACCGGCCCCGGTCACAATGGCGCATCGAACAGAAAGATCGGTATTGATCCGTCTCATTGCATCAACAATCGCACTGGCGAGATCCGGATCGGTCAAGGCGTTGCGAGTTTCGGGCATATTGAAGGTCAGGGTCACGACGTGGCCCTCTTGCTCGTAAAGTAGTTTGTCGGTCATGGACTGGTCCTTGTTTGGGGCTTTAAAATTGTTGCGGACTTGCGGTTTTGGTCCCACTGGATTGACCCACGATCCCCGTCTTCGATCCAGGCAGCCACTGCCAGCATAGGATAGTGGCCGGTTCGCATTTCATGCATTTGCCAACTGTCATGAAAGATCAGGTCTCCGGCCTGCACCTCAAACCAGTCGCCGTTATCAAGCCGCCACTGGGTTCCCGGTGTTAAAAGCATATAGATCTCGCGCGCCGCGTGGTTGTGACCGGGGTAGAGCACGTTGGGGCCCATAAGCATCACACCGGTTCGCGGTGCGGCCCAGGTCAAGTCCGTGTCGGGCCCAGCCAGGCTTGCATAAGCGTACCCATCCAGAAACGCGCGCGAACAGTTGGTTTCATCGTAGCTGGCATTCTGCGTCCATTTGAAATGTGGGGCCGAGGCTGCGATGGCCGCGGTCAAAGCGGCAAGCTTGTTTGCCAAAGCCAGATCCACCGCGGGTTCCCAGTGCTGCAAAACCGGAAAGTCGTCGGAACAACGCGCTTCGTTTGGGCGGCGCGCGGTCTCAATAATGTCGGGCATCGGAACATGATTTCCGGCGGTTATGTCCTTGGTTGCCTCGACTTCCTGCCAGATACGCCTGACCAAGGGTTCCATATCAAATGTCATATCAGTTTCCTTCAACTGACCGGGTTGTCATCATTTCCGACTTTTCCACAGTGCCCACGTTCCACGCGAAACCGACAAGCAATGGTTCACTTTGATCAGTGCGCATACCATGAGTTTGCCACGGAGGGTTGTGAACAACGCTGCCTGCGGGTTTGGGCTGCCAATCGGCGTCGCCAATTTTCCAGGACGTAGTCCCGGAAAGCACGACATAAACCTCTTCGGCCGCGTGCCGATGGACCGGATATTCGACGTCTGGACCCAGCAACAGAAAGCCTGCAAGCATCGATTTGCTTTCCGTCGGAGTATCCGGAGCAACCAACAAGACCCAACCATAACGTTCCAGAAAGGCACGACCCATTTCGTCAGCTGAATAAGTCTGCTGCCAGCGCAGCCCGTTTGCGGCTTTGGTAAGTCCTCGCACCAAATCGACATTAGGCTTAGGTGCATTTTCTAGGGCCTGAACCAGCCTTTTTGTGACGGGAAGGTCAAAGGGTTCAGGAAGCTTTTTTGTCTTCGGCGTCTCGGGCCATCCGGAAGTGATCCCATGGGCTGCAAATTGATCTGTCTGACCAAAAGCCGCACGTAAACCGTTTGTTAGCGCGGTGATATCTTGGACGCTGATCAACGTGCCACCTGGCTTGCTGCTTTTCGTTCCTGCAACACCTGGTCCAACCAATCCGGATCCATCTGTGGAACAGACGACAACAGCAATTCAGTGTAGGGATCGTGCGGTGGTTGAAAGACCTGAGCTTTGGGACCGGCTTCGACGACACGCCCAGATTTCATCACCACAACTTCATCTGCTATGGCCCGGACAGTGGCCAAGTCGTGGGTGATGAACATATATGCCAGGTCAAGCTCGGATTGCAGGCGATCCAGTAGGCGCAGGATTCCTTCCGCCACCAGTTGGTCCAGAGCCGAGGTAACTTCGTCGCAGATGACCAAAGTCGGCTGGGCGGCGAGCGCGCGGGCGATACCAATGCGCTGTTTTTGGCCACCGGAAAGTTCAGAGGGGCGGCGGTCGATGTATTGGTCTGGCTCCAATTCAATCAGCGCCAACAACTCGCGTACGCGGTTTTCCTTCGCCTTGCCTTTCAACCCGGTGTAGAATTCAACCGGCCAGCCTATGATTTCACGGATTTTCTGCTTGGGATTCAGTGCCGTATCAGCCATCTGATAAATCATCTGCACCGCCCGTAGCTGGTCCTTGCTGCGGTCTTTGTAACTTCGCGGCAATGGCACGCCATCCAGGCTTACCGTGCCTGAAAAGGGCGGCAACAGACCTGTCAAAACACGTGCTGTCGTGGACTTTCCGGAACCGGACTCCCCGACCACTGCCACCGTCTGACGTCGATGTATATCGAAGGATACGCCTTCAAGGACGGCCTCTTTTGCATAACCTGCCGTAACATCATTAATCGATGCCAGCGGCTTTGCGTCTGATGGCACGGATTTGGCTTCGCGTTGGAATGACCTCACCGCCCAAAGAGATTTGGTATATTCCTGCTGCGGGGCTTCCAGCATGCTCCGGGTTTCGGCCTCTTCAACCTCCCGACCGTGGCGCAGAACTTTGGTACGGTCTGCCATCTGGGCCACTACCGCCAGGTCATGCGTGATGTACAAAGCCGCAGTGTTGAACTGATCGACGATATCGCGGATTGCCGACAGAACACTGATCTGCGTTGTTACATCCAAGGCGGTGGTTGGTTCGTCGAAAACAATCAAATCCGGGCGGCATGACATGGCCATTGCGGTCATTGCCCTTTGAAGCTGACCACCCGAAACTTGGTGCGGATACCTGAAACCAATCTCTTCTGGGTTGGGCAACCGCATTCGGCGGTACAAGTCTATGGCGTCTTTCTCAGCTTGCTCGCGGGGCATCACACCGTGAAACACCGGTCCTTCGCTAAACTGATCGATCAGCCTGTGTGCCGGATTGAACGACGCGGCTGCCGATTGCGCTACATATGCAATCTGGTTGCCACGCAGAGATCGACGCGCTGAATCTGTCATCAGCAGCAGGTTTTTCCCGTCGAAATTTACACTGCCACCACTGATCCGGCACCCGTCGCGGGCAAAGCCCATTGCCGCCAATCCGATCGTAGACTTTCCTGCTCCGGATTCCCCGATGAGGCCCATCACCTCACCCCGGTGCAGTTTCAGGTCAACGCCCCTGACTATTTCTTTCGGCCCGTCCTCAGTTTTTGCTTCGATCCTCAGCCCTTGGATGTCCAGTAGCACTTCATCGGTAATATGGGGTTCGTGAGCCATATCTTCAGTCCTTCAAGCCGCTGGAACGATGCAACATCCAGTCCACTACAAAGTTGACGCCAATCGTCAGCAAAGCGATGGCTGCCGCCGGAATAAGGGGTGTAATGTCCCCGAATGAAATCAGGCTGGCGTTGTCACGAACCATCGAGCCCCAATCAGCGGTCGGTGGCTGGATCCCGAGACCCAGAAATGACAATGCTGAAATCGCAAGAAACACAAAACAGAACCGCAACCCGAATTCGGCCGCCAAAGGGGCTGCTGCGTTGGGAAGAATTTCGCGTGATATCAGACGCCCTACCCCATCACCTCGAAGTTTTGCGGCCTCGATGTAGTCCATCACTACGATGTTGAGCGAAACCGCACGCGCTAGGCGGAACACGCGCGTTGAATCCACCAACGCTATGATAAGGACCAAATTTACAATCGAAGTCCCGAATACCGTTAGAAGAAGCAGCTTGAAGATCAATGAGGGGATAGCCATCAATGTATCCACCAGCCGTCCTAAAAGTTGATCGACCCACCCCCCTTTGAGGGCTGCCAGGATACCCACAGTTGTTCCAACAAGGAACGCGAGTATGGTGGTCAGAAACGCGATCCCCACCGTGTTGCGGGCACCGTAGATGATCCGCGACAGCATATCCCGACCCAGATTGTCGGTGCCAAGCAGGTAATCGGAACTCCACGGCATGAATTCCGCGTCCACGATCTCTTGCTCGCCGTAAGGCGCAAGCAGGGGCGCAGTTAAAGCGGCGATGGCATAGAGGAAGATGACAACCATTCCAAAGACCGCCGAAGGGGGTGCGGTCCGTATGGTTTTTTGGGCGGCAAGGATCATTTGGCTTACCTCGCATGGATCAGACGGGGGTTCGACAGGGTCGACAGCACGTCCGCAAGCAGATTGAGCAGAATAAAGGCGCTGGCGAAAATCAGGCTTGCGGCCTGTACGACAATCACATCCCGCTTTGAGACGGAGTCGACTAACAACTGACCAAGCCCGGGATACACGAACACAACCTCGACGACGACAACCCCTGTCACAAGATAGGCGAGGTTCAGGGCTACGACGTTGATGATCGGGGCCAATGCATTGGGCAAGGCGTGGCGCAGGATTATACGTTTGCGCGACATTCCCTTGAGGTCGGCCATCTCAATATACGGGGAAGCCAGCAGATTGATGATGGCCGCTCGGGTCATCCGCATCATATGCGCCGTGATCACCAGTGTCAGGGTGAGCGCGGGCAAGAACGTTACATAGAGTTTGGTCAGCAGCGGGGTCGAGGCTGTAACGTCGGCCATCGATGGAAACCAACCAGACTGCGAGAGAAGAAAGATAAGAATATAGGCCAAAAAAAACTCGGGCATCGAAACCGAGGACAATGCCATCAAATTTGCCAGACGGTCGAAGATCGAATTTCTGTAAAGCGCCGCCAACAGACCCAGAGACACGGCAAGCGGTACTGAAATTGCTGCGGCATAGATGGCCAGAAAAAGAGTGTTCCCGAGGCGTGACAGGATCAACTCCGAGACATCCCGACCGCTTGCCAGAGAGGTTCCAAAATCACCGGTCAGAATCCCACCGGCCCATTCGAAATAGCGTGTGATCGCCGGGCGATCCAAACCCAATTCCTGGCGGAAGGCTTCGACGGATTCCTGCGTTGCAGATTGCCCAAGAATTTCCTGCGCAATATCGCCAGGAAGCATTTCAATCGAAACGAAAATGATCACCGAGACGGCAAAGAGTGTCACAAAACCCATTGCCAAACGTTTCAATATCATGAGCCGGAGATTGGTCATGAGATGCCCCTATCAGATCGGAGGTTTTGCCCCAGTGGCCGCGGGCCACGCGGGGCAAAACCCTTTAGCCGTTGATCCACCAGCGTTCGATTGAACGACCGCCATCCAATTCCCAGGCGCCCGACATAGTTTCCGGATGTCCGATCTTGGTGCTCGCCGCAAAGACATTGTCAGCAAACAACGGAACGATTGACCCACCTTCGTCACGCACCATTGCCTGCATGTCGTGGTACATCTCGGCCCGTTTGCCTTGATCCAATTCTACCCGTGCTGCACCCAGCAGCTTGTCGAACGCGTCGTTGTGCCAAGCGCTTTCGTTCCACTTTGCCGAGCTGGAGTACCCGGTCGAGAACATGATGTCTGCCGTCGGTCGTGCGCCCCAATAGCTGGCGACAAAGGGCTTTTTCATCCAGATGTTCGAAAAGTAGCCATCGGCCGGCTCACGGGAAACCTCAAGGTTAACGCCAGCCTGCGCCAGGTTTTCCTTGTAGACTGTCACGCCATCCACGGCCCCGGGGTACAGGCCATCAGAGACATGCAAGGAAAGATCCAAGCCGTCCAACCCAGCTTCTTTGAGGTGGAATTTCGCCTTCTCCGGATCGTACGCTGTCTGTTCCAGATCACTGGCGTGAAACTGCATGCTGGGCGCGATCGGATGATCGTTGCCGATGCTGCCATAGCCGCGCAATATCTTCTTGAGCAATGCTTCGCGGTCCAGCCCATATTTCAGCGCTTTCCGAAGATGGATGTTGTCATATGGCGCAAGCGTGGTGTTCATCGCGTACACGTAATGTAGACCGCCTGAGGTGTTCAGAACGGAAACATCATTTCTGCGTTTCAGCAGTTGCACAGTCTTCAAGTCAACCTGGTCAATGATGTCCACGCCGGCAGTCATCAAAGCGTTCTGACGCGAAGTTGGATCGGACATCGAAATGATCTCGGCGCTGTCGAAAAATGCTCGATCATCGCGCCAATAGTTGGGGTTACGTTCAACTGATGCACGTACGCCGGGCTCGAATTCTTTGAGAATGTAACCGCCGGTGCCGTTGCCAGACATATCCAACCCGCCGTCCTTTTCAGGCAGGATCATCAGGCGGTAGTCAGTGAACACCACCGGGAAATCGGCGTTGCCCGAGCTGAGTTCGAAGCGGACCGTATGGTCGTCCTCGCGGACGATTTCATTGATGATACTCAGCAACGGCTTCATGCCTGACTTGCTGTCTTCGCCCATGTGGTGACGTATTGAAGCAATCACATCATCCGAAGTTAACGGCTTTCCGTCATGGAACGTGATGCCTGAACGTAGTTTGAAAACCCAGGCTTTCGCCTCGTTTGATCCTTCATAGGTTTCAAGAAGTTCCGGTTGAAAAACGTTGTTGCCATCGATCTCGACCAATGTGTTGTATAGACCATAGCCCATCGTCCGCATGAACGTATTGCCAAAGGTCGCAGGATCGAGGGTGTCCGAGGTCGAACCACCCCGAACACCGTAACGTACATGTCCGCCACGCTTGGGTTCCTGAGCATATGCCCGAGGTATACCCAATGCCATCAGTGCCCCAGCGCCAACCATGGAGGTCAACATAGAGCGACGGTTAATTGAAGAAGTCGATATGCTTTCCGATTTCATTTCTTCCTCCCTGAACATCGTGAAATCTACCTGAGTGCCCTCGGTTCTGCTCACCCCGATGCGGCCCTGTTTTTTGATGGTGCCGCGATGGCGCTTTGCGTGTCTCCGACCACGCCGGAGTTTCGAAGCGTCGCCAATTGCTCGGGTGTCAGCCCCAGGATGCTGTTCAGCACATCATCGCTGTGTTCTCCGAGATCTGGCGCAGCGTTCATTTCCTGCGGCGGCGTTTTGGACATCTTGATCGGCGAGGCCACGCCGACTACAGATGTCCCATCCGCATTGACCGGCGCCGTTTGCATTCCCCGAGCGCGCACATGCGGATCGGCGAAAACACGTTCGAGGTCATTGATCGGACCGGCGGGCACACCTGCGCCGGCCAGTTCGGCAATCCACCAATCTGTCGTCTGCTGGGACAAGATGTCCTGTAGGATCGGGGCCAGCACCTCGCGGTTGCCAACCCGTGCCGGATTTGTCGTGAATCTTGCATCTTCTACTAACTCTGGACGCTCGACCAGCTGGCAGAAGCGTGCAAATTGCCGATCATTCCCAACGGCCAGAATAATATGCCCATCAGCAGTGGCGAATGACTGGTAAGGCACGATGTTGGGATGCGCATTCCCCAGCCTTTGTGGTGAAGAGCCAGTCGACAGAAAATTAAGCGCTTGATTGCCCAGCGAAGCAACCTGCACGTCCATCAATGACATGTCGATATGCTGGCCCTCGCCAGTCTGGTTGCGATGTTGCAAAGCCGCCAAAAGCCCGATCGTGGCATAAAGGCCCGTCAGGATGTCTGTCAGTGCGACACCGGCCTTCATCGGTTCACCACCGGGCATTTCGTCGGGGCGGCCCGTAATGCTCATAAGCCCGCCCATGGCCTGGATCATGAAATCGTATCCAGCCCGCGCAGCATAAGGGCCAGTTTGGCCAAACCCGGTGATCGAACAATAGATCAGATCAGGCTTGAGCGCAGTCAGACTGTCATAGTCGAGGCCATATTTGGCGAGTCCGCCAACCTTGAAATTCTCGATGACAATGTCGGATTCGAGGACAAGCGCGCGTATCAGCTCTTGCCCTTCTTCGCTGCCGATATCAATGGCGACGGACTTCTTTCCCCGGTTCGCCGAGTGGAAATATGCAGCGCCACGATCACGTCCCGCGCTGTCGGTCAAGTTGGGCGGTCCCCAGCTTCGTGTGTCATCGCCAGATCCGGGCCGCTCAATCTTGATAACCTCGGCACCCAAGTCGGCAAGGATTTGAGTGCTCCATGGTCCGGCAAGAATGCGCGTCAGATCAAGCACGCGAACGCCATGCAATGACTTGGGTGTATTGGAATGACCTTGCACGTCACGCCTCCAGAAGCCTTGGAAAATTGGAAACATTAAGTCATGACTTTAAGTCATATATGGCTTAAAGATAGCGGAATAATCTCATCAAATATTGAGTTTAAGTCACTATGCGCCGTCACATCCCCACGACATCCATGCTGCTGTGCTTTGAGGCTGCGGCCCGTTTTGGAAACTTCAGCCGAGCCGCAAAAGAACTATCTTTGACGAATAGTGCCATCAGCCGATCGATTCAAAGCCTTGAAGACTTTCTGGGTGTTCCGCTCTTCATTCGCGACAAACAGCGTGTCCATCTCAACGATATCGGTCAGAGCTATCTGGTCTCGATTTCTGAAATACTGGAGAGGCTGGAGTCTGAGACCGCCATGGCGATTGCGCGGGCACAGATTGACCCGGTACTGAAACTTGGAACCTACCCGACATTTGGGTCACGTTGGCTGATGCCGCGTTTGCCGGATTTCACAGAACAGTATCCAAACGTGCCACTTACTTTCACAACTGGCGTCAAGCCGTTCAATGTGCATACCGGAGAAGTAGACGTGGCGATTCAGCACGGGCATGGTGACTGGCGCGACAGTCACACGCTCAAGTTATGGCATGAATATCTGATCCCTGTGGTTTCGTCAGACAATCAAGTAGACCCTGCTCGCTCACCCGAGCAGATATCGGACTTCATGTTGCTTTCCCTTCAAACCCGACCATTGGATTGGGAAATTTGGTTCTCGCATTACTCGCTAGCGAAGCCAACGGGGCATACCGGACCGGTTTTCGAAACATACGGTATGTTAATCGGTGCCGTGCGCGCTGGACTAGGTGTGGCTCTAGTTCCAGAAATTTATGTGCGAGAAGAGTTAGCATCAGGTGGTTTGATCGCCGCATTTGGTGAACCCGTTGCCAGCGGAGCTGCGTTTTACGCTGTATGCGACGTAAAGCGGCGGGGAGAACCAAGCATCAGATCCTTCTTTGACTGGCTGAAGATGCTCTGAAGGCCGATATGCTGAAGCCAAAGGTTCCGCTAAAAATTCGTAAGTTTTCCCCTATTGGCTTTTTTGCTTAAAAATTCCGAACCAATCCTTTTTCATGAGCCCTACGAATTATCCGCTGGCGGCGCTGGTGGATATCGCTGTCACCCTGAGCGCACCAATGTACACGGTCGAAACTACGCAATAAACCAAGACTAATCAGCCATTTCAGAATTCAAAACCAAAAACTCCGCTGATCAGGTTCTCTGTATAAAGCTTGCTCAGAAAATCCGACCCGTCGGCCGGCCGAAGGTTCGCAATTTTTGCGAGCAATTCGTTTTCTACTTGCCGTCTGATGTTTTCAGCTTGACCAACGTTGACGGCAGCAAATTTCAATTCGCTACCAGGCATCGCGTGAGCCAACCGCGGTAAATCGCTTGAGATGACCGTTGCAATTTTGGGGTAGCCCCCTGTCGTTTGACAGTCCGCCAACAAGACGATTGGAAGACCATGACCAGGCACTTGAATCGCACCTGCCACAACACCATCAGAGGGGATGTTGAAGCCAGACAAATGATCGATTACCGGACCATCGAGTTGCATACCCATCCGATTGCTCTTGGGGCTGACGGTGTAACTTGTGTTTAGAAACGCTTCGATAGCCGCAGAAGAAAAGTAATCCGCCTGAGGTCCCAATACTACACGGATTGGACCTAGATCCCGTCCGCCAAACTTTGGCGGAGCTGTAAGATCAGGCGCTTCCGGGGCGTTTTCCAGGCATAGCGGCAGGTGGTCACCCTCGTGAATTGCTCTGCCCTCAAAACCCCCTAGTCCGGCCTGCTGGTATGTTGCGCAGCTGCCAAAGACTGGTTTCACATCGAATCCGCCCGAGACGGCAAGATAAGCTGTTGCTCCGCCTTTCAATGCGCCTACACGTAGCGTCGTACCTCGAGTCAGCGTTGCACTGCGCCCCGATTGAACGGAACCAATTTGGGGATCATCGGTTTCAATCACGCAATCAGCGCCGACAAGTGCGACACGAACCGTCTCCGCACCAACTTGTAATTTTGGTCCTGCCAAACGTATTTCGAGGCAGCCCGTCTCAAGCGCGTTCCCGACCAAAGCGTTCGCAAGACGCATCGAGAATGGATCCAATGCACCCGAAATCGGAACGCCCAAAGCTTGCATGCCGGTCCGACCAAGATCTTGCAGGGTCGTGAACACGCCAGCCTGCAAAACCGTCAGTTCTGCGGTCATTGCCCCGACCTCGCGATCAGCTCATTTCGAAGTTGGCCTGCGTCATCCGCTAGGTCTCTAAATTCAGAAGCACATACTCTTTCAAATATGACCTCATCGCCTGGTTGTAGAAGTACCGGAGCCTGCGAGTTGGGCGCAAAGAGCTCAATTGGGGTACGTCCGAGCACATACCATCCAGTTGGGTTTTCAACTGGATAAATTACTGTTTTCGCAGTCGCAGTTAGGATCGCCCCGGAGGGAACACGTGCAATTGGTTCCTTTCTACGCGGCACATACAGGTCTTCGGGAAGGTCGCCAAGGTAAGGCTGGCCTGGGGCAAATCCCAGCATATAGACACTCTGAACGGTCTGAGTAAGGACCTTAATAATCCTTTCGACAGGGACACCCGTTTGGGCGCTAACGGATTTCATATCCGGTGCGTATTCGCCTTCGAAACACGCCGGCAAACACCAACGCCTTGAAACAGAATGGCTTTCTGGGGCGAACTCCGGCAAGATGGTTTTGATGTACTCTGTCAACGCCGCGTTAGAAGTTCGACAGGGATCATAGTGAAGGGTAACCGATCGATAGGTCGGCACCGTTTCGGTGACCCCGTAAGGAAGTGCCTGATTTAGAACGGCATGAAGGCGCAATGCGCGCGTGTTCGTAGCGCGTAGGTTCTCACCTTCGAACTCAACTGTTATGCCAGTGTCGCCACACGGCAAGTAATCCACCTTCATAACTGTTCAGGACAACGTTTTGTGCATGGGAACGATGTCTAGGCCCGCCGCTTCAAACTGACCACGCAAGCTGCGGGCGATGCCAACGGCGGCAGGGCTGTCACCGTGTACGCAAACCGTGTCGATCTCAACCTCGATGCGTTTGCCCGCGAGACTTTCGATTGCCCCTTGCTCAATAAACTTCAGGATGCGGGGGCCAGCAATTTCTGGATCTTGAATCATGGCACCTTCGACGCCGCGAGGAACAAGCATGGCATTGTCGTCATAGGCACGGTCGGCGAAGATTTCGCGGGACATTCTAAGACCCATCTTTTCTCCCGCTTTCTCCAATTCACTTTTGGGGAGGACGACGAACAGTAAATCCGGCGCAATTGCCTTCACTGCGCGGGCCGCGGCCATCGCCAGGTCTGGGTCAACACAGGACATATTGCCCAACGCACCGTGGATTTTGTAATGCGTAACTTCCGTTCCTGTAGCACGAGCCATGCCTTGTATTGCGCCGACCTGATAGATCAGCATTTTTTCTACTTCCGAGACATCATTCACTTTGATCTGACGTCGACCGAAACCCCATAGGTCGTTGAAGCCAGGATGCGCGCCAATACCGACTCCATTCCGGCCAGCCCGCACAAGAGTGTCGTGCATGACCAGCGGATCGCCGCCGTGAAACCCGCAAGCAACATTTGCTGAACTTATGATGTCCAACATCTCTTCATCATGACCGATTGTGTAAGCACCAAAGCTTTCGCCTAAGTCAGAATTGAGATCGATAACTGCCATATTCTCTTCTCCGGTTAAGGATCTTCTTCAGCCTCGGAATTCCACTTGGTTCGGCAAATAAGTTACGATACCGGGGAACACTGTAATCAAGAATACCAGCACGATCATGATCAAAAAGAACGGGAAAGTCGCGCGTGCAATCCGACTGATTTTCTCACCGGTCATGCCCTGAATAACAAAGAGGTTGAAACCTACGGGCGGTGTAATTTGCGCCATCTCGACAACAACCACCAGAAAGACTCCGAACCAGATCTTGTCGAACCCTGCAGCCTCGATTAATGGCAAGGTTATTGGAAGCGTCATGACGATTGTCGACATCCCTTCCAGCACGCAGCCCAGTCCGATGTAAAACACCAGCAAAAGCATAATCAGCATGAAGGGCGACAGTTCCAATGCGGCAATCTGCGTGGCCACGGCGCGCGGGACACCCAGATAACCCATCGACACCGACAAAAATGATGCCGCCGCGACGATCAGGCCGATCATCGAAATTGTACGGATGGAACCATAAGCAATCTGCGTAATGCTCTCGCGTGTCAGAGTCCCCTGTACTCCGCTGACGATTAGTGCGCCAAGTACACCCACTGCCGCTGCCTCAGACGGGCTCGCGAAACCGCCGTACATTGACCCGATGACGACGATTATCAGAAACAGGACAGGGCCAAGGTGTTTAAGTGCGACGATCCGGTCATGCCAGGTGGACGCAAGGTCTTCTTGTGGCACCTTGCTGGGATCTAGTGTTGTGCGCAGGCCTAGGTAGCTCATGTAACAGCCAGCTAACAACAAACCGGGCACAATACCTGCGATAAACAGCTTGAGGATCGAGGCTTCCGCCAAAACTCCGTAGATAATCATGATGATCGACGGTGGAATGAGGAACCCCAACGTCCCTGCCCCGGCTAGCGAGCCCATTGCCAGGTTCTTGTCGTAACCGCGTTTAAACAGCTCCGTCATTGTGATCCTGCCAACAGTTGCAGTGGTCGCAGCAGATGAACCAGAAACCGCAGCAAACAAGGTGCAGCCCAAAACGTTGACGTGCAACAAGCGGCCCGGCAGTTTTGTTGTCCAGGGGGTCAGGCCCGAAAACAGCGACGAAGATAGTTTTGATCGAAACAAAATCTCCGCCATCAGGATGAACATCGGCAAAGCGATCAACTCAGGCGTCGTCGAAGAGTTCCACGTCAATTGCGCAAAGAGCTTGTCTACAGGCATACCTTTAAAAATGGACAAGCTGACGACACCGACAAAATACAGTGCGAGGCCGATCCAGACACCTGTCCCTAAAGCGAGAAGCAGGAGGCAAATTATGGTCAGGGCGACTAAGGCGATCATTTAAGTTGCCTCCTACTCGGTGCCAAAGGCGTCGAGGGCTGCTTCGTCTTCAGGTGGCTCGTGCAGAAACAGCCGCAAAAGCCTTGCGATCATCTGTAAAGCCAAGAGGACGAAACCCAACGCTATTGCGCTCTGTGGAATGAACAACGGTGTGGCGTCCACTGTGGGGGATGTGCTGCCCCTTTGAAAGGACCGCCAAGCAAAGGCAACCATCGAGTTCGCGGCAAACAATGTCATGCCGATCCCTATCAGAGTAGCAAAGATTTCCATGCGCCATTGGCCCTTGGGTCCAAGAACACCGCGCAGCAATGCCACTCTGACGTGCCCCCCGGTTCGCAATGTGTAAGCGGCACCGCAAAACACAGCGACGGCGAAAAAATAAGCACTGAATTCCCACGCAAAGCTGAGCGAGTGGCTGAATAACCAGCGAGCAACAACTTCGGCGATAATCAGGACTGCAATCCCGAAGACAAGAATGACTGAAAGTACAGCAGTCCAACGGCTTATCCGGTCGAGTATATCAAGAACTCGGAGCATGTTTTTCGCTTTCTGGAGAGGTTCCCGCGCAAAAGCACGGGAACAGACTGGAAGAACAGCAAGCGTGCGTCAGTTGCCGACGACCGCGTCGAGAACTGCTTCGGCGTTGGGGTTGGCTTCAATGAAGGCCGTTTTTTGGTCTTCTGTCGCTGCGCGCATCGCTGAAAGCATCTCGTCGGTGACATCACCTATGATCATGCCGTTTTCCTTCAGGATCTCCAGCTTCTCAGCATCTTCTGAACGACTCACTTCCCAGAACTCCGGCTCAAGCCGCGCGGCAGCTTCCTCAATCGCAGCTTGGTCTTCCTCGCTCAGGCCGTTCCAGGCATCAAGGTTGACAGTGATTGCATCAGAGGACCACACGTGACCTGTTGGGTAGAAATGGGTCAGAAACTCCCAAAATTTTCCGTCCACTCCCGAACTGGCCGATGTTGTTACACCGTCGATCGTGCCCGCTGCCAGCGAGGGCACCACTTCGCCCCAAGGCAATTGAACTGCGGTCATACCAATGGCATCGAACAATTCCGTCGTAGATTTAGAATACGTCCGGATCTTGATACCTTCCAGATCCGAAAGCGTTTTGGCCTCGGATTTCGTATAGATACCTGGCGCGGGCCAAGGAACCATGTAGAGGACCTTCTGATTGTGTCGCGCGGCAACCTCATCTACGACCGGGCGAAAATGCTCATGCATATCCCGAAGCTCGTCATAGCTCGTAACCAGATAGGGGATGGATTCCATTCCAAGTATCGGCTCTTCACCCACCTGCTGGCTAAGGTAAACGTCACCGATTGGTGCCAGACCATCTCTGATCACTCCCAACATTTCGGGGCCTTTAAAGCCCAGAGAGCCTCCAGCATGCACCGTAATTTTTACGCGACCATCGGTAACCTTTGCAACTTCATCCGCAAATGTCTGAGCGTTCTTGGTGTGGAAGTTCCCATCCGGCCAAGGAAGAGGCATATCCCAATCTTCAGCCATAGAGGGCGCAGCAGCACCAAAGGCGATCGCCGCTGCAGCCAGTGTGGACTTAAAAAGAGTATTCATAGTTGTTTCTCCTAGTTGGCAGAGTTTGAGGCCGGGCATCGGTTCATTTTTTAGCTTCTGTCGTACGCCCGGCTTGGTTCTTCGTTTGAATTGTGCGGCTCAAGCCCTCATTGCATTGTAAGCTCGACCTAGGCGACGTATCCCCTCGTGAATGGTGTCTGGGTCGACGTAACTGTAGGAAAAACGTAGAAAATGCCCTGGATCTTCGACCGGGAAACACAAGCGCCCACTTCCAACTTCAACGCCATGTTCAATAGCCTTGGAAGCTAAAGCATCGCCAGATACCTGTTCTGGCAGTTCAGCCCATAGAAAGTACCCGCCTTCCGGCTTCCTTACTTTGGCGTCGGGTAGAAACTCCACCAAGGCATCGATCATGGCATCACGATGCACCCGCATGGTTTTAGTCACGATCTCGATATGCTCATGCAGCTTGTTCGACCGGATCGCTTCGATCACAAGCCGTTGGGTAAAGGGGCAGGATCCGCCATCTGATTTTTGCAGCCCCATGCGACGCACGATCTCGGTGTCGCCAATAGCCCAACCGATACGAAGTCCTGGAGCGAGGATTTTCGATACTGTTCCAATCGCGACGACACGACCGGTCTCGTCCATGGACTTGATCGGCGGTACGGCCTCACCTTCGAACCGAATGCGACGGTAAGGGTCATCTTCTAGAATGACAAAGTCATACTCTTCGGCCAGTTGCAGCAGATGCCTGCGCCGTTCCAACGACATCGTTATGCCCGTTGGGTTGTGAAAATCTGGTACGTCAAAAAGCAATTTTGGCAACGGCTCTGCATTTTCGAGCATGGTTTCCAGACGTTTTTGCAGGATGTCAGTTCGCATGCCATTCCCATCCTGAGGAATTGCCACAAAGCTCAAGCCATGCTGACGCAAACATTGCAATGTTGTCATATAGGTCGGTGCGGTCACGATGATTTTGTCACCCGGCTCAGTAAAAACCCTGCACGCCAAATCAGTTGCGTGTTTAGCACCATTGGTCACCAAAACGTTTTCTGGACTACAGATCACTCCATCTTCAGCAACGTAGCCTGCAATCGCTTCGCGAAGCGCAGGCAACCCCATGAGCGGCCCGTATTGCATAACTTCGGACAAGTATTCCTGTGCTGAAGACGCAGCCTCACGCGACAGGTCAGGCAAGATCGGCGGGTAAGCGGAACCGACGCTCAGCATGATAACCCCTGCGGCGTGGTCATACACGGATTTGCCAAGGACCTCTGCCCGTCTTGAATATTTGAACCTGTTCATTCCCATGACCAAACCTTTGTGTAGAGCTTCAATATAGCCGAATGGCCTTTACTATACATTATATATAATGTTTCATTCGAGCAAGAGAATTGAACTCCCTAGAGAAAGCCTCATGAATTCAAAGATGAATTGCTAGGCTAATGCGGTACGCGTCCTGCTCCCCGCTGACTGCAAAGATCGAATCAGATCAAACGCCTTTACTCATTCTCGCGCGCCAGGAAGGACAGCAAGTCATCCAAGCCGTTTGAAAGATGCTCTACTTGCACCGAAGCAGCCGCTTTTGAATCTCGCTTTTCCAAAGCCTCAATCAATCGCTGATGCTCGGAAATGGACTTTTCCAAGCGCCCCGGTTCACTCCAAAGTGCGTACAAGGGAAACGAAGATTTCAACCGATCGATCGTCCAAACAAGTGCGGTGTTTCCGCAAGAACTGAAGACCGTGTTGTGAAATTCACGGTCGATTGGATTGACAAGCGATGCATCGTCATCTGCTCTCATCAGTGCCAGTTGATCATTTAACTTCCCAAGCGTTCTGATAAGTTCCGGGGTCGCAAATTCAGCTGTCAGTCGTACCGCTTGTTCTTCAAGGATCTGACGCACAGAAAAGATCTCCCGAAGCCTCTTCTCGTCTATTTCTTTAACCTTAATAGAATGGTGCTTGTGTCTATCGACGATTCCATTCCCCATCATCACAAGGATTGCTTCTCGGATTGGCGTAATACTCAGATCTAAGTCTTCTGCTATCTGCCGCTGGCTGATAATTTGGCCCGGCTTATAAAGTCCCGCTTCAATCGCATTCCGTATCGCTATCTCGGCAACCTCCCGTTTCGTAAGTTGTTCAGGAATGGATGCTGACCTGCGTGATGTCATTATTGGTGCGCCTTTGTGTTCTCCAGCTATCAAAATATAATGCGAGAGACGAGTTTGAAAGCTAATCATCGCAAGGCACGATCAAAGCAATGCATGACAACGAGATATTCTAGTTCAGCCTTAGAAACTCAGGCCCTGTCGCAAGGAATCCCAAGTAAAAATCGCTGAAAATAACGGAACATAGCTCGAATTCAACTATGCTGATGACAGTTTTCTACCAGTATCCACAAGTCGCTCAGCGTAATCGCTTTCCAACTCGGCACTGGATGCAAGAAACGAAGGTCCGCCCACATTAAGGCCATAGACGGTTGAGCCGTCCAGCGAGGTCACTGGAACAGCTATTGCATTGATCTCTTTCTTCCAATCGCCAAAGCTGCGCACGTACCCAAGTTCGCCATAGTCACTTACGGCGCTATCGACGCTGGCCTGGATACGCGCCTTTTGCTCGGGAAATTCTGCCGCGCCGAGTGAAATTGCCGCCGCCCGTGCTTCTGGCTCCAGACGAACGAGAATGGCTCGTCCAATTGCGGAATAAAACAGGGGCAGCCGCGCTCCGACATAGAGAGACAAAGTCACGGCTTGAGTTGACTTTTGCGTGGCCAAATAAATCGCTCGGTTGCCCGCTTGTTCAGCAAGGGCAACGGTGATGTAGGGGTTGGGGCCCGCGCTCAGGGCTTCCATTTCGGGTTGATAAAGCTCGCTGACGCTCATGGCGGACAGCGCACCGAAACCAAGCTGAAGCACTTTCGCGCTCAGCCGATACTCTCCAGACTCGGGGTTTCGAATCAAATGCCCCGTTCGGGTCAAAGTATGTGTAAGCCGCGAAATCGTGGGTTTTGCCAGGTTTGATCGCGCAGCCAACGCCGCATTCGAAAGGTACCTGCTCTGACCATCAAAGGCAGATAGGATATCAAGCCCGCGCGCCAGCGCCGTTACGAATTGCCGATCAGTTTCAGCGGCTTCTTCGGGATTTTCCATCAAACACACCCCTCGAATGGTTTTGCAACCATTTCGCTATGCGAACCGAATGTCAATTTAAACTGGATATTTCACGATATTTTTAGCTGGTAAGTTGACTCAAATGCGAATTTGCGAAATATGCGTTCGCATAGCGGACTACATTCACATTCGAGGAGGACTAGATTCATGAAATTTCTGACCGCTTTGGCAGCCGTCGCAGTATTGGGTGTCTCAACAGCCGCCAATGCAACCGACCTGGAACTGCCAAAACAGGTATCCTGGACGGCTTACGGCACGGGTACTGCCGGGTATAATCAGGCTGTTGCGATTGGCGCTGCTCTGCAGACCGCCACGGGCACCAACCTTCGGGTTCTGCCCGGTAAAAACGACGTTTCGAGGACCGAGCCGCTGCGTCAAGGACGCGTGCAATTCTCGGCCACGGGCGTGGGCGGTAGCTTTATGGCGCAAGAAGGCGTTTTCCAGTTTGGTGAAGAAAAATGGGGGCCACAGCC
Source organism: Ruegeria sp. CF8 (assembly GCF_056537285.1). NCBI lineage: Bacteria > Pseudomonadati > Pseudomonadota > Alphaproteobacteria > Rhodobacterales > Roseobacteraceae > Ruegeria > Ruegeria sp. CF8. The sequence continues at coordinate 98,347 of NZ_JBQFRG010000008.1, read as the reverse complement.
TATTCGGCTGCTGATGGCGAACTCGGGCGGTGCAATAAACCTGACCGTTGGTGTGGCCGGCGATCTGGGCATCAAGGAATTTTCAGACCTGAAAGGCAAACGTGTTGCCTGGGTGACGGGCGCACCTGCCTTGAATGCAAACACAACGGCTTATCTCGCCTATGCGGGTTTGACCTGGGATGATGTAGAGCGGGTGGATTTCGGTGGCTATTCTGCATCGTGGAAAGGTCTGATTGAAGGTCAGGTTGATGCAGCTTTCGCATCCACAAACTCGGGCCCCGCGTACGAGGCAGCCTCTTCCCCACGTGGTTTGTTCTGGCCTGAAATCGATGCCAACAACACTGAAGGCTTGGCGCGCATGAAAGAAATAGCGCCGTTCTTTCAAACAAATACGGCCAAGGTTGGTGCAAATATCGATGGCACTGACGGCCACAAGGGTGCTGCATATGCGTACCCGGTTCTTGTCACAACTGGCGCACAAGAAGAAGATCTCGTCTATAACATGACGAAGGCGATGATTGATCTGTACCCGGAATATGACGGCAAGGCGCCGGGCATTGGTGGCTGGTCTATCGACAATCAGGACTTCGAATGGGTCGTCCCTTACCACGAAGGTTCTATTCGACTGTTCAAAGAACTTGGAGTGTGGACCGACGCCGCCCAAGAGCATAACAACGAGCTGCTTCGCCGCCAGCAAGTTCTGCAGGACGCGTGGAACGAGCTGAAAGAAACCGGCGCGGAAGATTGGGCTTCTGCATGGGAAACCAAGCGCCGCGAGGCCCTGAAAGCCGCCGGTCTTCAGGTCGTATTTTAAGCACTCATATTCGATCCGCCCGATCCTGCGGAAACGTTGGATCGGGCGACACCAATTCTCTGCGGCGCTTTGAACGTGCCAACGAACAGGTTTTGTTATGCAAGAACTTGAAAACGAAGTTGGAACGGCGGAAATCTCTGACACCGGCCGCAATCTTGCGCTGATTGTCGGCACGACCGCTGCGATCCTTCTTGTGGTTCACCAGTTGTTCAATATTCAGCTGTTCGGGATCGTGCTGCTAGATGGTCGGTATCTTGCGCTTCTTGCGGCCATCTTTCTGTCGTTAAGCTTTTTGGTTTTCAACATTCGTGGTCAGCGTCTTGGGCCGGTGGCCTTCTATGACTGGATTCTTGCCGCCATCGCGCTTGCGGCTGGCATCTATCTGGCCTCAGTTGCAATGCTGAACTTGTCTGAAGGTTGGGAATACGCAGCCCCACAAACAGCCCAATGGGTGGGCTATGTTTTCTTCGCCCTCGTTCTGGAGGCCACGCGCCGAGCGGGCGGCAAGGTTCTGTTTGTGATTGTGGTGCTATTCTCGCTTTATCCAACCTTCGCGGGGCATGTACCCGATCCGTTTTCCGGATTTCAAAGCACATTTTCCGAAGCCATTTCCTATCATGTCTATTCGTCGGAAAGTATCTTTGGAATTCCCATGCGCGCATTTGGCGGCGTTGTGATCGGATTCATCATCTTTGGCGCCGTGTTGCAGCACACGGGTGGCGGGCAGTTCTTCAATGACCTCGCCCTCGCGCTGGTCGGTCGATACCGTGGTGGAGCCGCCAAGGTGTCGATCTTTGCCAGTGGCTTTATGGGGTCGATGTCGGGCAGTGTGATTTCCAACATTCTGACAACGGGTGCGGTATCGATCCCGGCGATGCGTCGCACCGGTTTTACCGCAAAAACGGCTGCCGCGACCGAGGCTTGCGCATCAACAGGCGGTGTTTTGATGCCGCCCATCATGGGCGCGACGGCGTTTGTCATGGCCTCGTTCTTGTCGATGCCCTATGTCGAAATTGCTATTGCTGCTGCGATACCGTCCCTGCTGTTCTATTTTGGCCTGTTTGTTCAGATTGACGCCTATTCTGCGCGTCTTGGTCTGCGTGGCATGTCCGGACCGGATCTGCCCCGACTTCAAGAAACATTGCGCGGCGGTTGGGCCTATGTGCTGGTGTTTGCAGTTTTGATCTTCATGATGATCGTGCTGCGACAGGAAACGGCCGCACCGTTCTATGCGACCGTTTTGTTGCTTGTCGTCAACCAAATCCTTCCCCGCCACCGCCTTACAATTGGTGGGCTGATCGAAGTTCTGAAACGTGTCGGGACCGGCCTGACAGAACTGACCGCCATCATACTTGGCGTGGGTCTGATTGTCGGGTCGTTTTCAGCCACAGGTCTTGCTGGAACGCTGGTCAACGAACTGCTGGCGCTGGCAGGCGATAACGTCTTTATTCTTTTGATCGCCGGCGCAATGACCGCATTTGTATTCGGCATGGGTATGACAGTAACGGCCTGCTATATTTTCCTGGCGGTCGTGCTTGCTCCGGCATTGGAGGCCGGTGGTCTCAATGTGCTCGCCGTACATCTGTTCATTCTTTATTGGGGAATGGTCAGCTATATCACGCCTCCGGTTGCGCTTGGCGCATATGCCGCTGCTACCATGGCTGGCACAAGTGCGATGAAAGCGGGACTTGAGGCGATGCGCCTGGGTAGCGTGATCTACATCGCGCCTTTCTTCTTCGTGCTCAACCCTGCGCTTGTCGCGCAGTCGTCGCCAGCCGAAGTCATTCTTGCGGTCAGCTGCGCGTTGTTGGGCCTCGCTTTGATTTGCATGGCGCTGCAGGGGTTCGTTATCTTTGTCGGATCGCTCTCAGGTGCCGGAGAGATCCCGTTGCGCATTCTTCTTTTTGTTGCTGGCTTCCTAATTGCGCTACCAGAAATGGAGTATGTGGGCGTACCGTTTGGACCTAGCCTGATTACTGGCTTGATCGTTGCAATTCTACCTCTTTCCGTCGCCTTGCGCCGTCGCACAGAGTTTTCAGGAGAAAGAACTTGATGAACCGGATCCACGAAATTCTGTCTGAAGCGGATCAAGATGCTGTAGCACTCTCGGACCATGACGGTCGAAGCTACACATATGGTGAACTTAATGAGATGAGCCAGCAAGCCGCCCGCGGCCTAGCGGCCCACGGAGTGCGTGCAGGCGACAGGGTTCTACTGATAAGCGAAAACTGCGCAACCTATATCGTCGCCATTTTTGCGCTGAGCCGGCTTGAGGCTTGGGCCGTGCTGGTCAACGCCCGTCTTACCGATGCAGAAGTCACCCGCATAACCGAGCTTAGCGACGCCCGCTGTGCCCTTTTCACACCCGAGGTTTCAACGGCATCCAGCGCACACGCAAACCGAATGGGCCGGGTCGAGCTTGAACCTTTGTCATGTGGATCGCTTACTGTTTCGACCATTCGCGACGTGCCGGTGGAACCTGTCGAGCCTGACGCGACGCAAACCGCGGTCCTGATCTACACGTCTGGAACAGTGGGCGAGCCAAAGGGCGTGATGCTGACCCATGGGAACCTACTGTTCGCATCTAAGCTATCTGCGAGGGTCCGCCGCGTCACGTCGTCTGATGTGATGCTGGCCGTTTTGCCGGGGACGCATATCTTTGGCCTCACCTCGGTTTTCCTTGGCGCTGTTCGCGGTGGTGCGCGTTTGATTGTGCGCCCTCGTTTCGATGTGGACGATGTGATTGAGCAACTGAAAACAGCAACGCTTTTTCCCGCCGTTCCGCAGATATTTGCCGCCATCAACAAGCGCCTGCATGAACGGAACGTTGAAAAAGCCGATCACAATCTGCGCTATATCTATGCGGGTGGCGCGCCCTTGGACTTAGCGCTCAAGACCCAGACCGAAGAACTTTTTGGCCTGACACTCCACAATGGCTATGGGCTTTCGGAATGCTCTCCAAGCGTGGCGCTTACTCAGATGGACGCCCCACGCGATGACAGCGCTGTCGGCCCCCCGCTGCCGGGAGTTGAAGTGCGAATTAAAGATCCGAATAATGACGGCGTGGGTGAGTTATGTGTCCGGGGCGAGAACGTCATGAAGGGCTATTTCCGGAACGCCGAAGCAACGCGCAAAGCCATGACGGAAGACGGCTTTTTTTGCACCGGGGATCTGGCCAAACAAGAAGAAGACGGCACGCTGCATATTGTGGGGCGCTCGAAAGAGTTGATCATTCATTCAGGTTTCAATGTCTACCCGCCAGAGGTCGAGGCCGTTTTGGCCAGCCACCCTGCCGTGACCTTGGCCGCCGTTGTGGGCCGAACCAGAGGCAGCAACGAGGATGTGATCGGTTTCGTCAGCGCCCACAAAGAAGTTACAGAGGCAGACCTGCGCGAATGGGTTCGCGAACGCATGGCACCCTATAAGGTACCTGCACGTGTGGTTGTATCGGATGCGTTGCCGCAAGCCGCAACAGGTAAAATTATCAAACACAAACTGCTGTCTCAATTTGCCGATGTCTTGGATTGAACACACAGCGCGGAATGAATGGCACAGTTGCCCGAGAATGATGCGAAGGGACGCGAAATGAATCTGGACTACTCGGAAGCAGAACAAGCCTTTCAGGCTGAGATTCGCGCATTTTTGGCCAACAACCTGCCCGGTGATCTCGTTGAAAAAACAAGCTCGGGGCGTGAGCTTACCAAAAGCGACATGGAGCGTTGGCACGCAATCCTGAATGCCCGCGGCTGGCTTGCGGCGACCTGGCCGCAAGAGTATGGCGGCGCGGGTTGGAATGCTGTTGAACGCCATGTTTTTTCCGAGGAATGTGCCCTTGCGGGTGCCCCGCGATTGTTGTCGTTCGGACTTGCGATGTTGGGCCCAGTTCTGATCCGTTACGGGACTGACAAACAGAAGGCCGAGTATCTGCCTCGTATTCTGGATGGTCAGGATTGGTGGTGTCAGGGTTTTTCCGAGCCGGGTGCCGGTTCGGACTTGGCAAGCCTCAAAACCCGCGCCGAGCGTGATGGCGACCACTTTGTCATTAACGGCCAAAAGACATGGACAACGCTTGGCCAACACGCCAACCGTATCTTTTGCCTTTTGCGCACGTCGCAAACAGACAAACCGCAACAAGGCATCAGCTTTGTTCTCGTAGACCTCGATACGCCGGGCATTGAGATGCGCCCAATCCGGCTGATTGACGGTGGTCATGAGGTGAACGAAGTCTTTTTCACCAACGTACGTGTGCCGGTTGAAAATCTGGTTGGCGCAGAAAACGAAGGCTGGACGGTGGCGAAGTACCTGCTGACCCACGAGCGGACAAACATTGCTGGTGTTGGCTTTTCGGCCCGCGATCTTGAGCGTTATCATCAAATGGCCGCTGTTGTGCGCCGCGATGGTCAGCCTGTTTCAGAACATCTTCTTTATGCTGCACAGGCTGTCGAACTCGAAGCCGATCTGGAAGCCTTACGCGTTGCCAATTTGCGCGCCCTTGCAAGAACCAGAGATGGTGCAGCAGGCGGGATTGACAGTTCGCTGATGAAAATCCGAGGAACCCAAGTGCGTCAGGGTATTCTAAGCCTTTATCGGTCGGCCCTTGGTCACGCGGCCGCGCCGGATGCAGAAAGCCTTTCTGACAATCAACTCGCCCTGCCGCCCGAAGCCGCCCGCGCCGCGCCTGTTTATTTTAACAATCGCAAGCTGTCGATTTACGGCGGTTCCAATGAAATCCAACGCAATATCGTTGCAAAAACACTATTCAGGGACTGACAGATGAATTTCGAACGCAGCGAAGATCACGCGATGCTGGCTGAAATGTTCGGTCGGTTCTTGCGAACAGCCAACACGCCAGAGCGACGCAACGAAACGGCTTGGACGGCGCCTTTCTACGATCAAGCGGCTTGGGCGGAAATGATCGAATTGGGAATTCTGGGTGCTTTTGTATCTGAAGAGCTCGGCGGTTTGGGCGGCACAGCTGAAGACGTTTCGGTTGTTTTCGAAGAAGTCGGAAGCGCACTTAGCACCGATCCTTATCTTGGCACCTTGTTGGGTCTGCGCCTTTTGGCCGAGAGCGATCAAATCGATCTGGTCCAGCAGGTCATAACCGGCGATCGACGCCCTGCCTTTGCGGTTTTTGAACCGGAGGTCTCTCAAGACCTCTCTCAACTGTCCACTACCGCAGACGCGAATGGCAGGCTGACTGGCCGCAAGTCGTCAGTCTATGGTGCGCCAGATGCCGATCTTCTGCTGGTCGCGGCCAAAAACGATCAAGGTCTTGGTCTGTATCTGGTCGAAGACACTACAAGCGCACAAATCATCGCTGCCCCCATGCAAGAAGGCGGAGGCATCGCTGATGTGTTGTTTGAAGAGACCCCGGCGAAGCTTTTGAACGCGGATGGGACGACCCTGATCGAGGATGTTTTGGATTTGGGTCGTATCGCACTTTGTTCCGAGGCCGTGGGCGCTATGGATACGCTTATCGCCATGACGACAGACTACCTCAAACAGCGCAGGCAATTTGGTCGCAACATTGCGTCATTCCAGGCGCTGCAACACCGTATCGTGGATATGATCATGTGGGCGGATCAAGCCCGATCGATCACAATCCGTGCGGTTGCAAGCTATGGCACCGCCGATCAGCGTCGGCACACATCGATGGCCAAAAACCTTATCGGACGCGCGGCTGAACTTTGTGCGGAAGAGGCAATTCAGATGCACGGTGGTATTGGAATGACTTGGGAATACCCCGGCGCGCACTATGCTAAGCGATTAATAATGTTGGATCACCAATTGGGTGGACGCCACGATCACGCAATGCGCTTGATTGCCCTGAAGAAAGAGAATGCGGCATGAACAAAGACGACGAATCCGCCGCACAGAGCTTTGTTGGATATGAATCCAGTGTCTTTGACGAAAGCCGAGGACGATGCGCTCTGGACATCGGTTCGCAGCACCTCAATCGTGCGAGTGTTTTGCACGGGGGGTTTGTCGCGATGCTGTTGGACAACAGTTGCGGTCTGGCTGTGCGAAATGACAGCGGTGATCCTGATCGTGTGGTGCTTACGATGTCTTTGTCGGTGAACTACATCGCGTCTGCACGTTCAGGCCGCGTTGTGGCGACAGGCAATGTCACCGGTGGTGGCAAGAGCACCAGATTCGCCTCTGCAGAGCTGCACTCAGAAGACGGCACTTTGCTGGCGACCGCTTCAGGTGTTTTCAAACTGCTAAAAAAGTAACGAATATTCACCCTCTTTGATACATCAACAGGACGCGCCATGACCTCAGCTGTCTCATACGATATTCAAGACGGCATTGCTGTCATTACGATCGACAATCCTCCTGTAAATGCACTTTCACAGCCTGTCCGTGCCGAGCTGCTGTCACTGGCGAAGAAAGTGTCCGAGGATGCGGATGTGCAGGCCGTTGTTGTGGCTTGCGCGGGCCGTACATTTGTGGCCGGAGCCGACATTCGCGAGTTCGGCAAACCACCTGTCAGCCCTTTCCTACCGGATGTTATCAATGCGTTGGAGTCCATTCCAAAACCCACTGTTGCTGCGATGCATGGCACGGCTCTTGGTGGTGGCCTTGAACTGGCACTTGGGTGTCACTATCGCGTGGCGACCCCAAAAGCGCGCTTTGCACTTCCCGAAGTGACATTGGGTCTTCTCCCCGGCGCTGGTGGTACCCAGCGTCTGCCGCGCTTGGTATCGATTGAGACGGCGATCGATATGATCACAACAGGAAAGCAGATTGGTGCGGAACAAGCCGCCTCGATTGGGCTTGTGGATCTCGTCACTGATGACGCTGATGTAACTGGTGCATCCATCGCATTTGCAAAGAAACTGGTCCACGACGGCAAAGGCCCCCGCCCTGTTTCCGCGCGGGATATCAAACACGATGATCCTTCGGTTTTTGAGCAAGCCCGGCTGAAGCTTAGTGCAACTCGCGCAGGGCAGCTTGCGCCCTTTGCCTGCCTGGATGCGTTGGAAGCTGCAACGAAGTTACCTTTTGCCGAGGGGCTTGCCGCGGAACGGAGCCTTTTCCGCAAGATGATGAAAACCGATCAACGCAGTGCCTTAATCCACGCCTTCTTCTCGGAACGCAAAGTCGCCAAATTACCTGAGCTCGAGGGTGTGGCCCCTAGGGATGTGGCGCAGATCGGTGTGATTGGTGGCGGCACGATGGGGGCAGGAATTGCAACATCGGCCCTGCTTGCGGGTCTGGACGTCACATTGATCGAACGGGATTCCGAAAGTGCCGAACGCGCGCATCAGACCGTTGTGCGCACGCTTTCTGGTTCCGTTAAGCGTGGCAAGATTGATCAGGAGATGTTTGAAAAGCTGACGACGGAACGCTTCCGCGCCGAAAGTGACTATGCCGCGTTGTCCAACGCGGATCTGGTCATCGAGGCTGTTTTTGAAAGTATGGAAGTAAAGCGGGACGTTTTCACGCAACTGGATAAGGTCTGTAAACCAGGCGCTGTGCTCGCCAGCAACACCTCTTACCTCGACATCAATGAAATTGCCCAAAGCACAAGTCGTCCGCAGGATGTCATCGGTCTGCATTTCTTTTCCCCCGCGCATGTCATGAAGCTGCTTGAGGTCGTCGTTGCCGACAAAACCTCGCCCGAAGTGGTCGCAACCGGTTTTGCACTGGCGAAAACGATGGGAAAAATTGCCGTGCGTGCGGGTGTGTGTGACGGCTTTATCGGAAATCGCATTCTATCCCACTATCGCAAGGCGGTAGATGGTGCGGTGTTGGCAGGTGCAAGCCCCTTTGCCGTCGATTCCGCGTTGCAGGAATTTGGCCTTGCCATGGGACCTTTCGCCGTAAGCGATCTTGCCGGTCTGGATATCGGCTGGGCAACGCGCAAACGTCTTGCTCCGACGCGAGACCCTCGCGAGACTTATGCCGAATTCGCTGATCGTATTTGCGAGGCGGGCCATTTTGGTCGCAAAACAGGCCGTGGTTTCTATATCTACGGTGAGGGTGCACCGATACCTGATCCTGAAGTGGATGCTATCATCGCCAATGAGCGTATGGCCAAGGGGATCAGTCCACGCGAACTTGATGCTGAGGAAATCGTGGATCGCTTTATGGCGGCGATGGTCAATGAATCTGCCCGAGTTGTTGCAGAAGGCATCGCGTTGCGTCCACTTGATGTGGACGTTGTTTTGCTCAACGGCTATGGGTTTCCTCGCTGGCGCGGGGGTCCGTTGCAATATGCTGATACCGTTGGTCCTGCGAAAATTCTTGAAGATATTCAAAAGTTTGCCAAAGAAGATGCGTTCTTGTGGCAACCCGCCCCCCTACTCGAACAGCTTGCCGCTGAAGGCAAACTCTTCTCTAGCCTGAACAATTGAGGACGACCCATGAAACAAGCCGTCATTGTCTCAACCGCGCGTACTGGTCTTGCGAAATCTTACCGTGGCGCCTTTAACGAGACCCATGGTGCAACCATGGGTGGCCATGCAATTGAGCACGCAGTAAAGCGCGCCGGCATCAACCCCGACCTGCTAGAAGATGCGTTCATCGGTTGCGGTTATCCAGAAGGCTGGACCGGCAGCAATATCGCCAGGCAAACCGTCGTCCGAGCTGGTCTGCCCGTGACCGTAGCAGCGACGACGATCAACCGGTTTTGTTCGTCGGGTCTACAGGCCGTGGCCATGGCGTCTCATGCGATTGTGCAAGAAGGGGCCCCGGCTGCTATTGCCGGAGGGGTCGAAAGCATCAGCCAGATGCCCCCGTCGCGACCCCCACAAGCCCAGGAAGCATGGATCGTAAAAAACAAGCCAGAGCTTTATTTTAACATGATCCAGACCGCGGATATTGTCGCCAAGCGCTATAATGTCAGCCGGGATGCACAAGATGAGTTGGCGTTGGAAAGCCAAAGACGTACAGCGGCCGCGCAAGCCGCCGGGAAGTTGGACGATGAGATTGTGCCAATCACTGTTACTCAGGCGTTCAAGAACAAAGAAACCGGTGAAGTCACTCGCAAAGACGTGACCTTCGGCATGGATGACTGCAATCGCCCCACGACTTCGTTGGAAGGCCTTGCAGGTCTTGCTCCGGTGCAAGGCGAGGGCAATTTCGTGACGGCGGGTAATGCGTCTCAGTTGTCGGATGGTGCATCCGCGCTTGTTGTTATGGACGCTGATGTCGCCGCCCGCGAAGGCATTGAACCGCTGGGCGCGTTCAAAGGATTTGCTGTAGCTGGCTGCGAGCCTGATGAAATGGGGATTGGTCCGGTCTTTGCCGTCCCACGTCTTTTGCAGCGTCATGGCCTTTCGGTCAGCGACATTGATCTCTGGGAACTTAACGAGGCCTTTGCCAGCCAAGCGCTGTACTGCAGAGACCGCTTAGAGATTGACCCGGAAATTTGCAACGTCAACGGCGGATCTATCTCCATCGGCCACCCATTCGGTATGACCGGGGCCCGCATGACAGGCCATCTTTTGATCGAAGGCAAACGGCGCGGGGCGAAGCTTGGCGTCGTTACAATGTGCATTGGCGGCGGCCAGGGGGCTGCCGGTCTGTTCGAGATATTCTGAAGGAAACTAGGATTAGTCTCACTGTTGAGCCCATCTGTTGTGATTCAACACAAAAGACTGCGTTTTCATGTTCCAAACGAGTTCAAAATTAGTAGCAGTTTGAAATTTAATGGACCCAACACCTGTCGATGAAGTAGCCAGCAGCATCCAAATAACCAATGGCCAAAGCCCGGCAAAATTCAGCGCCATTGATCGTGAAAAATCGCAACAAAGAAAAAGCGCATATAAAGTTTCACTGCCCGGTGAAATCGTTCTCAGATAATGCTCACTCCTATCGACGGATCGTTGGAGCGGAGGACCACCGATACATTCTGCACATCCATTGCATTCATCACTCCGACCAAAAGTAGCGCGGTGAACTGATCAATGGCGGCCGCACCGCCTTGACACGTCTCCGCGTTTATCGACAAAGGTTTCAATCACTGCAAAGAGAAAAAGCAAACTTGGCCAGGGTCGGGACCATCCGAAACATGCGAAAATAAGCACAATCACTTTAATTTGCCAGGCGTGAGAGGAAAAGTCCAGTCGACCGGTCAGCCGGTCCAAGTTGCTTGTATTGTCACATTGCTGGAGCACCAATTCGACTGATGCGATAGTCTCAATTGTCTCGCCCGTCATCCAACTCAACACAGCTATGCCAACCAGAGTTCTAGCGCGAGCGACCCCTGAAATAATCCAACTCCACAGGCGTAAGCGCTTCTTTGCCCAAGGCCTTGTCAGCGATTTTTTCGCCGATCATCATCGCTGGTGCGTTCAGATTCGCGCTGAGGACATTTGGTAAAATCGACACGTCCGCGATCCGCAACCCTTCAATTCCGTGAACCAGACCTGCATTATCGACAACGGCCAAATTATCGTTACCCATGCGACAGGTCCCGCACGGATGATAACCACTTTCCATATGGGCACGCAGGAACGCGTCGATCTCGGCATCGGTTGAGATGTCCGCGCCTGGAAAGGCCTCGCGGCCACGGAACCTATCGAACGCGGGCTGCGCTACAATTTCACGGGCCAAACGCACGGCGTTTCGTGCAACCGTGCGGTCATGTTCGGTTTGCAAGTAATTAAATGTCATCCGCGCAGGTGCGCGTGGATCGGCAGAGGCTAGCGTCAATTCACCCACGCTGGTTGGGCGCATCGGCCCAACACCCACGGCAAACCCGTGGCCTTTTATCGATTGCTCGCCGTCATAGGACACCGCAATAGGAATAAATGTGTTTTGCACGTCGGCATAATCAATTGTTTCGCTACTTTCTATGAAGCTGACGGATTCAAAGTGGTTGGTCGCGCCCCAGCCGGTACGGCGCGCAATCCATTCCAGCCCAATTGCCGCCTGTTTGAGCGGGTTTTTAGCGCTATAAAGCGTCACGGGTTCAAGACATTCGTATTGAAGGTAAAAATCGCCGTGATCTTGCAGATTTTTCCCAACACCCGGCAGCGCGTGGCGCAATTTAATGCCGTGGCGCGCCAGTTCTTCGGGAGCTCCGATCCCGGACAACATCAACAGGCGTGGGGTGTCTACGGCACCCGCGCACATGATGACTTCGCGCTCGGCTTCGATCGATTGCGGGCCGGACGAGCCCGCGATTGTAACACCTGTAGCGCGATTGCTTGACAGATTCACCGACAGTACCTGCGCCCCGGTTTGTACGGTGAAATTCGCGCGGTCTTTGGTCGCGGGTAGGTAAGATTTTGCACTGCTCATCCGCGTCCCATTGGCAACATTGCGATCAAAATGGGCGAAGCCTTCCTGCTGCGCGCCGTTCATATCTTTTGAAAGAATATAACCAGCCTCCTGCCCAGCATCCAAAAAAGTCTGCGCCAAAGGCGTGCAAAATTCGTCAGGGCGCGTCACACCGACTGGGCCGAACTGTCCTCGGTAGGGGCTTTCCCCTCCGGACCAATTCTCCATGCGCCGAAAATAGGGTAAAACGTCCGCATAGCGCCACTCGTCACACCCGGGCAGGTCGCCCCATGCATCAAAGTCGCGAGGATGACCACGGACAAAGGCCATGCCATTGATAGACGACGATCCTCCAATAACCCGCCCCCGGGGATGTTTGATCCGCCGACCATCCAAATATGGCTCTGGATCGCTGAGGTATTGCCAATCATAGGTCTTGTGACCCATCAAATGTTCGAGTCCGGCAGGCATGTGGATAAACAAACTGCGGTCCTTGGGACCGGCTTCCAGAAGAAGAACTGAAACGCCCGGGTCCTCGCTGAGGCGTGCTGCCAAAGCACAGCCTGCTGATCCCCCACCAACAACAATGAAATCGTAGCTCTTGGTCATTTTTTTCTTCCGGTGATTTAGATGCAGAAGGGCGACGAAGCGCCCTTCAACTTGTCAGTAGCTGTATGTGTTCAGAAGCGTTGATCGCTTATTGATGCCTTAGTTAGCCATGGCAGCATCTACCCAAGGCTGCCAGATCGCCTGATTGTCATTGACCCATTGATCAACCGTTTCTTCAAGATCAGCCCCTTCAACGTCAATTGCCTGCATCAACGGAATTTGGACGTCGTTTGTAATTTGGTAGTTTTGCAAGAACTTATAGGCCGCAGGCCATTTGTCCTCCATTCCGGACCAAACGATTTTGATTGTCCCGGGTGCTTCAATCCCACAGTCCCACGTTTTGTCCGGGTTTACGCCCCAGGATGGGTCTTCGGTACAAGCGGGTTCGTATGCAGGCAAGGTCACCCAATCTACTGGAACCTCCCCGTGAATCCAATGCGGCGTCCAGAACCAAATCAATAATGGCTGTTTCGCCTGTTGGGCCGCCTTCATTTCTGCGATCAGCGCGCCTTCGCTGCCAGCGGGCACCGGTTCGTAGTTCAATCCAAGCGCTTCGATGATCTTGGGAGAGCGCGTACCCCAGTCCGCTGGGATGTCGACAATGCGCCCCTTCGGCAAGGTTTCTGGTGTTTGAAAAACACCAACACAATCGTTCAATGCTTCCCAGCTTGGCAAGCCTGGACACAAGTCGGCGACGAATTTTGGATAGCTCCATCCTTCCGCGGGTGTTAGACCGCTTTCGCCAAGATTCACAACTTGGCCTTCTTCTAGGGCTTTGGGTAGAACCTCACCCAAGTTGTTGCTCCACACTTCCATATTGGCGTGGATCTCACCTTCGGTCATAGCGATGAACTGAGGTTGGACCCCGGCTACAACATATTCAACTTCGTATCCCATCCGCTCCAAAATTTCACCCGCAATGGTCGTGGACAGGTGCTGACCTGTCCAGTCGTTGATCGCCAACTTGATCGGGTCAGAGGATTCCGGGACATCGGCAAATGTGGCGGTCGCGCACAGCAGAGCCGTCGCGAAAGTGCCAGACTTCGTGAGATTTACAAATCTAGACATCTGTGTCTCCCTAATTGACTGCACCTGATTGTTGTTCAGGCCTTCTTCTCGATGCGTGTAGACTACCGAGAACTCACCAAGTCGCGTAAGAAAAGGTAGTGTAATCCTACCGCAAAAAGACCCACGTTCGATAAATTCAATTTATCAACCCTCGCCATGGCCCAGCCCCAGACGACGTTTTTCTGCATTGGCCCAGGACTGAATGATGCGGTCGGCAATCATCGCCAAAAAGGCCATAGAAAGGCCTGCCGTCATACCGGCCCCAAAGTCTGCGGATGTTAGTGAGATGTAAATCGCCTGACCCAAATCCTTGGTGCCGACAAGAGCGGTCACTGCCAACATCGCCAGCGCGTATAGGATCGTTTGATTTAACCCCAACATAATTTCGGGCAGCGCCAAGGGGATTTTCACGCGGAACAACAATTGGCGACGGGTTGTTCCCATCATCCGGCAGGCCTCGACAATTTCGCGCGGAACATTGCGAATACCATGTTCAGTATAGCGTATGATGGGAACAATCGAATAGGCGACAATTGCCAAGACAGCAGAAAATTCCCCGACTTTGAATAGCATGATGATTGGGATCAGAAAAACAAACATTGGGATTGTTTGTAATGAGTCGTTGATTGGGCGGATAATTCTCGAAACCCGATCGTTTTCTGCGGCCCAAACGCCCAACGCACCACCGATAACCACATTAATGAACACAGCGATGGTACAAAGATAAATTGACACCATTGCCTCTTGCCACAGGCCGGTGACCCACATGAAGCCAATTGTTAGAAATGAAAACAGAGCCACTGGCCCCCCCCCCACATGATAGGCCAGCAGGGAGATCGCACCGATCACGACGGGCCACGGAATGTTGGTTAATCCGAAGTAATACACCAGAACCAAAGTGGTTACTGCGATGGCGGTAGAACGACCACCGATCCTGTAGGCGGCATACATCAAAGCGCCTGCAATCAGAACAAATCCCGTCACGCTGGCCCAGCCGAAGGCAAAGCCCCAAGTTTCTGGTCCAACCACGTTTCGCCATCCGATTTTCACCGGCAACATCAGGAAGATTAGCGTGTCATTTTTGAGACCAACAAAGAATTGGGGGAAAGTTGTTAGTAGCCAATCGATAAAAGCATTCAACGGGGTCGCAAGTTCAAGATTCCAAGCTCTTGGGTACTCCATCAAAAAGGAAATGAACGCAGACAGAATGAATGCGATTGCAATACTGACTACGAAAACCGTCAGAAAAAGTCGGCCCGCCAAGCGGTTGGTATTCTGTACGCCCATGAAGCGTTTTTGCGCGAAACCAGCGGTGGTGCGGTCCATCGCAATAGCCATCAGAGCAATGACCAATCCTGACAACAAGCTTTCGCCAAACTGCGCCTTGCGCACCGTGCTCAACACCTCCCAGCCGATATCTTTGAAACTGCCGATAATCGAGGCAATGATGATCATACTAAAGGCGGCCAAAGTCGCCTGATTTACACCCAGCATAATCTGACCTAAACCTGTTGGAACACGCACACGCCAGAACAACTGGCGTTGCGTCGCGCCAGACATGCGCGCGGATTCGATTACCGACTCCGGCACCCGTGATAGGCCTAAGTGCACGTTTTTGACCATAGGTGGGCAGGCGTAGATCGCACTGGCAATCATGCCCACGACAGGCCCAAAGCCAAACAACAAAAGAATAGGAACCAGATAGGCAAAAGTTGGAATTGTTTGCATCAATTCCATCAAAGGAACAATAAATTTTTCCGCCCGATTGGACAAAAATGACAAAGACCCCAAGGAAAATCCAATCGCCAAGGCAAGCGGTACTGAAATCGCCACTAACGCTAGGGAGTTCATGCTGGGCTCCCAATAGCCAAACAGCAAAATGTATAACAAAACAGCGACGTTTAGCGTAGCAATTTTAAGGCCACCCGCCAAATAGCCCACAAATCCAGCTGTAATCATGGTCACCGGCCAGGGTACCGCATTCAATACAGATTGAATGCCTTGCATGGGTTGTTCCAATAGGAACGCGATCGAACGGAATAGCCATTTGAAATAGGTGACGAACAGGCCCATCAGCCAGTTTAACGCAACGTTTATGGGTAACAACGGATTGTCGGGAGCGGACACAATCCAATTGGGGAGGATATTTGACCATGCACCCATCGCGACAATCGCAACTAGCAAAATCGCGATGACCAGCTCAATCCTAGATTGTGAGATGTCCCTCCTTTGCATGATCACTCACTTTCCAAAAACCGACTGAAAAACACTGCGCGTGGTCACATAGCCGCCATTAGTGCCTGCAACTTTGATAGGGGTGTCGTTCTCAAGCAGCATTTCAATTACTTTTGATAGCGGCGTTTTTTCGGCGACCTTTCGTGAGGCTTCAGCGCTGCCTACGCCATCTACGTTACGCGAAACTGCATCACCGGCTGTGAGTAACAGATCTTTTCGTACGTCTTTGCCAAATTCTGCAACATATTCATCCACAGGTTTGAACACGATTTCGGCAGGTGTGCCGCTCTGCACCACAAAGCCGTTGCGCATAATCGAGATCCTGTCCGCGATTTTCATCGCTTCTTCAAAATCGTGGGTAATAAAGATTACAGTCTTCTTCAATTTTTCTTGGAGTCTAAGCAGCTCATCCTGAAGACCCTTGCGGATCAATGGATCAAGCGCAGAGAACGGTTCGTCCAAGAACCAAATTTCAGGCTCCACGACCAGACTGCGGGCGATGCCGACCCGTTGTTGCTGACCGCCTGACAGTTGCGACGGCAAACTGTTTTCACGGCCCGCTAGCCCAACCAACTCAATCACCTTGTTCGCGCGAGCCAATTGTTCGGGTTTGTCGAAACCTTGGAGATCCAAAGGAAAGGTCACATTGTCGCGAACATTCAGATGCGGCAACAACCCAAAGCTTTGAAATACCATGGACATTTTCTTGCGACGTACGTCCAACAATTGTTGATCAGACATGGACACCATGTCTTCGCCACTCAAGCTGAGGCTGCCAAAGGTAGGCTCTGTCAGGCGTGATAGGCATCTTACAAGCGTAGATTTACCCGAACCCGACAGGCCCATGACAACCGAAATTTCGCTTTCTCGAAAATCAAGACTAACGTCGCAAACACCGGCAATACGACCTGAAGATTTAATTCTTTCGGCAAGCGAAGTGGAGTTCTCAGGCGTGGCTGGCGGCAATTTAAAATACTTATCTGCACTGGAGCCAAAAACCTTCCAAAGGTTCTTGCACGAAAGCTTCACGTTTCCAGTTTGGTCGGTCATTCGATGTCCTACGCTATCCCCGGCTCATAAGTATTTGGGTCTTCCACTCTCTTACTCTTAACAAGCTCCAAAAAATCGTCTTTCGGCGTCATTGGATCCCGAGGGTCAATTATCAGTTCAGACCGTGCAATGGTCCATCCTCTACCTGTCACACCAATAACATAGCCCTGATAGGGACCGCTTGATTTCTGTTCGCTGACCTGAACTTCTAAAGTGGTCCCGCGCGGGGATCGCGTGCGCAGCGGCTCGTTCACATCCCAAAGACCGTCGTCAATCAGTTGTGAAAGCACGATGGAAGAGGGCATGCCGGCCGCGCACCTCCCCACCTGCCGGTTGGGATACACATAAGGCACGACAGGGCGCTCCATCCGGCCATCCGCCCCCAATTGCAAACGTTTGGTAAAGATGACAGAGGCCAAATCGCGGCGATCTTCGATTTCGGGATGCACTGGTTTGAACACAGGCGCCGCCGCGTCGATGAAATCTTTGGCAAAGGCCCCGAGGTCGTATTCTTCATTGGGTGACATGTTGAACCCATAAGATGACGCATCTATGACGGGGAAAAACTCCCCTGCCCAGTAAAGATCAAACGCAACGCACCCGCGACCTGGCACATCAACCGATAACCCGCGCTCATAAGCAAAGGCGGGTAAAGAGGGCCGGCATGTTACCGACAAAACCATCCCGTTTTGGCAATTCACAAAGACATCAACCATGCCACCTGGAGCCTCAAGCGTCAGACGGCGCTCCCCATCGCTGGCGTCAACATGGCCCGCCTCGACCAAGGCAATGGCCGTGCTCATGATGTTTGTTCCCGAAAACATTGGATAGCCATTGTTTTCCATGATCACAAAACCCGCTTCCGCCTCGGGCAAGGACGGCGGGACAACAACATCGGCAAATAAAGCTGGATGCCCGCCCCTCGGTTCGTCCAACAGGACTTTGCGCAACCCATCGGCGTTTTGTTCCAAATACCGGGTTTTGTCCAAAACGGTGGCCCCCGGAATAGGGTGCAACCCATCCAGCACAATCCGATGAACATCACCACCCACGTGGATGTCGACAACGTTAAGCGAATAAGTCGCAGAGGACATAATTTTCCCTTTTCGCAAAGTGATTTTGTCGCAAAGCGAGGGGTCGCTTCTTGTTCGACTTAAGTCAGATGTTAGGATCAAATTGCCCAAGATGCGCGCCTAATAATCCTATGGTTCGATTGACTAGATTTATCATTAAGGCGCGCCGGCGACACAGTTTAATCCGCCATCCACATAAAGCTCTGAGCCCGTGATATACGCCGCGTCTTCGCTGGCCAAAAACAGCGCTGCTTTGGCCACATCCCAGGCAGTGCCGGTGCGTTTCATCGGCACGCCTGCGCCTCTTTTCTCAGCCAATTCAGCAAAATCAACGTCTTCTTCGGCTTGACCGGTGACCCGAGCAATGGCGTTTTTAGCCATAGGTGTGTCGATATTGCCGGGCAAGATTGAGTTGGCGCGGATGCCTTGCGCCGCATAGGTCGCAGCCAAATTACGCGTGAAAGAAACGATTGAGCCCTTTGATGTGTTATAGGCAATATAAGGCGCGCCCAAATTGCGAAATCCTGTGATCGACGACATGTTGATGATCGATCCACGCCCCAGTTCCAACATATGCGGTAAGACGTGTTTGCAAGGAAGGAAAACGGACTTGCCGTTAATCTCCATCACCAGGTCCCATTCTTCGACGGTTGTGTCGATGGGCGTGCCAGCACGCAAAATACCTACGTTGTTGTGCAAAATTTCGGGCGCGCCCAATGTGTCAACACCAAATGCAACCATGTCTTTGATCGCCCTCTCATCAGTGGCGTTACAGGCAAAGGCCTCAGCTGTACCGCCTTCGTCACGAATGATGTCGCGGGTTTCCATCGCGGCGTTTTCATTAACATCAACACACAAAACATTGGCTCCTTCGCGGGCAAAAAGCGCGGCTGACGCCTTGCCATTTCCCCATCCCGGACCAATCGATCCCGCGCCCACTACGATTGCGGTTTTGCCCTCTAGTCGGCCACTCATCGTACCCTCGCTCAGTCCTGTGTCACTTGATCAATTTTGTGAAGAAAATGGCTCATCCCGCCGTCAACACCCAAACATTGACCGTTCACGTAGGATGAAGCAGGGGAAACCAAAAATTGCACCACTGCGGCCAATTCATGGGGTTCTCCCCAACGATCAGCGGGTGTGCGGCCCTCGACCTTTTCCCGGAACTCTTGCTTGCGATACAAAAATTCGGTGTTATCTGTCCGGAAATATCCTGGCGCGACAGCGTTCACGTTGATGCCGTTAGGCCCCAGTTCAGCTGCCGCCGCCCGTGTAAACCCAACAATCGCCGCTTTGGCAGTTGTATAGTTGCAAATTCCGGCGCGCGGGCTGGTATAGGCAATGGAGGACACGTTCACGATCCGGCCACGATCCGGACCCGCACACGATTTCATATGATTTGCGGCCGCCTTGATCAGCTGAAATGGAGAAATCGCGTGGACAGCCAAGATTTTTTGATAGGTTTCGACATCTTCGTCTTCGATCGCTGTGTGCAACCCCATGCCCGCATTGTTCACTACTCCCCAGATGCTGCCCGCAGTTTCGACAATCTGGTCAATGGCGTCTGCAACTTTGGCGTGATCCTCCATGGGAAAATTCACATAGCTGACGGCGTGTCCCGCTGCTTCAAGTTCAGCCATACGGGCAACGCAAGATTCCTCGGTGCGCCCATGTAGCACCACATGCGCGCCGGCCTGCCCCAAAGATTGTGCCATCGCCCAACCCAAACCACGGGTGGACCCGGTGACCAAAATGACTTTTCCCTGAACAGAAAAAATGTTTTCCATAAGTTGTGTCCTTAGGCGATTGCTGGATTAATTTCGCGTCGGCGGCGTTCAACAAAGGCGTCAAGTTCTTCTCGCACGGCCACGTCCATTGCGGGAGCTTCATAACGCTCTAGCATCTCTCTGGCCCGTTCTCGTGCACGTTGTCCGACATCTTTTGCCCCGTTCGCCTCCCATTGAGGTTGCGAGTCATAGTCAAACGTTTCGGGCATCATGAAGCTGTCTTCAAATACTTCCAAGGTGAACGGATCTCCCAAATAATGACCTTGAGGTTCGATGCGCCGCACCGCCTCCATCGCTGAATCAAGACGGTCTAAAGACACACCCTGGGCCAATCGATGATAGATGGAGCATTGCTCGGCATCGACGATCATTTTTGCATAGCAATTCACCAAACCGGCTTCGTCCCATCCCCCGGCATGCAGCATCAAATTCGCACCAGCTGTGATGCCTGTGAACATCGCCATTGCACTTTCATACCCAGACTGGGCGTCAAAAAGTTTTGAACTGGCCTGCCCTGCGGTGGTGCGCCAGGGCAATCCGTAATACCGCGCCATCTGACCAACCCCGTATTGGATTAGTGTAATCTCGGGTACACCAGCCATGGGCGCGCCAGATTTCAGCGAAGTAGAAACCGTGAATTGACCAAAGATGCATTTGGTGCCGGGTTTGTACAATTGCATATAGGCGATGCCTGAGAGGGCCTCGGCCGTAAGTTGCGCCAGGGTCGCGGCGATGTCTGCAGGTGCATTGGCGGTTGCCAAAACAAACGGCGACATCAAACACACTTGCCCCGCATCCGCATAGGTCCGCGCACATTCCAGCAAAACATCATCCCAAAGACGCGGCGACACACAGTTGATGTGGTTGATGGTCACTGCATTGGCATCTACAAATTCGCGACCATGCACAATTCGCGTCATCTCCAGGCTGTCCAGGCAGTACTCCGGGATGTTGGGGACGCCAAAAAACGGCATGTCAGTGTAAATCAGGGACGAACGTACCCATTCCAGATGTCGGTGCGGAACCGCGATGTCCATCGGTTCCACAACAAACCCGGGCCCAACGTGATAGCAGGGCGACATCTGAATGATCTTGTTGAAATTGTTAACATCTTCTAACGTTGATTCACGCCGAACCCCGTCTAAATCACGCACATAGGGGGCACCTTGCATGGTGCAAAACACTGTGTTTTCACCGCCGATGGTTGCGCGTCGCGCTGGATTTCGCGAGGCAAAATCCCATTCGCTAGGCGCTTTGGCGATCAGGTCTGCGATCATCTCGCGACCGATAAAAACCATTTCGCCGTCCACTGTCGCACCGACTTTTTTCCAAGTGTCACGCGCCTTTTCACAGCGGAACTCAACACCGACCTCTTCCAAAATGGTCATCGCCGCATTGTGCACACGTTCAAACGCCTCTTCGTTTAACACTTGGATCGGTTGCAATTTCCGCTTGAGATGCGGCAATCGCAGCGTCGTTTTTCTTTCGGCGCGATCTGACTTTCTTTCGCTGCGGCCCCGACGGCGGCGAGTTGGCTCACTCATGGCAACTTTTCCTCGTTCAAAACGGTGGTGGAACTGCAGGTAGAAGAGCAGGTTTGGCGATTTTTGTTGGGGTGTATGTCACGATTCAACGTCATGTTCGTCTCGTCACTATTCCGGTTCACCCCCGCATACGCGTGGCTTTTGGGTCATAGAACGGCCGCAACGAAGCCCGCGCAGGAACGGAGCTACCGTTCACCTGAATGGCAAAACGATGCGTATCCAAGAAAGTTTGGG
The DNA here is from genome assembly GCF_056537285.1 of Ruegeria sp. CF8. Taxonomy (NCBI): domain Bacteria; kingdom Pseudomonadati; phylum Pseudomonadota; class Alphaproteobacteria; order Rhodobacterales; family Roseobacteraceae; genus Ruegeria; species Ruegeria sp. CF8. The sequence continues at coordinate 76,698 of NZ_JBQFRG010000008.1, read as the reverse complement.
TAACCGGTTCCTTGGCATTGACAAATCCCATCCCAATGGCACCACCCAAGGCATGGGCATAATTACCAGAGGTGAGATAGCCAACAGCCTGGCCGTCACATAAGATGGGCTCATTGTGCAACAACACTGGATCTGGGTCTTCCAACAAAAACAACACCAAGCGTTTGTTGGGTACACCCGCTGCCTTTTCAGTAAGAAAGGCCTCGCGACCCAAGAACCCACCTGGTTTGGCCGGTTTTGCCGTAAAGCCCAGACCAGCAGACACAAGCGTGTCTTCATAGACAATATCATGACCCCAGTGACGGAACCCTTTTTCCATCCGCAGGGCGTCAACCGCATGCATACCTACGGGGCGCAGGCCAAGGGGATTACCTGCCTGAACCAATGCGTCCAACAACGCTGGGCCATCGGCGGCGGGGATAAATATCTCCCACCCGATTTCACCAACATAGGAAATCCGATGCGCCCAGGCACGCTTGCCTGCGATATCTATCCAACGACCGGTTCCGAAGGGGAAGTTTTCTGAAACCAGTGACGTTTCGGTCAGGATTTCAAGAATGTCGCGCGCGCGTGGACCTTGCAACGATATAACCGCAAAATCGCGCGAGACATCCGCAATGTGCACATCGTCAAATCCTTTGCGGTGCACGTTCATCCAAGCCAGGTCTTTGGTATAGCTGCCACATGGTGTCAGGACCCAAAAACAAGCCTCATCCACGCGGGCGATGGTGATGTCGGCTTCGATCCCACCGCGCTCGTTTAACCATTGTGTATACACAACCCCGCCAACTGGCACGTCTACATTGTTGGTCGACAGCCATTGCAAGAAGGGCAGCGCGCCTTGGCCTGTGACCTTGAACTTCGCAAGCGAGCTTAGGTCGTAAAACCCGGCGGTTTCCCGCATCGCCATATGTTCAGCTTTGGAATAGTCGAACCAGTTTTGCCGTTTGAACGAGTATTTATATGCGGGTTCAACACCTTCGGGCGCAAACCAGTTTGGACGCTCCCAGCCAGCGACTTCGCCATGCACCGCGCCCAGTTCTACCATTTTGTCATAAAGTGGAGACCGGATGACATCGCGGCTGGACTCGTATTGGTAATATGGCCAGTGCATCGCATATGACCGTTCAAGCGCCTCGGCCACGCGATTTTCCAAATAAGTTTCGTTCCCTTGGAAGGGCATCACTCGGCGTGCGTCACTTTCCCAAACATCCATGCTGGGATAACCTTGATCAATCCATTCCGCCATGACTTTGCCAATGCCACCCCCACCGCCAATGCCACGCGAATTAAAGCCACAGGCCACAAATAAATTCTGCACAGTTGGTGCTTCGCCCATGATGTGCTGATTGTCGACGGTAAAGGATTCTGGTCCATTGAAAAACGTTGAAATTCCAATGGTTTCCAGCACAGGAAGGCGCGCCATGGCCCGCTCCAAATAGGGCTCGAAATGTTCAAAGTCGTAAGGCAATTCGCCAAAACTGAAATCAGCGGGCACCTTGGCCATGGGCAAGGGATTGGCATTGTCTTCGAAGAAACCAACCAGCAATTTCCCTGCGTCTTCTTTCACGTACACCCCGTGATCCAGATCGCGTATGATTGGCAAGGTTGGGGGCAAGTCCGGGACCGGTTCTGTCACCACATAATAATGTTCGCAGGCAAATAGCGGCAATACAACGCCCACCTGAGCAGCCAGATCGCGCGACCACATCCCTCCAGCGATCACCACCTTTTTCGCCTGAATGGTGCCTTTAGTTGTTTCTACACCCGAGATTTGATCGCCATCTGTCAACAGCTTGGTCACTGTGACACCTTCGACCAATTTCACGCCGTTTTGCCGCGCCCCTTTGACCAAGGCCATCGTGGTGTCGATGGGGTTGGTTTGTCCATCTCTGGGGAGATGCAACCCACCAACCAGATCCGATACATCCATGTCTGGATAAAGATCGCCCAAGGTTTGCGGGCCGACAATGTCTACATCCACCCCAAACACCCGCGCCATTTCTGCCGTGCGGGTTAATTCTTCCATCCGCGCTTCGGTTTGGGCCAATGAAATCGATCCGTTGCGCTTGTACCCGGTTGCCTGACCTGTTTCTTGCTCAAGTTGCTGATATAGCTCATGCGAATAGGCGCCCAATTGCGTCATGTTCTTGGTTGGCCACAACGTGCCCACCAATCCAGCCGCATGCCAGGTTGTGCCGCAGGTGAATCGGTCACGTTCCAACAATAGAACGTCTGACACGCCGCGTTTAGCCAAGTGATAGGCGATCGATGCGCCGCCAATGCCACCGCCGATGATCACAATCTGAGCAGATGTAGGGAGGTCCGTCAAAGCGGGTTTCCTTTCATACTGGGAACCAGGCACACATGGTCAAACCCGCCCGATGACGCGACACTGTGGTCCATAGCTGCGTTGACATCTTCAAACAAAAAACGGTCGGCCCGAAGTCTGGACAAATCGAGCGCGCCACTTTCGATTAGGTCCAGCACACGTGGGACGGCCCCCTTGGGAAACCAAAACGTCCCGACAATTTGTTGCGACATGCGCATCAACCGGCTTGTGTCGACAGACAGAGGCACGGTCAAAGCGCCAACAATCGACAAGACCCCACCGCGTTTAAGGCGGGAAAACAAATGCAGGGTTGGCGCCGCGTCATCTCCGCCCGTGCAATCCAAAACCAGGTCAACTTCCGTGTCCGCCTTGGCGGAATCTACGGTCATCACGTCGCTCAGTGCAACCAACTCGCCCAACACATCTGCGCGGCGTCCCACCAAATGCACCTTTGACGCCCCCATCGCCATGGCCAAAAGCGCGGCGGAGCTGCCCAACATCCCAGCGGCCCCATTAATAGCAACGCGATCTCCTGGTTGAAAGCCCGCCCGCTCGAAACCGGACAACGCGGTTGCGAACCACCCAATGCGACACAACACGTCGGAAGATAGGGTGACATTTTCAGGAATAGTGGTCAGGGCATGTTCGGGGAAAACTGCCACCTCGCGAAAGGTGCCGTCGGGATTATCCACCAACAAAGGCGCTGTTTCTGGTCCCACTCCAAAACATCCAGCGAACCCGTAAGACGTGTTCGCCAAAGCACCGGGCGATTCCACGTACATGTCACAATATACACGCTGCCCAGTCTGGATCGACCGCACACCTTCGCCCACCTGAACAGCACGCCCAATCGCGCATTGTCCGGGGGTAAAGGGGCGCGGCGGGGTGGCCCAGCCACCGCCTGGGAGATGCTGAAAGAAGGGCGGCAAAAAAGCCGCCTCAATCTGAACCTTCACCGCTCCCGCAATAAGGACGGGCTCTGGAATATCGCGGCAAAAGAACGTGGTGATACCGTCTTCTAGTCGAACAGATTTCATAAGATCGATCAGCCAGCTTGAGTCGCCATAAGGGGCGCCAACAGGTCTTTGAGATCATCCACTACATCCTGGGGTACCGGGCAAACGGGCTCGCGCACTGCGCCACCATCATAACCCATAAGGCCCGCGGCCGCCTTGACCGCCGGAATATAGTCGCCCTGCCAGCAGTAGTTCAAAACTGGGAACAGCAACCCCCAAAGAGTCAAAGCCTCTCTGATTTTGCCGGCTTGAACCAAGTCATAAAGTTCGACGGATTCCCTTGGGAAGATATTGGCCCCACCCCAAATGGTGCCCGAACACCCCGCGATGAACGAAAAGACCGCATTGGGGTCGGCGCCGTTTAGCACGCCGCCGCCGCAGGCAATCAAGGCTTGCTGCTTGGCAATGTCGCCCGAGCTTTCTTTGATAAAATTAAAGTTCTCCAGCTGGAGCAGTCGCGTATACAAATCCGGAGACAGCTCAATGCCCGAGGCCTGCGGGATGTTGTAACCGATCAAGTCGACACCAACCGCCGCATTCAGACGCTCGTAATATTTGAAGATTCCATCATCATCTGTTGGCCCTTCGAAAAAGGGTGGCAAAATCAAAACCGCATCAGCGCCAAGATCTTGTGCTGTTTGCGACCGCCGCGCCACCTCGGCCACGTTCAAAGCCGAGGTTTGGCAGATAACCTTTGCGCGCCCATTGATACGCTTGATCCCGGTCTCGAACAATTTGGCGCATTCGCCTTCGGTCAGACACGCATGCTGACCTGTCCCCGAACTGAGCAAAATGCCGTGAACACCCGCCTCAAGATACTTGTCAATCAACTCATCCCAGCTGGCGAAATTAACCGAACCATCGTCATGAAACGGGGTTTGAATGGCTAAATTTACGCCCGACAATTCGGCCATGACAGTGTCCTTTCGTGGCTTCCCAGCACTCTCAGTTTCTTCTGCAGGATAGAAAAAGTTAATCGAAATTGGTGCAATTCACGATTGCAGCCGCTTCCAGTTCTCCTGGATATTAGCAAGAAAAACAACGAAATTGACAGATTTTCGCGCTTGTTGTTGGGCTCAAAAAATCGATATATTGATAAATTGAATGCATCAAACAAAGGGTGGCGGTGATCATGAGTGCAAGTTTAAGACGCCAATTGTCGTCACCCAACGCCCTTTTTGCATTTGAGGCGACGGCACGGCTTAGAAGCTTTCGACAAGCTGCCACCGAGTTGAACGTCACCCAGCCGTCGATCTCGTACCAGATTCGGAACCTGGAAAAGCACTTGGACACCAAGTTGTTCCGCCGGATCGGGCGTAGCATCGAATTGACTCAGGATGGAGAAATCTTGTTTCAGGCCGTGTCTTCCGGTCTTTTAACCATTCAAGAGGGTCTGGCGCGGATGTCAAAACGCCAAAGCACGCGCCTGGTCACAATTTGTGTCTCAGCACCTTTTGCCTCGTTTTTTTTGATGCCCCGCCTGCCCCGATTTCGCGAGGCGCACCCGCAGATTGATTTGAACCTAAAAATCGTGTCGAGAGATCTGAATCCAATTGCGGAAAACGCGGATTTTGCCGTGGTCATGGGAGATGGTCAATGGCAAGAGTTTGACGCCTGGCCGCTTTACGAAGAAGTGGTTTTTCCTTTGTGCTCACCCCAATACGTTTCTGGCCAAACGCTGCCTATTCCGGCAGAAGAGCTGCGCCAATTAGAGCTGTTGCATTTAGACGAACGCTTCCGCGACCGAATGACGTGGGAGAGCTTTTTTCAGGCCGCAACAAATGACCCAGTCGAATTGGAGCGGCACTTAATCTTTTCAGATCAGCAACCTTTGTTAGAGGCCGCCGTGAATGGGCATGGCATTGCTTTGGGGTGGCTAGGGACAACCGACGATTTGGTGAAAAAGGGCGCGTTGATCCGCCCGAGTGAATTGATCGTAAAAACCGACAAATCGCAGTATTTGATCGCCCCCAAAAACGTGGAATTGTCGCGTTCAGCCCGCAAGTTTTTTGAATGGATTTTGGCAGAAGCGTCCAAAGTCGAAGATTTGGGCGCGTCTTTGACACCTATCGAAAGCGTTTAACCACCAACCATGCGTGGCATCATTACAATCTCATTCTCGGGGCCCAAAACCACCCGTTTGTCATCGCGGTAAATCACGCCATCCACCGCAAAGGAAACCCCGCGCGCAATTTGGGGGCGCAGCGCGGGGTATTCCGATTTTATATGGTCCAAAACCTCTCCAATGGTTTTGGCATCCAAATCAAGCCCGTCGCGCCCATCGGTCAATGCCCGAAGCGACCCCCAAAGCTTGACATGGACCATCAGCCTTTGGTGTCCAAACGCGCCAAAATTTTCGGCGCAGACATTGGAAGTTCAAAAAACCGGGTTCCGGTTGCATTGGCCACCGCATTGGCCACCGCAGCAAGCGGCGGCACAATGGGCGTTTCGCCCACGCCTCGCACACCATAGGGATGCCCAGGATTGGGGATTTCCAAAATCACTGTTTCAATCGGCGGCAAATCTGACGCAACCGGAACGCGATAATCCAAGAAGCCGGGGTTCATCAATTGGCCCACATCGTTGTAGATATATTCTTCGTTTAACGCCCATCCGATGCCCTGCACCGCACCACCTTGCATTTGACCCTCGACAAAATCGGGATGCACCGCTTTTCCCGCGTCTTGGAAAACTGTGTAGCGCTTAACCGACGTGGCCCCGGTTTCCGGGTCAACCTCAACATCTGCGATATGCACACCAAAGCTGACACCGGCGCCATCGGCGTTGGTTTCGTGGTGTCCGGCAATCGGCCCGCCGGTTGCATCTGCCTCAGCCGCGATCTCGGCCAGTGTCATTGGCTCGTGGGTGCCTGCATTGTGGCCCGAGGGCACAACTGCGCCATCTTCCCAACGCACGGCATCTTCATCAACACCCCAAAGGCCCGCAACCCTGCGGCACATATCCGCCTTGGCAGCACGCGCCGCTTTAATAGTGGCCAAGCCAACGGCAAAGGTCACACGGCTTCCATCGGTCACATCGTTAAACCCAAGCGAGTTGGTATCCGCCACAATGGTGCGCACCCTGTCATAAGGAATGCCCAATTCTTCCGCCGCCATCATCGAAATCGACGCGCGCGACCCCCCGATATCGGGGTTGCCTTCGGTCACACCCACAGTGCCGTCAGGATTGACGCTTAGGGAAACCGAGGTGTTGCCGCCAAAGTTAAACCAAAACCCGCAGGAAATGCCGCGGCCTTGGTTTTCTTTTAAGGGGGCGGAATAATGGGGATGGGCTCTGGCCGCTTCCAATGTGGCGACCAAGCCAATTTCGTTGAATGTGGGCCCATACGAGGACACAGTTCCCTTGCGCGCCGCGTTTTTTAAGCGGGTTTCAAGGGGATCCAATTCCAGTGTTTCGCACAATTCGTCCACAACACTTTCAACGGCGTAAACCGCCATGGGCGCACCGGGGGCGCGATAAGCGGCCTCTTTCGGGCGGTTGGTTAGAACGTTGAACCCATGTGTACGCACGGCCGCCAAATCATAGGCGGAAAAGGTCGCCTGCGCGCCATAAAGCACGGTTTCAGATGGGAATGCTCCACCTTGGTAACGCAACGTGGCCTCACCACCGACCATACGCCCGTCCTTTGTCATACCAATTTTTACATCGATGGATGAAGAGGCCGTTGGACCCGAGGCACGAAACACCTCTTCCCGGGTCATCACAATTTTAACTGGGCGTCCGGATTTGCGAGATAGGGCCAGGGCAACCGGTTCAATGAACACCGTTGTTTTGCCACCAAAACCACCGCCAATTTCCGACGCGGTGACGCGCAATTGGCTGGCTTCGATCCCCATCAAATCCGCACAGATCGAGCGAACCAAGTATTGGCCTTGGGTACAGCACCAAAGCTCACCCCGGCCATCACTGGTCATGGAGGCCAGACAGGCATGCGGTTCGATATACCCTTGGTGGGTGGCCGCGGTTTTAAAGCTGCGTTCAACCACAAGATCTGCTTCGGCCAAGGCTGCGGCCGGATCGCCATGGCCGAATTCGCAATAGGACACGACATTTTCGTGGTATCCGGCGGGAACGGTTTCTTCCTGCCGGCCCGCCAAAACCACTGGCGCATCTGGGGCCATGGCGGCGTCCACATCAGTGACGGCTGGCAAAATGTCATATTCGACAACAATCGCGTCCAAGGCGACCTGTGCAGCGCTTTTGCTTGTCGCCGCAATCGCGGCAATGGCATGGCCATCATACAGCACTTTGTCGCGCGCCAGTACATTTTCACCAATGTCCCGCACTAATGGGTCTTCGGGATCGGTCAGGTCAGAATTGGTGACAACCGCCTTGACGCCAGGCATCGTTTCGGCGGCGCATGTGTCGATCGACACAAGGCGCGCATGGGCATGCGGGCTGCGCAGGATGGCGCCAAACAACATGCCAGGCGCGCGCATATCCGCGCCATATTGCGCCTTGCCGGTCACTTTATCGATCCCGTCTGGGCGACGTGGACGGGTGCCAACAACGGAAAACTCAGTTTTTTCGGAATCAAGCGCCATGGTTCGCCTCCCTCATGGTTTTGGCGGCTGATTGGACAGCGCGAATAATTTTGTCATACCCTGTACAGCGGCACAGATTGCCCGCCAACCAATAGCGTACTTCTTCATCACTTGGGTCTGGGTTGCGCTCTAACAACGATTTGGCCGCCACCAGAATACCCGGTGTGCAAATCCCGCATTGAAGGGCGGCCTCATCCAAAAACGCGCTTTGCAGCGGGTGCAACTCAGCCCCGTGTGCCATGCCTTCAATCGTTGAAATATCGGCATTGTCGGCTTCGGCTGCCAATACAAGGCACGAGCATACCAAACGCCCGTTAAACTCGATCGAGCAGGCGCCGCAATCGCCGGTTCCACAGCCTTCTTTCGCGCCGGTCAGGTTCAACCGATCCCGCAGCGCATCCAATAGGGTTTCGTCAGTCTCGGCCACGAAAGAGTACGCGTCGCCATTGATGGTCGTGTTTACAAGTAGAGCAGTCACAGCGTTTCCTTTGCACGAGAATAAGCAAGTGTTACCGACCGAACGGCCAAAACACCGGCCACTTTGCGGCGGAATTCAACGGTGCCTCGTTTGTCGTCTATGGGGTTGGCGGCGCCTTGGGAAATTTGCGCCAAAGTCTCCAAAACCGCGTTGTCCAGTTTGGTTCCCACCAACAGATCTGTTGCCGCCTCCAAAAGATATGGAACAGCGGCCACCGCACCGAAGGCTACGCGTGCCTGGGTGATGGTGCCCTTCGCATTAACCATGATATTCGCCCCGGCTGAAGCCACGGCAATGTCCATTTCGGTGCGTGGGATAAAACGCAAGTAGGCGTCAGATGACCCCGGGAACCGATCTGGGAACTCCATACCGAGAACAAATTCGCCAAGCTGCAACGCGTTTTGGCCCGGGCCCGTGGGAATTTCCGCAGCAGGCACGCGGCGCTCCCCTTCTTTGAAGGACACAACGGCAATGGCATTTGCAGCAATCAATGCTGGGATTGTGTCAGCGGCTGGAGAGGCGTTGCACAAATTGCCAACCATAGTGGCGCGCCCCTGCACCTGGGTTGAACCAATCAGTTGAGCAGCCTCTGACACGCCGGGCCAGAATCTGGTAAACTCTGGATGATCGCCCAATTGGGCACCCGAAACCGCCGCACCCACAAATGCTCCTTGCCGCGAAACTTCAATCCGGTTTGCATCGCTCAGCCCTTTGATGTCGATGACACAATCCGGGGCAAGCCGTCGGGATTTCATCTGAACCAAAAGGTCTGTCCCACCGGCAAGAACGTGAGGGTGTTTATGAGTGTGCAGCGCGTCATGTACCGCCACTTTTGCATCAGCGCGAACAAATTTCATCTCGTGCACTTACCCCTAATTTTGAACTTCCGGTCTGAGATACGTTCTTTTTTCGCGCCCAACTACTCAAAAAGACGCTCACGTTGATCAAGGAATTTGATTGATGGATCACGTGGAAGCCAATGGGCGTTTGGCCGCATATTGCACAACCAATTCTACCCCGCCCGTCTCGCCAAATGAGCACACTAAACCTGCGCCGGCACCTCCCAAAGGTTCAAAGAGGTGCCAATCCCCTTGGCTTTGGCCTGTTCCAACAACTGATACCCCCAACCGATGTCAAACACAGCCATCCCACAAGCGATGAAAACGATTCGATCATCGGGGGTGTCCCGTCCTGGCACCTTGCCATTGACAACGTTACCCAACCCCACCGATTCTGGTAACGCGTTCAATTTACCCGCATCAATCAGGCGATAGAACGGGCCACCTATAACGCCGCTGTAATAAGCCTCTTTGTCCCCCGAGGCGATGGCATCTTCGACATAGGCCTCGTGTAGAGGCGTGTGATCATAGATGATTTTGGCATTTGTCAAAAAGGTCTCATCCGAGTTCATCGGTCCTGAGACCAACAAAGTTGTGCCCTTTTTCAACCATTCATCTTTCAAGATCAGCGGCCTTAGGCGCGACGCCGCGACCGTGATGACATCTGCATCGCGCACACCCGTTTCAGCGTCGTCCACACCCAAACCTTGGATTCCATAGGTGTCTGACGCCCATGTTGCGAATTTTTGCGCTTTGTCCAAAAGCACATCAAAGCACAGAACTTTTTCGATGTTTTTTAATTGCGTCATGATCGCAACCAAACAAGCCTTGTTGATCGGCCCGCAACCCACCACGGAAATCACTTTGGCATTTGGGTTGGCTAGATGTTTGGCCGCCACCGCCGGGACCGCACCAGTGCGCGCCGCGCTCATTAAATTGGCGGACAGCAATCCTAAAGGCGCGCCGGTGTCCTTATCATTTAGCAACATAGTCAGGATCGACCGTGGCAGGCCTTTGTCAGCGTTTGCGTGATTTGACCCATACCACTTGTTCCCACAAACATCGAACCGACCACCCAAATACCCGGGCATGGCCGCGAACCGGCGGTCGGGACCGGCGACGGGCATATTGGGAAATTTAGACGTTTTGGGAAAGACAATGCCCATGCCATGGTTGTTGTGGTTTGCGCCGCCCATCAAGTAATCCCCGTCCCCCAAAAGGCTGAACACCTCTTCGCAGACCTCGACACACCGCGCGGCGTCTTGAACGCCGGCTGCAATCATGTCGGGTTCGGAAAGATACAAAAAATCAATTTTGGACATTGTCTGATCCTTCGGGGTTTACGACGTCAAAAACGCAAAAGGGGTTTAATGTCATACAAGCGGCAGCCGGGGCTGGCCGCGTTGGCACGCAGGAGAAAGTTCAACTTTTCAATCCGCTCACCAGAACGGGGCGCGCCGTTCTTTTGGAACGGCACCTGTAGGCCGACGGAAAAGTCCATGACCACATCGTCCACCACGCCGCCGGACCGACCAGAGGGCACCGAGATCAGACCGTTGTCTTGGGCAAAGCGCCAGGCCTCCATCGCTTCGGTGATGGTACCCACTTGGTTGGGTTTCAGAACAAATCCGTCACAGGATTTTTCACGCAACGCTCGTTCCAAAAAGGCAAGGCGTGTCACAATCAAATCGTCGCCCAAAATAATCGTCCGGGGGATGTCCCGAACGGCCTTGGCATAACCATCCCAATCGTTTTCATCCAAAAGATCTTCGATAAAAACGATGTCAAATGTTTCGGTAAGCCTCTTGGCATAGGCGATCAACTCGTCTGACGTAACACGCTTGCCTTTCAACAAATAGCGGGAGGTTTCCGCATCATAAAACTCGCTTGATGCGCAATCCAAAGCAAGGGCGATCCGGCCAGAATACCCCGCCTCGTCAATTGTCTCTTGCATGAGGCTTAGCAAAACCTCGGGATCGTCAGTCGGCGCCGCATAGCCGTAAGAGCTGGCCACTTGGGGTTTGTGACCCAGAAATCGCTCAAGCCGGGTGCCCATTTTTTTGAACACATCAATGGCCATTTCAATCGCCACATCAATGCTGTCCGTGCCATGGGGAACGATCAAAAACTCGTTAAAGCTTTGCGCAAAACCGTCGTAGGTCCCGCCGTTTATCACATTAAAACAAGGCACAGGAACGGTTTGGATTTCGCCACCGGCGATCCGGCGGTAAAGCGGCGTTTTTTCCGCATCGGCCGCGGCCCGAAACGCGGCAATGGACGTCGAATATATTGCGTTTCCGCCAAGGGCGCTTTTGTCAGGAGTTCCATCCAATTCAATCATCGCAGCGTCGATGCTTGATTGATCAAAAATGTTTTTTCCTAAGATAGCAGGTGCGATAAGCTGGCTTACATTGCGCACCGCCTTGTGAACGCTTAACCCGTCATACGTCGTCGTATCCTGATCGCGCAAAACATGCGCTTCATACATGCCAACCGACGACCCGGTTGGCGCAGCCCCACGGCCCACAGCCCCGCTTTCTGTGCGAATTTCCACCTCAACCACAGGGCGGCATTTGCAATCAATGATTTGTTGAGCCTGAACAGAGATTATTTTGTCCTGCATGTCACGCGCCCTGCTTTGCTTTGGGAACGTAAAGGATGTTCAGGTCACATAAATTGGTGCCCGTGTTGCCGGTGAAAACCGCGCTGCCTATTGTCTCTAACGCCTCATAGCAGGCGTGATCGCGCAGAGATTGATACAGGTTGATGCCTTTGTTCGATGCTGTGTCAAGACTGGTTGAATCGGTGATCCCACCTGCCACTTTGGACGTGCCATCCGTGCCTTCGCTGTCGATGGACAACAAACAGGCACCGTCCGTTCGGGCGGCGGCAATGGCAAAGCCAACTACCATTTCTTGCCCCGGTCCACCGTGTCCCTTGATGGTTGAGCTGTCAAAAATTTGGGTTGTGACCTCGCCCGAGCTTAGAACCACACACGGAGGTTTGACGGGGTTGCCATAGGCTTGAATCTCCCGCGCAATCGAGGCTTGGACAGTTCCTGCATCTTTGCTTTCCCCCTCTAAGAAGGACGACAAGATAAGGATGTTTAATCCCATGCTTTCGGCGATCTCTTTGGCGTAGATGCAGGAATCGGGAAGTGTATTGATCAGGAAATAGGTATTGTCGGGAAAGGCCTTCGGCGTTTCTTGATCAGGCCCCGCCGCTATCAAGTAGGTCACAACTGATTTGGGCAGCCGATCAGCCAAATCATAATTGGCAATCATGGCCCGTGCATCGTCCAACGTGGTGGCGTCTGGGCCGATTGGCGTGCTTTTGTACTGTGTGTAAGGCACAGTGATATCGTCTGTGGCTGGGCCTCCAACCGCGTCACTGATCCCTAATCCGATCAGCTCGGCGCCAACCGATTGGATCCGTTGGGCCAGGCGCCCTCCATTGGTCGCCGAAATGTGACGGCGCACCGCGTTGATGTCATAGATACCTGCACCCGATTTTAGCAAGACATCGGTTGCCTCGATCTCGTCTTGCAGGGTGATACCGTCGATGGGACAGGACATCAGGGCAGAACTGCCGCCGCTGATGACCACGATGAACAAATCATCTGGACCGGCAGCATCCACGATTTCGAGCATCCGTTTTGAGGCCTGAAAGCCCGCCTGATTGGGCAATGGGTGCCCGCCTACAACCACCTCGGTTTTGTGAAAGTGATCCGTGTCTTCGTGGATTTTTACTATTGCAATGCCTGCGGTCAGCCGGTCACCCAGGACATGATCCACCGCCATCGCCATGTGATTGCAGGCCTTACCCGCCCCAAACAGAAAAACGTTCCGTTTGGCAGAAAGGTCCCAGGACTTTTGCCCAATGTGCAGGGTATCCCCATCCAACCGCATCATATTGCAAATGCGGTGATAGCTGTCCAAGCGCTGTAGCGTGCGATCCGCAATTTCTAACACGATCTTCCGCGAGGCCACATCACCTTGGGCGGTGAGATCTTTGGCGTTGCGAATTTTCTTCATGTCCCTTCCCACAGAATCGGAACCTTTGCGCTCTGCGCGGTACACACAGGCAAAAGCAACGGATGATTATTCAAAGATTTTTACGGAAAACGTATTTTGTATGTCAAACCATTGTTGGACAACAGTCATTGGCAAAATTCAATCGATTGATAGAAATATTCGCAGGAAACTCTCTTTATTCCACCGCTGCGCAGTCGCTAACAAAGGCAGAAAGAACCGCACCTTCGGATTCGATGTGATCGGCTATGGTGTTGGCAGCTCGGGTTTCATCACCCGCCAAAATGGCCTCTATCACGGGGCGGTGTTGATCAACAATATGCTTGGGGTGGGAGACAAGATCGTCACTGGATCGAATATAGATCAGCGTCTGATGTTGTATTTGATCATACAGTTTGGACAGGCGGGAATGGCCCGACGCATCAATGATGGAACGATGCAATGCCATATCCTTATAAGCGATCCTTGCGGGATCGTTCTTGCGACATGCCTGTTCAAGCTTATCAAGCCCTGCCGTCAATGTTGTTTCAATGTCCACCTGTCTATCTGCAGCCGCCACAAGATTTGACACAATGCGTGCCGCTAAGGTCTCAAGGCTCGAACGCAGGGTGTACAGCTCCCACACGTCTTTCACGCTTAGTGTCATAACCGACCAACCCACGTAAGGAACTTGGACCACCAACCCCTCTTGCACCAGCTGATTTAACACACTGCGCACCGTCGTGCGGGACACACCCAATTGCGTGGCCAAATTCACTTCGGTCAACCGGGACCCCAGTGCGACCGAACCAGAAGTGATGGCATCCCGCAATACCGCGGCCGCCTCAGTTTCGGCGCTGCGGCGCTCTACTTTTTTTAAAATAAAGGACACCTTAACTCGCTAGCACACTGTCGAACAACGGACAATGCACTGTATACCTTCCGGCCTTTTGGTGCGAGCCACGGTCAATTGCCTTCATATCGCACCAATATGAAGAATGTGTAGCATATGTGGTCTTAGAAGAGGTTTCAGCCGTGCCCATGGGAAACCCAGAGCTGTGTTGCTGGTCCGCTCAGCCTCCTTCCTTAAGTGCCTTTAACTTTAGAGACGGTATGACTATTAGATTGAAATCGGAGATATTAGGCGGCGACAATAAGAACCACGCGCTGACAGTGCGTAGAGTATTGAAACGACCGATACCGATTGGCCGGACAGATTGTCGAAGATGACAACATCACCCTTGAGTAAAGACGGCACGAGCAGGATTTGGACCTAAAGGCGAAACTTCTCGCTTTTCGTAACTCTATCGGTGACCCCCGTAACGTCAAATCGATCATCGCTCTGTACACCCACAAAGACCTTTGACCTCCAACGGCCGAAGGGCGTATGATCGATGAGGTGATTGCTTTGGCCATGATAGTCTTGACCTAGGTTTTGTCTATGAAACCAATTGTGCCAAATGGTTGACGATGAGCGATTCATTCGCACTGCTATAACGTGACATCCACGCGCACTTTTCATGCACCAAATTAGCTTTTTTGAAACAGACCAAGGCCGCTCAAAATCATTCCGGACCGCGACACAATGCAAGTTCGTACCGTGCGTCTTGACCAACTCTAGGATCAATTTCTTTGGTTTTTCCCATTGAAAGCGAAACGGGCTGTAACCCGGTCAGCCACTCCTGCCAACTTTGCACGATACCTGATGTCGGAAGAGGTGAATCACCCTCACTCTATGCCTACAAACCAATCCACCACTGCATTCGCAATTTGTCAGCATGACGTAGCTTAAGAACTCCAGTTCTGACGCGTTTTGCCCTAGGCCGCCCACGTCCAGTTCAACAAACCTTTCGTATCATCATCAAGGCTTAAATGGGGCGCCTAGGTCAACATCGCGGTTTCTCCCAATGTAGTTTGGCAAGGTTCGAAACAACTTTGCGTACACAAAAATTCCCGTTACTTTCCTTTGTGACTCTTTTGCTCTTTTTTGATAGTTTAGTTGGGACTGTATTAACTTGTATCGCAGATTGAAAACGGAGATTGTGTTGTGTTCTCAGTCTTGGCGCTAGCAGTAGCCTGCCCAAACTATGAGTTTGGAAACTACTATCCGAAACCAAATTCCGCTGTGGACGCTGAGAGCGAACCATATCGTACTGACGAACGCGTTTTGTCTTGGTTGGTTTCTATTCGAAAGTACTGGCCAATCTCAAATCCAAAGAACTAAAAATGGTCAACAAATCGGTTAAAGCAAAAAAGTTACGCTCTTAGCCTCCAGACTCATTGATGTACAGCCAGAAAAGAACGTTAGCCGCGAGTGCGATGGCCGACAGGAAGGTCGTCGTCGGTCATCGACCCTGGGCTTGCAGTGAGCCTTTGGAAAGACAGGTTCCAAACGCGCCATCTGGGTGTAGGTCAGAAAAAATTGATCAGACATGTTCACAGCTCGTACCTCGAACCTTGAAACACGCAATCCTGAATAAATCAATGAGATGCTGTAACGGGGCTTGCTTCACGCACGACCGTTGCCACTTGCCAGATCAGTGCCGCGCTGTCGCCATTCCCGTATTGAACCCATATGGAGGATGACGGGATGAAGTTGTTTGTTGGATTGGATGTATCGCTTGCCAAGACCGCGATCTGCGTAATCAGCGAGCATGGCCAGATTATCAAAGAAGCAGAAACTGAAAGTGAACCCGAAGTTCTGGCGCGCTGGTTCGATGAACTTGACGGCAGCATCCCTGCGATTGGCCTGGAGGCCGGGCCACTGTCGCAATGGCTGCACCGTGGGCTGACCGAAGCTGGCCTTGATGCGGTGCTCATGGAAACGCGCCAGGTGAAAGGAGCGCTGAAGGCGATGCCGATCAAGACGGATCGGCGGGATGCCGAGGGGATTGCACGGCTGCTTCACCTCGGCTAGTTCCGCCCGGTTCACTGTAAGTCGGTATCGGCTCAGGAAGTCCGTACTGTTCTCGGCGCCCGGAAAGCCATTCAACAGGGTATGCTCGCATTGGAAATGTCGCTGCGTGGACTGTTGCGGAACTTCGGTCTGAAGGTGGGTGCAGTCTCTCGCGGAAGATTTGAGCCGCGTATTCGGGAATTGGCGGATGGCAATCCGATGCTTGTAACCGCGACAGTACCAATGCTGCGGGCCCGAGCATCCCTGCGACAAGAACTGGCCGGTCTCGAAAAGCGCGTGCGCCAGTTGGCCGGGGATGATCCAGTATGCCTACGCCTTATGTCGATGCCTGGGATCGGTGCAGTAGTAGCGCTGACATTCCGTGCTGCGGTCGATGATCCGGCTCGCTTTCGGTCGTCAAAGAGAGTTGGTCCCTGGGTTGGTTTGACACCTTCACGCAATCAGTCCGGTGAACGGGACGTGTCAGGCGGTATCACCAAAGCTGGTGACGTGAATCTGAGGCGGGCGTTGTGCCAAGCCGCAACCGTCATGATGAACCGTGGCCGTTCGACTTGGCTGAGAACGTGGGGAGCCCAGCTCGCGCAGCGGCGAGGTCGCAAAATTGCGATGGTCGCACTCGCACGCCGCATCGCTGTCATACTTCATCGGATTTGGGTCGACGGCACCGAGTTCCAGCCCGATGAGGCACCAAAAATGACGTGACCTTGTCGTTGCCTTACCCGTTGCCTGCTTGAGCGCGGGCTTTCGAGGTCCCCCAGGGACGTGGTTCCGATGATGCCGTGGTCAGGACTGTCGCTGTTCTTTGCCAAGCACGCCTATGAGATGGGCACATCGGAATTACATCGAACCAGCATCATGTTGGCAGCCATCGCGCTGACCACGAACCGAAGCAAGTACCCGAAGGATCTCAGCCGAAAGCCGCGAGAGAAGGCGGAACGGACACTAACAATACCGAGGTAGCCGCTCCGGCGGATCAATTGTTATACCCAAAACCGCTTGACTGAAACGACCCCGTTACCGAAGTCCTGACCCTAGCAATTTATCCCCGGCGAAAGAAACACTTCCGTCTGGTGAAGGATCGTTTGAATTGTCACGCTTCTTGACAGTCTTAAGCTGTATCAGCAACGAAGAAGTCTAATGGGAGGAGCTGTATGTTTGCGTTTAAGGGACGCCACTACATCTCAGGGGACGGTCTAGGAGAAAGCGGGACAGGAATGATCGACGTGCTCGACCCATCGTATGGGTCAGCAATCGGGATCGCTTCCGATGGATCGGCGGCGTTGGACAAAAGGGCCGTTCACGCCGCTCGCGTTGGTCTCGAGGAAACCAATTGGGCCTTTGAGCCCCAGATAAGCGCTCAGACGCTGATGGAACTTGCGGCGACCCTTGAGGCATGTACGACCGAGTCGGCGGAAATTCTCACCAAGGAACCGGGCAGGGTTTTGTCGCAAGCCATGGATGAGGTCGCCAAATGTTTTGGCGAAGCCCATTACTATGCAGGGGTAGCATGTATTGACTTTGGCCGCACTTTTGAAAGCGGCCAAGGCAAGCTCAGCCTTACAACCCGCGAACCGGTCGGTGTCGTGTCTGTCATCGCACCCTGGAATGCGCCAGTGAAGCTTTTGGTCCGTTCGGTTGCTCCCGCGTTTGCGGCCGGTTGTTCGGTTGTGATCAAACCAGCCCCGCAAATGCCACTGACCAACGCTGTTGTAATAGAGTGCTTTGACGCCTCGACATCCCTGCCCAAGGAGATCGTGAACTCCGTCAACAAGTTTGTGACCGAGGTCGGTCACATCCTTTCGACCCATCGGAAAATCGACGTGATCTCATTTACCGGATTTTCCAAGAACGAGAAAAACATCATGGCAAAGGCGGCAGAATCAATCAGTCACGTCTCGCGGGAACTACGCGGTAAGGCTCCTGCCTTTGTGTTCCCGGAGGCCGATCTATCGCGTGCCGTCCACGAGACTGTGCAGCGTGCTCTAGCCTTCAAAAAACAGATGTGCATTTGCATCAGCCGCATTCTCATTCACGGTCAAGCCTATAACCAGGCCAAGGGAGGGCTCCAAAGCGCATTTTCGAGCGTCGTAGTGGGTGACCCGCCAGCAAGCGGCGTAGGCCTGGGCCCACTGATCGACAAGGCAAGCCGGTCGTGCATTTTGTTTTTGATAGATCGCGCCAGCGACGGGGCGGTTGTCGTCACAAAAGGCGATGTCGGGGACGCCTCGTTGGCTTCCGAAAACTTTGTCTCGCCCACGCGTTCGAGACCGACGACGCGAACCATGACCTGGTGCAAGAGGAGCTCTTTGGCCCGATTATTTCGCTTGAGCAGTTCACATCAGAGTCAGGCGCTTTGGCCAAGGCCAATACGACAAAGTTATGGTTGGCAGCGTCGGTCTACAAACAAAACATGGATCTGGGTATGCGGGGGTCTCGAGCACTGCGGTCCGGGACGGTCAGGAACAACTGCCACAATCGCGTCTTGTCCGAGGTCGAATCCGGCGGCTACCGCGAAAGCGGGATCGGGCGATTGCATGGGATAGAAGCGATGCCCGATTTCCCTGAGTCAAAGCACATATTTTTCGAAGGAGCAGGCTGATGCCGTTGATACAATACCTGGCACGGATTCAGTTTGAGTTCGGAGCGATTCAGACCCTTAGCGAAGAAATCACTCGACTTGGTATTTCCCGCCCAATGCTAGTGACGGACACAGGGGTCGCGGCTGCGGGCCTCCTTCAAAAGGCTCTCGATGCGGCCAAACCCCATGATCCGATTGTTTACGATGATACGACAGAAAACCCGACCGAGCAGTCTTTGAATGCCTGTCTTGACCTCTGGGCCGAACATGGATGCGATGGTTTGATCGCGCTCGGTGGCGGGTCCCCGATTGATCTGTCCAAAGCTGTGGCTTTGCTAACATCCCATGGCGGGAAGTTGGCGGATTATGACGTAAAGGTCGGTGGCTCGGAGGCCATAGGCAAGGTGTCTCCGCAAATAGCGATTCCTACAACGGCAGGCACCGGCGCCGAAGTGGGACGCGCCTGTGTAATGTCTCTACTCGACGGAACAAAATCGATCGCGGTGAACTTGAATTTAGTCGCTGATACAGTTATTTGTGACCCGGAACTCTCTTTGTCCCTGCCGCCGCGGCTGACGGCTGCCACGGGGATTGATGCACTTAGCCATGGTATAGAAACTACTATGAGCCCTTGGGTGAACCCTCCCGCTGGCGCCATCGCGCTGGACTGCGTAGCCCGCACTGCAAAGTGGTTGCCAGTTGCAGTGCAAGAGGGATCAAACCGCCAGGCCCGCTGGGAAATGATGATGGGAGCGCTTGAAGGTGGGATGTGCCTGCAAAAGGCCCTTGGCGGAGCCCACGCAATGGCGACGCCTCTGGGCGAACTCAAGTTGCACCACGGAGCGCTCGTCGGAGTGCTATTGCCGCATATCCTCCGGTTCAATCAAGATCACGCCGCGGCGGAAATCGCTCAGATCAGGCGGGCTGCAGAGATACCCGAGGAAAAACCAACCGATATTTGGGTGCACGAAATGCTGATGAGCGTCGGCCTTCCCACCAAATTAAGCGATATGGGAGTCTTAGGTTCGGTTTTGCCTGAGATCGCAGAAAAAGCGGCCAAGGATCACCTTTCGGCGACAAATCCGCGCCCCGCTCAGGCCTCAGATTATCTGTCTCTGCTGGTAGCTGCGCTTTGATTCCGACCTTGAAAGGCCTCTTCAGGTCTGCCATGGATATTTGCATGGACCTAAGGCAGTTGAAGTATTTTCTTTCAGTGGTGGAGCACAATAGTTTCTCTGCTGCGTCAGAAGCTTTGAATGTCACGCACCCCGCATTGGGTCAGCAAGTGCGTAAACTTGAGGATGAGTTGGGTCTACAACTGTTCGAGCGTCACTCAAGAGGCGTGAGGACTTCAGCGGCGGGAGCACGACTGGTGGGTCATGCCAGAGAGATCGTGGAAAAGTTCCAGCATACTCGCGATGATATGGCGGCCTTTTCCTCAAACCCTGTTGGACGGGTTCGGCTTGGGGTCACGCCCGCTCTGGGGCGCGTTTTGGTTCCTCTCCTGTTAGAGCACTGCTCCGACAGATATCCTGAGTTGCAACTCCATTTAGTGCAAGGCTACGCCGACCACCTGGAACGCCGTTTGCGCGATCAAGAGCTGGATGTCTCAATAGTGCATAGCAAAATCGACACGCCTCACTTAGAGAGTGTGCCTTTATTTATTGAAGAAATCTGCCTGATTGGCGCACCCAACCTGCTGGAAGGTCTTGAGGAGCCAGTTGCCCCAGCGGAGCTTGCACAATTACCTTTGATCCTGGACGAACGAGGCCAACTCACGCGCACAACGCTGGAAAGCGTGCTAAATGGTACCACCGTCGGACAAAAAAACACTGTCGAGGTTCAAGCCGTCAATATCCGCCGGGAATTTGTGATGCAGGGTACGCATTGTGCTTTGGCCCCGCGCGCTTTGTTCTATGACGAATTTACCTTGGGCCACGTTCAGGCACTTCGGGTCGATCTGCCCGCCTTTAAGCGCACTTTGGGCTTGGCGACACCACGGGTCGAATCGATGTCCCGGGCAGTGGCAGTTGTCCGTGAATCTTTCGTGGATTTGGTCGGACAAGCCGCGCAAGAAGGCCGCTATGGTTGGCGAATCGCGCATAGCGACTGGTGAAACCATTTCTTACGTCGTGCGAAACTAGGACCAACATACACCCCGCGAGAAACCTCCTTTAATCTCGTCTTGGCAAAAGGGCCTGCCAACAACGCTGGCCTCCTGAGCTATTGACGGGAGGATCAAATGCTCAATCACTTCACCAAATGGACGGCAGCTATCACTTTGGTTACTGCCTCGACCATTTCGGCATCTGCCGCGGACCTCAAGTTTCACCATTTCCTGACACCGCAAGCCATGCCGACGGCCAAGGTCATGGTGCCATGGGCACAATCGGTCGAAGAAGCCTCGAGCGGAGAAGTCAAAATCACCCTTTTCCCCAGAATGCAATTGGGCGGCAAACCCCCACAGATCTCTGACCAAGTGAGCAAAGGCATCGTGGATTTTGGGTGGGTGCTACCCGGTTACACTCCAGGCCGTTTCCCACGGTTGGAAGTTTTTGAATTGCCCAGCGTTTACAATGGGGACCCGATGTCCACCTCGCTGGCTATCGCCGACATGACCGAGACCGCACTTGCGGACGATTATTCCCGCAACGGGGTCAAGCCCGTGCTGCAGATTGTTCACGCGGGCAATTTGATGCACTGCAAAGACAAGGCAATCCGTACTCTTGCTGACTTCGAAGGCCTGAAGATCCGAACTCCTTCGCGGACTGGAGGCTTCATGCTGGAGGCCCTAGGCGCCACACCCGTTGGGATGCCCGTGCCTGCGATCCCTGAGGCCCTTTCCAAAGGCGTGATCGATTGCGCAGCGATCCCATGGGAAATCGCAGCCGCGCTAAAGGTGCATGAACTGGCGCAATACCACACCTTGCTGGCCGACGAAGACCGGTTCGGTACCGCGGTGATCTTTACCCTGATGAACCCCGACACCTACGACGCCCTGGGCGCCAATGGTAAGGCAGCCATAGACGCCAACAGTGGGCGCGCGAGCTCGACCATGGCTGCAGAACAATTCATCGCAGGCGAAGGACCTGGGATGCAGGAAGCAATAGACCACGGCAATGAGGTTATCCTCCTGTCTGAGGAGGACTCCAAAGCTTTCAATGAACTGATGGAAAGCGTTGAAGCCCGTTGGGTGGAACAGGCTGCGGAGGCAGGTTTTGATCCGGTTGAGCTGATCGCAAAGGCGCAAGCCGCAATCGCTGCCAACGAAGCCTTGAACTAGGCATGGCACGCCCAGACCGTGTTGATCCGGCAGTGCCGCTGCCGGATAATTCATCTTTCCTTGGCAACATCGCCACTTTTTGGGGTCTGGCCGGCGGCTTGGTTTTTATCGGGTTGACGCTCGTCACAGTCGTCAGCATTCTGTCGCGCTGGCTGATTTCCGCCCCAGTGCCCGGGGATTTCGAACTGATCGAAATTGGCACGTCGCTCGGCGTGTTTATGGCGCTACCATACGCGCAGCTCGTCGGCGCTCATGTGATTGTCGACATTGCCACTGAAGGGATACCCCCACGCGGCCGCGCGGCTTTAGATGCCTTGGCCTCGTTTCTTTTTGGGTTTTTCATGCTGGTATTGACTTGGCGGCTATATCACGGGTTCCAGGACATGATCTCAGGACGTGACAATACGATGATACTTCAGATCCCTCTTTGGTCGACCTTCCCGATCATCATCGTCTCAACCTTTCTGACGGTGTTTGTCTGCTTGCAGACCGCGCTACAGCATTTTCGGAGGGCTCTGCGATGAGTGGAGCGACCGTCGCTGCAATCGGGTTTGGATTTCTCTTTATGATGATCGGTTTACGCGTTCCGATCGCTTTGGCCATGGCATTGGTGGGCGGGGTGGGTTTCATTTCCTATACCAACGCAGACGCGCTGCTGAATATGATGAACGCGCAGGCTTATTGGCGTTTCACCACCTATGATCTGTCCGTCGTCCCCCTGTTTATTTTGATGGGGCAATTGGCAACCAAGGCGGGCCTGAGCCAAGAGCTCTTTACAGCCGCTCGGGCTTGGACAGGTCATCGTCGAGGGGGGCTTGCCATGGCGGCCATCGCAGGATGCGCAGGGTTCGGCGCGATTTGCGGGTCATCATTGGCTACGGCTGCCACCATGGGCAAAGTCGCTTTGCCCGAGCTGAAACGCTACAACTACAATGGCGCCTTGGCGACTGGATCACTGGCCGCTGGCGGTACGTTGGGTATCTTGATCCCACCGTCGATCATCCTCGTGATCTATGCGATCATCGTCGAAGTGAACATTGTGACTATGTTCCAAGCCGCCTTTTTGCCGGGCATCCTAGCAGCTTTAGGCTATATCATCGCGGTATCCATCTATGTCCGCATCTACCCCAAAGCAGGGCCAGCTGCACCCCGGATGCCATATGCGAAGCGCTTTGCCGCGTTGCGCGCCGTGTGGCCGGTCCTGTTCATCTTTTGCCTTGTGATCGGTGGAATCTATTTCGGCATCTTCACGCCGACTGAAGCGGCGGCCGTCGGAGCCTTTCTGACCGGTGTGTTCGCTTGGGTGCGAGGATCGCTGAGTTGGGGTGACCTGAAGGAAGCAGTGCTTGGAACTATAGGCACCACCGCCGCGATCTTTATGATCCTTCTCGGTGCTGAGATGCTGAATGGCTTTCTCGCCCTGACGCAGGTGACATTCATGCTGGCTGATTGGTTTGCCAATTCTGGCCTTAGTCCCTACACGGTGCTGGCATTGATGCTTGTACTGTTCATCCTGATGGGCTGTGTAATGGATAGCCTGTCGATGATCCTTCTGACAATCCCGATTTTTTGGCCGATCTTGTCGGGTATGGATTTTGGTTTGAGCGAGACTGAGATGAAGGTCTGGTTTGGCATTATAGCACTGATTGTGGTCGAGATGGGTCTGATCACGCCTCCTGTGGGAATGAACGTGTTCATTATCAACCAAATGGCCGATCGTATTCCGATACGCGAAACGTTCAAAGGCGTAATTCCCTTTATGGCCTCCGACTTCGTTCGGGTTGTGGTCCTTGTCTCGATCCCTTGGATTACACTCTCTGTTCCGCGTCTTTTGGGATAGAGGTACACGCAAACTAAGCTGATCTGATAACCCACAGCATTTGCAACAATACGCGTGGTCTACGCAATCAGAGAAAGGCAGAACAAATCGCAAAGGTCTTGATCTTGACCCTCGGCAGCCGGGGCGACGTGCAGCCCTACTGCGCGTTAGCCAGCGAGTTGGTCCGACGTGGACATGCCGTAACCCTGTCGACCGGTCAGGGTTTTTCGGACATCATTCCGGACAAGGTTGCCTACCGACCCCTGTCCATCGACATGGAAGCGCTGCTGCAAGACCCGGGTATGCAGGCGGCTATGCATGGGGTCCGGGCCAAGATCCAGGCGTTCCGGGCCAGCCGCGCCATGATGCTACAGCAACTGGATGAGATGTGGGATATCGCGCAGGACATCGGCCCTGACGCCATCATCTATCATCCCAAATCCTTCATCGCGCCCTATCTAGCCCGTGCGCTTGGCATCGTCGCGATCCCAAGCTTCCTGCAGCCCGCATTCCAACCTACGCGAGAGTTCCAAAACCCCCTTTTGGGAATCCAAGGCGTCGGGCCGCGCAGCAATCGGCTTTTCGGTAGGGCGATGATCCGTCTGATGCGGTTTGGTCATAACGCCCTATTGAAAGGATGGTTTCCCCGGCACACGGATGTGCCCCGCACCCCTGACCTGGACGTTTTGGCCGGGTATCACCCGGACGGCGACACGCCACCGCGGCTTTATGCGCACAGCGCGTGTCTTGTGCCCAAACCCGCAGATTGGGGCGTACAGGATCACGTGACGGGCGACTGGCATGACCCTTCTCTCCAAACCTGGTCGCCGCCGGTAAATCTAGAATCTTTTCTCAATGCTGGACTTCCGCCGCTATATGTTGGTTTCGGCAGTACGCCGGCACAGAATGGCTCTCAAATCACCAACATTATTTTGGCGGCTCTCAAACAAACTGGTCAGCGCGCAATCCTTTCGGTTGGCTGGGGTGGACTTGAAGCACGGGAAAACATGGACTCCATCCTTTTCCTTGAACAGGCGCCACATGATTGGCTCTTTCCTCGCTGCCGTGCCGTTGTTCATCACGGGGGTGCGGGCACAACCCACAGCGGGTTGCGCAATGGGCGCCCGAGCCTAATCTGCCCGTACTTTGGGGATCAGCCGTTCTGGGGGCGACGTGTTGCGGCAATCGGGGCCGGACCAAACCCGGTGCCAGTGAAGTCTATGACCGTCGAAACGATGGCCAGTGCGTTACAGAAACTTGAAGATGACAGTTTTCACGAGGCGGCCGGTGCCGCTGCCAATTGTATGGCGCGCGAAACCGGGCCCATGACTGCTGCTGCACTGATCGAACGGACATTGGATGCATAGGTGCTGTACGACCTTTCAAGCGGCCGCATCAAGGCCGCATGCGACTTTCGCGCTCCGTCGCATCTGAAATATCGGAGCGGAGAAAGCAATCATTTGGCACGTCTTGCTATGACCGCGAGCCCGCTTGGTCCTAAGTTGCGACGCCGCGCCCTGCTTTAGCCAATCCTCGCGCTAACAAGTCAAACACGATGCGAATGCGACGGCTGGTTTGCAGTTCCCTGTGGGTCACCAACCAAATCGGAAACTCCAGTGAGGGAAACTCTGAAAGGACTTTCTCGACGCCCGGCTCGGCATCGCCCAGCACTTCGGGCTGCATCGAAACGCCGTAGCCGGCCTTCACGAGCTCCCAAGCGACGACACCGCTTTCACTCGACATCACGAAACGATCCGCCCGGACAGGAACGCCCATGTTGTGGAGCGGGGCCATAAGCCGCTCGGGATCTGCGTTGCCGACAAAGTCATGGGCCGCGATGTCATGGGCAGTCTTTGGGCGACCCGCGCGGTCAAGATACGCGGTTGCCGCGTAAAGGTTGGCGCGGAAATCCCCTACATGCCGCGCGATCAGATCGGGTTGCTCGGGCCGGATATGACGGATCGCGATATCCGCCTCTCGTTGTGTGAGGTTCTGCACGTCGCTTGACGCAACGATGCGGACACGAACACCGGGTGCCGCCTCGCGTAGCGGGGACAAGAGGCCCGGCAGTATTGAAGCAGACAACAAGTCCGTCGCAGTCACGGTGACTTCACCTGTTACCTCCTGCGATTTGCCGGTGGCCACGATAGAAATCAGCGTGGCCATGTCCCCCATGCCGCGCACTTGATCGAGCAGTTCACGCCCAGTCTCAGTAAGCGTCGGCCCGCGCACGCTGCGCTCCACTAGCGTGACGCCAGGCTTGGCTTCCAAGTCAGATACCTGTCGACCGATGGTCGGCTGAGTCGTCTTCAGGGCGCGCGCTGCACCGCTGAACGATCCTTCCTCAGCAGTCGCGAGGAAGGCCCGGACCTGGTTCCAGTCAAAAGAGATCGCATCCCAGTTCATGCATGGGCGTATAGCAGGTGTAGGAATTTCGGCAATCCACTGTTTCTCGATGCACAGCTATCTCAGCATCCAACACGGAGAAGCACTATGCAAAGCGACACATCAAATCCCGGTACCGCATCCTTCTGGGATCGGATCGCTCCAAAATATGCGGCCAAGCCGGTAAAGGATAAGGCAGCCTACCACCAGAAACTAGACTCCGTTCGAGCGCTCTTGAGTGCCGAGGATCGGGTGCTGGAAATCGGCTGCGGTACGGGCAGCACAGCCCTTCATCTTGCTCCCGCGGTGGCTGAGTTCGTCGCGACCGATATCTCAGGCGGAATGATCGCAATCGCCGAGGACAAGCGGAGCGCCACTGGCGTCATGAACGCTAAATTTGTCCAGGCGGATGCGAGCGAGACGCTCTACGAGGCGCCCTTTGACGCCATCCTGAGCTTCAGCCTGCTCCACCTCGTGGAAGACTTGCCCGCGGTCTTGGATTCTGTTTACGCTCAGCTCAAACCCGGCGGGCATTTTCTGTCGAAAACAGTCTGCCTGGGCGATGCTTCCATAGTCCTCCGCCTGTTCGTTCTCGCCCTCGGTGCGATTGGTCTGGCCCCGCCTGTTACTCCGCTCAGCAGGACCGGACTCAGCGGCGCGCTCAAACGCGCAGGGTTCGACCTAGTGGAGCACCGGTATTTCGGAAAAGGCAAATTGAACCCCTTCATTGTGGCACGGCGACCAGCCTAAGCCTTACATCAACGAGAGAGATTCCGAGCATGAGTGCAAAATCCCGACCGCAGAACCCTCGCACCGTTTTGTCAGTGCTGTGGGTTTTCCTGCTGATGAACATCATCTTCCGCGACATTCATCAGTTTCTTTCACCCGGCTACATGGAATGGGTCATGGCCGGCGAGATGTTTGGCCAGCAAATCACCGATAAGCTGTTGCTCTACGGAGGTTTTGCCGTCGAGGTCTTGATCCTGATGGTGCTTTTGCCGCATGTACTGCCGCGCCGTGCACTGCGGAACGTGAATTGCTTTGCTGCGGCGTTCACGACCGCGCTCGTGCTCTTCACTCCGCCTATTGATCCTGATGATGTGTTCTTCTTGGTTATCGTCATGTCGACGTTGGCGGCTATCGTCTGGTTCGGATGGACGCGGTTTGCTGTGCAATCTACCGCGACCCAGCAGCCTTATCCCAGCCCAGTTTGACACCGCGCGCCTAGTTACAAGGTGTCTACTCCCCGATCTGCAAACGAACGGACTTTATTATGCGCAAAGTGGACCCGCATCTCATGCTGGCGGCCCTGTGGCTGTTCATCCTGCTCAACATCATATTTCGGGACCTCCATCAGTTCGTGATGCCCGGCTTCATCGAAACCATCATGACGGGACACTTCAACGGGATGGAAATCACGTCTGAACTCATGCTGTTTGGCGGGGTCGTTGTCTCGGTTCCGATTTCGATGATCCCGCTCTCACTTATTTTGGAGAGGCGGTTTCTGCGGCCGCTGACCTTTGTCGGTGTCGTCATCACCACGGTCACAATGATCCCCCCTGCCCCAATGGATCTGGACGACGTATTTCATCTGGTTCTGCAATTCCTGGGTATTGCCGGCATCGTCAAAATCGCCTGGGGCGGGGCGCTCCAACAGGTTGTCCGCGGCAAGTTCATGGCAACGAGGCGATAGAACTATGACCTATCTCGCAAACTCTGACAGAGGTGCTATCGGGCTCTACGACAGGTTGGCTCCTGTCTACGACCAGCTCCATCAACGCTGGTTGCGGCTATCCGGAGGCGAGGCACAAGCTGCCCTTGAGGCCGCCGTTAGAGTCGAATTGGCGAAGAGGTCGCAACTCCTCGACGCGGGTTGCGGAACCGGCCGATTTGCGCGCCGCCTTTTGGCTGAAGGCGTCATGCCCAGACAGATCACCTTGTTGGATCCGTCAGAAGCCATGCTCGCACACTGCGCCGACCTCCCAGTGGAGACGAGCCGCGGCCGGCTTGAAGCTTTGCCATTTACCGATGCGTGCTTCGACATCGTGACCTGTGCATGGGCGATCGAAGCTGTGCCCGAACCAAACACTGCCTTGGAAGAATTATGCCGTGTGTTGCGACCCGGAGGGTTACTCTGTTTGACGTTCTGTGCCGAGAAACCGCAGCGAAACATCCTGGACTGGGTGATGCAAAAGCGAATTGTGTATCGTCAGACGGGCCGGTTTCTCAGCAGCGACTGGGTTGGTACATGTCTACGCGATGCGATGAGCTGCGACGTGCGTATCCTGCCGTCCGCAGGCCCCGCGGCGACGATAATCGCGCGTCGAAATCAAACCTGATGCGCTGTGGCTCGTGTCATGAGCTTCTACGCCATTAAGTGTACTGAATCGTTCAGAAGGGGCTTGACGACTACGCTGCCAGTTCGTAACTGACGGCATGGCTACAGACGCCTGCCGCTCGCTGACTTACGTCTTGGTGAAGTTCTGTATCAGACACGATCTTCGTCATCCCAGGCACATGTCGCGCGGATGGTAATGCGGGCCCCTTCCAAATCTTGCGTAACGTCAGCCAGAAGGAACACGGGGTCATGTCGTACCAATCCGACACCTACTTGAAGGGCCCGCTCGGCCCGATCTACGCAAAAACCGCGCTACCGATTATCTTTGTGATGGGCATGAACGGTCTCTTGGCCGTGGCCGATGCCCTTTTTCTTGGATACTTTGCGGGACCAGATGCGCTTGCAGCCGTCACGTTGATGTTCCCACTTTACATGTTGGTCGTGGCGCTTGCGACGCTTGTATCATCGGGCATGTCGAGCATCCTTGCACGTCATCTAGGCGCCGGGCGCGTGCATGACGCGCGGGCAATTTTCGCAGGCACCCATGGTCTTGCGGTGACTTTGGGCCTGACGCTTACATTGCTCTTTTTTGCATTGGGCGAACCTCTGGCCCTGCTTGTTGCAGGGGGATCCACGCATCTCGCTGACCTTGGGCTCGTTTACCTGCGCATTACAGTGCTGGCCGCACCGATGATGTTCATCCTGTCAATCAACTCTGACGCGCTTCGCAACGAAGGACTGGTCATGCTTATGGCGGCTTTGAGCCTTCTCGTTTCGCTGTCGAATATGGGTTTTAACTATATGTTGATCGGGTTGTTTGACATGGGCGTTGCCGGGTCGGCCTATGGCACAGCGCTATCACAGGTCTTGGCCCTTGCGATCATCCTGGTGTTCCGAGTGTTTGGCGAGACTGCGCTGCGACCCACTGCGCTCTGGCGGCATTCGGTCTTTACGGGGTGGGGACGCATCTTTGCGCTTGGCGCGCCGCAGAGCCTGAATTTCATTGGTTTAGCGTTAGGATCCGCCGCAATCTTGGCAGCACTCCAATGGGTCGAGGCCCCGAGATTTGATGCGACCGTCTCTGCATACGGCATCATTACGCGCCTGATCACGTTCGCCTTCTTGCCGCTCTTGGGTCTTGCCCACGCGATGCAGACCATCACCGGCCAGAACTACGGGGCGGGCACTTTCCATCGAAGCGATGCGAGCCTGCGCATAGCCGTCGTCGTGTCTTTTATCTATTGCGTTGTCCTGCAGCTTGGCATGAGCTTGCTCGCGGCTGAGATTGGGTCCGCCTTTGTCGCGGATGACACGGTTGTCTCTGAGGTTGCCCGCATTCTCCCGATCCTGTCTGCGGGGTTTTTCCTGGCGGGTCCCCTGATGATGGTTGCGATGCATTTTCAAGCCATCGGTGACGCGAGCCGAGCAGCGATGCTCGGTTTGTCCAAACCTTATCTCTTCGCGATCCCACTGACATTTGTATTAGCGCAGCAACTGGGTGAGGTTGGGATCTGGCTGGCGGCCCCTGCCGCGGAGATTTTGCTACTGATGCTGACAATATTTGTACTGATGCAATTGGCGCGGCGACGCGCGCTCAGCTGGGGCCTGTTTCAAACGCGAAAGGAGAGCTTGCTATGACCCGCGACCTTCCAACCCTTTCAGAGGCAAAAAAACTCGCTATGACGTTGCGGGAACGGCTGGTCGCAGAAGGGCGTGCGCTCGGTCACTCCCAGGCCCTGGAACGGATCGCTCACGACCATGGCTTTCGGGACTGGAACGGGTTTCGCGCGGCAATTGAGGCGCATCGCCCCAACGGCTGGATCAGCGGGGAGCGCCTGACCGGTCGTTATCTGGGCCAAGCCTTTAAGGCAACGATTCTGTCCTCTGAGCCATTGCGCCCCGGATGGTATCGCCTCGTGCTAGATCTCGACGAAGCGGTGGACGTCGTGCAGTTTGAGAGCTTTTCAAACCTGCGCAAGCAAATCCGTGCTGAAGTCGGACCGCAGGGCCATTCGAAAGAGCGTAGGTCCGATGGAACACCGCATGTGGTGATCGATCTGTGAGAGGTCACTTGGGGTTGTCCGCGGCGAGTCGGTACTTGCGGAATTGCGTGCCGTCCAAAGTGACGTCGCCCTCAGATACCGCACCCATGCGGGCCAAGGCCCTAAACTTGGTTCGCGTAGGTGGCAATAGAAATGTGACCGAGTTGATCCGCGCATCGGCACGGGCAAAGGCAAGCGCCTGATGGGTGACCCGCGTCCCAAAACCCAAAGGCTGACGGATTGTGAACTAGCCCAAAATCCCAATCCGCCCGTTCGAGCTTTGTCATTCAGCGTCAACCGAGGACGGAGACCAGGCTGACAATTTCATGACACCCACGTCCGAAGCAACGGAAAACGTAGCCTCAGTGCATTGCTTTATTTTCTCAATGGCTACACCCGGCGCAAATTCCTTGAGCACTAAGCCATCCCTTGTTGGTGCAAAAACCGCTAGCTCCGTAACAAGCAAATCAACTGGCCGAGTTGATGTTAGGGGCAAGTCGCATTCAGATACAATTTTTGATTTTCCTTTTGCGGAGTGCTGCATTGCAACGACAACGCGGCGCGCTCCTGTGACCAGATCCATCGCGCCACCCATGCCCGGTACAAGTTTGCCCGGAACCATCCAGTTAGCTAGACGCCCCAAGGTATCCACCTGCAAACCACCCAGAACAGTCATGTCCAGATGGCCACCACGAATAATTCCAAAACTCATAGCACTGTCGATCGACGCCGCTCCCGGCACAGCAGACACAAAGCCGCCGCCGGCGTCCGTCAAGTTTTCGTCCTCCATGCCTTCGGGTGGACGAGCACCAAGTCCAATGACACCGTTTTCGGCTTGAAAGAATACACCTGCATCAGAAGGTAGGTGGTTCGCAACCATACTCGGCAAGCCAATTCCCAGGTTAACAAGCATTCCAGGTTTGACCTCTTGTGCGACGCGCCTCGCGATAATGTCTTTGGGATTGGTCGGGCTTGTCATTTGCGAGGCCTTTCAAGTATGTAGTCCACTAGAATCCCCGGTGTTTTGACGTTGTCTGGCGGGATTGCGCCGACGGGCAATATATGCTCCGGTTCGGCAATTACAGTCTTACCAGCCATCGCCATTACGGGATTAAAATTGTGCGCTGTCAGTGAGTACTCAAGGTTGCCAACATAGTCGCAGTTTTTGGCTGAAATTAGAGCAAAATCGGCAGCTATGGCCCGCTCTAACAAATACTCTTGTCCATCAACGGTCGCGATCTCCTTCCCCTCGGCGACAGCAGTCCCCAATCCAGTTGGCGTAAGAATTCCTCCCAGTCCAACTCCAGCCGCGCGTATCTGCTCAACCAGCGTGCCTTGTGGGATGAGTTCAACTTCGATCTCCCCGGACATCATCATTTCCTGTGTTTGTGGATTCAATCCAATATGACTGGCGACGACCTTCCTGACAGCCTTTCCGGCAATTAGTTTGCCGATGCCAACGTCTGGCATTGCTGTATCATTGGCAATAATAGTCAGCCCCTTCGTACCGCGCGCGACAATCGCTTCGATAACCCTAGTGGGCGTTCCAACACCCATGAATCCACCAATCATTACGGTGGATCCATCCTTGATCATCTCGGCCGCAGTCTCTGCTTTTATCGCTTTTTTCATCTAACCTATCTCGCTACTTCTATTGGCGTGCGCCTTGAGCCTAGTCACAGAGCACTTCGCGATTTGCTCCGCTTCTTCTTGGCCTGAGCTCACGAGAGAGCTTCACTGCTCGACTTACGCGGCCACCCAACTTAAGCCGAATGTTTGACGACTTCGGGATGCGCCAACCTAAATGCCTCCAGTTTCTCAGTACCACTCGAGACAGCAATCAATCTCGGAAATGGAGCAAGATTTACCTCCCACCTTCTCGCGTTGTACAATTGTGGCACAAGGCAGCAATCCGCCAACGTCGGAACTTCTCCGAAGCAGTAGGTACTGGGTGGCAGCTGCTGCAACACGGCCTCAACGTCCGCCAATCCCGAGCTGATAAAATGCTTCATCCAATCCTTTTTTTCCCGGGCTGGTTCATCGAAATTTGCAGCTGCAAAGGCAGCCACGCGAAAGTTACAAACGGGATGAATCTCCATCGCGATTGCATAGGAGAGCGCTCGGACCTTTTGGGCGTCGATTTCTTTTTCTGGCAATAACCGGGAACCGGCCCTAGTGCCATGCAGGTATTCGATTATTGAAAGCGATTGGATGAGGATCTGACCATCAATCTCCAGAACCGGGACCAGGCCCTGTGGGTTCGTTTCAAGATGATCCGGGGATCGTTGCTCGCCCGCAAGGAGGTCCACAGTCTTGGACTCGTATTTGATCCCCAAAAGGTTCAGGGCAATGCGTACACGATAAGAGGCAGACGAGCGCCAATAGTCGTGCAGAACCACCCTGCTCACGTTGCCATTCCAATTACGATTTTGCCATGCACTTCCTGAACCGGTATCGGGTCAAGGCGCTCTCCGATACCTAAACCCTCTATGCCTTCGCCCGTTTCGACGGAAAAACCTGCCGAATGGTTGGTGCAGCGCAAGGTTGACTTGTCGGCCGAAATTAGACGATCACCCTTGTGGTCGAGCGGCAGGTATTGATGCGGACAGGCGTTGACATAGGCCTTCACCTCGTCGTGCCGCCGCACCAGCAGGATTGGATACCCTTCAAGTTCAAGGCAGAGCGTATCGCCATCAGGAATGTCAGCGACGGCACAGACCTCGATACCAGGCTCTGGGGCACCCCTGTAGGATTTCCACGCGTCCGACATGTCAGCCCCCGAAATCGACAGCGGGAAGGATCTTTCCGGCGCAGTTGCCGAACCCGATCCGGTAGTCGCCTTCACACCAGCCGGCGATGTCGATTGTGTCGCCATCTTCGAGGAAGGTGCGGGTGCCGTCAGCGACATCAAGGGGGTCACGACCGTTCCATGTCAATTCCAGCATCGAGCCGAAACTGTCCCGCGTCGGCCCGGAAATGGTGCCGGAGCCAAGCAGATCCCCCGTTTCCATAGCGCAGCCCGACGAGGCATGGTGCACGAGTTGAAGGGCCGACGAATAATACATGTACTTGTAGTTCGTCCGGCTGATTGTGCTGGGTTCTCCACCTTCAGGCGTCAAACCAACTTCCATCTGAATGTCGAAATTGTTCGGCGTCGCTTCCGACAGATACGGCAGCAGCGGCTTGGCACGCTCTGGTGCCGCCACTCGGAAGGGTTCAAGCGCCTCGCGGGTGACGACCCAGGGGCTGATGGATGTCGCGAACGCCTTGGACTGGAAGGGCCCGAGCGGCTGGTATTCCCAGACTTGGATGTCCCGCGCCGACCAATCGTTCATCAACACATAGCCAAAAATATTGTCATAGGCCTCTGAGGCGTTGACGGGTTGTCCCATCTTGTTGGGTGTGCCAACAACAGCGCCGAGTTCGAGTTCGATGTCCAGCCTTTGGCAAGGGCCGAAGCGGGGCCCCTCGTCATTTGGGCCTTTGAGCTGGCCGTTCGGGCGGTGGATATCCGTGCCTGACACAACCACAGTCGATGCGCGTCCATTATATCCGATCGGAATGTGCAGCCAGTTCGGCATTAACGCGTTGCTGGGATCGCGGAACATCGTGCCAACATTCGTGGCGTGTTCTTTTGAGGCGTAGAAATCAGTGTATGAGCGGACGAAGAATGGCAGATGCAGCTCGGCGGCAGATTGTGCGACAAGCGGGAGGTTCTGGTCGCCTCCGTCCGCATCGAGAAGCCCGGCAATCTTCGCCCGCGTTTCCGACCAGATGGCTTGCGGCAATGCCATGAATGGGTTTAGCACACCCTGGTCGAAGACCTTTTCGTCACCACCGGGCGCCAGCTTTCCCTCCGCTTCCAGCGCGGTCAGATCAAGAATGCTGTCTCCGATGGCCACACCCACGCGCCGCGAACCGTCTGCTTCCGAGAAGACCCCATAAGGCAGGTTTTGGATCGGAAAATCGCTGTCTGGCGCATTGGCGCTTTTGACCCAGCTTTGGCGTTTTGGGTCATGTGTATCGTTCAGAGCGGCCATGGCCGTCCTCCCTTCCCATGTCTTTTTTTGACCGCGCGGCCCAATGGGCCGCGCCTGATTTTGTTTGGGTTACTCGCCGTTCCAGACGGGTCGCTTGGGATCGAAATGGTTCCGAAGCGGTTTCCACGCGTCCGGATACTTCACTTGAAGCGTCTCCAGACCAGCAGCATATTTCGTGAGCTGTTGCGGGAATCGGGTCTCGAACATGAAAGCAATCGTGTTGTCCAGCTTCTCAGGCTCAAGGTCTTTCAGCGACGCTGCATAGAAAGCATCCGCATCAGGGCCATGTGGCAGCATCATGTTGTGACACGACATGCCGCCTGGAACAAAGCCCTCGGGCTTGGCGTCATAGACCCCTTCGATCAGCCCCATGAACTCCGACATGATGTTCATGTGATACCACGGCGGACGGAAGCTGTCTTCAGCCACCAGCCAGCGCGGCGGGAAAATCACGAAATCGATGTTGGCAGTTCCGGGTTCGCCAGACGGCGCAGTCAGAACGGTGAAGATCGACGGATCGGCGTGATCGTTGCGGATCGGACCAACGGGCGAATAGTGCCGCAGGTTGTACTTGTACGGTGCGTAGTTGCCGTGCCATGCCACCACGTCCAGCGGCGAGTGGTTGATCTCGCAGGCATGGAACTGCCCGCACCACTTGGCCACGACGCGGTGCGTCACGCCATCTCTTCGCTCGTAGGCTGCAACCGGCGACAGGAAGTCGCGTGGGTTCGCCATGCAATTGGCACCGATCGGTCCGCGCTCGGGTACGGTAAAGACCGCGCCATAGTTCTCGCAGATATACCCGCGCGCCTTGTCATCGCCGTTTAGGAGCACTTTGTACTTCACACCACGCGGGATACAGACAATCTCGCCAGGGGCCACGTCGATGATCCCGAACTCGGTAAAGAACCTCAGTGCGCCCACTTCCGGCACGATCAGCATTTCGCCATCGGCATTGTAGAAGACCTCTGTCTCCATGCTTGTCGTGACCGCATAGGTGTGGATCGCATAGCCAACCTGGGTCAGGACGTCGCCGCCGGTAAAGATGGTGCGCATACCTTCCAGCCAGGTGCCTGCGTCCTCCGGAATGGGTGCCGGGTCCCACCGCATCGGCGCTAGCGGCAAACCGCTTTCATCCGCAGTTGGGGCAGAGCGGAAATGCGGCAGCTCGAACCGGACCATGTCCGAAATATGCTGCACGGTTGGACGCATTCGATAGAGCCACGATCGTTCATTCGAAATCCGCGGCGCGGTAAAGGGTGAGCCGGAAAGCTGCTCTGCATAAAGACCATAAGGGCAGCGCTGAGGGCTATTCTGCCCGATGGGTAGGGCGCCTTCAATGGCCTCGGTTTCAAAGTCGTTGCCAAAACCGGGCATATAACCTTCGTTGTACTTGGCGCGGCTTTTGGCCACGACGAAATCATTGGTCGGAGCGTTCATCGATCAACCCTCCGCCTTCAGAACACCGCGCTGAATCTGATCTTCTTCGATCGATTCAAACAGAGCCTTGAAGTTGCCCTCGCCAAAGCCGTCGTCACCCTTGCGCTGAATGAACTCGAAGAAGATCGGCCCGATCACAGTCTTGGAGAAGATTTGCAAAAGAATGCGGGTCATTCCGCCTTTGACGACACCCTCGCCATCGATCAAGATGCCGTGCTTCTTCATCCGGTCCAGCGGCTCGTCATGGCCCTGTACTCGGTCATAAGACTTGTCGTAGTAGATCTCCGGAGGAGCAGGCATGAAGTCGATGCCCGCATCCCCAATCTTGTCGGTCGAGGCATAGATGTCTTCCGAAGCAACTGCGATGTGCTGGATGCCCTCGCCCTTGTATTCTTTCAGATACTCCTCGATCTGGCTCTGATCGTCTGAGCTTTCATTGATCGGAATGCGAATCTTGCCGCAAGGTGACGTCAAAGCGCGACTGGTCAGCCCGGTGATCTTGCCTTTGATGTCGAAAAACTTGATCTCGCGGAAATTGAACGCCGTGGCGTAGAACCGGTACCAGGTGTCCATGTTCCCTTGCATCACGTTATGCGTCAGGTGAT
The DNA here is from genome assembly GCF_056537285.1 of Ruegeria sp. CF8. Lineage (NCBI taxonomy): Bacteria > Pseudomonadati > Pseudomonadota > Alphaproteobacteria > Rhodobacterales > Roseobacteraceae > Ruegeria > Ruegeria sp. CF8. Next base: position 40,011 of record NZ_JBQFRG010000008.1, on the reverse strand, counting down.
CGATGTAGTAGAATCCGGCGCCTACAGGACGTGGGTCACGTTCGCTCAACCACTCAAAGTCCTTGTCATAAGGGCTTTTCCCGCCGTCATAGTCTTCGACAAAGTAAAGTAGAGACCCGCCAATCCCCACGACCGCGGGTACATCGATGGATTTGCCGTCACCGGTGTATTCTTCGGCCCCGTAGTCTTTGGCACACTTGAGTGCATGCTGGGCATCTACGACGCGCCATGCCATGGCCGGCGCACAAGGTCCATGCTCTTTGACAAACTCCGCCGCGTGACCACTTGGGTCGCGGTTGAGCACATAATTGACCCCGCCCTGCCGATAGACTGAGATGTCCTTGGTCTTGTGCTTGGCGACCTCGACATAGCCCATCTTGGTAAAGAGGTCTTCGAGAACACCCGGCTCAGGATGGGCAAACTCGACAAACTCGAACCCGTCCGTACCGGCAATGTTCAGTTCGTCAATCTTGGCTTTTGGGGCATCATGCGGAAAGGGTCCCATGGCTGGTCCTCCTTAATTTGCGTGGCTTACGTGCCCTCCACGCCGATTTCAAAGCCCCGGCCCGCGGGACGTTCTCCATCTCAGAACGCCTCGATCATAACGAGTATCGCGCCTAGGCGGAAATACAATGTTGATATCTCTTAAATTGCGTTTCCTTATAATCAGATCCTTGCGAGCATTGTGCGAGCCCGGGTCACCAAAGGTAAGTCAATCATCTGCCCGTCGACCTTGAAGATGCCCTCGCCCATTTGAGCCGCATCTTCTGCCGCAGCCACCACGCGCCGTGCCCAATCGAGTTCGTCCTGCGTCGGCGAGAACACCTCGTTCAACACGCCGACCTGGGCGGGATGGACCGCATAGCCTCCACTCGATCCGATAGCGCGGGCGTATGACGCCGCTTCCTGCAGACCGTCCAGATTCCGGAAGTCTGACATACTTGCCGCGATGGCATATGAAGCGACGGAGGCCGCACGCGCGGCCTGACCCACTTGCTGGGCGGCGGGTCTGAGCACTTCGGGCGTCGCCGCCACGCCCATCGACGTCGCATAATCCTCGACCCCCAAGGTCATGCCCTTAAGCCGCGGGGTCGCTTCCGCGATCTCGCTTGCCTTCAAAACAGCGCCAGCCGACTCCAACATGGCGATAAGGCCGATATTGCCCGCAGCAAGACCGCGCTCATGTTCCAACTCGTCGATCATGCCGCTGATTGCCCGGACCTGGCCCGCGTCTTCGCAGAGCGGCAAGTGAATCGCCGAGACACCTTCGATCACGCAGGCTTCCAGATCGCGGAATGCCGGCGCCCAAACCGCGTTGATCCGGACTGTTACATCCACGTCAGATGCTAGCCTTGCTACGGCATCGGGCAGCGCGGCTCGCGCCTCGTCTTTGCGGGACGGATCGACACTGGCTTCCAGATCGAGCACAATCGCATCGGCTCCGCGGCTAGCAGCCTTGGCAATGAATTTCTCTTCAAGCACAGGGATGAACAGAAGTGACCGCCACATCGTCAGGCACTCTTCTGGGCCAAGCCGGCAGCCTCGGCGTCAGCATATCCAAGTTCAGCCAATATCTCATCCGTATGCTCGCCCAGCTTTGGGGCAGGCGCACGCACGGTTCCTGGCGTTTCGCTCAGGCGCGGAAAACTCTGATGCATTGGCAGGCGCTCCATGTCCGCGCATTCATAGTCCAGAAGAACTTCCCGGCCTCGTACGTAAGGATGGTCGATCAGATCGGCGATGTCACAGATTGGGCCGACCGTGACGCCCTTGGCCTCGAAGTAGGCAAGGTTTTCCTCCAGCGTCCGTGTCTTCATATCGGCGGCGATAATCTCGTCAAGTTCTTCGGAGTGCTCAATCCGCGCGCGCGACGTCGCATAGCGCGGGTCGTCGTTTAATTCGGGCCGACCGATGGCAGCGGCCAGCTTCTCCCACATGGACTGCATCGAGGCGGACATTGCGATGTGTTTTCCGTCTTTCGTCGGATAAAGATTTCGCGGCGCGGCCACATCACTGGAATTCCCGGCGCGCTGCGGCACCTTTCCTGTCGCCTCATACGATGCTGCCCAAGGCCCCAGAATCCCGAATAGCGGCTCGAAAAGAGACAGATCAACCACCTGCCCCTTGGCGTGGCCCTTGTCGCGCGCAATCACAGCCGACAGAACACCGCCAAACCCTGCAAGCCCGGCCACCATGTCAGCGAGAGCCAAGGGCGGAAGGAGTGGCGGTTTGTCGGCCCAGCCGGTCATCGCGGCAAAACCCGACATGCCTTCGATCAGGCTCCCGAATCCGGGCTTTGATTTGTAAGGACCGGTCTGCCCCCAGCCGGAGACCCGCACGATGATAAGGTTCTCGTTGGTCTTCCAAAGGTCCTCGGGGGCCATGCCCCATTTTTCCAGGGTTCCCGGCACGAAGTTTTCGCACAGTATATCGGCCGAAGCGACAAGTTTATCGAGGACCACGCGTCCCTCGTCGGACCGGAAATCCAGCTCCATGCTTCGTTTCGAGCGGGCATAGACTTTCCACCAGCTTTCCGCCTCACCGAAACGGCGCAGATCGTCGCCTTTTCCGGGGCGTTCGATCTTGATCACATCGGCTCCGAAGTCCGCCAACATGTGAGTCATCATGTTACCAGCAGCGAGGCGTGTCATATCGACCACGCGCAGTGCGTTCAGCGGGCCTTTGGCATCAGGGGTGTAGGATGTCTTCATGGGGGTTCCTTTTCTTTAGCCGTCGGACAGGCGCTGGCGGTCTCGGACCAGGAGCCAAGCGACGAAGGGCGTCGCGGCGAAGAGCACCAGCGCAAAGGGATGATCGAGAATGGCAGACGGGCTGCGGCTGAGCAAAATCACCGATTGCCGGATCGACAGTTCAATCATGGGACCCAGGACGAGACCAATGATGAAGCAGACAATCGAGATTTCGAGTTTGAGCATGAAGAAGCCCAACACTGCAAATCCCAGCATCACCCAGACCGCAAAGAACCCGCCTTGGCTAATGTATATCCCAACGACGCAGAGCAAGAGTACGATGGGATAAACCACGAAAGGTGGCACTTTGACGATCAAAGCAAAGACCCGAAGCCCGATGCTGCCGACAACGAGCACCATTACGTTGGCCATAATCATCGCGGCAAAGAGGCCGTAGATGAGCGAAGCATCGCGCTGAAAAATCAGCGGGCCGGGCGTAACCCCGTGGATCAGGAAAGCTCCAACCAGCAACGCCGCGGTCAAGTTGCCGGGAATGCCGAGGGTCAAAAGCGGGATGAGGTTTGCGCCTGATACAGCCGAGTTTGCGCTTTCCGTCGCCGCGATGCCTTCGGGAACGCCCGTGCCGAGTTTTTCAGGCGCTTTCGAGAAGCGCTTTGTCGCGGCATAGCTGAGGAAGGCGGCGAGCGTCGTGCCAAGACCCGGCAGAGCACCAATCGCTGTGCCGATCCCGGCACCACGGAAAACCGTCTTCTTCAGCGTCAGGAATTCACGGAATGGCAGACGATCTTCGCCTTTGCTTGTAGCGACAGCCTTGGCATCCTCCGGGCGGTAGTTCCGGCCTTCCTGAAGGCGCAGGATAATTTCCGGGACCGCAAGGACGCCGATGGCCACGGCCGCTAGTGGCAGGCCGTCAAACAGATCGACCATTCCAAACGTGAAGCGAGGCGCGGCGGTTTCCGGATCTACGCCGATGGTGGCCAAAAACGCGCCGAGTGCTGCCGCAAAGATGCCTTTGGCTAGCGAGCGCCCCGAGAGTGAGGCGATGAGCGTGAGCGAGATCACCAGGATCGCGGCCAGCTCCACCGGTCCGGCGCGCAGGGCGAAAATGGCAAGCGTGGGCGCCAGAAGGATCAGCACGAGGTCCGAACAGCTGTCCCCCGCTACCGAAGAATAGAGCGCAGTTTGCAACGCTCGGCGCGGTTTTCCCGATTTGGCCAGCGGGTGGCCGTCGAGCGTGGTGGCGGCCGAATGCGGCTCGCCTGGTGTGTTGAGCAAGATGGCTCCGATTGCGCCTCCGAACCCCCCGCCCTTCATCACACCCACCAGCATCCCGATAGCCGCAAGCGGCGCCATGGTGAACGTAAGCGGGATGGCAACGGCGATCGCCATGGGCGCGTTCAGGCCGGGGACCGCACCGATCACGATCCCGATCACCACGCCCAGCACGACGGACAGAAACGTCGTCAGTGACAGGGCGTCGAGCATTGCTGCAATAATGAGGTCCATCATCTTTCCCTTCAGGGCAGCGGAAGCTCGAGGCCCCACCAGAAGCCAGCGTAGATAACCGCAGGTGCGGCCAGAGCATTGAACGCGTAAGCCCAAAGTGGCGCACGGCTGTGGATCAACGTGAAAGCGATCAACCCAAGGGGCGCCGCCACCCAGAAACCGGCATAAGGCGTGTCAACGGCTTCACCAACCAGGCCCATGACGGCGAGCATCACGGCAACGGCAACGATGCAGAGTGCGAGGTGCCCGACGTCCGCCCAAGTGAGCCGACCGGCGAGGGGATCTTCGACGCCGGAGCGTAGGTTCTGCACAATCAGAATGGCCCCGAGTGCGGCCATGAGCCATGCCAGGGCGCGAGGCGCGAGGCTGGGCGGAAGCCCGAAGGCGCCTGCGTCATTCACCTGAGCCGGGATGATCCAGAAAATCAGCGCGAGGCTGAAGATGGCGATCACAATCCCGAGGATGAGGTCGGTTGCGAGGCCTGGCGACGCGACGTCGCCAGATCCCTTGGGAGGATGCGTCATCGCACCTTACTCCGCGATGACCTTGAGGAGCTCCTGATAGGCAACCGCATCCGCCGCGATACCTTCGGCTGTCTCCGGCCCCGTCTTGAAGGTCTCAAAACCGCGGAACTTGTTGTTCACGAAGTCCTTGAACTCTTCAGACTGAACCGCTTCGGCCAGCGCGGCTTCCAATTTTGCCAATGCGTCTGGATCCATATCAGCAGGCCCGAAGAAGACGGCCGCTTCAACCACGCTCGCATCATAGCCAAGACCGTTGAGCGTCGGGATGTCGGCATGTTCCTCAATACCTTCCGGGTTAAGCGCCGCGACCACTTTCAAAGCACCGTCTTCCATCATCGGGAGAGCATTCGAGCCGGAGAATCCCAGATCGACATGACCGCCCAGGACGGCCTGGCGTGCTCCAGCGCCGCCACGCGTTGGCACGATGTTCACAGCCACGTCTTCCTGTTTGCCGATGTATTGCATGATTGCGCGATCCAGCGGGATAATTGAGGCATAATTGATCCAGCCTCGCTCCTTCGCGGTCTCAAGCATTCCGGCCCAGTCATCAAAAGGCGCATTGGGGGGTGCCGCCAACACGGTGCGATATCCATGGGTGGTGGCGATAAAGCTCACATCGTCGGGCGTGTAGCCGACGCTGCCAGTGAGCGGAGTGAAGGAAAAGGTTGTCGCGACTGCAAACCCGATTGTATACCCGTCGCCGTCCTGCGCGCGCACATATTCTGTTGCAACAGCACCGCCGGCGCCACCGCGGTTCTCGACGATGATCTTCTGACCAAGCGCGTTTTCCATCTCGGTCGCCAGAATACGTGCCGCCGTGTCGCTGCCGCCGCCAGCACGGAAACCGACCACAAGATTGATCGGTTTTTCCGGGAATTCGGCCCAGGCAGGTGCTGCAAAGGCAAAGGCAGCCACAGAATAGGTGAGTAATTTCGAAAGCTTCATGTTGGTTCCTCCCATCGAGCACGGCTGAAGTGCCCATCTTCGGAACCTTAACGAAATGCCTCAAAATACAGAAATACAATGTTGATATTTATAGTATCGCGATTCATTATAATAAGATGATCGAGAATAAGCATATTCGCAGCTTCCTTCGCGTACTTGACCTAGGGAGCTTTTCCAAGGCCGCGAAGTCGCTGAATATAGCACAACCAGCCCTGAGCCAGCATGTGCAGAAACTGGAAGATGCGCTCGGGACAAGGCTACTGGATCGGAGTGCGCATGGCGTCTCAGCCACGGCAGACGGGCGAGACTTCAGCGACCGAGCGCGAGACATTCTAGCCCAGGTCGACAGCGCGGAACGTCGGTACCGAAGGGGCTCAGACGAACTGATTGGCGAAGTTCGACTCGGATTGCCCGGGTCAGTTTGTCCGGTGCTTGCCCCGCCTCTCATGCAAGCCGCTGCGGAAGAATTTCCTGGCGTACAACTGCATGTGTTTGAACTGATGAGCGGCGATCTCGCAACTCAACTTCGAGAGGGTCGTTGCGACATAGCCGTTCTTTTTAACGTAGACGAGACTGAAGACTACACATCGGAGCGCCTTCTGACCGAACATCTGCAACTGATAGGCGCTCCTGATGCCCCTTTGGTTCAAGAAGAAACCATTGCAGCTGAACAATTGTCGGATGCGCCTCTGGTCGGCACCAGGCCTCCGCATGGGCTGCGGTTGGTCCTTGAGCGATGGTCAAGCGACTCCGGCGTGCGTCTGAGGATTCAGTTTGAGGCTGACGCGCCTTCAGTGTTGGTCAGGCTGGCCTCTCAAGGGTCCTGCTATTCCATCGTATCCAAAGCGGCAATAGCTCACGAAATTCCGGCCGGGTCGATCAGGGCCGCGGAGATTGTCGCCCCTCCAATCGAGCGGACTGTTTGCCTCGCGTCTTCCAAGCGACTCCCTCCCGATAATGCGAGGCAGCAGATCTACGCACTAACAAAGAAAACGGCAGCAAAACTCGTGGATGCATCGGCTTGGCCTGGGAGAGCATGCTCCTAAAACAGGATTAGACCGTGGCTCGGTTCTTATTGGATCAAATCGGGCTACCGAACAACGTTTGGTTGGCGAATTGCCAAAAGCTCCCAGATCTCTGACATAACCTTGCCCATAGCCGTGTCACGCCGGCGTATTGCGAATATCTCAGTGTGGCGAGGCGGGAAAGGACGTGCATCCGCCAGGATGCGCGCCCCTGCCAGGGCCTACCTTCCGCGATTGCTGGAACATACCCGACGGGCTGCACCCGATTTAGCTCCAATGGTGAGGACGCAATGATGCCCACTGAACAGTTCTTTCCGTCAACGCAGTGCGGTCTACTACTAACATCGCAGTGGGTCGGCGCATTCGGGCGTAAGATGCGGGCGCTTCTATCCCTGAAGCTCTTCAACAAGAAACTCGAGAAACACCCGGACCTTCGACATCACGTAGCGTCGGGAGGGATAAACGGCGTAGAGTCCGGTTTCGTTCGGCCTCCAGTCTTCCAGAGCCGTACTCAGCCGTCCCGCGGCCAGATCTTCCGCGACATACATTCGAGGGACAAGGCTCAGACCAAACCCGGCACGCAAAGCATCCCGGACCGCAAGGCTGGACGAAACTTTGTAGCGGCCCCGGACGGGGACTTTGACAGTTCGCCTGCCCTGTATGAAAGTCCATTGAACGGCATGGTCCGACAAGGTGAACTGGACGCAATTGTGCAACGCCAGGTCCTCGGGTCGGGTTGGACGACCGTGCTGTTCGAAATAAGATGGTGCCGCGCAGACGACGTGATCCATGATCATCAACTTTCGCGCAATCAGTCCCGAATCTTCAAGATCGTCACTCCCGCGCAGGGCAATATCAAACCCTTCTTCAACCAGGTTGACCCGCCGGTCATCCAACCTCAGGTCCAACGTCAGTTCGGGATATCGGTTGAGAAACTTCGGGATTTTTTCCGACAGGCCAATCAGCGTCACCGTAACTGGTGCGCTCACACGCAAAACGCCCGAAGGCGTATCCTGAATGGCCTGAAGTGTTGCGTCGGCTTCTTTCAAATCATCCAAGACTTGCACGACACGCTCGAAATACAGCGTGCCGGCCTCGGTGAGACTCATCCGCCGGGTCGTGCGATTGATCAGACGCGCCGAAAGATGCTCCTCCAACTCGCCGACATTCTTACTGATGGCAGCAGGAGACAGGTTCAGCTTGCGCGCCGCAGCTGCGAAACTGCCAAGCTCGACCACGGTTCGAAACACGGTAAGGGCGGTCATACGGTCCATGATTATTTACTTTAAGTGAAGTAAGAGTTCATCGATAGCCGTATTCTATACCTTCATGCATCACTGTATTTCATAAGGCATCAAGCTGCGTAGGCGATTTTGGCCACGCATCCACGGCAGGACAGAACGTCCGAGTAGATGACTAGGAGTCCCGAAATGCAAACATTCAGAACCGCCCACCATCCAATCGAACCGCTCTTCCTGGATCGCTGGTCCCCACGCGCATATGAAGCAAAACCCATGCCCAATGCCGATCTTCTGACCATCCTTGAAGCAGGCCGTTGGGCACCCTCTGCATTCAATGTCCAGCCATGGCGATTTCTGTATGCCCATCGCACCGACAAACATTGGACAGATTTCCTGTCGGTGCTGAACCCAGAAAACCGGCAATGGGCCGGATCGGCATCGGCGCTGATCTTTCTGATCTCGGACAAGGTGATGCCAGCTGATGAAGACAGGCCCGAGATGATCTCGAAATATAACAGCTTCGATGCTGGGTCCGCCTGGATGCAAATCGCGCTTCAAGCAACCGCGCTTGGCTACGCTGCCCATGCCATGGCGGGCCTTGATTTCGAACACGCGACCACAGTTTTGGGTTTACCAGACCGGTTTCGACTTGAGGTGGGGATCACCATCGGCCGCGCCGCCGAGGCCCATCGCCTTCCGCACGATCTGCGTGTGCGCGAGGTGCCGAGCAATCGATATCCGCTTGAGCAGATTTCCTACTCTGGTCCTTACCCCGCCAGCTTTACCGCATTCGCAGCAGAATAGGAGGTTGCCATGTCCTTCGACCCAAACGCATCCGTCAAACCAGCACTATTCAGAGCCGATCTGCATGTTCACTGCCTGATGCTGGTTGCGACATTCTTGGTCGCGACGTCCTTCCCGGTAGTCGCCGCCATCACAGACAGGCTGGACAGTGTTGTGCTGACTTTTGTGCGGTTCGCTCTTGCGACATTGCTATTCGCTCCGCTGGTGGTTTGGCGCTTCGGCATCGTCTGTCCCAGCCTGCGCGACCTGTTGCGCTACAGTTTGCTCAGCCTTCTGCTGGTCACGTTTTTCTGGTGCATGTTTGCATCCCTAAGAATGACCACACCGCTGAACACCGCCGCAATCTTCTCGGTAAGCCCCGTCATTACCGCAGGCATCGCAGCAATCCTGTTGCGCGAGCGGATGACCCCAGCCGCGCGTATTGCGCTTCCCCTAGGCGCGATTGGCGCGATTTGGGTGATATTCCGGGGTGATCTGACCGCACTTCTGGCACTGCAGATTGGTATGGGCGACCTGTTGTTCTTTGCAGGCACAATTGCGCTCGCTGGATATACCACACTGGTCAAAGTCCTGCACAAAGGCGAGCCTATGGCCCGCATGACCTTCTGGATATTGGCCACCGGATCGATCTGGCTTTTGTTAGTTTCTCTGCCCCGTCTTGGCAGTGTCTCCTGGGCCGAAATCCCGATCCGCACTTTGGCAGGCATCACCTATTTGTCGGTCTTCACCACCATTGTTACTTTTTTCCTGTTTCAGTGGAGTACAACCCGGATCGGCCCGACCCGTGTGATGTCCTACACATTCCTGAACCCGACTCTGGTGCTTTTGATCGGTTTGTTTGCGGGAAACACCCTGCCACCATTGGCAACCTGGCCTGGCATGGTGATGGCGATCGCAGCTACAGTCATTCTCCAGTCGGACTTCACCCGATGGTTCGGGTATATGAGACGGGGCATTCGGCCTACCGCGCCGAGTTAAGCCAATCCAAATCAACTGCTGTCCTGGGATACGAAAGGATCGCGACATGCCAAGTGTTCAACATCGTCTTTTTGCCACGATCCAGCGGCCTGCCCGCCAGTGTCTGACCAGTCCTGACCGGAAGAAACCAAGACAGCCAGCATTTGGCCTCGCTGGGTTGGTGGGCCTGCTGATAGTTCCGAATGAATCACAGGCGCATGTCCGTTGGTTTGTCGATCCCAACAGCCCCGAGGTTGCAACATTCGAGCCTTATACTCTGTTCGACCCCGCTGTATTGATCTGGATCGCGATCGCGACTGTCCTGATTGGAACTGCAATCTTCCTCGACTCTCGGTTGCCGACTGTTCCGATCGCCAACACCAAAATTCGCCATGATGTCATGGAGCTGATGCGGATCCTTACCGGTATTTCCTTTCTTTTGACCGCCTATGATGGCGCACTGGTCGCCCCTCACCTGCAGGCCCAGGGCGGGTTTGGGCTGTTTCTGGTGTTCCTGCAGGCCGGGATCGGGATTCTCTTGCTGAGTAACCACTTCCTGCACCATGCCGCCATCCTGATGCTGATCCTGTTCATGGGTATGATGATCCAGTTCGGCGTCGTTCGGTCGTTCGAATATGTCAACGTCGTAGGTATCGCGCTCTTCCTGCTCTTCAATTATTTCCCGACCGATGAATTGCGCGCAAAATTGAAACCGTACTCTGTAGACATGCTGCGAATATTTACTGGGCTTTCGCTGATCATGCTCGGTTTTTTTGAGAAGCTGCACGGTGCCGCGCTCGGCCAGGCATACCTCTCTGAGTATCAATGGAACTTCATGCAACTTCTTGGCTTCGACTGGTTCAGCGACAGGCTCTTTGTCCTTTCTGCCGGGGTTATGGAAGTCGTTTTTGGTCTTATCTTGGTCCTTGGCGTTGTCACCCGATTGAACATCCTCGTTGTTGCCGGGTTGATGCTAATCTCCAACGCTGTGTTCATCTTGCAAAGCGAGCAGGACGAAGCGCTGAAGGAACTGATTGGCCATCTGCCCATCATTGCCACCGCGCTGATCCTGCTGCTGTTGGGATATGGGCAACGGCTGAAGTTCACGGTTCGAAGATCTGCCAAGGTCGCAACGGCCTGATCTACGAGGCCCAGAGCAGCACATCTCGTTCGGAGGTTGCCATGAAACTATTTAGAAGAATTGAGGTTCCGCTGATATACGTCCTGTATTGGACCCTCGGCTGCCTGTTACTTGGTATACTGTTCGCACCTGCGGTCAGAACCTTTGACGTAAATCAGCCGGTCGACAAAGCGCATGGCCATGCCCAAATTCACAGCCAAGTCGAGGTTGATCCAGAAAACGCACCGAAAGTGTGGATCAAAGTTGAGAAGGACGCGCTCGCCGGTTGGAATGTCTACGTGGCTGTCGAGAACTTTCGGTTTGCACCTGAGCGGGTCAACCAAGCCAATACGACAAACGAAGGCCATGCCCATCTCTACCTGAATGGCATAAAGGTCACGCGGCTCTACGGAACCGCGTTTCACTTGACGGGATTGCAACAGGGGGAGAACGTCGTGTCGGTCAGTCTAAACGCAAACGACCACTCTGATCTGGTGTTGGGGGGCGAACCAATTGAGGCTTCAGCGTTGGTCGTCGTGGGTGATGAATAAGAGGTTCTGTCGCAAGTGGGTTTCCAGGCGCTTCGGCACTTTCATCGCCCCAATCGACATTGACACCACAACAACCTGTAGCGCGGCCTGTTGGGTGCCGCCCCGTAAACCTGAAACTGTTAGTGAAGAAAGAAGAATGTCTTTCATTTCAGATGCATGGCAACAATTGCGCGCCAACGCGTCACAAAAGGTGGCCGTGAATCGTCATCAAAGTAGAACATCAACGATAGGAAATAGACCATGACGAGTTCAAACGCGATCAAATATGAAACCGCGATCCCGGATGTCTTACAAACTCTCGCGGGCGTTCACGAGGTTCTCGATGGCAAGGGACTTGATTCAAAGCTGCGCCATCTTCTTCGGCTGCGGGCCTCGCAGATCAATCGCTGCGGGTTCTGCGTGAAGATGCACACGACTGAGGCGCGGCAAGATGGAGAAACCAGCGAACGGCTTGACCGGGTTATTGTTTGGGACCATGTCCGGGATTTCTCTGAGGCAGAAAAGGCGGGATTGGAATGGACCGAAGCGCTGACAATCCTTGACCCGAAGCTGGACCTTGGATCCATTCGCGCGAAACTGCGTAAGCATTTCTCGGATACCGAGATCGGACTTCTCACGACTGAGATAAGCATGATCAATCTCTGGAACCGGATCAATGTATCCAAACACTGAGCTTGCACAGGCTGAGGTCCTCTTTTTTGAGGATCTCAGACCTCGCCTCAACGGTCTGGCTTATCGCATTTTAGGCTCGTTCAACGACGCTGAAGATGCGGTACAGGACACATTCCTGAAATGGGCCAGCACCGATCGATCGGAAATCGAGAACACCGCGGGCTGGCTTATCTCGGTCTGTACCCGCCGCTGTCTCGACATGCGTCGAACGGGGGACCGGGCACGGATGGACTATGTCGGCGCCTGGCTACCTGAACCCATTCAGGTTGCTGTGCCGCCCGAGGCCGAGACGAGGGTTGAGCTGGCCTCATCTCTGTCGATGGCGTTCATGATGATGCTGGAACGGCTGACCCCAAAGGAACGAGCGGCCTACCTGCTGCACGACATCTTCGATCTCTCTTATGGCGAAATTGCGGAGACGCTGGACGTATCAGAACCCAGCAGTCGAAAACTGGTGTCGCGTGCTCGAGCAAGTGTTAGCCAATCGAAGACACGCCACGCAACACCAGAACCGCGCCAGGAAGAGTTTCTGACGGCGTTTCAATCAGCCGTAGAGACCGGCGAGCTCGGTCCGTTGACTCGAATGCTGGCTCAGGACGCAAGGTTGAGCACAGACGGTGGTGGCAAAGTGGCGGCGATACGTGATCCGATCCTTGGCCGGGACGCGATCTGTGATTTCGTCTCTCGCAAGTTGCGGCGCTATTGGGCAGAGCTTGATTGGACTCGGGCAGATCTGAATGGAGCGCACGGCGTTTTGATTCAGGCTGACGGGCAAACAAGCTCGGCTGTCTCTGCAACCTTTAACGAGGCTGGGTTCGTTCAGGAAATTCTGATCGTGCGCAACCCCGACAAGCTGCACAACCTAAATTCGGTGCAGGTTCACTAATCCAATCAGCCGCTCATGGCCCGAAGGAGACATCTGGCAGACCACTTGGATGCAGCGGTCGAACCCGCAAAGCTGATGGGGTGGATGGCTCCTGCTCCAACCGGCGTCGCGATGCGCCATATTGCAGGTGTCTATGTCTGCTTTCTGAGAGGAGCCACCCCATGCAAGTTACCACCATTGGTCTGGATCTGGCCAAGAACGTTTTTCAAGTTCACGGCATTTCTGAGGATGACACGGTCGTCTTCAATCGTCCGCTTCGGCGTGCACAAGTTCTGCCTTTCTTCGCGAAACTGGATCCGTGCCTGATCGGCATGGAGTCCTGCAGCAGCGCCCATCATTGGGCCCGAGAGCTTACCGCCCTGGGTCACGACGTGCGTCTTATCCCGCCAACGTACGTGAAGCCTTACGTCAAACGTGGCAAGTCCGATGCGATAGACGCAGAGGCGATCTGCGAAGCGGTCACGCGGCCGACCATGCGCTTCGTGGCGATCAAAACAGTCGAACAACAGGCTCTTCTGTCACTACACCGAGCTCGTGATCTTTTGGTCCGTCAAAGAACACAGCTGATCAATGGCTTGCGTGGATTGGTCGCCGAGTTTGGTATTTACATCCCAAGAGGCTTGGCTCGTGTGATTGGCTTTGCTGAAGAAATAACACTCGGTGAAGCTCTTGATTTGCCCGACATTGCCAACGAGGTGATCCGAAACCTGTCCGAGCAACTCATGGCTCTGCACAAGCGGATACGTTGGTACGAGGGACGGTTGAAGCAGGTCGCCAAAGAAGACGCGCGTGTTCGTCTGCTGCGCACCATACCTGGCGTCGGCGCTGTTACAGCCTCGGCAATCATCGCCAGCATCGGCGACGGGCATCAGTTCCGCAATGGACGCGAGTTTGCTGCATGGCTCGGTCTGACGCCAGCGAACAAATCCAGCGGAGGGAAAGAGAGGCTTGGTCGGATCACGAAGATGGGCGACCAATATCTCAGGCAACTGCTGGTCGTCGGGATGACATCGCTGGTGCGGCAAACCCGGTCACATCCGGAACGCGCAAGCAAATGGTTGGCATCATTGCTCGAACGCAAAACCGCTCGGGTTGCCACAGTCGCCATGGCGAACAAGACAGCACGGATTGTCTGGGCCGTTCTCACCCGCAGCGCACCTTACAATCCACATATGGTCTGAGGAGAAAAGAACCACGAGTAAGCAAGACCTGCGAGATGATGGTGCATAAGTCTGCCGCCAAAACCAGGGCACTCCGCCGAATGGCTCGGGTATTGCAGCCCGCAAAGCTGATAGGAACTTGGTTTGCGGAACCCATCAGGGCCAGCGGTCAAAACCGCGCAAACAGGCCGGACACATGACTGCTTCTGACAAATGCACAAATCAGATCAAAAACGTCTTGCTATGCAGGAGCCATCCACACAAGCTGTTCGCTGTATCTGCACGAACTCAGCGGTGACAGAGAGCTGGATCGCAGGACAAACCGAACCTTCAATCTATGATTCTGAACGTCCGCTCTCCTATTCCTGAGCGTGTAAGTGTTTCGCCCATTCCTTGCTGAAGTCTCCGAGTGGGCAGAGATGATCATAGAGGTGTTGCCCCAGATCAGTCGACGCATATCCTTCGGCAACGCGATGAACAAATCCCGCCGCTTGAAGCTCTTTCAGTCGGGTGTTGAGTGCCGCAGGTGAGATTGTTTCGCATTCTTCTTGCAGCTTTCGGAATGTGCATGGGCCAGCCTCGCTCAGCGTCCAAAGGACTCCCATAGCCCAGTGCCGTCCAAGCAGGTCGAACAGAGCCATAATGGGCGCGCCGCTTTTTGAACCACGGACAGACTGACCTGGTATCGGTATCTTAGTCACTTGCTATACTTTCTGTAGCGATCTATATTGCTATGTATTTTGTAGCAACCCGAGCCAGTATTGCCAATGACCAAGACAGACACATACGAAATCCGTGATGATCGGTTCAGACGCAGCGTCAAACTGGATGAGCCGATCGAGAAAATCTGGACAGGCGGCAAATGGACAGAAGGACCGGTGTATTCTCCGACGTTCAGATGCCTGATCTGGAGCGACATTCCCAATGATCGACGGCTCCGCTGGGACGAACTGACCGGAGCAGTCGGAGACATCCGCTCAGGCCTCGGATGCTACACGAATGGCTCAACGCTCGACCGGCAAGGGCGGATCGTGGCTTGTGAGCATGGGACGCGCAGTGTCACCCGGATTGAGCATGATGGGTCGGTTACGACTCTGGCCAGTCATTTCGAGGGAAAGCGGTTCAACAGCCCCAACGATGTAGTGGTGCGATCAGATGACACGATCTGGTTCAGTGACCCATCCTACGGAATCGAGTCTGACTACGAAGGGTTTCAGGCAGACCCAGAGCTTGACGGGGAGCATGTCTATCGTCTCGATCCGGCCACTGGCGATGTCACACAAGTGACTACTGACTTCGCCTGTCCGAATGGACTTGCATTTTCGCTGGACGAGCAAACGCTGTATATCGCTGACAGTGGTGGCACGCGTTACGCAAGCGGAGAGCATCATATCCGCGCGTTCTCCGTTAGTGCAGACGGCAAGCTCTCAGCCGGGTATGTCTTTGCTGAATGCGAAGAAGGCGTCTTTGACGGATTTCGGCTCGATACCCAAGGCCGTATCTGGACGAGCGCAAAGGACGGCGTTCATTGTTACCACCCGGATGGCACGCTGCTGGGCAAGATTTTCGTCCCAGAAGAAGTCTCGAATGTTTGCTTTGGCGGGCCCAAACGCAATCGCCTGTTCATTACCGCCTCCACAAGCGTATATGCAGTCCTCCTACCAACAACTGGCGCTTTTCAGTTCTGATGGCAGAGGCTACTATGCTGAAGGCCTTAACGGGCCGCGGATTTCGTCTTGTCCAAGGCGCATAATTGAGAGTTACCAATACCTTCGGTTCTCAGATATTAGATGCGCGGGCGTTCATGGCTGATGACATAGACTTAGCTGCGTTCTGGGCCAGCAAGGCAATACGGTATCCGTCCCGTGCAAACCGGCGGGCAACCGATGCTCCAGCTCCGTAACCTACACCTGTAATCAGACAGACTTTATCGTTCATAGTGGCTCTCCTTTGGGAAGGATCAGCTTGTATCAAGCTGCTCTAAATCAAGGATTTCATATCAGCAGCGAAGGTCGGAAACGCATAAAGCGAGGACTTGAGATCGCTGGCAGAGATCCCGTGACGCATGGCCATCGCAAAGAGATGAATCAGTTCGTCACCGTGATGGCCCAGAATATGAGCGCCCAGTACTTGATCGGTACTCTTGTCGACCAAAACTTTGGACCAGGCTGCCGTTTCCGCGTAGGTCTTGGTGGAAAACCAACCGGACATATCAGAAACCGTAACTGAGACATCGAGACCCTTTTCCCGCGCTTCGGCTTCAGTCAGGCCCACGGTGCTGAGCGCTGGAACGGTGTAGACGGCGCTGGGGATCACGCTGTAATCCGGCCTTTCAGTTGGTCCATGCACGATGTTGTGGCCGACAATCTGACCCTCATACGTTGCAATGGGGGAAAGTTGAGCGGAGCTGGTGACAGCATCGCCCGCAACCCAGACTGAAGAGTTGGAGGTGGACCGCATCGTATCGTCGATCAGAATACGAAGTCCGTCATGCCTGACACCGGCGGCATCGAGGTTAAGCCCGTCGATATTGGCGACGCGGCCTGCGCCGTTGACGACCCGCTCGGCCAAAAGACTTTGATTTCTGCCGTCATGTTCGAATTCAACACGCAACCCGTCTGCAGTCTTCTCGATTGCCGTCACCGATACTCCGGTTTTGACCGCTACGCCCAGGCGTTCGGTCTCCGCTTGCAGAGCCGCGACGGCGTCGCTGTCCATACGTGGCAGCAACTGTGGCAACGCTTCAAGGATTGTCACCTGCACTCCTGCTCGCGCATAGACATGGCTGAACTCCATGGCAATGACGCCGCCGCCAATGAAGACAACTTCTTTCGGCAATGTCGCATCGGACAGAACTTCGTCGGACGTGATCATGTGCTCCGTGCCGGGAATAGGCAGAGGCCTTGGCTTCGATCCTGTTGCGATAACGATGTCCTTGCCATGAATAACATGACCGTCGACCTCAACCTCGTTCGGCCCGACAAAACGCGCGGTGCCTCGAAAGACATCACCGCGTTTTTCGGCCAACCCCTGCATGGCTTCAGGGATGAAACCAATCAGGTCTTTCTCTCGGTCGATCAGTTTCGTCCAATTGAGATTTGGCTTGCTGACTTCGATCCCATGGATGGGGGCTTGTTCGATCTCGTGCATTGCATGGGCAGCTGCCACCAGAACCTTCTTTGGCGTGCAGCCGCGATTGGGGCAGGTGCCGCCAAAATCGCGCGCTTCGATAAAGGCAATGGTTTTTCCGGCTTCATGCGCCACGGAGGAAACACCGAACCCTGCATTGCCCCCACCAATAATGATCACATCATATGACTCGCGCATATTGTTACTCCTCTCGTTCTAATTTCCGATTGCAGATCTTCGTCTATAGAGATCACATGGCGGAACCGAAACTTTCGGTGTGGATCTGCTCGGCGGGAACGCCTTGGCTTTTCAGATCAGCCTGCACGTCGCCCATGAAACTGACTGGTCCGCACAAAAAGTAATGCGCGTCAGGTTTTTCGATCAGTCGAGCAAGCAACGCTCCGGTGACGCGTACCCGGGAATTGTAGTCGCGGCCATAGCCATCTCCAGTTGCCGGTCTGCTAACGGTTAGGCAAGCTCACGCGCAATATGACGTGCCTGGGCCTGAGCTGAGGCAACCGAAGCTTTGTGACGCTCATCGGCAAATTCCTGATACTCGGCCGCAGCTTCGAACATGCGTTCTGCGCCCAGGTACTTGCGCAATGTGCTGATATGCGCAGAAAGGTGACCCGAGTCATTGCGAATCCCACCGTTCTCAAAGCCGAATTCGCCAGCCGATGTCAGCAGCACCAGTGTTTTTCCGGACATGATCGGTTCCAGAGGGAAGTCGCCGCGCGCCAAATCAAACGTAAATGTCTTGTTGACCCGGATGATCTGATCAAACCAAGCCTTCAGGGCTGCGGGCATGCCATAGTTGTACATGGGCGTCGAAATCAGCAGGATGTCGGCGCGGTCGAGTTCGTCAATCAGCGTGTCAGACAAGCTGACCAAAGCGCTCTGTTCAGGAGTGCGTTCTTCTTCTGCTGTAAAGACAGACGCGATCCAATCGTTGGAAATGAAATCTGGTGGTGCCATTCCGACGTCACGCAGAATAATTTCGACGTCCGGATCAACCGTTTTCCATTCTTCTACGAAACTGTCCGCCAAAGCGCGGGAAATGGAGTTATAGGCCGAAACGGGGTTGTCGGTGCGGCGTACGCTGGCGTCAATTCTCAGGATTGTGGTCATCTTGTCACCTAGTCAGTTTGCAATGAACCATTCAAAGGTGAAGCCAGTGATGCGCAGGTACAAATGAAGAGAATTCTGAATAGAATGAACTGACCTCAGCCATCTCTAGTCGCTGAAAAAATCTTCTCCAGGTAAGACCCCGTCGCAAGGACATCAGCGTCCCTGTTGGGAAGGGTCAAAACTTTGCATGCGCAAGAACTCCTGATTAGGGTCTCAGAAACGCATGCTTTTCGGCAATTTAGAAATGACAAAAATTCAAGCGACGGATTAGATCGCTGCGGACGCGCTATTCTTCAAAAAACCTTTGACCAACGGCGCTGTCGCGAAACTCATCTGCTTGGTCCAACAGCCATTCCCGGAACACACGAACGCGAGCACGATTGGCGTATGTTTCAGGGCAGACGAGAAAATAGCTCTTGTTCTTCAATGCCGTGTCAAAGGGGGCAACCAGCATATTACGTTCCAGAAAACGCGCGGCGGCCAAAAGGCTGACCAGGGCCACACCATGACCATCGCTTGCCGTCAGCAAGCAGATGTGTTCCTCGGAATAGGTGACATAGGGCTCGACATCACCAGTCTGCAAGCCAGCCGCGTCCATCCAGCGCTCCCAACTCGGATCCGCATCGGAATACCCGCTCCATTGGTATTCGATCAGACGAGACTTCAGAAGATCTTCGGGAGAGCTCAGTGACTTCGCCTTTTCCGCGCTGCAGACAGGTGCTACCCAGTCATTCAAGACCCAAGCCACATTGCTGTCAGGATAATCGCCAAAGCCATACCGAATGGCCACATCCACATCGCTGGACTTGAAATCCACCAGCTGATCGCTTGACAGAACCCTTACCGAAATCTCCGGGTATTTCTCGTAAAAGCCTCGCAGCCGCGGGCTAAGCCAGTTCGCGGCAAAGGACCCGGTGGTTGAGATTGTCAATGTGCCCGCAAGGTCGTCTTCCTCCAACGCGAGAGAGGCAGCTTCGATGTTCTTGAAAGCCTCAATAATGTGGGGCGCGTAATTTGCCCCATCCTCCGTCAGTTTCAAGGCGCGGGTCAGCCGGTGGAACAGGGGCACCCCAAGTTGATCCTCCAGCGATTTGATCTGATGGGAAATGGCAGTCGGAGTGACGCATAATTCATCGGCGGCATCCTTGAAACTCAGATGTCGGCAGGCTGCTTCGAAGGCCTGAATGCTTTTCAACGACGGTATCTTCGCCATGACACGCGGCTTTGCTCTCCTGATGCGACGCTATTTCGTCGCTCCACTCTAACCCGATTGCCAGTTGACATGTGGACGAAAATCTCACCGGTGAGGTGAAAACATCTAATTTGAGAAGATAGGGCATTCTCTCTTGAATTTGCGTGAAAATTGGGAGCAGGGACATGCTTGACCTCTATTTTTGGAAGAGGAATGGCGGGAAGCCAATTGCTTCCCGCAGAGTGCCGCCGACTTCAAACACTTGATGACCAGACACCATCAGCAGCTGCCTTCACCGCATAGTCGTTGAAATCACGTGGCATTCGGCCCAGGGCACGTTGCACGCCATCGGTGAGATGGGCATTGCGACCGTCCAGAGTTTCGCGGGCGATCGCTGTAAAGACATTGGCGACAAAATCATCTCCGGCTTGCGCGACATTAGCGTGGAAGTCTTCGAAGGTGATCGGCACGTGCTGAACAGGACGCCCCATGGCTTCGCTCAACGACGACGCCATCTCGGCGAAGGTCATGAGGCGCGGCCCAGTGACTTCGTAGCGTTCGCCCATATGCCCGTCTTCAGTCAACGCCGCAACGACCACATCAGCGATATCGTCAGTGTCGATGATCGGCTCAGGCACGTTTGGGGACGTTGATATTCGATCGACCAGGATAAGAACGTCTGCGCGTACCAACGTGACCGAGCTAAACGGCTGGTTTACCTCAATGCAGTTCGAGAAATTCTCCGTCCGCGACGAGTTCCTGTTCAAAACGGTTCTGTCGTTCACGAGTGGCATAACGGTCGAACATGCATACAAGATACTCAATGCCATCCAGCATGAGTTTGAGACCGCCGACAACATTGCGTTTGACCCAGCCCCTTGATCCGGGCCGTTTGGATGCAGAATCCGTTCCTGTTTCTTTCTCGTGATTAGGTTGCGGTCAAGGTCTGCTGAGCGGAGCCCTCGCGTAGCTCAAGCGAAGCAGGCCGGGTGGCACGGTTGAGATTGGCGTAAACGGCTGGAGCCAGCCCGCCAAGTGATGTGTGTGGTCGCTGGGTGTTGTAATCGATCCTCCAGTTTTCGATGATCTTCCGGGCTTCGGCGAGATTGCCGAAGATATGCTCATTCAAACATTCATCTCACAGACGACCATTGAAGCTTTCCACGAACGCGTGTTGCATTGGTTTGCCGGGCGCGATGTAGTGCCAGCCAACTCCGGTATCTTGGCACCATCTCAGCACTGCATGAGACGTCATTTCCGTTCCGTTGTCGGAGACGATCAAATCGGGCTGACCACGCCGACGGACCAGGTCATCCAGTTCACGCGTCATCCTCGCGCCGGACAAAGAACGATCCACGACAGTTGCCAGTGCCTCACGGGTGCAGTCATCTACAATGCACAACACGCGGAACCGCTGCCCATCTTCGAAAGCGTCGGAGACAAAATCCAACGACCAACGCTGATTGGCGCGATCCGGCACCAGAATGGGTCGCCGCGTGCCCAGAGCCCGCTTGCGTGACCGCCTACGGCGCACCGCCAGCCCTTCCTCGCGATAGAGCCGGAACAGCTTCTTGTGGTTTACTTCAAAGCCTTCCCTGGTCAGCAGGATGCCCAACCGACGATAACCGAACCGACGACGTTCGTTCGCCAGCTCGCGCAGCCGCTTGCGTAGGGCATCATCGCCCTGATCCCGCTTCTGATACTGAAAGACTGACCTATGCAGATCGGCCAATTCACACGCCCGACGCTCGGACAAGCCATGCTGATCCATCACATCACGCACGGCTCGTCGCTTCACATCAGGCGTCAGTAGTTTTTTGTCGCGAGATCCTTCAATGCAGCATTATCCAGCATCGCATCCGCCAGCATACGCTTCAGCTTGTTGTTCTCGTCTTCCAGCGCTCGCAGCTTCTTGGCATCCGACACGTTCATGCCGCCAAACTTTGCTTTGTATTTGTAGAAGGTCGCATCACTGATGCCGTAGCGGCGACAAAGCTCCTGCGCTTTCACGCCCGCCTCGTATTCCTTGATCATTCCAATGATCTGTTCGTCTGAAAATCTGCGTTTCATAGTCCATCCTTTGCTTGGACGGATTACTAACACCTCAGTGACCCGATTTCAGGGGGCTGGGTCACGTTCCTGAACAATCGCGAAGCCTTGCTTCTGTTTCTGCTCGGGACGGTCTCCGCTAGTGGCACTTTGATGGCGTGTCCCCCGACGCAGGCGAACGTCTCGTCTGAAACCAAGGGCCAATCTTAGCTTTTGAGGCGGTTAACGTTTTCTATTGTTGCTGAGCTGCGAACCCATGAACATTGCTTGGATATCTCCTTGGGTCCGAAAGCTCAAAACCAGCAAATAGGTGGTCAAGAAGGGCGCTCCGAAAAAAAGCGCCAGAATTGCCAGCCCCATCCCTGCGGCTGAGAACCCGTTTCGCCATGCTGTCCAAAGGGCTGACAAGAGCAGGAAGCCGAAGAAATCGAGGTTGAACTGGCCGGACCACTCCATCTTTAGCATGTCACCAAAGAAGATCGGCAAAAGGTTCAGCCCATGATTTGCAACAACCACCGCCGTGTAGGTGACGATGATGCTGAGTAGCGTTGCAAGGAAAACGCGGAAGACAGCCATTTCTTCAGCTCCTCTAATTGATCCGCGCTACGCGTGGACGCCGAGTAGCAGTTTGCGTGCGTCGCTCCCGGATTCTCCTATCAGGTAGATCAGATACGGCGCGAAAAAGAGGATGCCCAATGGAGGCGTACAAACGCCCAAGATCAGGCCACTTCGCGAAAAACCGTTTCGCCATGCCATCCAAATGCCGGATAAAACAAGGTACGTGGCAAAATCGACATTGAACTGCCCCTGCCAGTTCATTGCGAAAATCGGGCCAAGAAACGGAGTGAACAGGTTCAACCCACCATCTGCAACGGCGGTAATTGTGAACAGGATGATCAGTGCAGTCATCGCGATCAGCACAATGCGAAACTTGGACATTTTCTTCTCCCTAAATGGTAGTGCTAGTCTGTGGCAGGCCTCCACATTGGCCCGACGACCAACAGGAGAACGAGAATGTTCCACAACGTGTTCGGCCAGTTGCCCGAGGTGATTGATCCAGCGCTATCGAGCATGAACCACGACAGCACGCTGGCCAGAAGCGTCTTTCGGACACCCTCGGGGCTTACGTCGTATACCCAAGTTTTCAAGCACCACACCATGACGCCCCAACCCAGCAGGAACCCGCCCGCGAGTGCGGACAAGAACCAGACTTCTTCAGATTGGTAGGAAGGAAAACCGTCAATTGGCCAAGCCAATAGATCGAGCCCCCAACGTGCCGGTTCGTTGAATGCTGGCATCGTTCCAAGAAACAGGAGGGGACCGAAACCCGCGATTACAAGTGCCGAGATGTTGAGCCAATATTTGTGAAATGCCTTGGTCGCCACGGCGTGTCTCCATGTATCTTGTACCGAGACCTACGAGCTGCTGCCTCGTCAAAGCAATTACCTCAAAGGTAAGTGCGAAAGAGAATTCCACGTGCTAAACGAGGCCTATGACTGAATTCTCCGAAGCACTGAAATCGTGGCGTAAGTTCCGTCGCTATAGTCAGCTTGATCTCGCGGCGGAGGCTGAAATTTCGGGCCGGCACTTGTCCTTTCTTGAAACCGGACGGTCCCGGCCTAGCCGTGAAATGGTCATGCGCCTCAGCGAAACATTGCGACTCCCTCTGAACGCGCGAAACCAGTTTCTGACGCAAGCCGGATTTGCCGCCAAATATGGAGACCAGACCTGGACAGATGCAGAAATGGCTCCAATCCGTCAGGCCGTTGAATGGACGCTCTCCAATCACACGCCCTATCCCGGGTTGGCTGTCGATCGACTATGGCGGATCGTGCAAACCAACCAAACCGCAGCTGCGCTTTATGCTCAATTCGGCATTGGCGTCGGGGATAGTCTTGTCGATCTCGTGATGTCGGATGCTTTGCGGGAAGTCGTCGAAAACTGGCCGGAGGTAGCTCTGTCCGTGGCCGCGCGATTGCGTGTGGAAAATCTTGCGCAAGGTGGCGTTCCGGAATTTGATCGCGCGGCAGAGCACCTGGCCAAGGTCGGCGCTCCTTCTGGGCGCGCCAAAAGCCCTGTTATTCCAACCATCGTCACTCTGGGAGGCGCACGCCTGACAATGTTTGCCACCATTTCGCAGATTGGAACACCTGAAAACGTCATACTCGATGACTTCAAAATTGAGCTCTACTTTCCTATGGACGATGAGACACGAGATGCCTTTCGGGGTATGAATGCATTGTAAACATCACTTACCTTGCTAAGACGGCGCCAGATAGAAAGCGCACTGTTTCGCCCCCGCCTGAATTGAACCCTGAATGTCACTCGGGGGAATTAACCCCCGAGTGCAGAACGTACTGAAAACACTCACTCACGGTCAAACCGCCACCATAACATAGCGTCAAGGTTGGTCAAAAGCATGGCAAATGCGGGGAACAGTGAAGTCCGATTTCCAGATTTCGCTGTGCAAGGATATAGCGCCCAAGATCCGTGCGCGTTTACAAGCCATCTTTCCTGCTTGCGCGCATAATTATGATTTTTTGCCCGTTACATTCGCCATACCAAAACTTCCCATTTACTCCCGATAAGTATCGCTTATTACGTATGATTGATTTCCCGCAGAATTGCGCGCAGACTACCCCGCATGTGTCGGTTTTCCTTAACCAATGGACTCGCGACGGCATTGGTCCGTAACCCGTAGACCTCTGCCCCGATCCGGCAGAAAACCTTATTAGATGCAGCACCGTAACCTGCATTTTTGTAAACAAATACCGGCACAAATTTGGTCCGCGTCTACACTTAAAGGACCAACCCAGCATGAGGCCAACCATGAAACATGGTGAAAACAAGCAAGAGCAGTCTACAGGTAAGGGAAAATCGACATCATGAAGCCCCTTGCGCCATACCTCCCAGCCCCCTCCCCAGCCCTCTCCGCTGTGGATCAGGAGGCGCTGACAGATCTTTATATCCGCATATCCGCTGGACCCCCGCCAATACGCTGCGAGCTTATGAGCGTGATCTGCTCTACGTGACGGCGTGGAAGGCTGCGCGGTTCGATCTGGCCTTGCGCTGGCCCGAAAGCGAAGCCACCGCGCTGGCCTTCATCCTTGATCATGCGCGCGATCTCGGAGATGCCCCGCCCGAGGACCCCGCGCGACAGGTGGCAGAGGCACTGATCAACCAAGGCCTGCGTAAGTCGCTGGCCTGCCCGGCCCCGTCGACGCTGGACCGGCGCATCGCCTCCTGGCTGGCCTTTCACCGGATGAAGAACCTGACCTCCCCGTTTAGCGCTAGCCAGGTGAAACAGGCCCGCGCCAAGGCGCGCCGCGCCGCCGCCCGCCCCCCTGCCCCAAAGTCGCAGCACCCGATCACCCGCGACATTCTCGAGCAGCTGCTCGCCACCTGCCAAGGATCCCGCCGCGATTGCCACGACCGGGCTCTGCTGATGCTGGGCTGGGCCAGCGGTGGACGGCGCCGGTCCGAGATCACCGGGTTGAGGCGCGAGGATGTGTCGCTCAAGGAATTCGACACATCCGGTGTGGTCTGGCTCTCGTTGCTGGAGACCAAGACGACAACCAAAGGTGAAACGCCGCGGCTGGTGCTGAAAGGCCGCGCAGCCCAGGCGCTGGTGCATTGGATCGAGGTTGGACAGATTAAGAACGGGCCACTGTTCAGATCAGTCTCAAAAGCGGATCGTGTGCTGAAACGTCGGCTTTCACCAGACGCTATCTATCAGATCGTTAAACATCGCCTCCAGTTGGCAGGGTTGCCGGAGGACTTCGCCTCGCCGCACGGTCTGCGTTCTGGGTTCCTAACCCAAGCCGCACTGGACGGCGCCCCAATCCAGGCTGCCATGCGCCTGTCCCTGCACCGCTCCATGGCCCAGGCACAAAAGTACTATGATGACGTCGATATCGCCGAAAACCCGGCGACGGACCTGTTGGGGTGAGCACTTACTGATTGTTCAAAGCAAACCCAGCCCGAAGGATATGCTGGCTACCGCGACTATGTCTTATTTTCTGCTCCGCCTTCAAAGTGGCCAGCGCGGAAGCATATGCAGCAGATCGCAATAGATCCCCAAATTGATCGACTATCTGACGATGTTGCAAACATGTCTTGAGATGGCAGTGTCTCTTTGCCCTCCGCTAGCATAGGTCCCAGCAGGCTTGCGAGAGCACAGGATGCGAAGCGCAAGGCAAGAGAGCCTGCATTTTGTGTCAGCTCAAAAAAGTTCACAGCTGTGAACTATTCCAACAACATGTGGTAGAGCGCTGAGTTCGCTACCCTACATGTAAAAAAAGGTTGACTTGAATCATTACATCAGGTCTCAGTGTTGGTAGAGCGTAAATCGCCAATTCGAGCATACAGATGTAACCATGATCCCAACCACACCCATAGCATCAACTTCTCCAGTTGATATCAGCAGTGAGATCAGTAGTCGATTGAATCTCGCAATCAAAGAACACCTTCTTGCGGCCTATGCTCCCGACTCAACAAAGCAACTGCGCCTTTTCCCAGCTCAAGAGGTTTGTGACCTGATGGGCATTAGCCATCAGTATCTTCGCAAAGCAACTGTTGAGGGCGCTGTTCCCGAGGCCAGTGAGATCAATCACGGTCGTAGGTATTATACAGGTCAGGAAGTTTGGGAACTACGGAAACTTCTGGACGCCCGTAGTAAAACTCCTGGACGATACGTCCCACGACGGTGCGAAGGCGAGACGCTACAGCGAATTCAGGTTATGAATTTCAAGGGCGGATCGAGCAAATCCACGACATGCATTCACCTTGCGCATTACCTCGCCCTGCAAGGCTTCAGGGTGCTTTGTGTTGACCTTGACCCTCAAGCTTCGCTTTCGGCAATGTGTGGCCTTCAAACCGAGCTGGATGAGAGTATTGATACCGTTTACGACGCGATCACATACCATGATCCAATTCCGATGAAGGAAGTCATCCGAGAAACTTACTTTCCCGGCCTTTCGATCGCGCCCGGCGGGCTGATGCTGTCCGAATTTGAGGCAGAGTCGGCCAAACTAAACAGCAAGCAACACCCCTTTTTCGCGCGCCTTCACGACGCTCTTATGTCAGTTGAGGCCGACTACGATGTGGTTCTGATCGATAGCCCCCCAAGCCTTGGCTTTATCACAATGGGTGGTATGGCGGCCGCGACTTCAGTGATTGTGCCACTGACTCCCTCGATGCTCGATGTCGCGTCCACAGCGCAGTTTCTAAAAATGACTTCGTCGTACATGGAGGTAATTGAAAGAAGCGGGGCAAAACTTGTTTATGATAACTACCGTCTCTTAATTACGCGGGATGAGCCGGTCGACACACCATCCCAAACAATTGTCGCGTTTATGCGGGCCCTCTTTCAGGAGCGAGTAATGACTGCAACCAGCCTGAAAAGTACCGCCATTAGCGATGCAGCGATGCTTCAGCAATCAATCTATGAGCTGAACAGGTCGGATCTGACCCGTGCAACTTACGACCGAGCCAAGTCCTCTATGGATGCCGTCGGCAAAGAAGTAGAACAAATGGTTCTTGAAGCATGGGGACGCAACTGATGGCAAAAGAACGCAGAGCAAGAAAGCGTCATTCCAGCATGATGGAGATCGCAGAGCAGGCGACTATGGACGTCAAGGACGCAGTCCCCGCCCCTGCCCGACCAATCACTCCGGGTCTTCAATTCATTGAGGACACATATAACGCTATTGATGAGATAGACCCAGATCTTATCGATGACTGGGGTGTCGAAGATCGACTCGAGAAGTTCACAGCTGTGAACTCCGGGGCTGACGAAGACACTGACATACCCAACCATTCACTTGAACAATTGGCGGAAAGCATTCGAGAAAATGGTCAGCAAGTGCCAATTCAGGTGCGCCACGAACCTGGTCGAACCGGTCGTTATCAGATCATTTATGGTCGGCGTCGCCTAGCTGCCTGCCGCTATCTGAAAGAAAATTACCCAGATGAAGAAAT
Source organism: Ruegeria sp. CF8 (assembly GCF_056537285.1). Lineage (NCBI taxonomy): Bacteria > Pseudomonadati > Pseudomonadota > Alphaproteobacteria > Rhodobacterales > Roseobacteraceae > Ruegeria > Ruegeria sp. CF8. Next base: position 12,432 of record NZ_JBQFRG010000008.1, on the reverse strand, counting down.
TAAGATTAAAGCTAATGTTGTCGATCTTGATGATGACAAGGCTCTGATCGCCAAGGCTCTTGAAAATGCGTCCAGGAAGGACCTCACATTCTACGAGCGCGCTCGATTTGCCACAGACATCATTGCTTCAGGCAAAAGCAGGTCAGAAGTCATAACAATCATGTCCCTGACCAAGTCTGGGTTGTCCAACTTAGAGCGCGTTACGAAGTCAATACCGCGAGAACTGGGTGATGCCATTGGAGCTGCGCCAGGCTTTGGTCGCACCAAGTGGATGATCTTGGTGGACGCTTTAGATCAAAAGGCGATCACACTTCGCAACGCATTCCGTGAACTGGAGAAGCTGCCTCCCGACTCTTCTTCAGACGAACGACTCTTGGCGCTGCTTGATGAGATAAAGAGGAAATCCGAAACACCTAGACCGAACCCCAGAATCGTCGGGGAGGGCCTGGCAACCGTCAAACAAGGGGCTTCCGGACTGAATATAAGTATTAATGACAGCGTAGCCCCAGGTTTCTCTGATTGGCTAGACGAACACATTGAAACTCTAATGAAGGAATTCCGGGACCGCTTTGAGGCAGTAAGCGGACGGAAGTAAGAAGTTCACAGCTGTGAACAAATCATAGGCAAGCGAGCAAAGGAGAAAAGGTAGAAAGAAATAGCCCCCGAAAGCGGTGATGCTCCCGAGGACCAAATCTTGTCTAGCAACTTGAACTTAGCTCCTCCCGAATCACCACACAAGAAAAAACACCCTTGGGTGGGCGATATTTCTGTGTCTGCTGACAAAAAGCCATGAGGACAGTAACAAATTTCGCTCCGGCAGGAGCAGTCCGGTCGTTGGCCGGGCAGGGGAGCAGTGCACCCAAATGGATGCAACTCCGTGCTATAGAAGAGGCCCGTGAACCGCTTGGGCTGAAAGCTACGAGCATATCTATTGTGCGAGCCATGCTCTCTTTTATGTCAGCTGACCGTGTAAACGAAATGGCCGATGAACATCACATCGTCTATGCAAGCAATTCTTCAATAGCTGACCGTGCCCACGTGAGCGTTCAAACAGTAGAGCGTCACGTCTCGAAGTTGATAAAATTGGGCATCATCAAACGCACTACCGCTGCAAACGGCAAAAGATGGTGCAGACGAGACGGAGCAGGGCGGGTAACGCTGGTCAGTGGACTGTCGCTTCTACCCCTGGCAACCCGTCATGCGGAGTTTACAGCCCTCGCCGGTGAGTATCGTCGTGCGCAAGAGGCCCTTCAGGTGCTTCGGGATGAATGCACAGTAGCGATGGCCCAGCTTCAAGACGTCATCTCAGATGGTGTTCAGGATCTACTGGTTCGGGCTCGACTAATCCTACGCCGTCGGCCGCAACAGGACATTCTTCAGGGGCTGCTGGACGAGATAAATGAGTGTGTTTCTGTGGAAAACCGCTCATCGGAAACCTGCGAGCCCGCCAATTTGAGGGACGGCGACGGCGAAATTGAGGGGCACAAAGAACATTTACTGACTCATAAAAGTAATAAAGAAGATCTTTATTGGAATAAGGTGACCCAGGATCAAATGGAACACGCATTCCCTCGGTTGTGCTCAGAATTACGGTTTGCCCGAAATCAGGCGCATTGTGATCAACTAATGGACCAATTAGCGGACCACATGAAGCTTGGAGAGGGTTGGTATGCAATGAAATCATCACATGCCCCAGCGATACGCTTCATGGTCTTAGGTTATATTTTGCAACGCGTTGAAATAGTACGAAGCCATAGAGCATACCTGACGTGGATTTTGAACAAGATTGATCGCGGAGAAATGGAACCGAGGACTCTGTTGATACCACAGAAAACCGGGCGAGATGGATGGGAGGATTGTAAGAAAACTTAGCGCGGTGCCCCGGATAGCGGCCAATTGCTCGAAGGCGCCACCGGAAACTCCTGCAGCGGTTTGTCTCCTTGGAATGATTGAGAAGGCGAGGGCAGGGGAGTTGAATATTGAGCGCAGACTCAATGGACGATTGAGCGGCTATTCAAACTCGAACCTTGTCCATTCACGGGGTCTTGAACGACTGAAGAGAAAGGTGTTTCAATGCCAGGTTATTTTCAGAACGCCCACCTAATTCAGACCTGAGACCTTGAGAAAATTGAACGTCCTGCGTTGGTTTCGTTAGCGAACGGTCTTGATTGGTTTCGGGCTCCAAGTTTGGAAAAACAGTCCCTCAAGCAGTTGAATCTTCGCAACTTACAGTCGATGATGGAACAATCGAGGAAAGAACATATAACTCAAGTGATTTGAACCAAGTTGGTCAACAACCGCGCGTTGTCAAAGCGCTGTTCTGGCATCTGACTCAAATCTCGAAGAAAGACAGGCAAACAATGGCTTCGCGATACAGGGCGGAACTCAATAGGTCTGAAGAAGCCTATCGATCAGCGATTCGTGCCGACATCTCGGAACTACGCAGGGTTGTCGATTCTTGGCGTGACCAATCTATGCTTATGGTCGGTTCGGGCGGTTCATACTCGGTAGCTAGCTTTGCTGCCCAAATCCACGAAGCCAGCAGCGGCTTTCCAGCGAAAGCAGTAACTCCGCTAGAAGTAACCTTGGGCAATCTGCAGGAAACTGGCGTAGCGTGTTTTTCTGCAAGCGGTCGAAATCGTGACATCGGCGTTGCGTTCAAAACTGCAGCCCAGCGAGAACTGTCGCCTCTTTCGGCGCTGGTGCTAAGAGACGAGAGTCCACTCCACGCACTAAACAAAAGATTTCAATATTCGGACGTAGTAGGCATTACCGCAGATAGCTTTAAAGACGGTTTCTTAGCAGTGGGGTCATTAATCGCATCGTCCGTATTGATTACACGCGCTTATACGGAAAATTCGCCAAATGAAGTGGAACTCCCGCCAACTCTAGAAGAACTAATGCACCTGGCAACTGTAGGCTGGTCTGCGCCAGACATTGCTGTGCAAGCCAAAGAGCTGTGTGAAAGTCGAACCATCAGTGTTCTGTCTACAAACTCTCTTCGAGCTACTTCTGTGGATTTGGAATCCCGCTTCGTAGAAGCTGGCTTAGGCAATCTACACGTCGCAGATATAAGGAATTTCGGTCACGGTCGCCACTTTTGGATGCACAAACACAGGGCGACAACCGGCATTGTCAGTCTAATCGGCGACGGAATGTGCGCACTTGCAGATAAAACGCTTGACGTGTTGCCCCCAGAGATACCGCGCCTTCGGATAGATTTTCAGGGGTCAAAGCATGTTCAGGCGATTGCGGGAATTATTGCTGGCCTCTACATTAGTCTCGGAGCAGGCGAGGCTGCCGGAGTGGATCCTGCCAAGCCCGGCGTGCCAGATTTTGGGCGAAAGCTTTATCGAATTGGGCCAGCGCCACCTCGCACGCCCCAAAAAGAGCTGAACTTCCGGGCATCTATTCTCCGAAAGGGCCTTCCGACTTCGGGAAGCCATATGGCAGATTGGCGCACGCACTATGAATTATCAATTGCTTCAGTCACCAGCGCCAAAATCCAAGGCCTTGTAATGGACTACGATGGCACCATTGCCGATGAACGTGATCGGTACAGAGTCGGATTGCGTTCACCAATAGCGCGACAACTAACCCGGCTTCTTGGGGAAGGGTTGGCCGTTGGGATAGCTACCGGCAGAGGGCCAAGCGCCGGAGCTTCGCTGAGATCGAGCATACCGAGTGATTATTGGAGTTCGGTGCTCGTAGGATACTACAACGGAGCAGTTATCACTTCGCTTGCAGACGACCGTGATCCTTTGGTTGAGGAAATGGACGAAAACGATCAGTTCATTTGTGAACTGAAGAAGGCGGCAACCCTGTCGTCTTGCCATATGCGTGCAAACAAAAAACAGATCTCAGTAAAGCTCGACAAACGGTCCGACGTACCACTCGCGTTTGCAGAAATTCAGGCGGCGCAAACTAAAGGGTCTTTCGAGAGTCCTATCGTCGTGTCGAGCCATTCGGTGGATATCTTAATCGGAAGGCAAAGCAAGTTGATGCTTGTGAGCGAATTGTGTTCTCAAAGAGGAATACATGCTGATACGGTTCTTCGACTTGGCGACCGAGCCATGCCACCAGGAAATGATGCTGAGCTTCTCGACCACCCTTTGGGGCTGAGCGTTGAGGTAGCCAACCGAGATCGAAAGACAGGCTGGGCGTTTGCTCCAGCAGGAATTCGAGGCGTACAAGCATCTGTTTATTATCTTCAAAGGCTCAAGAAATCGGGGGGCCATTGGGCTTTAACGATCAAGGGTGGTGATAGAGGCTTGAAGACTTGAAGAAAGAACTGGCAGAAACGCTTCTCACAAAGATTATGGGCTGGACCGACGCTGAAAAAGCGGAGGAAAGAGCTCTCTTGGAAAGCTTCGCGGCCTACAAATACGACGAATACCAGCAGTTTGCTCCAGGTCGTAGGTTCCTTGAGAGTTTGGCGCTTTGGCTGCAGCAGTTCGAAACAAAACAAGAGCGTGATACGGCATATGCTTTTGTGAAAGAGCGCCTCATTTTCATTTCTAATGCCGAGATCAACCACTTGGTTGGATTGGCTTTTCCGACGTTTGTTCGTCCAAAGCTCATTTCAGATACAGCGAAGTCTGACCCTCGCATTGAAGCACACCGTGTGAAATCCTTGGTGAAATCAGAAGAATATCGAGCAAGACTACGTAAAACGCTTTTTCTCGGGCTTAGTGATGGTGCACGCACAGACCAGTTTCGCAGAGCCCATCCTCAAGACATTACCCATGAACAAGTTTTCCATGCCTACGATATGTCGTCTCCTAAAGCTAAAGGGTTTACCGACAAGCTTCAAAAAGACCTAGCAACTATCTTTGAAGCCGAAGTACCCGAGAAGGACGCGAAGTTTGACTATGTTGTGCTGCTCGACGACTTCACGGCGAGCGGAACGAGCTATCTGCGAGAGGATAAAGAGGGCGGGTGGGACGGAAAAATTTCAAAAATCATCCGCGAGCTGGATAGTGACGAGGCCCTTGGAACCGCAGTGGCGAGCAAAGGGGTCACGGTTATTATTGTGATTTATATAGCCGCTGATCAAGCGATCGAGCACATCGAGCAGCGCCTGAACAAAGTACCGTTTTCGAAAGGCTCAATAGAATTCCACGTTGTTCATCGGCTGAACAACGGCGCAAAACTTGCGCTGCCAAGCGACAAAGAAATGCTCTCGTTGGCTGGTCAAGACCGGTACTTTGACGAAGAAGCTGATGACGAGCATTCTAAAGTTGGAGGTACTTCTAAGCGGTTTGGTTATGCGGGATGTCAACTACCTGTTGTTCTTTCCCACAACACGCCCAACAATTCTATCTATCTTTTGTGGGCAGAAGATGTACATAATGTTCGCGGTTTGTTCCCACGCGTTAGCCGTCACAGAAAGTTTGAATAGCAGTGAGAAATCCATTCCGCATACGAGCATCCCAACGGTCGGTAAGTGATGAGCAGTTTGTTCGGCTGTTCGGACCAAGTGCCTTGGATGTTGTAAGCGACAAGGAAGATCCGTTTTCGGGTCTTGTTTTCTTTCGTAGTGCTCCGGGAGGCGGGAAAACAACTCTATTGCGAATGATGCTCCCTCGTCCTCTTGAGCTTGCCGTGTCGCTAAGAGATGACCAACAGGTGAAGCCGACATTTGATGTACTGAACAGCCTCGGAGCTGTCGATGAAAATGGCGTCAACCTTCTTGGAGCAATGATATCCTTTTCGACGGAATACCAAGATTTGGCTCAAATCGATCGAGGCAACGGGCTGTTCAGATCCCTTTTGGACTCAAGGATTGTAATTGCTACGCTTCGTTCCCTGCTTGATCACAGCGGAAGACTATACCCAAACGATTTAGAGGCACTCCAGGTTTCTTGGGAGCCCGAGTCAGGTGCGACTATTCCGGCATCCGCGAGTGGCTTGGAACTATTTGAATGGGCCTCAGATATTGAGCGCAACTTCTACGATCGCATGGACGATCTTGGGGAACCAAACGAGCTGCAAGGTGGGCACACCAGACTCGACAGCTTGAGATGGTATGCGAAGTCGAAAATGCTGGTCGCAAACAGGGAAGTTCGAGCCCAACGAATTCTCCTTTTTGACGAGCTGCAGTTCTTGGATAGTGGCCAGCGTCAAAGCCTAATCAAGCTGGTTACAAACGCTAGGGAGCCGTGCGGAATTTGGATTGCTGAACGACTTGATGCGATGAGCCAACAGGACCTTCTAACGGAAGGGGCGTTGGAAAAGCGGGACTATGACTCTGTCATCCAACTGGAAAAGCAATGGTCAAACAAGAAATCGTTAGGTTTCACCAGGTTCGCCGAACAGATAGCTAATCTCCGGGCAGCCAAAGCTGATGGCTTTGAAGGCCGTGAATTCTTTCCGCTGATCGCAAACGAAGAAGATCCCGACTTGAGCGGAGTTCTTTACAGCACCAGAGCTGAGGAAATCGAACAGCAACTAGTTGGAAAAGTCGGAGCTGATAGCCGCTATGAAGAATGGTTGGCCGCTGCACGAGATGATCAGAAAAATGCGATCAACGCCGCGATAAAATGGCGTTCGACCGAAATCCTCATCGAGCGTGATTTGAAGCGAAGCCAATCCTCTTTCGCATTTGATGTTCTTCCCGCGGACGAGCTCGAGGAAAAAGAAAGAGCTGTTTCGCGGGCTGCTGAGCATTTCTTGAGAACCGAAATGGGAACACCACTCTACTACGGAAAAGAAACGCTGGCGGCTGTGGCTAGTTACAATATCGATCAGTATCTTGAAATTGCTGGATCGCTCTTCGAGGAGATCTCTGCAAAAATCTCCGGACCGAGAAGCATTCCCAGAGCGTTGTCTGCTGATCGTCAGGATGCAATCATCCGAAGTGTTGCTGAGCTGCGTTGGGAAGGTTTAGTCCGGCGGTTGCCACACGGATACGATGCAAAAAGGTTCTTGGAAGCCTTGGGAAGGTTTTGTAGGGAACAGACCTTTCGACCGACCGCACCGTATATGCCTGGCGTCACAGGTTTCGCGATATCGATGCAGGATCGGGATACTTTGGCAACAACAGACGAGGACAAAATTAAGCACCTTCTCGAACTACGGGACGTGATTGCGTCCCTCGTGGCACACAATTTGATAACGCCAAATTTGGACCGAAAGGCCAAAGGCAAATCTTATATGGTCTTCTACTTAAACAGACTGTTGTGTGTGAAATTCGGCCTGCCCCTGGGCTACGGCGGATGGCGTGAGCAATCACTTGGCACTCTTCACCGTTGGATGGAGCTCGGTGAGGCAGCGGAGCGCTCTGAAAAGGAGCCGCGTTTTGTCTAATAAACCTACTGAAATGCGTTGGGATCCGTATATTTTTAAACAGGGTCCAGAGTTCGACTCCTTCTGGCAACAGTATGTTGCGCAGGATTCCAGGCGTTACTTATTCCTTCTTGGGCGCGGGTTTGACCCAAGGGCTCTGTCTGCTTTAAAAAAGATCCTCAGTTTTGGCGCCGAAATCGATGTTTGGTTGCTAGCTTTTGACAACGGTTTCGAAGACAGCGAGCGTCGAATTGAACTGACTCGAGAGAACGTTACGGAACTTGAAGGCTTGGCCGGCGTCGCTAAAATTCAGGAAATCGAAATTGTCTTGGGAAGATCCGGTCAAGGCAATACGACTTCAAGGAATGTTCGCCGCGCGCTTAACAACGCAGGTGAACTGAACGACTACACCGACATTGTTGTTGATATAAGCGCCATGCCTAGAATGGTCGCACTCACGTCAGTCGCTTTTTTGCTTCACGAACTGGACTCTCTGGCCGAAAGCTCGATTGAGGTTAATCTGCATGTGACAACGGCCGAGAGTGTTTCTGCAGATATCGGCGCGGCACGCGGCACTCTTCGCGACGATGTTACCAACGTAGTAGGCTTCTCCGGTCGGCTTGGAGGCGAGTCAACCGATCAGATTCCCCGTGTATGGTTCCCAGTGCTTGGCGAACAGCAAGGAATTCGTCTGAACAGAATTCGAGACTCCCTTGATCCGGACGAAATCTGTCCGATTATACCGTTTCCAACCAGAGAACCACGGCGTGGCGATGAAATCATTCGCGAACATAGACAGCAACTGTTCGAAGACTTCCAAGTGGAACCTGGGAACATCCTAAGAGCATCAGAATACAACCCCTTTGAGGCCTACAAACAGGTCTTTTGGGCCATGGATAGATACCGAAGGGCGCTTGGTGAACTGGGTGGCTGCAAGGCATTTGTCTCACCACTATCGTCAAAACTTTTGTCAATTGGTGCCTTGCTGGCGTGCTATGATCATTTATACGGAACCATCGGGGGAGAACGGATGTCAGTTGGAATTTTATACGTGGAAACGGCGGATTACGCCGACCCCATTATTGATGATTCTACTGAATTCGAACTCTCCTCCATGTGGCTCCGCGGAGATTGGGAGCGATGACCTTGGATAACGAACCGGTAGCTATCGAGAATTCACGCCTAAGCGCTTTCGGTGCCGGCTTTCTGGCGATGGATGTAGTTGAAGGATTAGAGACTACATTTGCCACTGCCGGAGGGACCTGCGGAAACGTCATGGCTCTTCTGAGTTGGCTCGGTTGGGCCTCATTTCCCGTTGCAAGGCTTGGATTGGATGAACCTGGCGACTTTGTTCTTGAGGACCTTAGGTTCGACGGCGTTAGAACAGAATTCGTCACTCAAGAAGAAGCAGTCAGTACACCTGTCGTTGTCCAGAAGTTCAAAGTTGACGCGGAAGGTCACAGGTCTCACCGTTATGTACTTACCTGTCCTGACTGCGGTGGCTGGTTACCGCGCTTCAGACCGGCAACGATCCGGCAGGTACAACCAATCATCGATTCCAATGTTTTGCCAAATGTCTTCTTTTTCGATCGGGTTTCGCCAAGCGCAATTAAGCTTGCGTCTTGGGTTCGGGAACATGGAGGATTGGTCGTTTTTGAACCATCTTCAATTGGTGATGAAAATCAGTTTCGAAAGGCCACGAGTATTTGCCATATCCTAAAATTTGCAGAGGACAGGCTTGGCCATCTAGATGACATTCGCAACCTTGCCGACCCTGATCTAATTATTCAAACCCTTGGATCGCGCGGTCTTGAATTCCGATTTGGTAATACTTGGTATGAGATGGCTGCATTCGAAGCACCACTTTTTTTGGATGCGGCAGGTTCAGGTGATTGGTGCACCGCAATACTATTAGTCGAACTTGGCACAAGAGGCATGTTGGCGCCGGAGCAATGGAAAGCTAATGAGCTGGCCGCTGCTTTGAACAAGGGACAGGCGGCTTCTGCGATAAACTGCGGTTTTGAAGGAGCCCGCGGGGCAATGTATGCGACGGAAAAGTCAAAACTTTTTGCAGCAATAGCTAATTTGACGGACGGTCGCGAGGTGTCGATCGAACGTCTAGTCGAAACTAAACCAGAACCACGCGTGAAATTGTGCTCCCTCTGCAGGGTTCCACCTTTTGATGAAAAGGAAGCCGTAGTGTCGGCGGGATAATAGTTCTGCTTCTGGATTGGCCAAACACTGCTAAACGACGTACGATTTCTTCAGTTCGCTTCGCGGCGAACGTCCGGAATTCGGAATGCAACCTCAGCATTGTCGGACGTTCCTCAACAGCAGGTTTGGGCTGTGACAGGACGTGGAAAACGGTGCGGGGGCTTATGCTGCGTCTGCTCCGAGATCTTCAATGAGCTCAAGCCCCCCTTATCAAGTGTGATTGCATGGACGCGATAGCCGCTCCGTGCTACTGAATTTCGAATATCTTTTTTGTGGTGAAAAAGATGACCTGGGCCCGTTCCGAAAGGACGGGCCTTTCTTTTTGGATCTGGATTGGTGGCGGCGCCGGGTCAATAACCCGGTCGCTAGTCTGACAGGTCTCCCAACGAAGGAGTTTGCCGGATCGGGAGTGATAAATCACCGCCGCCATAATCTCGAACACTACGAAGAACCGAGACGGCTCAGAATAAGCTCTTTGGGGGATTGATCCAAAACCAATGTTTCGATGCCAAGGCGCAAATACCTATCAGGCGCGGACGAGGATCGGTATCCGGATTTGGAGATCTTAGTATCCTCCTCCTTAGTGATAGTGATCATCGGGTTTTCGACGAAAATGTTCCAGACATCAAATGGCGTTTGATGAGCTGCGCCCTGAAGAATTTGTAGCCATATCGCCTTTAAGGGCAGAGGATGCTCATTGATGGTCAACTTGTGCCAATCGCCCAACCTGTTGACGCTATTCATAAGATCATGTGCGGAACGGCTGATACGGTTGTTTTCATCTTTGATCTTGCTAGATCCTGCGTCCTTGCCGATTGTCGCGTAGTTGGACAGAACCCGCATAGTGAAAGTGATAACTTGATCACGTTTTTCACGGTGCCTAGGGCACACGGGCACGCCCGCTCAGCCCTGCCCAGACATTATCATTATTGGCGATAGCAGACCGCTGAGGCGGTCTGCTGCGCTTGTCTTCCCCGAGCGTCAGGGGGCCGAAAAGCTCTCGTATCTGATCCCGTCGCGCTGGAAGGCGCAAAGGGAGATCCGCGCCAGGTCGCGGATCACATGAATTTATTTGTGCGCCTCAAGCAGAAAAACGGCTTTCACCCGCTGCGCGGGCAAACCTTCCGTTTTTCAGCCTGACCAGTTCGCCCGGATCACATCCGGATCTTTTCCATCGGCCCCCCTCCTTTCCGGGAAAAACCGCGGATGGGTGCATGTGGCTGATGTTGAGGCCGATGGGTCGTTTCCTTGACCCATCGGAACAAACCAAACCGAGAGCGGATAGGTCGAGAGACATCGGCCACCGCATCACCACAAAAAGAGAGTTTATGACTATGGGTTACAATCGTTACATGAGCGGAATGTCCTGCGGTGGTCTGGTCACAGGTGAGGCCCTGACCGACGATCAATTGCGCAATGCCGTGCCCTCGATCTTTGCCACCGAAGCCCACGAAAGCCGGTCTGACCGCTTTGTTGCTGTGCCGACCATCGACGTACTGGCCGGACTGCGTAAGGAAGGGTTTGACCCGTTCTTTGCTCAACAGGCCAACACCCGCACGCCCGGAAAGGCAGAGTTCACAAAGCACATGCTGCGCCTGCGTCACCGCTCGATCACCAATGCTGAAGGAGAAGCCTTTGAAATCATCTTGGTCAACGCCAATGACGGGACATCATCCTATCAAATGGTTCCGGGTTTTTTCCGGTTCGTTTGCGCCAATGGTCTGATGGTTGGCGACAGCTTTAACGAGGTGAAAGTACGTCACTCTGGCGACGCCATCCATGAGGTGATCGAAGGAGCATTCACCGTTCTGGAAAATGCGCCGAAAGTGGCCGAGCAGGTCGAAACCTTCAAAGGAATCGCGTTGGACGCCGCCGAGCGCAAAGTGTTCGCGGAAGTGGTCCACGAGCTGCGCTTTCCCGACGCTCACAAAGAGGATGGAAAACCCGCGCCGGTTGAAGCGGACACACTGCTGAAAACCCGTCGCAATGCAGACCGCCTATCCGACCTTTGGACAGTTGGGAATGTTCTTCAGGAGAACGTCATCAAGGGCGGGTTGCATGGTCGCGTCAAAGATACCAACGGTCGCACACGTCGCCAGCGCACTCGCGCCGTTGCAGGGATCGATCAGAATAAAGCGCTGAATCGGGCAATTTGGTCTCTTACCGAAAAGATGGCCGAGCTGAAGGGTGTGGACCTCGCAGCCTGAAAAAAATCGCGCGGCTCGACCAGGGCCGCGCGACCTCAAATGATGTGACATGATGTGAGCGGGTGTGTTGTCCCGGCCGAGCGGGGCAGGGTGCCCCGATCGACCAGGACTGTGCGCTACTCGTGCGCAGGGCCGCCGAGCGGCCGGGATCGACAGTTTACCACAGGCAGGTCGCTCTCATTCTCGCGTGTTCGCTTTGTTGCCTGCTGCGGTTCCGACGAATTATCTCCCAAGGTCGAAATTGCCGGAACTGGAAAACTGCCGATTCCCGCAAGTGGGTAGGGCGGTTCTGATCTCTCACCTTTCAGAAATTGGAAATGTACTCAGTCAGTGGAGATCCGCGCGAGGCGCGCGGCTCGCATTGATCATTTGACAGGGCAGGAGACACGGGCACGCCCGCTTACCCCTGCCCAGGCACTGTTCATATTGGCGAAAGCAGACCGCTGAGGCGGTCTGCTGCGCTTGTTTTCCCCGAGCGTCAGGGGGCCGAAAAGCTCTCGTATCTGATCCCGTCGTGCTGGAAGGCGCAAAAAGAGATCCGCGCCAGGTCGCGGATCACATGATTTTTTTGTGCGCCTCAAGCAGAAAAACGGCTTTCACCCGCTGCGCGGGCAAACCTTCCGTTTTTCAGCCTGACCAGCTCGCCCGGATCACATCCGGATCTTTTCCATCGGCCCCCCTCCTTTCCGGGGAAAAACGCGGATGGGTGCATGTGGCTGATGTT
>NZ_JBQFRG010000007.1:0-289384 GCF_056537285.1 Ruegeria sp. CF8 | reverse complement strand
TCGGCGTTGAGCTGATCGCACCGATCGCGATGGAGCAGGGCCTGCGCTTCGCGATCCGCGAAGGTGGCCGCACCGTCGGCGCCGGCGTCGTTTCCAAAATTATTGAATAATTTTGGAAAGCGGTGGGCGGCAGTTGCTCTGAAAGAGCAATGAGAGCCCACACCGTCGAACTAAAGAAGGCCGTCCCACAGGGGGGCGGCCTTTTTCGTTTTCGGAAACGCCCGCCAAGATGCTACCCTCTTTCACATTAAGACATTGCAATTCGAAAGAGGTCATAAGATGCACGTATCGGCTCGGTCACTCTGTCTTGTCGCAGCAATCGCGTTTTCGTCTTCTTCGGCGTCGTCCCAAGAAATCGCGGATCGCATCTATCTCGGTGGTCCAATTGTCACGATGAATGACGAAGGTCCCTCTGCCGAAGCCGTTGCAGTCAAAGATGGGCGCATTCTGGCCGTCGGATCGCTATCTGATCTGTCCGCGCATCAAGGTGATGGAACGGAAACCTTCAATCTGAACGGACGCGCGATGCTGCCGGGCTTTGTGGACAGCCATGGACATGTTGTCATGGGTGGGTTGCAGGCCTTGTCCGCCAATCTCCTCGCACCGCCGGATGGGGACGTTGTTGATATCGCGACCCTGCAATCAACACTGTCCAACTGGGCGGCTGAGAATTCGGCAGCCGTTGAACAGGTGAAAATGATCATCGGCTTTGGTTATGACAATGCGCAACTGAAAGAACTGCGTCACCCAACACGACAAGAACTGGACATGGTGTCCGAGGATTTACCTGTTATCATCATTCATCAATCCGGGCATCTGGGTGTCGCAAACTCTAAAGCTCTGGAGTTGGCAGGTATCACCGCCGATTCAGAGGCACCTCCCGGCGGGGTCATTCAGCGCGACGAAGCCGGAGAACCCAATGGTGTTCTGGAAGAATATGCGTTCTTTTCGGTGCTCGTTCCCATACTTGGAAATCTGGGCGAGGAGGGCTTGGCGGCCTTTGCCAGAGCCGGAACTGAACTTTGGGCAAAGTTTGGATATACGACCGGACAAGAAGGCCGATCTTCGGGAGAGATTGTCGAGGTCCTCAAGAAAGTTGCTGCCGAAGATGGTCTGCCCATAGACGTGGTTGCTTTTCCAGATGTGTTGGAGTCGAGGGACTATATCGGAGAAAACACCTCGGCGGATTATGGTGACCGCGTCCGGGTTGGCGGCTGCAAGCTGACAATCGACGGCTCGCCGCAAGGTTTCACGGCGTTGCGGGATCGACCCTATTACAACCCGGTTGGAAACTACGCCGCCGGGTATGCCGGTTATGCCGCCATAACGATGGAGCAGCTTCAGGATGCGGTGAACTGGTGTTACGAGAACGGCTTCCAGATCCTCGTGCATTCCAACGGTGAAGGGGCATCTGACATGTTGATTGCGGCCCTTGAAGAGGCGCAGATCAAATACGGCGACCCGGGCAATCGCCCTGTTTTGATCCACGGCCAATTTCTAAGAGAGGATCAGGTTGCCAGTTTCAAACGGCTTGGCGTGTTTCCTTCGCTGTTCCCGATGCACACATTCTATTGGGGCGATTGGCACCGGGATCATACTGTGGGGCCGGTCAATGCCGACAACATCTCACCCACGGGATGGCTGCTAGAACGTGACATGATGTTCGGCACACATCACGACGCCCCGGTCGCCTTTCCTGACAGCATGCGTGTACTTGCCGCGACCGTCACCCGCCGCACACGGTCGGGTGACATTTTGGGACCGCATCAGAGAGTCGACGTCATGACTGCCCTGAAAGCCATGACAATTTGGCCCGCTTGGCAGCATTTCGAAGAAGATGAAAAGGGCTCCATTGAAGTTGGAAAAGTAGCGGATTTTGTGATCCTTTCGGATGACCCCACAGCGGTCGACCCCGAAACGCTGGCAGAGCTTGAAGTGCTTGTAACTGTAAAGGGTGACGAGGTCGTCTATGAAGCTGAGGAAGGTGTCCGAGAGGGTAATTTACAGTTTTCGCCGTTTTCAAACGACCCCGTGATTGCCCATCTTTTTCTGCATGCGGTTTATCAGGGCATGAAAGTTGAAGACCCGTGGCTTGTACGAAATTAGCTTGAGTGAACAGCCCGACGTAAGCTGAGGTTCTGGGCACCGGTTACAAACGAACAGAACGATGCTGCTTTGTCAGAAGCGTCGTTCCAGCCCGAGTTCAAAATTGGTCTCAGTAAAACTGTAGGCCGGGATATCGGAATCCGTTCGGCTGTACTCAACCAAACCAAATGGGGAAAACCCGTTTCCAATGAACAGGTCGTTCTTTTCGATGCGTAAACGCGACCCCCAAGAGGTTTCGTTTGGGTTTCCCGTCAGCAGCGGGCTGGGCGTTTTGAAAGACTTGTCTTCCAGATAGACCGAAGGCCGGAACGTAAAACCGCCACGGGTGTCGTACTGACCAAACACGGTCAGTCTTTTGCGTGTGTAATTCTCAAGCGTGTCGTCAACAGACTTATCCTGATAAAACGCGCTTATTCCGACCACACCGCGACCACGGATAGAGCGTCGCACGCCAAGCTCGCCTTCGAAGGAGTGACCATCAAGCAGGCTGGAGCGTGGGCTGTGGAGTTTTGAGCCGGTAAAAGCCCCAAACATGGAGTTACCCAACAGATTGCGCCGCTCAAAGGCGGCCTCCAACGATATACGGTTCTCGTAGGTTTGCCCTCCGATCAGTCGCGTTCCAATCGCTGGCCCGAAAGAGCTTGTCGTGTTTTGTGACAAGGTGCGCAGGCCGAAGCGTCCCACGAAGATATAATCGTCGTAGCGCGAGGTCCGGGCCTCGGTCACGTCGAAATTGAAAGATGCATAGGCGACCGTTTGCAGGTCGGAAAATCCAAGATCAACCGGTCTCCGAAAGTTTGCCGCGCCTGTGGCTCGGACCCCGATCTCGGTCGATGTGTCTCGATTTAATGTAAAGGGTAGGTTGAGACCGGCGAAATTCAGCGTGATCTGGTCTGTTTCATATTTTCTGGGATTGCCAACGGTCGTGAACCTGAGGCTCAAATCCCAGTCAAATCCCCGGCGTGCGTCAATCACTCGGATGAAAGCCAAAACACGGGTGCGAACAGGGTCGGGCAGATCGCCGGACAGGACAGTGAAAAACTCATTGCGTGCGCGGGTCCATTGGCGGGCCATGAAATAGGCGCGGGCCAGTTCCAGTCGTACCCTGGTCAAATTCGGATTCGCCGCCAGAATGGCCGAGAACTTTTCGATCGCGTCTTCGGGGCGGCCATTTTGCAAATCGGCCAGGCCGCTCAGAAAGATGGCTTCGATTTCAAACTGAGCCGCGCTTTGCGCCACCGGATGGTCTGTCTCGGCACTAGCCTGATGCGGGGCGACAGCGCCCGCCAGAACAAGAGCGCAGGCAGACACCACAAGGATGTAAAGTGCGCGGAAAGTTCTCAAAGCGGGCACTCGTAAGGGTTGTAGTTCGAAACAGGACGTGAAAGAAGCAAGGCTGAACCACAGCGTGGCCGTTTCGTGACAAGCTGTTGGCATCGCCTTAAAGATCGCACCTGTCGCATTTGAGGCAACACTGAAAAAGTCCTTTAGATTGAATTAACAACTTGGCTTGCACCGTATGGGTGAATGAGTACTGTTTCGCCAAAGTATTGACTACGGAGCAGTTATGAAAACGAAGATTAGTTGCAGGATTGCAGCATTTTTTCCCATTGTATTTTTGAGTGCCTGCGGTGGCGTTGCCGGATTTGATTTCGATCTGGATGGTGATGACGGTGGTGGTTCGCCCTCTGGTGGATCGGGCGTTCAAGGGCCGATCTCAACGGAGCCAGCTCAGAAATTGGTTCTACCGCAGAACGGGACGGCAACGTTAAACGGCCGTGCCGTTGTTCAGACCTTTACGACCAATCAGTCCACGCGTGAGGTGGCAGTTCAAAACCAGACGGTGCCTTCGAATTCAACGGTGACCGTGGCAACAAACAGCGGCAACATCATAGCTTTTACCGGCTCAGCAACTGGGTCAAATGTAATCCTGGACAGCCGCACGGGCGACAGTGTTCAGCAAGGTGCAGTTACAGCCGTGTTTAACTCTCCTGACCGCGATGATGGCGCGTTGCTGATTGATCCGTCGCGCACACGCTTTGAATATCAAACCTTCGGAACGTGGATCGAAGGGCGCGAACAATCTTCGGGAAGCGCCGCAGCGGGTTCCTACGGTTCGGTGACGCCAACCGCTGACATGCCATCGGGTCGTTCCGCGTCTTATCAGGGAATCAGTACAGGCGTTGCCCGCCTAAACGATGGCCTCCAGTATCAAACGAGCTCCGAAATCAGTGTAACCACTGACTTTTCAAGCGCTACTATTGCTAGCTCGAATACAAGTGCGAACAGTCTGGTGGTTGGCGTTCCGGATCGGCCCGCACCCGAGCTAGACTTTACCGGTTCAGGAAGTGTCTCGAACTCTGGCTTTACCGCGACGATTTCCGGGCCGGGAACAAGTGGCGAAGCCTATGGGGTGTTTTATGGCCCGAACGCCGAAGAAGTCGGCGGGACGTTCCAAGCGTCCGGAGCTGACGGCGTTTCGCATATCGGGTCGTTTGGCGCAGACTGATTTACGTAGAGGAGCCCTTTTTTGTGAAGGGCTCCGCTCACTTCCGGTAAAGAGCTGGGCCACGGGCCGGTAACGTCGGTCTAGAACCTACGACAGAGCTGATTCTGCAGCTGCACGTACAGCACGGATGTTCTCACCGTACACGTCAGGTTGGTCCACCGATCCACCTTTGAAAACGGCCGAACCGGCCACCAGCACGTCGGCACCTGCGGCGGCGACCAACGGGGCTGTTTTGGGATCCACTCCGCCGTCGATTTCGATGTGTACTGGACGGTCACCGATCATTTCACGCAGCTTGCGCACCTTGCCCGTCATGTCGATGAATTTCTGACCTCCGAATCCGGGGTTCACCGTCATCACACAAACAAGATCGGTCAGATCCAGCAAGTGCTCGACCGCTTCTGCCGGCGTTCCGGGGTTCAGGGCGACGCCTGCTTTCATGCCCGCAGCGCGGATCGCTTGCAGGGTGCGATGTGTATGCGGACCCGCCTCGATATGTGCGGTCAGAATGTCCGCTCCGGCGTCGGCATACGCCTGTATGTAGGGATCAACCGGGGTGATCATCAGGTGCACATCCATCACGGTTTTCACATGTGGGCGGAAGGCTTTGACGGCGGGTGGGCCAAAGGTCAGGTTCGGAACGAAATGACCATCCATGACATCCACGTGGACCCAATCCGCGCCTTGTGCCTCAATGGCCTGAATCTCTGCTCCGAAGTTGGCGAAATCGGCAGACAGGATCGACGGAGCGATCTTGATGGTGCGGTCAAAGCTCATGATGGCCTCGTATCAGAAAAAGAGTCGCCGAAGCGTATACCTGCGGGGCAGGGGGATGGATAGCCCCCGCAACGGCTGGTCCGTTACAAAACTTTCACCACGCTGACACATATCCGTTGAATGGCATCTGTAGCTGACCGCCAACATCATCTGGGGGTGGCACGTGCTGCATATCAAGAAACTGACCAAACGCTTTGGCGACAACGTTGCTGTGGATGCTGCGACGCTGGATGTAGACAAGCCTTGCATGATCGGGATCATCGGACGGTCTGGTGCAGGCAAGTCGACCCTGCTGCGGATGATCAATCGTCTGACGGATTCCAGCGACGGTCAGATCCTGTTCGAAGGTCGTGACGTGACCCAACTGAAGGGCCGTGAAAAGCGTGCCTGGCAAGCTGACTGCGCCATGATCTTTCAGCAGTTCAATCTGGTGCCGCGCATGGATGTTGTGTCGAACGTTTTGCATGGCACGCTGAACCGTCATTCGACCCTGGCGACCATGTTCAACCTGTTTCCGATAGAAGACATCCATCGCGCTATCGACATCTTGGATCGTTTGGGTATTGCCGAGCACGCACCGAAGCGCGCAGAGGCCCTGTCGGGCGGCCAACAGCAGCGTGTTGCAATCGCGCGCTCCCTGATGCAGGACCCCAAGATCATTCTGGCGGACGAGCCCATCGCGTCGCTGGACCCCATGAACGCTCAGGTGGTGATGCAGGCGCTGCGCCGTATTCACGAAGAGGATGGCCGCACCGTCATCGCCAACCTGCACACTCTGGATACAGCGCGCCGCTACTGCGACCGCGTGGTCGGAATGCGCGACGGGCGCATCGTCTTTGACGGGCTGCCCGAACAACTGACGACCGGTGTTGCCCGAGAAATCTATGGTGCTGATGCCAGCTTCTCGGAAGAGGCGACATCGACCGAGATCGAAACTCTGGACGCCACCCAGAAGGCCCTGATGGAAGCGGAAGCAACCATCTGAGCCACCACCCCCTTTCATCGCCCGGCCCGATGAAAGGCCGGGGCAATCAAACTGGAGAGAGACAGATGAAAAAACTGATTGCTGCCTTTGCGGCGACAACTGCGTTGGCCGCACCGGCCATGGCACAGGACATCAGCGAGTTCCGTATCGGTATTCTGGGCGGCGAAAACGCTCAGGATCGCCTGAACAACAACGAATGCCTGCGCGAATACACCGAAGAAACGCTGGGCGTTGAGACCAAACTGTTTGCGCCTGCCGATTACAACGGTGTGATCCAGGGTCTGCTGGGCGGTACCATCGACATGGCATGGTTGGGTGCATCTGGTTACGCCAAAACCTACCTGAGCGATCCCGAAGCGGTAGAACCGGTTCTGGTCAAGGTGAACGTCGACGGCGGTTACGGGTATTACTCGGTTGGATTTGCCCGCAAGGACAGCGGCATCACCTCGTTGGAAGACATGAAAGGCAAGACCTTTGGTTTTGGCGATCCGAACTCGACCTCGGGCTACCTGATCCCGTCCATCGAAATCCCGCAGGCCACCGGTGCCACCATGGACTCGGGCGACTACTTTGGTGAAGTGAAGTTCACCGGCGGTCACGAGCAGACCATCGTCGCAGTCAACAATGGTGACGTTGATGGTGGTGTTACCTGGGCCGATGGTCTTGGCAACTGGGAAGACGGGTACAACTCGGGCGCGCTGCGCCGTGCAGTTGATGCTGGCTTGGTCGACATGAACGACATGGTTGAAATCTGGAAATCCAAGCCGATCCCGGAAGGCCCGGTCGTTCTGCGTACAGCGCTGCCTGCGGACGTCAAAGAAAAGATGACAGCCCTGATGGCTGGCCTGCACGAGAAAGACCGTGATTGCTTCTACGGCGTTGCTGCAGGTGAAGCGAAAGCATTCGAGCCGATCACGCACGACGCTTACGAAGTCATCATCGAAGCACGCAAGCTGAAGTCCAACTAAGCCTGCATATCCAATGATCGGGGTCCGGTGAAAATCCGGGCCCCGTTTTTCCACCCAGGAGCATTCCATGACAGACCTGACCGCTGGGTCCCCGACCGTCGACCAGATCCGCAATGACTATACGTCAATGACGCGTCGCAAAAGGGTCTATGGTGGTATCCTCCTGATCCTGTTCGTCGCCGTTATGGCCTCGGGCTTTCGTGTTGCTGACGACCGCAACGCTGGCAGTTTCCGCGATGGCTGGACGCGTATTTTCGACTACCCCGCTGAGGTTCTGTCCGAAGCGTGGGAAAAAATCGGCGCGCTGCCGGAAAACCTGGCCAAGTTTTTCCCCGCACTGATCGAAACACTGAATATCGCTGCCGCTTCGACCTTGATCGGCGCGATCGCTGGCACGTTTCTGGCCCTGATGTCGACGCGCGGCATGGCGCTTTGGCCTGCCTTGATCCCTTTATTTCGCCGAATTTCAGATGTGTGCCGTGCCGTCCCCGAGATTGTCATCGCACTTGTACTGATATTCATTTTGGGCGGTGGCCCGGTGCCGGCAATGATTGCAATCGCCATTCACACAGCGGGCGCACTGGGCAAGCTGTTTTCCGAGGTCAACGAAAACGCCTCGCTCAAGCCGGTCGAGGGCCTGCAGTCGGTGGGTGCGAACTGGTCGCAACGCATGTATCTGGGCGTGATCCCGCAGGTCGGTCCCAACTATGTCAGCTATGCGCTGCTGCGGTTCGAAATCAACATCCGCGCCTCGGCCATCCTGGGTTTTGTTGGTGCCGGCGGTCTGGGCTATGAGCTGCGCAACGCCATGTCCTGGGGACAGGGGCGGTACGACGAGGCCGCAGCCATTTTCCTTCTGCTTTTCGTAACAATCGTCGTCGTAGACCAGCTGTCCGGTGTCCTGCGCGACCGTCTGACTCATGGGTCGGAAAAAGGAGCCTCTGTATGAGCACCTTCGCAACCAATCTGACCGTCGATGAGCTGAAAGCTGAAGCGGATCGTCTGTTCAGCCGAAAAAGACTGGTCAATTTCGGGCTGCCTGCTTTGGTGCTGGCTTACCTAGTCTACGTCTTCTTCGCGTTTGACGTTCCGGGGCTTGCGGCGCGCGCGAATTGGGAAAACGGTAAGACACTGGTATCGGACAGCTACAGCTACAAGACGCATGTCGAGCGTGACAATAGAACCGGCGAAGTCTCGGCCGCGATCGAAGGCGAACGCAAGGGCGCGTATCCTGAAGGTCAGGCCCCGGACTGGGTGACGCTGGGCGAGACAACCGTGATCGATCTGGAAGACGGTCATGTCGTGCGGTTCGGGCCGGAAACGGTCGAGTATGACATCCCCGGCTATGGAACTGTTCGGGCAACACCCAGTCGCTCAGCTGGCGTACAGGCCGAGTTGCCTGCGGGTGACGTGCCAGAGTGGATCAACGTTTCGAAGAACCGCTTGGCAATCAAGACGGATGCTGGCCGTTTGACAGTCACCCGCAATCGGTCGGAAGTGTTTCGCTACTTCACCGGGTGGGAGCTGTTCTGGTTCACGCTCGATAGCCCATATTACGGAAAGTCATTCCCCGAACTGGCCGGACGCGCGGCGTCGGGTGAGGCGGGTGCAATTTTTAATGACTTCTGGACCAACAAGATGTGGCGCCATCAGGACGTTGCCTGGGCGATATTCGAGACGATCCTGATGGCGTTTCTGGGCACTCTGGGCGCGGCTATGGTCGCATTGCCACTGGCTTTCCTTGCAACGCGCAACTTCAACCCGATGAAATCCATCCGGTTCGCAACGCGTCGCGTGTTCGACTTTGTGCGTGGCGTGGACGCCTTGATCTGGACTGTCGTTCTGGCCCGTGCCTTTGGCCCCGGACCTTTGACAGGCGCACTTGCCATTTTGGTGACCGACACCGGGACCTTCGGCAAGATCTTCTCGGAAGCGTTAGAGAATGTGGACCAGAAGCAGATCGAAGGCGTTCAGTCCACAGGCGCAAATGCACCGCAGAGATATCGATTTGGGGTCATTCCGCAGGTCACGCCCGTTTTGTTGAGCCAGCTGTTGTATTTTCTGGAATCCAACACCCGCAGCGCGACGGTGATTGGCGCAATCACAGGGGGTGGCATTGGTCTTCTGCTGACGCAGGCAATCATCACGCAAAAGGATTGGGAAGAGGTCGCATACTACATCATCCTGATCATCCTGATGGTCATGCTGATGGACTGGTTCTCGGGTTGGCTGCGCAAACGGTTGATCCAGGGCGAAACGGGCAAAAAACGCAAACCGCGTGACGCTGCGCGCAAAGCATTCTTGTTACCCTGAGTCGAAGTTGGGACACGCAATGGCACGACTGAGCGCAGATCAACCGTTTATTCACACCGGTTGTCAGATCACCAACAGCAGCTTTGGCGCATATGTTGAGATCGGTGCTGGCAGCCGAGTGGCGAACTCGGTTTGGGGCGATTATTCCTATTGCGACCGGACTTGCGATATCGCTAATGCCGAGATCGGAAAGTTCGCAAACATTGCAAGCTTTACCCGCATCGGAGCGACAGATCACCCAATGGACAAGGCCTCGCTGCATCATTTTCACTATCGTTCCGCCGACTATTGGGACGATGCCGAAGATGATGCGGATTGGTTCGCTCATCGCGCCAGTCGGACGGCCCGGATCGGGCATGATACTTGGATCGGACATGCTGCGATCATCAAGCCCGAGGTCACGATCGGCAATGGTGCCGTGGTTGCTTCGGGTGCAGTGGTGACCAAAGACGTGCCGCCTTATACGATTGTTGCAGGTGTCACGGCTCAGGTATTACGCAACAGGTTCCCCGAGGGCGTCGCGGACAGGATGGAACAGCTTGCGTGGTGGGATTGGGACAACGACAGACTTCGCGCGGCTTTGCCCGATTTTCGCACGCTAAGTGCCGAAGCGTTTCTGGAAAAGTACGCGTAACCCTGCTTTCGCCGATCCACGAACTGACCCCCCCTTTTTGGGGGTCTATTCTTCGTTTAGGGTCAGCGTGACCCGCTCACCCGCGAAAACGGTTCGCCCAAATTCAACCGGCTGGCCATCTGGGTCTGCGTTTACACCGACCGAGAACAGAACCGGGGCCCCCTCAGACAGCTGAAGCTGTAAGGCTTGTGTTGCCGTTGCACCGCGTGCTGTCAAACGGGTCGAGATGCGCGTGTAATCCGCGATACCGCAGGCTTGCAGAGCTTTAGTGACCGATTGCGTTTCAGTCAGCGTCTGCAGAAGGTTGGGAAAACGCGCGGCCGGAAAAACGCTTTGAAACACGGCAACAGGCTGCCCGTCCGCCAATGACAGACCGTCATAGACATGCACCGGATCCCCTTTGTCCAAACCCAACGCTTCTGCTTCGGCCTCATCTGCCGCGCGCGTGGTCAGCGCGAGGATTTTCTTGCCCGGCATCTTACCGCTGGCCGAGATGTTTTTGTGGTATCGCACCCTTTTTCCGATTGGATAATCCGTGGGGCGCGCCGCCACGAACACACCTGCGCCGCGCCTGGCGTGGACCAGCCCCTGTTCCGACATGTCTGCCAACGCGCGCCGCACCGTGTGACGGTTGACGCCATGAGTGGCAGCCAATTGTGCTTCGGTCGGCAGGCGGTCTCCGGTTTGATAGCGCCCTTCGGCGATGTCCGAGGTCAGGCGCAGGGCGATGCTTTTCCAGATCGGTGTTTTGCTCATGTCATCAAATCTTCACACCATCGCGGATTGCGACTCGGATGCCTAAGGGGTAATATTTGTCTAGTTGTATAGTTCATGTAGACAACCCGGCCAAGAGGCTTTGATGACAAATCAGACAGAAATCGCGACGCAGGCGCGGAAGGAATGGATGGGTCTGCTGGCCCGCGCGCCGGACGATGCTTTGATGACGCTATGGGATGGCATTCAGGACCGCCCAAGCTTTGAATGGCTGCGCAGCCCCGAAGTGGGCGGCGTCATGGTGAGAGGCCGCACCGGAGCTACCGGAGCGCCGTTCAATCTGGGTGAAATGACCGTCACGCGCTGTTCGGTCGTGCTGCAGGATGGCACGGTCGGTCACGGATATGTGCAGGGCAGATCCAAGCCTAAAGCCGAAGCCGCAGCGATGATTGATGCCATGATGCAGACGTCTTCCGCGGATGAGTTGAAGGCAAAGCTGATCAACCCGCTGCAGACGCAAATGCAGAAGACCAAAACCGCACGCGCCGCCAAGGCAGCCGCAACGAAGGTCGAGTTTTTTACGCTGGTCCGGGGGGAAGACTGATGGCTGCGCAAACACAGTTCTCAGGGGGCTTTCAAAACGCACCTGTCCAGGCCGCCCACGCGTTCCGCGCTGCCATGACTGTGATGGCACGCCCGGGTGAAATCCGCGCTCTTACGGGCAGTGAACCGCCAGCGCCTTTGTCCGCGGCAGCGGGCACGCTGTTGCTGACGCTGTGCGACCCCGAAACGAAGGTTCATCTGGCTGGTGACGCTGATACTGATGCGGTGCGCAAATGGCTGACCTTCCACACGGGCGCGCCGATTGTGTCTGCGGGCCTGGCAGACTTCGCCGTTGGAACGTGGGGGGCGTTGGGTCCGTTGAACGCCTATCGCATCGGAACGCCGGAATACCCGGATCGGTCCGCGACCCTGATTGTAGAATGCGACCAGCTTGCGCAAAGCGGTGCCATTCTGAGCGGCCCCGGGATCAAGGAAACCGCGCCGTTGTCTCTGCCGGATGTTCCAGCGCTTCAAGGCAATGCGATGCTGTATCCGCTGGGGTGCGATTTCTTCTTTACCTGCGGTGACAGGATCGCGGCTCTGCCGCGCAGCACGCAGATCAGGACAGAGGGCTAAGCGATGTATGTAGCAGTCAAAGGGGGCGAAAAAGCCATCGAGAACGCCCATGCATGGCTGGCCGAAGAACGCCGGGGCGCAACGGACGTGGCGGAGCTGAGCCTTGCACAGATCCGCGAACAACTGAGCCTTGCGGTGAACCGGGTCATGGCTGAAGGGTCCCTGTTTGACCCCGATCTTGCTGCGCTGGCGATCAAACAGGCGCGTGGTGATCTGATCGAGGCGATCTTCCTCATTCGCGCTTACCGCACAACATTACCGCGCTTTGGCTACTCCATTCCGGTCGAAACAGGTGAGATGGCGTGCGACCGTCGGATCTCGGCGACGTTCAAGGATGCGCCCGGCGGGCAGGTTCTGGGGCCGACTTTCGACTACACCCACCGTTTGCTGGACTTCAAACTGGCTGCTGATGGTGAAGCCCCTAAGGCACCCGAAGGCGCGGCACGTCAGGAGCCCACGCCGCACATCACCGAATTCCTGAAGGGAGAGGACATCATTCAGGATGAACTCGCCAGCGATGACACCCCGGGCGATCTGACCCGCGAGCCGATGGAGTTTCCGTCCAACCGCCCCTTGCGTTTGCAGTCACTGACCCGCGGGGACGAGGGCTTTGTGCTGGGCATGGCCTATTCCACCCAGCGCGGCTACGCCCGCAACCACGCCTTTGTTGGCGAACTGCGCATCGGCAAGGTCGCTGTGGAAATGGAGATCCCCGAGCTGGGTTTCGCCATTGATATCGGTGAAGTCGAGCTGACCGAATGTGAGACGGTCAACCAGTTCACGGGCTCCAAGACCGAACCACCGCAGTTCACGCGCGGATACGGGCTCGTCTTTGGTCAGTCCGAACGAAAATCCATCGCGATGGCTCTGGTCGACCGAGCGCTGCGTTGGAAAGAACTGGGCGAAGACAATCTGGGTGCGCCCGCGCAGGACGAAGAATTTGTCCTGAGCCACGCCGACAACATTCAGGCCACTGGCTTTCTCGAACACATCAAACTGCCGCATTACGTCGACTTCCAGTCTGAGCTGGAACTGGTCCGCAAACTGCGCCGCGAGGCTGAAGAACGCATTACGCCAAAGGAGGCCGCAGAATGAAGGCCGTCGTTTTTGACATCGGAAATGTGCTGATCCGATGGGATCCGCATCTGGCATGGTTGGACGAAATGGGAAGCCGCGAGGCGGTGGCAGAGTTTCTGTCCCGTATCGATTTCCAGGATCGCAATCTGAGGGCGGATGGCGGCGAGAACTTCGCCGATCTGGCGTCAGAACTGGATGACGCCGAAGACCGGCAACGCCTGAGTGTGTACGTTGAGCGCTATGCCAGGACCGTTCCGCAAAAGATCGAAGGTGCCTGGCAGGTACTCTATCGATTGAAAGAGCAGGGCACGCCGGTACATGCGATCACCAATTGGTCGGCGGAAACATGGCCGGTTGGCGTCGGTGCGCATCCCGAGTTGGGCGACGTCTTTGGTGTGACCATCGTGTCTGGTCAGGAAAAGCTGTTGAAACCGCAACCTGAGATTTTTCATCGCTTGTGTGAGCGGGCCGGGCTTGCGCCCGAAAACTGCATATTCATAGACGACGGGCTGCACAACGTCGACGGCGCGCGCGCCGTTGGCATGGATGGCATCCACTTTACGACGCCTCAAGCGCTGGAAGGCGCGTTGATCGAAAGAGGTCTCCTATGAGCGAGTATAATTTCGCCTATCTGGACGAACAAACCAAACGGATGATCCGCCGGGCGATCCTGAAAGGTCTGGCTGTGCCTGGGTATCAGGTACCCTTTGCCAGCCGCGAGATGCCGATGCCGTATGGCTGGGGGACGGGTGGCGTTCAGGTCTCGGCGGCGACACTAACGCCCGAGGATACGTTCAAGGTGATCGATCAAGGCGCAGACGACACCACCAACGCAGTGTCGATCCGCAAGTTCTTTGAGAACACCGCTGGAGTTGCCACCACGGAGGAGACGGAAAAAGCAACTGTCATCCAGACTCGCCACCGCATCCCCGAGGCGAAACTGCGCGAAGACCAGATCATCGTCTATCAGGTGCCGATCCCGGAACCTCTGCGCTTTTTGGAGCCGCGTGAGACCGAGACGCGCAAAATGCACAGCCTTGAAGAATACGGGCTGATGCATGTGAAGCTGTACGAGGACATCAGTCAGCACGGGGCGATCTCAACCGCTTATGCCTATCCGGTGAAAGTGTCTGGCCGGTATGTGATGGACCCGTCTCCGATCCCGAAATTCGACAACCCAAAGCTTGAGATGGACGCGATCCAGCTGTTCGGTGCAGGGCGCGAACAGCGTATCTATGCAGTGCCCCCGCATACCAAGGTTGTGAGCCTCGATTTCGAGGATTACCCGTTTGAGGCCACCAAAGCCAACCATCCCTGCGATCTGTGTGGGGCCGAGGACAGCTATCTGGACGAGGTTATCATGGATGATGCAGGCAACCGGATGTTTGTCTGTTCCGACACTGACTATTGTCGGTCGCGCCGCGAAACAGGTCACCTGGGCCGACTGGCTGAGGAGGACGCGGCATGACCCCTCTGTTGCAAGTCAAGGGCATCGAAAAACGCTATGGCGCGCGGATTGGATGCACAAATGTAAGTTTCGATCTTTACCCCGGAGAAGTGATGGGGATCGTCGGTGAAAGTGGGTCCGGCAAATCGACCTTGCTCAACTGTCTGGCAGGTCATCTTGAGCCGGACGCCGGGCAAGTGATCTTTGATACCCGAGTGGACGGACCGGTAGACACCGTGACCATGTCTGAACCGAAACGCCGAATGCTCGGCCGCACTGATTGGGCCTTTGTGCATCAGCACGCACGCGACGGGCTGCGTATGTCTGTCAGCGCAGGCGGGAATATTGGTGAACGGCTGATGGCCGTTGGCGACCGGCACTATGGCGACATTCGGAACAAGGCTATCGACTGGCTGGGCCGGGTCGAGATTGAAGCAGCCCGTGTGGATGATCGCCCCAGCGCGTTTTCTGGCGGGATGCAGCAGCGTCTGCAAATCGCGCGCAATCTGGTGACGGGCCCTCGTCTGGTGTTCATGGACGAACCGACCGGTGGCCTGGACGTATCCGTTCAGGCGCGCTTGCTGGATTTGTTGCGCGGGCTGGTTCGCGAGATGGGGCTGAGTGCCATCATCGTGACGCACGATCTGGCCGTAGTGCGCTTGCTGGCAGACCGGCTGATGGTGATGAAAAGCGGTCACGTTGTCGAGGCCGGGCTGACCGATCAGGTGTTGGACGACCCGCAGCATGCCTACACGCAGCTGCTGGTGTCCAGCGTCCTGCAGGTTTGAGTATTTAGGAAAAGATGAAGCGATGATTGAACTGATCGATGTGAGCAAGAGCTTCACCCTTCACAATCAGGGCAGCGCCGTGATCCCGGTTATGGAAGGCGCGACGTTGAAGGTCGTTCCGGGGGAATGTGTCGCTCTGACGGGGGCGTCCGGTGCAGGTAAGTCCACGCTCATGCGGGTGATCTATGGTAACTATCTGGCTGCTTCTGGTCAGGTGCTGGTCGGGGGGCTGGACGTGGCGAAAGCCGAACCGCGCCAGATCCTGTCGCTGCGTCGCGATACGTTGGGTTATGTCAGCCAGTTCCTGCGGGTTGTGCCTCGGGTGCCGACGCTTGAAGTTGTGGCAGAGCCGCTGCTGGCCGTAGGCACGGACAGGCAAGTTGCGCTGGATAAGGCGGCCGGGTTGCTGAAACGGCTGAATATTCCCGAGCGTTTGTGGACCCTCAGCCCCACGACATTTTCTGGCGGAGAGCAGCAGCGGGTGAACATTGCGCGTGGCTTTGCGCATGAATATCCGGCGATGTTACTGGATGAGCCGACGGCGAGCCTGGATGCGCACAACCGGGAAACCGTTTTGTCTCTGATTGAAGAGGCAAAGCACCGTGGTGCGGCGATTGTTGGGATTTTCCACGACCTCGAAGCCCGCGAGCGTGTCTGTGACCGCGAGGTCAATGTTTCGGACTTTACACCGGGGCTGGCAGCGTGACGCTTGCTCCGGTCATAGCGGTTGTCGGCCCTTCGGGTGTCGGCAAAGACAGCGTCATGCAAGCGTTGGTAGCCCGGGCACCGGGCATCCAACGCCTGAGGCGCGTGATTACTCGTCCCGAAGGGGAAGGGGGCGAGGATTTCGACCGGGTTTCCGTCGCGACGTTTCAACAGATGGAAGGGGCAGGGGCTTTTGCGTTGAGCTGGTCAGCGCATGGCCTGTTTTACGGTGTTCCGAACAAGATTACACAGCAGCGTCAGAATGCTGACGCCGTTTTGGTCAACCTGTCTCGTGCCGTGTTGGTGCAGGCGCAGGAGGTGTTTGGCGATCTGATCGTGATTTCCCTGACTGCCGAAGCTGATGTTCTGGCGCAGCGCTTGTCCTCGCGTGGGCGGGAAAACGCGGCTGAGCAGACTCGGCGGTTAGGCCGCGCCAAAGCGCCTTTGCCAGGTGGTTTGAAACGGGTCATCGAAATCGACAACTCCGGTGCGCTGGAAGATACGGTCGCCGAGATCCTCGCACGACTTCAACCGGAAAGCGCGTAACGATGGATCAGATGAAACCGCCCATCTTCTGCCTCACCCATCAGGGCAAGGTCGTTGATCTGGAAGGGTTGTGGCAGCAACGGGGCCAGTTGGGTTTGCAGCGCCTCTTGGGTAGCCTTAAGGGTCGGCTTATCCAGCTTGCCGCTAAGCGTGATGTGAAAGCGAAAGGCATCCAGTACGTATGGATAGCCCCATTGAACCAGATTGGCGTCCTGTTCCGGTGTCAGGCCAGCGGCGCGGCGGCGGGCCAGTTCAGCCTCGGTTGCGGCTTCGCGAAAACTGTCCAACTGCTGAACACAAGCGGCGGCCAGGGTGTTCAACGCTTGCGTCTCACCCATGGGGCGCAGGGCCAGAAAGCGGCCAAGCCGCGCGATCTCGAGGCCACCCAGCGTGACAGGAGGTTGGTTGGAGGCGAACGAACCGCAAGCTGCGTGCAAGGCGTCGAAGGTCTGGACTTCGCGCAGTCGGAAGGGGGGTTTCATCGTCGCGTGCAGCCCGTATTTACGTGGCACTTCCGTGACTGCGGCAACGTCGATGTCTCCGACTACCGGATGCGCGACCAGAGATCCGGTTTCCATGTCCCATCCCAGCCAACTGGTTGCAAACTTCGTCCACTCCGCATTGGCGGGTGGCGCAAAATAGATCGCGTATCGCGTGAATGTCACATTGGCCTCCTATTGCGTGGCCTTCCACTACCTCAAACTGCGTGAAGTTCAGATGACAGAAGACTTGATCCTTGCCAATGCCACGCTTGTGTTGCCGAATGAAACCGTAACCGGCAGCGTTCGAATTGTGGGCGAAACTATTGTCGAGATTAATGCCGGAGCCACTGTTCCGTCCGGCGCGATTGATTGCGAAGGCGACTATGTCAGCCCCGGTTTGGTTGAGTTGCACACAGATAACCTTGAGCGTCACATTCAACCCAGGCCACGGGTGGATTGGCCTCATGCCGCTGCGATCCTTGCACATGACGCGGAATTGGCCAGCACAGGGATCACGACCGTGTTTGATGCCATGCGGGTGGGTTCTATCCCGTCAGGGGCGGCGCGTTATGGAAAGTATGCACGAGGCCTGTCGCAGGAATTGTGGGACTTGCGCGAACAGGATGCGCTGAAGATCAGTCATTTCCTGCATCTGCGGGCCGAAGTGTGTTCGGAAACCTTGGTCGAAGAGCTGAATGAGTTCGGGCCAGAAGACCGGGTTGGTCTTGTGTCCATCATGGATCACACCCCCGGACAGCGGCAATTCCGCGATATGACCAAGCTTGAGGCGTATATGAAAGGCAAACATGCGATGGACGATGATACGTTCCTGCAGCATGTGGCCCAGCTAAAGGGTCTTCGCGACCGTAATGGCGATGTGCATGAGGTTGAAACGGTGAAAGCCGCCCGCCGCTTCGGGGCGGTTCTGGCCAGTCATGACGACACAACCGAAGATCAGGTGAAAGTTTCCGCAGGTCACGGCATTCGGCTAGCTGAGTTTCCTACAACGGTCGAAGCCGCGCGGGCCTGTCACGATCACGACATCAAGGTCATGATGGGCGCGCCGAACATTATTCGCGGTGGCTCGCATTCCGGCAATGTCGCGGCACGCGAGCTGGCCGAACTTGGGCATCTGGACATCATGTCATCGGATTATGTGCCGTCGGCCCTGTTGTTGTCGGCTGTCATGCTGGGCGAGATGTGGGATGATATGGCGCGCGGGATGAAAACGGTCACGCTTGCCCCCGCTCTGGCTGCGGGATTGGAGGACCGGGGTGAACTACGTGCCAATGCCCGAGCCGATGTCATCCGTTTCCGGATGCGGGCCGGGGTTCCTGCGCTTAATTCGGTCTGGGCGCGCGGTCGGCGTGTCGCCTGATCAGGCGGTGTAGAACAGGTATCGGTCCGGGGCGATCGTCTCGGGCCCTTTGATCTGGTTAAAGCCGACAAGTGGCTGACCGGAAATCAGCAAACCGCCGGGCTGCATGACCTGCGCGATCAATGGGCTGAGTCGCGCGGCTTCCTCCACATCTTCCTGTTTGATCCCGCGACCAAAATCGTAATGAGCCAACGCGATCTTATGCCCGGCTGTCGCCAGTTTCTGCAGCATCGGCTCTGCCTCGCCTTGCAGGAAATCTTCGGCCGGAGGGGTGCTGTCCGGGTGACATTGAAGGACCCGGTCCATCACCCAGATCCGGCGTTCCGGTAGGATTTCACGCAAGTGATCATAGGTCCGGCCATTGCCCAAACCCATGTCCAGCACGTCGCCCACTTGGCCGCTGATGCGCTGGGCAGCCCAGTTCAAACCATCGCGTTGAGCCGTCAATCGGCGCAGCATGGAATCCAGTCGGCTCATGGTGGTGTCCTTATTCGTTCTTAGGTGCGACCCAGATCGTGGCCGGGCCGTTCAACAATTTGCGCAGCAGGGTCTCGGTAAAGGTCCAGATGTCCTGATCATGGACCAGATGATGGGTCAATACGCCAAATGGTTCAGCGTTGTCTGCGCGTCCTTCGCGCCGGTCGCGCAACAGATCAACTGTCTGCGCGATCAGGATGTCGGGGTTGATCAGACCGCGTGTACCGCGCCAGTCAATCGGGTCAAGATGGGTGTTAGTCTGTTCCAGCCCCGGTGCGGCAAAAGGTGTTTTGCGCGGCGTCGCAGTGGACAGGACTCGAAAGCCCAAACCCGGCAGCTGCGCAACCATCTCCGGCGCGATGCGGTTCCACGGAGGTACAAACATGGGCCGCATGTCGCCACCGAACATCGCATAAAGGCGGGTCATTCCTGCCTTTGCATCATCAACCATCTGGCCCAGCGGTCTATTGAGTCGGAACTCAGCCTTCTTCTCTCCCTCAGGCGCGTGGTTTTTGTGCGCCCAGCCATGCACCACAGGGATCAAACAGGGTCGGTCCGAGATATACTCGGCCAACGCATGGGTCGCGTCGTGGGGGATGACGGCTAGATGAACAGGCAGGCCCAATTTCGCAGACAGATCAGCCAATTGATCCAACGGTGGCGTCGGAGCGACGGCGTCATCGTCACGCCACCAGAGCGGAAATGACAAACCCGACGCACGCCAGTGATCCAGCTCGGTGTCCAAAGGATGCCAGTCGGAGGTCATGCACGCTGCTCCAGCAGGCGTTTGGCGATGCGTACGCTTTGGGCGGCGCCGTCAAATCCGAAATCCTGTTTTGCGCGAGGACCATCATCAACAACCCGTTTCACAGCTTCGGCTAGGGCGGTTCCGTTCAGGGCCTGACTTTCCAGAACTTCGATTGCGGACAGCCCGGACAAGCTCTGCCCGCGCAGACCTTGCTCAAGCTCTTTGCCATCATCGAATGGGACAAAAACCGCAGGCGTGCCGCTTTGCAGAATATCCATGGCGGTGTTGTAGCCGCACATGCTGACCGACGCGGCCGCAAGTGGCAACATCTGGCGAAAATCCGGGCGCACCGGTTCAAGAATGACCGAGGTTCCTTTGGCCTGTTCCGACAGTTCGGCAATCCGCGCCTTGGCATCCGTCCCGCCGACCAACAGGCGCCAGCGCCTGTTGGGCATCTGGCGGGCGGCCTCGATGGCCGCACGAAAGATCGGTTGCCCAACAGAGCCGCCGCCGGCGCTGACCAGAATTTCACCTTCACCCACCAAATCCGGGTGAGGTTGGGGCAATTCAGGCGCAACAAAGCCGGTATAGTGCAACCGGCCCGACAGTTGATCTGACATGGGCCAACTGACCGACAGAGGCGTCACGCTTTCGGTCGAGTGGACCAGTACGCCGTCATAATACTGGTTCACGAGGTCGTCCGCGCGCTCTGCTTTGGCAGGTTTCGAGGGCGGGGCCAGAATATCTCGGATCGACGCCAGAACAACCGGACGTACCGGCAGCTCAGTTGCTGTAATCATCGCCGCGTCGAACTCGGCGGCCAGCGATCGTCGGCCAAAGGGATAGAGCTCGGTGATCAGCACCTGTGGCTGGAACGTCTTTACGGCCTGAACCAGAGCCGTCACACGCGCCTCATGATAGGCGGCGTCAGCCTCTCCACCGGTTTCAGTCAGCAAGCGGGTGAAATTGGTGCCGTCCGACCTTAAAGGAGGCAGGCCAAACAACGTCATTCCACTGCTGTCCAACTGAGGTGCAGGCATTCCACCCGTCACAACCATGACCTCGTGCCCGTCATCTCGAAACGCGCGCCCAAGGGTAAGGGCTCGGCTGAGATGCCCTGTTCCCAATAGGTGCGTGACAATGATCATCACCTTCATGGCAAGGTCTCGCGTTTTGACAAGCGTATGGGATCGGGGTCTGCGGTCATGGTGTTCATATCGACGATATACAGCCGATTGCGTTTGATCTTGAAGGGGGGAGGCCCTTCGAAATTCCAACCCCAAGCTTGGGCCAGAATGACCCGCATGATGCCGATATGGCAGACAGCCACCGTTTCGTTTTGCAGCGTGGACAACCAAGGGCGCAGCCGCACCCGCACATCTTCCGGGCTTTCACCATTTGGCGGGCGGAAATCCCAACTCCAATCTTCGATATGTTTGTAGCCGCTTGTTGTGTCCGCGATCAGATCGACGCCGCGCTGACCCTCCCAATCGCCCCAGTTCATCTCGGTCAGCGCATCTGATGTCTGCGGTCTGCGACCCGAGACGATCTGTGCCGTCTCATAGGCGCGTTGCAACGGGCTGGACCAAAGGTCAGCCTGTGCCCACTTGTCCGGCAGGCGATAGCCAGCCAATTCCGTTCGTGCGTCATCGTCCAGGGGAATGTCGCTGCGGCCTTGTATCTGACCGGCGCGGTTCCAGTGTGTGTGCCCGTGGCGAAGTAACGCAAGCTTGGTCATGGCACATCCTTCAATAAGGGACGGAGGGTTGCCCAAAGGCGGGCAGTCGCTTGTGGCATGAGATGACGGTCAGCCACATAGTTGCGCGCAGCCGCACCGAGGGAGCGGCGCAGCGATGCGTCCTCCAGCAGAGTTTGCAGACGGTTTGCAAAGCCGTGCACCCCATCGTCAACTGATGGGTAAGTCGAAGGGGCCAGCACGTCCCGCACGCCCAGTCGATCTTGAGCAAGTACCGGTACGCCCGCAGCCTGCGCCTCGAGGTAAATCATCCCATAAGCTTCGTTCACACCAGGCCAAACCAGCAAAGAGGCGCGTTCATAGGCCGCTTGCAGCGCATCGCGGTCGAGTTGACCCAGAAAGCTGACCTTTTCTCCGAACGGGGCCATAATGGCCTCGACTTCTGATCGTGCGGGCCCATCCCCGGCAATGTTCAGATGCCAATCACCTGCCAGATGCGAAAGCGCTTCGGCCAGGATCTGGTAAGAGGCCAGCTTGTCCCCGTGTCGCATCATGCCAACGGTCAGCATGGGGCCTTCCCCGCTTGTTGCAGGGGGCAGCTCGGATTGCGGCAGAAATGGCGGCAGCTCGACCAAAGCCTGATCGCCAAAGCGATCCCGTTCCAATGTGATCAGGTCGTTGGCGGTGTGATAAAAGATGACATCAGCTGCATCGCAGGCTTGATGAGCATCAGCTGCAAAATCAGCCCAAGGCCCGGTCAACCGACTGGATGCGCGGGTGCTTTCCAACTGAACATAAGGAATGCCGCGCGCCTTGCAGACTTGCGGCCCCAACAAATCAGGGGCCTTATAATAGTTGTGATACGTGACCCACAAAGCCGTATCCGAGGGCAGGTTGGAAATTAACCGCTGTGCTTCTTCTTCTGCCGCGCCGCGCCGGGTTCGTTGCAGGACCGGATCGCCGCTCTTGTCATAGATTCTAAGGTCCGACACCAGATCAACCCTGTCGCCTTCGGCTTTGAGGGCCTTGATCAGGTTCCGCGCCATTTCGCGGTCGCCCGAGGGGGTCGGGCTGTTGGGGGATTTCATTGGTGCATAAAATGCGACCCGCGCCATCATGCGCCGTCCATGCACATGGCGTTCAGACGTTTGGAGAGTTGAGCGATCCCCGGATCCATCCGAAACTCGGCTATCAGCCGATCATAGGCAGCACGAGCCATCTGAGACGCTTGTTGAGGATTGTTTGCCAATGCTTCGATGGCTGCCGCCAATGCGGCCGGGTCGTCGTCCGACAATATGCCATGCGTTCCCGTTTGAATGAACTCCGGGATTGCCGACACCGGGGTCGACAGGATGGGCAACAGCTGAGATGCCGCCTCCATCAACACATTCGGCAGCCCGTCGCGGTCACCATCCGCCGCGATGCGGCTGGGCAGAACAAAGAGATCTGCCTTTCGCATCGCATCGATCACCTCGGGCTGATCGCAGGCACCTCTCCACGTGATGTGATCCCCGATGCCAGCGGCATGCGCTTGTGCCTGCAAAGCACCGCCTAAACCGCCGCCACCGATATGGGTCCAATGCCAGTCCAGTTTTTCAGGCAGTAGGGCAAAAGCCGTGATCAGCCGGTCGAACCCCTTCTTCTCAACCAGTCGCCCAACCGAAATCATATGAAATGGGCTTTCAATTGTGCGCAAAATGCGGGTCGGCGGGTCCGGAAACCGCGATAAGTCGAGCCCGTGATAGATCAGGTCCATGCGATCAGGATCATCCGCCAGACCCCGCAAATGCTCGGCCCCAATGGCTGTGCAGGTGGCGCCGAACGTGGCCCCATGTGTTGCGGACTGCAGCTTTTCGCGCTTTTCCCATTCGGGCGACGTCCAGATGTCCTTGGCGTGGGCTGAAAAGCTCCATGGCAATCCGCGCATGATGGCCGCATAGCGGGCAACAGACGACGGTGTGTGCATGAAATGCGCGTAAAGCCCCAGAACTTCGGCGGGTAGTTCAGCGGCCAGAACACAAGCTTGTCCAAAGCGTCGGATGCGATTTGGTGTTGGGTCGCGACGCAAATCCTGCCGCCAGATCCGATAGGCCTCGGCGTAGCCCGGCATGGTTTGCGCAACCGCGCGCGCGGCCCAGACTCGCTGCGGCTCCTCATAAAGGTATTCCGGCAAATAGTGCACCTGGCCGGTAAAACGGGCGTGCAAGGGATGTCGTTTGGTATCTGTCGGGTGGCGCAGCGACCAAATGTCGAACCGATGGCCCGCGTCCTGCAGTGCTACAAGCTCTTGCGCAATGAATGTTTCGGACAGTCGCGGCCATCCTTTGACCACAACTGCCAGCGTCGGAGAATCTGCGGTCATCCGGTGGCTCGTTCCTGTTCCCAGGTCAGCAGGCTGTCAATGCGATCAGTGACATAATCCAACCCGTCCAGCAAACCGGTCTGAATGGCTTGCGAGGGCAGGGCTTGTTCGGGCAAGTTGCGGATCGCGGTGATCATCGCCTCAGGTGTCAGGCCATCACGGTGCTCGTCCAGCATGTTGACCAAGCCCAGCCCTTCTGCGCGAGAGGCGCGAATCCACTGCTCCAGCCGGGGTGTGGTGCGTGGGACGATGACGGCACGCTTGTCGAAGGACAGAACCTCGCAAAAAGTGTTGTATCCGCCCATGCACACAACGCCCTCGGCCCCTGCGAACAGAGTTTCGATCTGGGATTCAAACCCGACCGCTGTCACGCGTCCGTTCAGTGCGGCAACACGTGTTTCGAATTCCTCGCGCAGTTCGCCCGACAGGAACGGGCCATACACCAGAACGGCGCGCGGAGACAGGTTTGGATCTTTTTCATACGCGGACAGGACGAGGTTCACCATCGCCTTGCCGTCGCCGCCCCCACCCGGGGTGATCAGGATATAGGGCTGCTCGGGCGGCTCACCAACCGGGCCCAGATCCCGACGCAGGTATCCTGTCCAGTGAATGCGGGATTGGGCCGCAGCACTGAGCGGCAAGCCCTGTGTGGGATCATAGATTGACTTCAAGCCATAGACCCAGATTTCATGATAAAACCGCTCAGTCGCCTCGACAGCTTCTTTGCGCGCCCATTCAGCGGCCAGCACTTCTGGTTCGTCCAGAACGTCTCGCAACCCTAACACCAGTTTCGTGCCGCAGTTTCGTTCCAGATAGTTCAGCGTCGGCAACAGTTCACCGCGGAAACCGGTTGGTTCTTTGTCCACTATAAGCACGTCGGGGTCGAATTGCTGAACAGCCGTCTGAATCAGACCCGAGCGCAGCTCGGTCACTTCATCGATGCCCATTCCAATTGTGCGCGCGGCATAGGATCCATCGGCGCGCTTGGTCACGCCAGGCAATCGCACGTGATCGACGCGGCGAGGAAAAGTAAAACGACCTGCCACCGGAGATCCGGTCAGAATAAGTGCCGACGCGCTTGGATCGGCTTGGGTGATCGCAGCCGCCAGAGCCCGCGACCGGCGCAAATGGCCAAGGCCGAACGTGTCATGGCTGTAAAACAGGATACGCGGCGCGCGGTCCGGTTTGGAGGTGGTGGTGCCTAGGCTCATAGAGTTGCCCGTCTTCTTGATCTCGATGCGAAATCCGCGCGTTCGCAAGCGTTATCGTATATTTTTTTGTCGTGCTTGCCAAAGGCGGAAAAGCGCCCCTGCAAATGTTCCAAGCATTGCGATTTGGCAACAGCATATTGACGAATTAGCGACATATCGCACCAAAGCTTGGAAAGGACCGCAAAAGGATCAAGGAAATTGCTGACACAAAGACGCCCGCAACCTGTGCAATGTCATATTCAATTTTTGCCAGATTGAAAATAGCTGCAACACGCCTGTGCGCCAATACCACGCCTCAACACGATATTGAGACAGAGGTGTGCGAGTGTTTGAACTGCCCTCAACGCTTGTTTATTCTGGCCTGCATCGGAAAATCTGGATGCAAGACCCTATGAAACAAACCTTTCTGGCCGCAATTGTCCTGACTTTGTGGGCTTTCGTTCTGGCTTTTCCGGTCAGCGTTTCGGCGCAGACGTCTTTGATTCCCGGTTACGGTTCGGGATCGAGCAGCGCGTCCGATACGGCGCCTGAAAACGATCTTGCCGCTGCGATCCGTGCCGCCAGCGAGGCCGGCGCAAGTGTGATTGTCATAGACAGCACCGGTCAGGTTGTAACAACGGCAGGCGGCGCCGAGGCAAGCTCAGCCGAAGGCGGCGGTGGGGCAAACAACCCCATGAGCGACGGATCGCAGCTGATGAAGGCGCAGGAGCGGTTCTCGAAATTCCGCGATTCGATGCAATCGCGGCTAGAAGCGCTGCCTTATTCGGTGTTCGAAGTGCAGTATATTCTACGTCAGACCAGTCCCGACGGGCGCATCCAGACTTATGTTGAGGTCTTGGGCTGGAATATCCTGTTCCTGCTATTGGGGCGTTGGCTGTCGATCGAGATTTACGGCAAACGCTTCGCTAGGCGCTGGGTTGTGGCGCGGGTCAAAGACAACCCCGTCGGATACCGCGAAAAGATGCCGTTCCTTGTCTTCCGTTTTGTGATGGGGATTGGAGGCACGATCTTTGCCATGCTGATGGCGCTGATTGTTGGGTATCTGTTCTTCGGCGAGGCCGAAGATATCTCGATCCAGTTTACAGTCACGGCCATCTTCACGGCGTTCTTTCTGGCGCGTACTGTCTCCGATCTGTGGCGGATGGTTCTGTCGCCCTATCTGAGCCAATACCGTCTGCCGCCTTTCTCGGACAAAAACGCCCGTAGGCTTTACATCTGGGCATCCGCGTTGGCGACCTACGATATCTCGGTTGTTTTGTTTGCGACCTGGGTCGCGGATTTTGGTCTGAACTACAACGTTTACGCCATGGTCTACGGCGGGCTGACGATGCTTGGCGCGTTGGGCAATGTTCTGATGATCCTGTTCAACGCTCGGGCGATCTCGCATGCGATCCGGGGTGGGCGGGCATCGGATCAGGTATCTTGGTTGCTGCGTGTCGTGTCCTATGGCTGGGCACCGGTCCTGATTGTCTACGTTGTGTTCAGCTGGTTCCGTTTGGCCGTTGATCTGGCGCTAGAGAATCCGACGCCAATTCCTCTGATTGCCAGCAGCTATCTGATCTTCATGTCCGTCGTCATCGCCTATGGCGCGATGAATTATCTGCTGGAACGGTATTTCGATCGGTCCCGCATGATTGACGAAATCAACGAAGAAGCCGCAGCAGCGGATGACGACATCGCACCGGCAGAAACGCCTGAGGCCGAACAGCGCAAGCAATACCTTCTGACTTACGAAGATCTGGCCCGCAGGGTTGCTGGTATTCTGGCCTTTGTGATCGGGGCTTATGCGCTTGTCGTCATCTGGTACCCGGACGCTGACTGGAGCCAGGACCTGCCGGTAGAACGTGCGCTGGATGTGATGGTCATACTCTTCATCGGCTACATCCTGTTTCATTTCTTCCGCATCTGGATTGACAGTAAGATCGCTGAAGAGGTCGATGACGGGAGCGAAGCCGAACTGGGTGATGAAGGCGGCGAGGGTGGGCAAAGTCGTCTGGCAACGCTGCTACCCTTGTTTCGCGGTGCGATTCTGGCCGTTGTTGTTGTGACAATCGTGCTGATTGTTCTGATGGAACTGGGCATCAATGTTAGTCCGCTGTTTGCTGGCGCCGGTGTGGTGGGTCTGGCTGTCGGTTTTGGTTCGCAGACATTGGTGCGGGATATCTTTTCAGGCGCGTTCTTCTTGTTGGATGACGCGTTCCGTAAAGGCGAATATATCGACATCGGGGATGTCAAAGGCACGGTGGAAAAGATCTCGGTCCGGTCTATGCAACTGCGTCACCATCTGGGTGCGCTGAACACCATTCCTTTTGGTGAGATCAAGGTGCTGACGAACTACTCCCGTGATTGGGTCATCATGAAACTGCCCTTACGCGTGACCTATGACACGGATGTCGAGAAGGTCCGCAAACTGATCAAGAAACTGGGTCAGCAACTGCTGAGCGATCCTGTAATCGGAGAGAACTTTATCCAACCGCTCAAATCGCAGGGTGTGATCGAGATGCAGGATTCCGCCATGATTATCCGGGTCAAGTTCATGACCAAACCGGGTGATCAGTGGTTGGTGCGTAAAAAGGTTTACCAGGACATTCGCGAATTGTTTGCTCGTGAGGGAATCAAGTTTGCACACCGTGAAGTCACCGTGAGATTGGCGGATGGCAAAGAAGCGGAGGACCTGACGCCCAAGCAGCGCGAAGCCGTGACCGGAGCAGTACAGACTGCAATCGACGAGGATTATCTGGACGACATCGGGCCGGGTGGCGACGACCGATAGGGGCTCTCCCGCCGCTTTGGATTGCGTCTATGGCAAGACGCCACACAAAGCATTGGGCCGGACCGCGCGTTCCGCGCGGCGGTTGGGTCACTGGGCGGTAAAAGGCCAAACAGGCTTGGATGTGCCCAGTTTCGATGCGGGCAAATCCCAACGCATAGATGTCCCACCGACTTGGAGCGCAGGTTTGAGTCGCTGGCCGGGCCCCCAGCCGGAGGTTTCGGGTTCTGTATTGTAGTCTGCGGTCGTTGGGCTGATGGGTGCAGCTTTGGTATCGTCCTTGCCGAGAACGGCTAGAAGCTCGGCGGTGCGTGCAAGGGACAGGTGGGCGTGCATGACGGAGTTCCCAGAAGCGGCCTCTGCCAGCGCTGACAGAACAGCGGCGGCCATCAAATAGCCCGTCGCATGATCCAAAGCCTGAACTGGCAATGGGGTCGGTTTATCTGCGTTTGCCCAGCCCATGCCGGTATGGGCAATGCCCGCGCTCATCTGCACAAGACTGTCAAAACCGCGCCGGGTAGACCATGGGCCTTGCCAGCCATATGCGTCCAGTGTGACCTCGATCCGGTTCGGAGCTAATTCGTCGCGTTTGGCGCGCGTCAGACCCAAAGCATCCAATGCGCCCGGTCGATACCCGTGCACAAACACATCCGCCTGAGACAGCAATTCTTGCAGCCGTTTCAGCCCCTCGTCTGATTTCAAGTCAAGATAGGCGCAGTGTTTCCCGAGCGAGATGTCGGGGATCACCCCAGGTTCATCCCAATCCGGTGGGTCGATTCGCAGAACCTCGGCGCCGAAACCTGCCAGTGTGCGAGTTGAAACCGGACCGGCCAGAACACGTGTCAGGTCAAGCACGCGTAGTCCCGCCAGGGGGCGTTCGGCAGTTGCCTGCGGCCTGTCGCGTAGTTTGACATAGCGCGGCCCCTGCCAACCGATCAGCGGATCGCGTGACACGGCACGTCCTTGCGGATGTTCCAGCCACTCGGTTCGACTGCGCATGGCAGCGGCAACTCCGCCTTCCGCGACCACAGCAGTTTCAAGCTGGGCTATGGACCACGATTTGACGGCAGCGGCCACTTTCTGTCGATCAGGCTGGGCACCAAGGACTTTCAACGCCGCGGTTCGATGGCGAGCCAGATTTGTATGCAACCTGATCCATCCGTCCGACGCTTTGTAGTCACCCGCGACGGCATCCCACAGGCTCGGCATTTCCCAACCGTCTGGTTTGAAGGAATAACCGAACCAAAGGGACGCCAGCCGGTGATCGACGGTGACTTCAGGTGGAGAAGAAGACAGGTTGAGCGCTTGCATCAACCGGGCCATTTCATGACCAACCGCCGCAAAGCTGGCTGTGGCCAGTTCGGACACAGCGAAAGCGCTCGGCAGCGCGCCTTCACCAGTTCTGCGATAGCTGTCCACAGCTGGAAGGGTTGCGAGGAGGCTCATTGCTGATAGGGGTCAAGACTGTCGCGCAACCCGTCGCCGAGGAAGTTGAATGCCAGCACGACCACGATGATCGGCAGCATGGGGATGGCCGTCCATGGGTAAATCTCGATCGAGGCGAGGTTCTGTGCGTCATTCAGCATGACGCCCCAACTGACGGCAGGTGCCCGCAGGCCCAACCCAAGGAAACTAAGTGCTGTTTCACCCAGGATCATGGCTGGTATCGACAACGTGGCAGATGCGATCAGGTGCGACATGAAGTTTGGCAGCAGGTGCTTGCGGATCACGCGGCCCGAACTTGCACCCATCATCTCAGCCGCGCGCACATATTCTTCCTCACGCAGTGAAAGGAACTTGGCGCGAACAGAACGCGCTAGGCCTGGCCAGTCGAGTATACCCAGAATGATCGAGATGATGAAGAAGACCGCGACAGGGCTCCAGTTCGATGGCACGGCGGCGGACAGAGCCAGCCAAAGCGGCAGTTCCGGCAGAGAGCGCAGAATTTCGATGACCCGGTTGATCGTCCAGTCGATGCGCCCGCCGAAATAGCCTGCCATCGAGCCGAACAAGATGCCCAAAAAGAACGACACAGAGATGCCGATCAGACCTACTGTCAACGAAAGCTGCGCGCCATATAGGATGCGGCTGAAGATGTCGCGGCCCAGCCGGTCAGACCCCCAAAGGAA
Organism: Ruegeria sp. CF8; assembly: GCF_056537285.1. Taxonomy (NCBI): domain Bacteria; kingdom Pseudomonadati; phylum Pseudomonadota; class Alphaproteobacteria; order Rhodobacterales; family Roseobacteraceae; genus Ruegeria; species Ruegeria sp. CF8. The sequence goes on along the minus strand of NZ_JBQFRG010000007.1, from coordinate 259,383 downwards.
CAGGGTGGCGCCTTCTGGGGCGCAGAACAGATGGGTGTCGGACGGTATGAACCCGGCCAGGCGGTATTCGGACCCTTCGCAAAAGAACCTGATGGGGCGCGGGTCGTCTGTGTCGGGCACAAATTTCCACTGAAATGTCTCAAGATCCGCTTCGGCAACGATCGGATACACATAGGGGCCAATGAATTCGCCTTCATGGAACCAGTGAACTGATTGGGGCGGGGCATACAGGTGCTCGCCATTTCGGTCGTTGGGCCCATAGGGTGCGATGAACCCGGCAAACGGTAACATCAGATAACACAACAGCAGGAAAATGCCTGAAATCAGGCCAAGCTTGTGAGTACGGAATTTGCGCCAGACCAACACCCAGTTTGGTGCGTCCAGATCCGCACGCTCCAGTTGCTGAACAGATGCTTGCGGGTCAAAAGGCGCGTCATCGACAAAGCGGTCATCGGGACGTTCGGTCATGCTTCGCGCCCCTCATAACGGATGCGCGGATCGAGCATCACCAACAGAATATCCGAGATCATCGTACCGATCAGCGTGAGCAAAGCGACAAACATCAGGATGAACGCCGACAGGAACTGATCCTGCGTTTTCAAAGCCGTCAGCAGGGTCGGGCCAATGGTTTGCAGGCCCAGAACAACAGAAACTAGAACCGAGCCTGACACCATTGACGGAAGCAGGTTGCCGATATCAGCCACAAAAGGGTTGAACGCCACGCGCAGTGGGTATTTGGTCAGCATCCGCGACGGGGCCATGCCTTTGGCAATCGCAGTTTCGACATAAGGCTTGCCAAGCTCATCCAGCATATTTGCCCGCAGGCGCTGCATCATTGCCGACGCCCCAGAGGTGCCGATCACGAAGGTCGGCACGATCAAATGAATGAGAATAGATTTCAGCTTGTCCCAACTCATCGGCTGACCTTCGAACTTGGGATCCATCAGACCGCCAATGGGCAGGTTGAAATACTGGTGTCCGTAGTAGAACAAGATCAGAGCCAAAAGGAAGTTCGGCGTCGCCAGGCCCAAATATCCGACAAAGGCCGAGGTATAATCGATCCATGTGCGAGACCGCGCAGCGGCTATGACGCCCAATGGCAGCGCCACTGCATAGACGAACAGAATTGCGGCCAGGTTGACCACAACCGTGAGCCAGAGCGTGTCTCCGACAATTTCTGAAACCGGACGGTCAAATTCAAACGACCATCCATAGTTTCCCTGAATCAATCCGGAAAACCCGTGCGGCCCGGGCCAAAAGCCCATCCAGATCAGGTATTGCTCCCAGATGGGACGGTCCAGAGCGTATTCTGTGCGCAGAAACTCGGCTTTGGCGACACCGGCAGATTGGCCCGAGGCCTGAAGCTCGGCGATCTGGTTGCTCAGGTAGTCACCGGGCGGCAGGTTGATGATCGTGAAAATCAGAACAGAGACCACCAACAGCGTCAGCAGCATCGTGAAGAATCGATACACCGCATAGCGCAGCATGACCATTTTGCTGCTCCTGCTTAGTCGGCGAAAAAGAACTCATCCGGGCGGTGGATACCGAAATGCGCGCCGGGTTCCCATGCCCACATGGCCTGTTCCGGTACGTTGCGCAGACGGTTTGACACAACGACAGGCTGGGGTGCGCCATTCAGGATGCCAATCGCATACAATTGGTCCGCATGAATTTTCAGCATTTCCGTCCAGGCGGCTTTGCGTTCTTCATCGCTTGTGGCGATTTCCCAATCATGGGCCAGTTCCATAAGGCGTTCGGCTTCGGGCATGTCAGGGGCTTCGCCCACTTCGCCCTTTGTCTGGTAATACTGACCCCATTTGGGCCAAGCGAGGAACACCTGATCGGTGGGCGCCAGATAAGCAGGTGACGTATGGGCCTGCGGGATGCCGTCGTCCCATCCGAACCAAACCGAAGCCATCGAATTACCTGCAAACACCCGGTTGCGCAGAATATCGCGGTCCAGCGGACGCATAACCAGTTTGACCCCGATCTCGCGCCAGTTGTCGGTGACAATCTGCAAGGCGTTCTCGACCTCTTGCCGTTCACCGGCGGTTTCGATGATCAACTCCATCGGACGGCCATCGGGCAGCAGACGGATGCCATTCTTGTCGCGCTGAGTCAGACCGGCCTCGTCCAGCAGGGCATTGGCCTGATCAATATCGTATTGCGCCCAGGCCGCGGCGTTCTCTTCACTGTAGAAAGGCGATGCGGGCAGCACGGACATCGCCGCAGGACGCGCCAGTTTGAAATACAGAGCCTGATTGATTGTGTTGCGGTCGATTGCCAGCGACAAAGCGCGTCGAACGCGAACGTCACGCAACACGTCGCGCCAGACGTCATCGGCGAAGTTGAGGTTCGGATAAATCGCGACCTGGGATGCTACGCCCGTTTTCCAGAGCAGGGTTTTGTAACCGCCTTGTGCCTCACCTTTTTTAAGGATCGATGCATCGCGGAAAGCCAACCCGCGCCCCTGTAGATCGCTTTCACCTGCATTGGTTTTTGCAGCGACAAGACCGGGGGCCACAATCTCCATCTCGACCACGTCGATATAGGGCAGCTGTACTCCGTTGCTGTCGATACGGTGGTAGTAGGGGTTGCGCACGAAGTTGTGTCGGATCTTTTTGCCCGAGCTTGCGTTCAGCCAAGGCTGCAAGGTCGGCAGTTCGTGGTTGTCGAACTTGTAAAGGTTGTCCAGCTTGTTGTGCAACGCGGCCCAACTTTTGACCCTTGCGTCCTCAACAAGAAACGCCAGTTCCTCGGGATCGGCGTATTTCTCGTGATACTGTTTGAGGAAGGCGGACGGTCGGTAGATAAAGGGCGGCCGGGCATTGGCAAGCGTTTGCAGGAAGTCCGGGTTTGGATCCTCCCATTCGAAGATCACCGTGGTTTCATCAGGGAAGGTGACAGTGGGTGACTTGCCTTCGACGATCAGAAACTCAAGCGGACCCGAAGGGCTGAGCAATTCGTTGTTGGCGACCTCTTCCCACCAATAGCGGAAGTCTTCTGACGTAAAGGGCGAGCCATCCGACCATTTATGCCCTTCCCGCAGTTTCAGCGTGAACTTGCGATTGTCTTCGTTCTCGAACGAGGCCAGCAGGTCGGGCACAATTTCATAGTCCTGGTTAAACCCGACAAGGCGAGCATAGCCATAGACGACCATTTGGCGGATATCTTTCGACCGCGTCACCATCGTGCGCAGGGTGCCGCCCTGCGTTCCGAATTCGCGACCTTTGGCGGCCAGATCAACAACCAGCGGTTCTTTTGGAAGGCGTTCTTCAACAGGCGGAAGATTGCCAGCCTCAACCTCTGAGCTCCAGAAGGTGCTTTCCTGAGGCGCAGGAAGGGTTTCTGCCGTAGCGGGCAGCATCCCCGACAGGGCCAGCGCAGCGGCCAGGATCAGGGGGCGAGTGGTCTTAAACATGGCAACGTACCTTATGGCCCGGTTCCAATTCCACCAATGAAGGTATCACGGTGTCCGAGAAACGGAAGGCTTCTTCCCAACTGTCCGGCGCGCCGGCGCCCAGAGAGACCATTTGCAGGTCAATAGGACGGTTGATGTCGGGTTCGGGTTGAGCGGCAATCAGCGCCTTGGTGTAAGGATGACGCGGATTGTAGAAAAGCGTTTCGGGCGGTGCCTGTTCGACAATCAGGCCGCGCCGCATGACGGCAACTTCATCAGCGATCCGGGCGACAACGGCCAGATCGTGCGAGATGAACAGGTAAGACAGGTTCAGACTGTCTTGCAGGTTTTCCAGCAATGTCAGGATTTGTTCCTGAACCGAGACGTCCAGTGCCGACGTGGGTTCGTCACAAACGATCAGTTGCGGGTCCAGCATCATGGCGCGGGCTACTGAAAGGCGCTGACGCTGCCCGCCGGAGAACGCGTGGGGATAGCGTTTCAGCATGTCTGCTGTCAGGCCCACGCGTTGCAGCATCTCAGCGGCCTTCTCGCGCTGTTCAGCCACGGTGCCGATCTTGTGGATTTCAAGCGGCTCGGTCATTGCGTCTTGGATGCGCATTCGAGGGCTCAGCGAACTGTAAGGGTCCTGAAACACCATCTGCGCTTTGCGCTGAAACGCCGTGCGCTGGGCACGCGTCATGCTGTGCACCGTGATTGGGTCACCGTCAGGCGCGGTGCGGAAAAGAACTTCGCCGCCGGGATCTGGCAGTTCTGCCCCCAGTGCAATGCGGGCGGCCGTTGTCTTGCCGGATCCGCTTTCCCCAACAATGGCCAGCGTTTTGCCGCGCGACAGATTAAGGTCCACGCCGCGGCAGGCATAAATGGCCTTGTCGGCCTGCCACCCCTTGCTGGACCTCATCGTATAGGTCTTGGACACACCCTTCATCTGAAGGATCAGATCCTCGTCAGGCATGGGAATCCCTACGGCGTCCTGATCCGGTATTGCGGGTGCGGCGTCGAACAATTGTTTGGTATAGGGGTGTGCCGGTGCGGTCAGGATCGGTGCGGCGGGGCCTGATTCCATGATGCGGCCCTTGTGCATGACCACCACCTGTTCGGCCATATTGGCAACCACGCCGAGGTCATGGGTGACCAGGATCAGCGCCATGCCGGTCTCGCGTTGCAACTCTTTAATTAGGCCAAGCACCTGAGCCTGTGTCGTTACGTCAAGCGCAGTGGTCGGCTCGTCTGCAATCAGAAGTTCGGGCTTGGATACCATAGCCATGGCGATCATGGCGCGCTGACGCATGCCACCCGACAGCTCGAACGGGTACGAGTCATAAGCACGCTGCGGGTCTGGAAAACCCACGCGGTCAAACTGGGTCAGAACCTCTTTCCGGGCCTCAGCCTCGGACAACCCGCGATGCAGCCAAAGGACTTCGCTGACCTGATTGCCGATCTTGTGCAAAGGTGAAAGCGAGCGCATGGGTTCCTGAAAGATCATCGAAACCCGATTGCCGCGAATGTCGCGCATCTCGCGTTCTGAGATCGATGTCAGTTCCGACATCCCTTTGGAATCGTTCAGGGTTATTGTGCCGCTGCGGATCTGTGCAGAACGGGGTAGAATACGTAAAGCGGCCCGGCATGTGATGGTTTTGCCCGATCCGGATTCACCCACCAGCGCAAGCGTCTGACCGGCCTCGACGTCGAAGTTCACGTCCGTGACCACGGAATTGCCCGTACCAAAGCCAATGCTCAGGTTTCTGACGGACAACAACGCGCTCATGCGGGTTTTCTACCCGTTCGGCCAATAGGTAACATCGGTTGTTTCAACTCCCCGTGATTTTTTCATCAGTGTCGCGCGGTTCCGCCCGTCTAGTCAAACCCGTTCTTATGCTGAAATGTCGCGGAAATGTGAAACTTTGGGCTTCATCGCTACACAAAGTCTTGAGAATTTGTCATCTAGGGCCGCATCGGACGCATCTATGCTTTCGATTGGTATCAAGGAGATATTTACCGGTGTCCGAGAATCAAAGCCGTCTGGATCTGTTCATCGACCGCATGGTGTCGCAGCGTGCCTGTTTGGACTTTGCCATTGCGCATACCCACGGCATGGCAGGTCCGGTGTTCGAACTGGGTCTGGGCAATGGGCGCACTTATCACCATCTGGTGCAGCATATGGATGAGCGCCCGGTTTATGTGTTCGAGCGCGCGGTCGCCTCGCACCCAGATTCGACCCCACCAGAGGATCGGGTAATTCTGGGCGATGTGCGCGAGACCTTGCCGTCATCGGTTGACCGGTTTGGTGCAACCGCAAGCTTGATCCATGCGGATCTGGGCGGGCACAACCGCGAAAAGAACGATAAATTTGCACAATTCGTGTCGCCACTGATCGAGCCATTGCTGGCCCCGGGCGGCCTGATGGTGTCGAGTGACCGGATGTATTTCCAAGGACTGACGGAAATGCCGCTGCCCACAGGCGCTGTCGAAGGGCGCTGTTTCATTTACCGTCGCTGACCGAAAAGGGGCACAAGCATGATTTTCTACGACTGCTCAACGGCTCCTAACCCCAGGCGTGCCCGCATGTTCATTGCGGAAAAAGGACTTGAGATCGAGACCCGCGAAGTCTCCATCGCCAAGGGCGAGCAACTGAGTGCGGAATTCCGTGCCGTCAATCCGCGCGCCACTGTGCCTGTATTGGTCACAGATGAGGGCACAGTTCTGACCGAAAACATGGGAATTGCTGCATATCTTGAAGCGCGTTGCCCCGAACCGCCTTTGATGGGCCGCTCACCGGATGAAAAAGGTCTGGTTCTGACGTGGAATGCGATTGTCGAACAGCAAGGCGGTGCACCTATCGCCGAAACCCTGCGAAATAGTCATCCGGCTTTCAAAGACCGCGCCATTCCTGGCCCGTCCAACTATGCTCAGATCCCGGAACTGGCGCAGCGGGGAAAAGATCGTGTTGCGCGGTTTTATGATCTTTTGGAAGCGCGATTGACGGAAAGCCGGTTCCTTGCAGGGGATGAATTTACGCTCGCCGATATTTCTGCCTTTGTTTTTGTGGATTTTGCGCGGGTGATCAAAATGCGAATTCCCGAAGGCAATGCCGCCACAACGGCTTGGTTTGAAAGCATAAAAACTCGCCCCAGCGCCAGCCAATAGCAACCGGAATTTTTAGCGCCGCCTCCTGCTGACCTAGACTGTACAGAAATGTCTAGACAGAAGTGAACAGTGTCACTAGCGTCTCCGCAGATTCTGATTTGGGAGAGGTTCGGATGAAATCTCAGTATCGCGTTGTGGTCATTGGGGGCGGGGTTGTCGGCGCCTCGGTTCTGTATCACCTGGCCAAGTTCGGCTGGTCCGATGTTGTTATGCTCGAACGGCGGCGATTGGCGTCCGGGTCTTCTTGGCACGCGGCGGGTGGTATCCATGCACTGAACGCTGACCCAAACATGGCGACATTGCAGGCCTATACCATCGACCTTCTCAGCGAGATCGAAAAAGAGTCGGGCCAGAATATCGGTCTGCATATGACAGGTGGTCTGACCCTTGCCGGAACGCCCGAACGGTGGGAGTGGTTGCAGGCCAATTACCGCATTTTCCAGTCCATCGGGATCGATGATTGTGAATTGCTGACCCCGCAAGAGGCGCAGAAACGCTGCCCGATCATGTCGACGGATGGTGTGATCGGGGCCATGTGGGCGGATCGTGAAGGGTATATCGACACGACCGGCACTGTGCAGGCTTATGCAACAGCAGCCAAGAAACGTGGCGCTGAGTATTACGAGGAAACCAAGGTCGAAGAACTGATCCAGACCGATGATGGCTGGCAGGTCGTGACCGACAAAGGCACGATCACTTGCGAACACGTTGTGAACGCTGCGGGCCTCTGGGCCAAGCAGGTCGGGCGGATGGCCGGGGTCGAGTTGCCGGTGTCGCCGCTTAAGCACCACTATCTGATCACCGACACGGTGCCAGAAGTTGCTTCCGCCGATTTTGAGATGCCCATGACCGTGGATCTTGAAGGGTTCACCTATATGCGACAGGACCAAAAAGGCGTTCTGGTCGGCATTTACGAGGTCGATCACGAGCACTGGGCCATGGATGGCGCGCCCTGGAACTACGGCGAAGAATTGTTCCAGGAACAGCTTGACCGGATTGAGAACGAACTGACCCTGGGCTTTGAACGTTACCCCTCGATCCAAAATGTTGGCATCAAGACATGGGTGAACGGGGCCTTTACGTTCTCGCCAGATGGCAACCCATTGGTTGGGCCTGTCCCCGGCAAACGTGGCTATTGGTCTGCCTGCGCTGTGATGGCGGGCTTCCTGCAAGGGGGTGGCGTTGGCAAGACTCTGGCTGAATGGATGATCCATGGTGAGCCCGAGGCCGATGCCTGGTCCATGGATGTGGCCCGTTACGGCGATTATGCACAGAACAAACGCTATATCCGCGAAACCACAGGGCAGTTCTATTCCCGCCGTTTTGTGATGACCTATCCGAACGAACAGCTGCCCGCAGGCCGTCCGCTCAAGATGGCCCCGGCACATGACGCAATGACAGAAGCAGGTTGCAAATGGGGCGTCAGCTGGGATTTGGAAGTGCCGCTATATTTCGCAGAGAAAGGGTTCGAAGAAACGCCGACGCTCAAGCGGTCTAACGCACATGACATCGTGGCTGAAGAGTGCAAAGCCATCCGTGAGGGTGTGGGCCTGATGGATATTTCGGGCTTTTCGCGGTTTGAAGTCACCGGCCCGAATGCCCAAGCGTGGCTGGACAGGGTTATGGCTTCGAAATTGCCTGCGCCGGGGCGTGCGAAGCTTGCCCCGATGCTGGGCGAGGACGGACGGCTCAAGGGTGACCTGACCGTGTTGAACTGGGGCGACGGCACCTGGTGGATCATGGGCAGCTATTATCTGCGCGCCTGGCACAAGCGCTGGTTTGACGATCACATGATTGAAGGGGTCGAACTGCGCGATTTGGGTGAGGAATACTGTGGTTTTGCCGTGGTTGGACCGAAATCGCAGGCTGTTGTCGAGAAGTTGGCGGAACAGGACATCTCAGGGCTCAAGTTCATGGGCTGTGGCGATTTCGACATCGGCCTTGTCCGGGCTCGTGTGGCGCGTATGTCGGTGACCGGCGAAAAAGGGTACGAGATCAACTGCCGCTATGGCGACCACATCAAGCTGCGCCGTATCTTGTTAGAGGCCGGTGCCGAAGAATGCATTCGCGAGGTTGGTTTCAACGCCATGGGGTCGACCCGGTTGGAAAAGAGCTTTGGCATTTGGTCAGCGGAATTCACTCAAGCCTACACACCCGGCATGACCGGCATGGATCGCTGGATCGATTGGGAAAAAGAGTTTGTCGGTAAAGAGGCCGCGCTGGCTGAACGTGATGGCAATGGTCCGGCACAGGTGCAGGCGACGCTGGAAATCGATGCGGTTGATGCGGATGCCAGCGGGTACGAGCCGATCTGGGCCAATGGTGAACGCGTTGGTTTTGTGACCTCGGGTGGCTATGGGCATTACACCGGCAAATCGCTGGCAATGGCTCTGATTGACCGCGACAAGGCTGAGCCGGGCACCGAACTGTCCGTCCATGTGGTTGGCGTGGAACGGTCGGCACGCGTGGTTGCGCCGTCGCCTTATGACCCGCAAGGCAAAGCGATGCGAGGCTGATCATGAGCGCTCAGGACCGAGGACGCAGGCGGCGTGGACGGGGCGCTGAGGCCGCCCCGCCACCCAGCCGCGATGTGAATTATCGCCAGCTCAAGAACCCTTTCCCGCAAATGGAAGTGTTTCCTGCGGAGCAAATTGCGGACATGCATGAAACCGCGTTGCGTACGTTGGAAGAATTGGGCGTAAAGGTCCTGTTGCCCGAGGCGCGCAAGCTTTTCAAACAAGGTGGTGCGCGCGTAGACGAAGACAGCGAAATGGTCTTCATCGGGCATGAAATGGTCGATGCCGCCGTGGCCTCGGCCCCCAAATCTATTGATTGTCGAGCCGGAGCGCGGCGGCGGGACTTCACGCTTGAACTGGGTTCGCTGGTTTTTCAGCCGGGTGCAGGCGCGCCGAACGCAACCGATCTGGAACGGGGACGTCGCCCTGCAACGGGGCAGGATTATCTGGAGTTCCTGAAGCTTACGCATCATTTCGATGTGTTCCAGATGATTTCCCCTCAGGTCGAGCCGCAGGACGTGCCGACCCATCTGCGCCACTATTTTACCACACAAGCGCAGATGGAATTGACGGACAAGTTCCCTTTCTTTTTCTCGCGCGGAACACCGCAGGTGATGGACTGCTTTGAGATGTTGTCCGCAGCCCGTGGCCTTTCGGATGATGAATTCCGGGGCAATGCGCATTGCTACACGATCATCAACACCAACAGCCCGCGCACGTTGGATATTCCGATGGCGCAAGGTCTGATCGACTTTGCGCGTCATGGTCAGATGTCGATCATAACACCGTTTACCCTGATGGGGGCGATGGCGCCGATTACGGTGGCAGGGGCGATCACGTTGTCCCATGCCGAGGCGCTTGCGGCTTTGACCCTGACGCAGTTGGCCAAGCCCGGTGCTCCGGTCTGTTATGGAACGTTCACAAGCAATGTGGACATGAAATCCGGCGCGCCTGCATTCGGTACGCCGTCACATTTCCAGGCGTCCCTGGCGGCGGGGCAACTGGCGCGGCATCTTGGACTGCCCTGGCGGTCTGCTGCCGGATCAGCGTCAAACATCAACGATGTGCAGGCCGCGAACGAGAACCAGTTTGGTTTGTGGGGGTGCTTGATGGCCGGCGCGACCGTGATCATCCACTCTGCCGGCTGGCTTGAGGGAGGTCTGACCGTATCTTTCGAAAAACTGGTTTGCGATGCCGAGGTCCTGAACATGGTGGCCGAACTTTGCGCAGGCGCGCAGGCGGGCGCGGCCGAGATCGGGTTTGATACTGCTTTGCGTGAAGTAGAACCCAGCGGTCACTTCTTTGCCTCAAGCCAGACCATGGAACGCTACAACACCGAGTTCTATCAACCGCATCTCCATGATTATGCAAACTTTGGCACCTGGACCGAGCGAGGTGCAGTAGATGCCAACCATCGGGCCACTGGCGTTTGGAAGGGCATTCTGAATGACTTCAAAGCTCCAACAGTTGATGGTGACAAATTGGGTGCCTTGCACGATTTCATTGATCGCCGAACCGCCGAAGGCGGTGCGCCGCCGGAGAGTTGAATGAATTCCAAACCCATCCTGCATCGCGACGACCCCGAAGCCGAACCCCTGGTCGGCAATATCAAGGTCACGCGTGACGACTGGTTGAATGTGGCGATGGATGTGCTGATTTCGGACGGTGTAGACCAGATCAAGGTTCTGAACCTGGCCGAGCGAATGGCTGTATCGCGGTCATCTTTCTATTGGTATTTCAAGTCCCGGCAGGAATTGTTGGATGCACTCCTCGCCCGCTGGCAGGCGACCAACACCGCAGCATTGGTCGCACAGGCCGAAGCCTCGGCCGAGACGATCACGGCAGCCGTTTGCAATGTGCATCGATGCGTGGTGAATACAGAACTGTTCGATACTGCGCTGGACTTTGCCGTTCGTGACTGGGCGCGCAAATCCGGCAAAGTGCGGCGGGCGTTGGACCAATCCGATGCACGGCGGCTTGAGGCGCTGCACGCTATGTTTGCTCGTTATGGCTATTCCGACATCGAAGCCGAGACGCGCGCGCGCGTGTTGTATTACATGCAGATTGGTTACGATCTGGCGCAATTGAACGAACCCATAGAGACGCGGATTTCTATGGTTCCGCATTACCTCTATGCCTTCACGGGCGTTGAGCCGAAACCTGAAGAAGTTGAAGAATTCAGCGTGTATTCAATGCGCTATTGGAAAGGAGAACTGACATGAGTCAACCAGACGCCATCATTATTGGAACCGGCGTGATCGGCGCAGCAATTGCGTTCGAGATGTCCAAGGCAGGTTGGAAAACATTGTCACTGGACCGTAACACTCAGGTCGGTCACGGATCTACCGCCGGGTCCTGCGCCATTATCCGCATGCATTACTCGACCTTCGACGGGACCGCCTTTGCATGGGAAGGCTACCACTATTGGCGGGATTGGGCCGACTACTTGGGTCTGCCCGAAGATGCCAATCTGGCCCAGTTCCGTGAAACCGGATGTCTGGTCATGAAGACCGACGCAAATGGCATGTTGGAGAAGCACATGCGCAATTCGTCGGATTTGGATTGCCCCTTCGAGGAATGGTCAGCTGAGAAAGTGGTCGAACGGTTGCCGGTTTACTCGCTGGACAGCTTTGCTCCGGCGCGTCGTATGGATGATCCGGAATTCGGCCAGTCCAACGGGCGAAAGATGACCGGAGGTGTGTATTGGCCGCAAGCGGGATACGTCACCGACCCCGCCTTGTCTGCGCAGAACCTGATGGATGCCGCGAAACAGCATGGGGCCGAAGTGCGCACCGGCGCTGAAGTTACCGAAATCCTGACCGAGGGCGGGCGCGTTTCCGGTGTCAAACTGGCGTCGGGCGAGGAAATCCACGCCAAGGTCGTGGTCAACGTTGCGGGGCCGGGTTCGGCGATCATCAACGAGATGGCCGGTGTTCTGGATGACATGACCATCAAAACCCGACCCTTGCGGCAGGAGGTGGTACATGTTCCGGCACCAGAAGGGTTCGACTTTGAAAATGACGGAACCATCGTCTCGGACAGCGACATCGCCTGTTATTGTCGCCCGGAGCATGGAAACCACATCCTTGTCGGATCAGAAGACCCGGAATGCGATCCGCATCAGTGGTGCGAGGATGATGTGAATTATAACCGAGAGTTCACCGACCAGTGGACCACGCAAGCGATGCGTTATGCGCAACGCGTTCCCAGTCTTGGCATCCCGTCGAAAACGCGGGGCGTTGTTGACCTTTATGATGCGTCGACTGACTGGATTCCGATCTATGATAAATCCAGTCTTCCGGGGTTCTACATGGCCTGCGGGTCCAGCGGGAACCAGTACAAGAACGCGCCGATCGCGGGTAAGATGATGACGGCCCTGATCTCGTATTGCGAGGGGGGTGCCGACCATGACGCAGAGCCGCTACAATTCGAGCTGCCCTATATCAAGCGGAACATTGATGTGGGCTTCTATTCCCGCAAACGTCCGATCAACGAAGAAAGCAGTTTCTCTGTCTTAGGCTAGCCGAAAGCTGTAAACGATCTATGTCGTGCAGGGCTGGCAACGAAGGTGGCCCCGCTATGACCGACAAACAGACCAAAGTTTTGATCCTGGGCAGTGCCCCTTCGGCGTTGGAGGCACGGGCTTGGTCCCGCAAGCCTTTCACGCATATCGTCGCAATCAATAACGCTTGGCGTATTCGCGAGGATTGGGACTTCCTGATCCATCCAGAAGACTTTCCGATTGACAGACGCCCAACGGATATCGGCCCCACTCAACGCATCGTCACGGCGGAGGATTACGTACCAAGACAGAACGAGTACGGTGGATTCGTTTATGCGGGTGGAACCATGGCCTTTACTGCTGGGTATTGGGCCCTGTCGGCTTTGAATCCAGCTGTATTGGCGTTCTTTGGATGCGATATGATGTATTCGGGTTCAGGGCAGACCCATTTCTACGGAACCGGTACCGCGGACCCGTTGCGAGATGATGTAACACTGCGTTCGCTTGAAGCCAAATCCGCACGCCTTGGGCTATTTGCAGCCGCACAAGGGTGCAAAACCGTACGGTTGTCCAGTGGGCCAAGCCGATTGGTTTTCCCATCAACCAACCTGTCTAACCTCTCAGTATCGCCGCAAATCGATACAATCGGAATGCGTGCAGCTCAGCAGGCCGAGCAAGATTTGGGTTATTCTGTCGAGTCGGGCCGGTATTGGGAGGTTGAACACAAGTTCGACCCGGCAAAGATCGATGAGCTGGATAGAATGTGGTTGCAGGCCTATCGGGCGGGCGGGTTGGAGAACGCGGCGTAGCCCACTTCAGGTTGCCGCGAAAGTTACCCAAGCCCAGACCATCGCCACATACGTCAGGTTGTGCATCAATTGATCCAGCCCAGCCGCGCGCCAAAATGCGGCTTGGGAAGGTTCCAGGCGATTCTTGTCGGAATAACTGGCTTTGACGAAATCAATATTGAAGTGGATGATCCATTCCAGCGCTGCGACGATTAAAATGAAGAGCAAAGGCGCACCAAACACTGCAAACACAATTACAGAGCCCGCGACATGCACAGCAGCATGTTGCGCGCGTCCCAAGTGAAAATACTCACCACGTCCCGCAAGCATTTTCGGTGTCTGGAGGTAAAAGTCAGCGAACATATGCTTTACGAGCAACAAGCAAAGCATAAGAAACACTGCGCCAAAACTGGCAGTCAAAAGAACCCTCCCGATATCGTCCTGTTGACCACTCTAGGCAATTAGATGGGCATACGTAAATGAACTAGTTCACATAAGCTTAAGAATTCGCGCAATCGGGAAAAAAATTGCTAATTGTGTCTGGATGGCAGTAGAGTCATGCTGTTGAATTTGCGTGGATAACATCTGAACCGCGTCGTCGGTCAGCAGCAGGGGCAGGTTCCATAGAACGCACGATTTTCCGCTTTATCTGGAAGTACTCCAAACGCGACCAGCTGATCTTGCTGGCCGTGACAGCGACATTGTTCCCGCTGCTGTACCTGACGCTGGAACTGCCAAAGCGCATTATCAACGACGCGATTGGTGCACCCAACCCGGAAGTGACCATCTGGGGCTATACGATGTCGCAGACGAATTTTCTGGTTATTCTCTGCTTTGCGTTTTTAGCGGCTGTATTGGGGCACGGCCTTATGAAAATGCGCATCAACACCATGAAAGGTGTGCTAAGCGAGCGGATGCTGCGACGCTTTCGCTATCAGTTGATCAGCCGCGCATTGCGCTTTCCGCAACCCTATTTCGAGCGGGTCAGCCAGGGTGAGATGGTGTCGATGATCACCGCTGAAAGCGAGCCGATGGGCGGGCTTATGGGGGACGCGATCAGCCAGCCGGTTTTACAGGCCGGTCAGATGATCACGATCCTGACCTTTCTCTTTCTACAGAGTTTTTGGTTTGGTTTGGCCGCTGTGGCTTTGATTCCGCTGCAAGCCTGGCTGATCCCCAAACTGCAACGCCAGATCAACCTGCTGAACAAAAAGCGTATTCAGGAAGTTCGGGTGCTTGCCGCCCAAATCGGCGAAAACGCTGCAGGGGCGTCGACACTGCGCACAAATGGCGGCTGGCGGTATCGCCGGGCGATGATCTCCGACCAATTGGGGAGGTTGTTCGGCATCCGGTTCGAGATTTACCAGAAGAAGTTCTTTATGAAATTCATAAACAACTTCATCTCTCAATTGACGCCGTTCATGTTCTATCTGATCGGCGGTTTGCTCGTGTTGCAGGGCTCGGTTTCACTGGGAGCGCTGGTTGCAGCGCTTGCGGCCTACAAGGATCTGAGTTCACCGTGGAAAGAGCTTTTGACTTACTACAACCAGACGCAGGACATGTCTTTGCGTTGGGACGTGGTGATTGACCGCTTCGCGCCAGGTGGGATGCAGGACGAAGCCCTGTTTGAGGGCGAAGCTGACGCACGCCCTCATCTGAACGGCGACATAGTGCTGGATCATGTTTCGGTTCGGGATATGGACGGCAATCAGGTGTTGGACGATCTGAACCTTAGCTTTCCCGGCGGCAAGACTGTCGGCATTTCGGCACCCAGCGAAGAAGATCGACGGGCAATTGCAGAGTTGCTGACGCGTGAAATTCTGCCAAGTGGCGGCAAGGTTCGGATTGGCGATGTCAACCTGGCCGAGCTGCATCAAGGCGTCGTCGCCTCGCGTATCGGGTATGCCACGTCGCGCCCCGTCATGTTTCAGGGCACACTGGGTGACAATGTGATGATGCCCATGCGGTTCCGTCCGCTGGCAGATAGTACAGATGATCCGGATTTCGCGGAAACCTTGCGGGCAGGAAACAGTTCCGATCCGTTCAAGGCGGAGTGGCTTGATCCGTCTTTGGCCGGAGTTCAGGACGCGGCAGCTCTGCGCGATTGGTGGTTGCAACTGATCGACGGGATGGGCTCGGGCGCGGCCCTGTTTCAACGCGGTGCTGAACAAACCTTCAACGCAGCCGAGCATTGTGAACTGGCTCAGAAACTGGTCCAGCTGCGACCGACTGTGCGTCAGGCCGTTCAGGATGCGGGGCTTGAACAACAAGCGTTGATTTTTGATCGCAACCTGTACAACCCGGCCCTGCCTGTGGCTGAGAACCTGCTGTTTGCCACGCCCTGTGTTCCGGTGAACCACGCCTTACTGGTGGAACAGAAGGTCTTTCTGGGCCAATTGCGAGAGTTGGGCCTGGATGAAACACTGATCGCTTTGACCCGCGACGTGATCGAGATGTTGCGTCAGATCTTTGGCTTGGACGGAACGGATCACCCGTTGTTCCGCAAGCTTGGGTTGGATGCAAAGACGTATGAAGCTGCCGTGGATTTGGTGGAACATACGCGCAAAGAAGGTTCGGCGGGGCTGGATGACGAACAGCTGGCCAATATGCTGGCTGTACCATTTGTTATTTCGGCCGAACAGATCGGGCCTGCGTTCACCGATGAGCTGAAGAACCGCATCCTCGAACTGCGGCACAGCCACTCTGAGAAGTTGATGGAGCGTTTGAAGGATGTCTTTGTTCCTTTGGACCCCGAAGTTTACGCCCCCGGACTGACAGTCATGGAAAATGCGCTGTTCGGCAAGGTCAGCCAGATTGGCGGTGCCCGTTCCGATGAGGCGCGCAAGCTGATTGTCGATGTGCTGGCCGAAAACGGCGCGCGGCCATTGGTAACGGAGCTGATCTATGACGTGCCGGTGGCCTTGGGTGGTCAGAACCTGCCCGCGGTGTTTGCAGAGCCACTGGCGTTTACCCGCGCCACGATCAAAAAACCGGATATTCTGATCCTGGAAAGCGCTTTGGCCAGCTATGACATGAAAACGCAGGTGGCCGTCTACAAGAAACTCCGAGAGTTGCTGCCAGATACAACCGTCATCTACCTGAACGATCAGTTTGAAAATCCCGACGTGTTCGACATGTACGTTGAAATCAGGCAAGGTCGTGTGGTCTCGGACGGAGGACCGGTAGACGTGGAGGAAGACAGCGCAGCATCGGCAGACCTGGCGCGAAAATTGCGTGCGCTCGAACAGACCCCCTTGTTTTCGGGTCTGGACCGGCGGCAGTTGCGTCTGCTGGCGTTTGGTGCACGCTGGTTCGAGGCCGAGCCTGGGCAGGTGGTGTTCCTGAAAGACGACCAACCAACCGATGGTGCCTATGTTGTGCTTGAAGGTGAAGCCGGTTTGTACTTACCGCAGGATCAGGGGCCTGATCAGCTGATTACCACAGTAGGGCCGGGTGCTTTGGTCGGAGAGTTGGGATTGATCCGCAAGGAACCGCGCGCGTTAAGCATGGTGGCAGAAACTCAGCTATCCTGCCTGCGCATCGGTGAAGAGGAATTCCTTGCCGTTGTCGAGAACGACGCTGCAACCGCCTTCAAGCTGCTTCAGGTGATCGCAGGCTACGTCTCCAGCTAAGCGATCAGCTGTCTTCTGCGCAGAACAGCTTGTACAGCAGACCAATCACCTGTTCCGTGTTCCCATCCCGCAAGGAATAGTAGATCGTCTTGCCTTCCCGGCGGGTCGAAACAAGCCCTTCTTCGCGCAGGCGGGCCAGCATCTGACTGACGGCGGCCTGTCGCAACCCAAGCAAATTCTCAAGTTGGCCCACGGATTTTTCACCGTCACCAAGGTGGCACAAGATCATCAGCCGCCCTTCATGGGCCAACGTTTTCAGGAAAGCGGCCGCGCGGGCGGCATTTTCTTTCATGTCCGGCAGAGTGTCTGTGCTGCGTGCCTGAGGATCGGTTTGTTTGAGTGCCACGTTTTGACCGTTGTTCCGATTATTATCGGAACAATATGCCTCAAATACGCTGGTGTTGTCACCCCTCGGTTGCCGGTGCGCCGCCTTGAAAAGCGTTGCCGTTGGCGTAATCGCAGGGCTCTTCCTGCATTTGCAGATGTAGGTCGCGACCCTCATAGGGATGCGCGCGGGCCAGGTCTTCGTCGACATCAATACCAAGGCCCGGCGCTGTTGGCGCGGTCACGAACCCGTCCTCAACCCGAATAGACCCTTTGATCAGTTGATCGTGAAACGGAGTTTCGATGGTTTCCAGCAGCAGCAGATTTGGTATCGACGCGGCCAGATGGACATTGGCGGCCCATTCTACCGGCCCCGCATAGAGATGCGGTGCCATCTGAGCGTTGAAGACCTCAGCTATTGCGGCAACTTTCTTCATCTCCCAGATCCCGCCCGCACGTCCCAACGCCGGTTGCAGGATTTCCGCAGCCCCGGCGCGCAGAACAGCCCCGAATTCGGCCTTGGTCGTCATGCGTTCTCCGGTGGCGACGGGGATGCGGACATTGCGGGCGACGCGGGCCATGTCTTCGATCATGTCGGGTGGCGTGGGTTCTTCAAACCAAAGCGGTTGATATGGTTCCAACGCTTGTCCCAGCCGTATGGCCCCGGCGGTGTTGAATTGACCATGTGTGCCGAACAGCAAATCGGCCTTGTCGCCCACCGCTTCGCGGATCGCTTTGCAGAAGGCAACCGACATCGAAATGTCACTCATCGCGGGCATGTGGCCGCCCCGGATCGTATAGGGGCCTGCCGGGTCGAATTTGACGGCGGTATAGCCACGCCGCACCATTTCAGCCGCCGTCTCACCAGCTTGTTCAGGAGACGTCCAGAAATCGGTCAGATTGTGCTGGGGCAGGGGATAAAGATACGTATAGGCCCTGATCCGGTCGTTCATCTTTCCACCCAACAAAGCATAAACCGGGCGGTCGCGATCCTTGCCCAGAATGTCCCAGCAGGCGATCTCCAACCCTGAAAACGCGCCCATCACCGTCAGGTCCGGTCGCTGGGTGAAGCCGCTGGAATAGGCGCGGCGGAACATCAGCTCGATGTTTTCTGGGTTTTCACCCTGCATGTGCCGTTCGAACACGTCCTGAATGACATGGCGCATCGCCTCTGGCCCGACAGAGGAGGCATAGCATTCGCCCCAGCCGGTGATGCCGGTGTCTGTCGTCACCTTGACCAGTATCCAATAGCGCCCACCCCATCCCGGCGCAGGCGGGGCGGTTACGATAACGTCGAGATCCTGTAGTTTCATCCCAAGTCCTTTCGGAGGGTCAGGTCCTGTCGAACAGGATCACATTGCGCTTTGCCGATCCGGTTTTGGTGTCGGCAATAGCCTCGTTGATCTGATCAAGGGACCATCGGCCCGAGATCAACTCATCCAGTTTCAGCCGCCCTTGTTCATAGAGGTCCACCATCCACGGAATGTCCCGCTGGATCACCACATCGCCCATTTTCGACCCAACAACGCCCTGACCCAGAGCTGCCAGAACAACTGGCTCATAACTGGCCATGTCGCCCGAATGCGGCATCCCGATCATGATCGCCTTGCCGCCAAGGCCAAGATAGCGTGGGGCCTGATCATAAGCGGGGATTGCGCCAACCGTGATCAGAACCGCATCCGCGCCACGTCCGCCAAGCGCCTTATAAGCGGCCTTCCACGGTTGGTCCAAACTGGCCAACACGCCGTGGGTCGCGCCGAATTCCTTGGCGATCTCAAGCTTTTCTTCGGTCATGTCCACGGCCACGATTCGACGTGCGCCGGCAATCCGCGCACCTTGAATGGCGTTCAGACCAACGCCGCCTGCGCCAATAACCACGACATCCTGACCTGGCCGTAGACCAGCGGCATTTACCGCAGCACCGACTCCGGTGATGACCCCGCAGGAGAGCAGGCTGGCCAGATCCTTGGGCAGGGTTTTGGGGATTTTGACGATTTGGCGGTGGCTCACCACGACCTTCTCGGCAAAGGCACCGCAGGCCATGGCCTGCTCTAGCGGGCCTCCGTCGCCGGTTTTCAACGGACCTTTGACGGTATCGTATGGGGTTTCGCAGATGGTCGGTTTTCCGCCCGCACAGCTGGGGCACGTTCCGCAGGCACGGATCAGCGTGACAACCACAGGGTCACCGACTTTGAAGCCGCCAGCGGCATCACCAACGGCGCTGATCACGCCCGCGGCCTCGTGGCCGTAAACGGCGGGCAGGAACCCGCCCCATGCCCCTTCGGCAAAAGATATATCCGAATGGCAAATGGCCACGGCGTCCAGTGTTACCTCGACTTCGCCCGTGCCGGGGGGTGCAAGTTGAACCTCTTCGATTACCAATGGTTCGCCAAAGGCCCGGCATACTGCGGCTTTGATTGTTTGCATGTTATCTCTCTCTCCCGTCGCGTTCACGGTGGCCCGGGAAACGGCAACTCGCAAGGCGGAAATCGCCATTTGCGTGTCGTTGTTACGCCACGACAGGGCTGGATCTACGGAACAAAAGGAAGCCCGCAAGCATGAGCACAAGTGCCAACAGGAAGGGAGCGCCGGGCAGGTAGAGCGGCGTATCGGGCCGAATGAACTGCGCGAAAATGGATGTCATCAACAAAGGTGAGATCACCATCGACAGCGCGTGCAGTGCGGTCAGAACGCCCTGCAATTCACCTTGCTGCGAATCGGGCGTTGCCTTCGACATCATGGCCTGAAGAGCAGGTGTGATAACCGCCCCGATGGCCGTTATTGGAATCAGAAGCAGCGCGATGAGGCCGTTGGTGAGGAAGGCCAGAATAGCGAAGCTAATGATCTCAAAACCCATTCCGTAGATGATCGTGCCACGCTCGCCCAGAAACCGGATGGCGGGCCGGATCAATCCGCCCTGCACAATGGCCATGCCGATTCCGTAGACACCCAGGGAAAGTCCAATCATCTGTGGGGACCAGCCGAACCTTTCGGTCGTGAAATAGGACCAGATGGCGGGATAGACGTAGATGGACACCGAATACAGGAAATACACCCAAAGCAACGGTCGGATACCGGGCAAAGAAGCGATGGCGTTCAGCGAATTGAGGGGGTTTGCGCGTTTCAGGCTAAAGGCGCGGCGGTTCTTGTCGGTCACGGTCTCTGGCATCACGAAATAGCCGATGCAAAAGGTCAGCGCTGCCAACCCGGCAGCGGCCCAAAACGGTGCGCGCGTGCCATATTCACTGAGCAATCCACCAATTACAGGCCCAAGGACGAAGCCCATGCCAAAGGCGGCCCCCAGCAGTCCAAAGTTAGCGGCCTTATCTTTGGGGTCGGACACATCTGCCATAAAGGCCGCAGCGGTAGCGTGGGTCGCTGCGGTTATACCGCCTACGATACGGCCTATCAGCAACAACCAAATGCTGCCCGCAACAGCCATGACAACATAATCCAACGCCATGACAAACAGGGACACCAGCAGGACGGTTCTGCGTCCGTATGCGTCTGACAGGTTTCCGAGTATGGGCCCAAAGATAAACTGCATCGCGGCGAAGGCAGTGCTTAGGACGCCACCCCAGATCGCTGCATTAGCAAGCGAGCCGCCCTGAACCTCGACGATCAGTTCCGGCATGATCGGCATCACCAGACCGATGCCCATGGCGTCGATCATGACGATGCTGAGGATGAAGAAAAACGGCAGACGCATGGAACCCGGCAAGAGATCTGTTCAGCGCACCCTAAGCACAGATGATCACTGAGGAAAGCGAGAGTTTTTGCCGAACGAAATGCCGTTGCGACAGATCAGGGCAATTTGTCTGCCAGTTCGGAAAGAATTTTCGCAAGCTCGCGTGGGTGCGAGAAGAACGGGGAATGCGAACTGTCGATCGTGCGGCGCATATCTTCGGGGATGGGGGCGCTCATCTCGGCCTGGTATTCGGTTGGTACAGTGTGATCGTCCGTGGTGCGGATGTATGCCTTGGCCACGCTGTCGAAATTCGCACCTGTCGGAAGAGGTGTTTCCTGTGGGTGTATGGCCTGAGGGCACAGGCGCGCGTAGGCATAAGGCAGGATGTTGTCAGGGCAGTCATGGTAGAAAAGCTGGGGAATAGCCTCGGCAGACACCGTGTATGACAGCCCGTCCGGGGATTTCTCAACTGCGTGTGCAATAGTTTGCTTTGGGCCGAGCCTTCGCATCTCGGCCATCGAAAGACCGTCTTTGGGCACGTAGGCGCACAGATAGATCAGCGCGCGCATTGCGTCGGGTTGCGCTTCAGCGGCGGCGCTGATCGGATAACCGCCCCAGGAATGGCCAACGATGATTGTATAGGCAGTGCTGGCATGCAGTACGGCGTCGCGGCAACTGTCCAGCGTGACCTCGGCGACAGGCGTGGGGTCCGCTCCATGGCTGGGCATGTCGATGGCTTTGGCGGAATGACCCAAAGCCTCAAGCGCGGGTATCAGGTCGCGCCAGCACCATGCGCCGTGGCAAGAGCCGTGGACCAACAGGAAAGACGCCATTGCCGTTCTCCTTCAGATATGTCCGACTTCGTTCAGAAAACCATTTAGGATATCTGCATATTCCGCTGGTTTTTCAACGCAGGGCAAATGCCCGGCCCGGCGCATCAGTCGGAACCGGGACCCCGGGATCAGATCGACGGTCTCTCGCACCAGATCGGGGGGTGTTGATCCGTCTTCGCTGCCTGCAACGCCCAAGGTCGGCAGCCGCAAACCGCTTGTTGGGGTGTAGAAATCGGTGCCTGCGATGGCCGAGCAGCAGCCCAGATACCCTTCAGCCGGTTGACCGACCATCATGTCGCGCCAGGGCACATGTTTTTGAGCGGCGCGGAAGTCACGTGAAAACCAACGCTCCATCGTTGCGTCGGCCAGTGCTTCGATCCCGCCTTTGCGCACGGCTTCGATTCGATCCTGCCAGACCGAAGGGGTGCCGATTTTGGCCGCCGTGTTCGAAAGAACCAATGCACGTATCTGGTCCATGCGCTTGACGGCAAGACCCTGAGCAATCATCCCGCCGATGGACAGACCCACGAAAACACAGTCGCGAACCTGTAGGTGATCCAACAACGCCTCTGCATCGCGTATCAATGCGCCCATCGAATACGGCGCGGGCGGTACCGAGGATTGCCCGTGACCACGTTTGTCGTATCGGATGATGCGCAGCCCTTTTGGCAAATGCGGCAAGACCGCATCCCACAGGTGCAGGTCGGTTCCCAAGGAATTGGCAAAGACCAATGGCGCACCGTCAGTTGGGCCGTCGATGCGGTAATTCAGTTTCACGTCGCCCAGATCAGCGATCTTCATGACTGGCTTCCTTGTCGCCATGACCATTTGGGGTGCAACATGCACATCTTGTACAGCCCTGTCAGGTCAGGAATTCCAACGCTCTTGAAAACACTGCGGGATCAACGTTGCCGCCAGACGCAACAACGATCACGTCATCACCTTCGATCTGATCTCCTCGAAACAGGGCGGAGGCCAGGGCCACCGCGCCGCCGGGTTCCAGAACGATCTTGAGGCGCAGAAAGACCAGGGCCATGGCGCGCAAAGCTTCTTCTTCCGTGACGGATAAGCCCGGACCGCACAGGCGGTTGAGAATCGGAAACGTGATGTCTCCGGGTTGTGGCGTCAGAATGGCGTCGCAGATGTTACCCGAAGCGGCGTTGTTGTTTTCAATCTGCCCTGAGGCCAGCGAGCGTTTGACGTCATCGAACCCCTCTGGCTCACAAGGGCGCACGCGCAGGTTCGGCGCATGTTTTTCAAGGGCCAGAGCGATGCCCGAGGTCAGGCCGCCCCCACCGCAACAGACCAACACGTCTGCCTGAGTGACGCCCAGATCCGCTGCCTGACCGGCGATTTCAAGGCCGGTGGTGCCTTGGCCTGCAATAACCAGCGGTTCGTCATAAGGTCGGATCAAGGTCAGTCCGCGCTCGGCTGCGATGGCTTCGCCAATTTCTTCCCGCTTTTCGTTCGCTCGGTCGTATAGAACGACCTCTGCCCCAAGTGCGCGGGTGTTTTCGATCTTCAGTTGCGGTGCGTCTGACGGCATGACGATGACCGAAGAAATGCCGTGCTTTGATGCCGCCATTGCAACGCCTTGCGCGTGGTTGCCCGAGGAATACGCAATCACACCGCGCTTGCGTTCGGCTTCGTCCAGCGCCGAAATGGCCGACCAGGCCCCCCGAAACTTGAAACTGCCGGTATGTTGCAGACATTCCGGTTTGACCAAAACCCGACGACCGGCAAGCTTGTCCAGAAAGGGTGAGGAAAGGATCGGTGTTTTTCGGATATGTCCGTTCAGCCGCTCTTCAGCGGCTTCGATCATCTCGATTGTGCTCATTCAGTGTACTTCAATACCTTTTGTATGAGATCCAAGGATTGGGGTTCGTTCAGAAACGGAACATGCCCGCGATTAGGAACTTCGGTTGAGATCAAACCCGGATGGCGGTCGTGCATTTCAGCAACTGTGTCGGCACTCAGAACGTCCGAATTCGCCCCCCGGATAACGCCTGTCGGAATGTCGCGCAGGGCTTCAAAGAACATCCAAAGATCAGGTGTCGCCCCGCTTGCAGCCTGTTCGATTAGCGCCTTTCGTAGTGCAGGATCGTAGCGCAGCGCCAACCCACCCTCGCTTTTTTCGTACTGAATTTCGGCCTGCATGCGCCAGGTTTCCAGGGAAACGCCGGGGAATTGAGGCTCCATTACCTGTTTCAGTGTAAGAGCGGCCTCGTCATAGGTTTGTGCAGTTGGTTGCGCGCCCACATAGGCCATGATTTTGGCGATGCCTGATGTCTCAATGACAGGTCCAACATCATTCAGGATCACCCCGGCCAAACGCTCGGGATGGCTTGCGGCCAGAGCCATGGCAATCAGACCACCCCGCGAGGTGCCCAGAACAAAAGTCTTCTCGATCCCCAGCACATCCAGCAGTTCGATCGCGTCATGCGATTCACGAAAGATGTTGTAGTTCATGAAGTCGGGATCATAGTCCGAACGACCACGTCCCCTGTAATCCATTGCGATCATGCGCAAGTCAGCCGCATGAGGGGCAAAAAACGAAAAGTCGCGGCTGTTTCGGGTAAGGCCAGCCAGACACAAAAGCGGCGTGCCGGTGCCGGTTTCCTCAAAGTAGAGGCGCTTGCCGTCTGCGGTTGTGAAGTTCGACATTAAAGCCCTGCAAGTTTTGGGATTGTGGTTAAATCGGGCAGCACATGGGCTGGTGTCCAGGGCAGGCGGTCCATCGGTTCGCCGATCCGGTTGACCCACGCAGTGACAAAACCATAACCGCTGGCACCTGCCGCATCCCAACCGTTTGAGCTGACGAACAACACCTCGTCACGGGCGCAGTCAAACCTTTTCTGTACCAGATCATACACGCGGGCATGGGGTTTGAAGACACCAACACTCTCAACCGACAGAACATCGTCCAGCACATCGCCGATTCCCGCAGACTGCACAGCGCCGTCCAGCATGGGGGGCGAACCGTTGGACAGGATCGCCGTTCGCAACCCGCCTGCCTTGAGGGCTTTCAACATGGCGGGCACTTCTGGATAGGCCTGCAACTCCCAGTAAAGATCAAGCAGACGTTGACGCAGTTCAGGGTCGCCTTGCAGTCCAGCGGCGTCCAGCGCCCAATCCAGCCCGTCCTGAGTGACATCCCAAAAGTCGGTATGCGCATCGGCCACGGCGCGCAGCCAGGTGTATTGCAATTGCTTCAGGCGCCAATGACCGGCAACTGTTGGCCATTTGTCTTTGAGGGTTTCAAATCCTGGCTCGTCGGCGGCCTGGCGGGCAGCAGCCGCAACGTCGAAAAGTGTTCCGTAAGCATCGAAGACACAGGTGGTGATCGGCATGTGATCCTCCTCTGATCGCGCGCAGGTTGGCACAACAACGAGGGGGGTGAAAGAGCCAAGGGTTTACAACGTTGTGTCAGGCTCTAGGGTTGGCCGCTTAATCCCTTAGAACGGCCGGAGGCCACGATGACCGAAATCAAACAAGGCGACACGGTTCGCATCCATTACACCGGAACACTGTTGGACGGCGCAGTCTTCGACAGCTCCGAGGGGCGCGATCCGCTGGAATTCGTGGTTGGATCGGGTCAGATTATTCCCGGGTTAGACAGCGCTATGCCTGGTTTGGTTGCCGGTGACAAGAAGCGGGTCGAGATTGCCTGTGTGGATGCCTACGGTCCGATCAACCCTGCGATGCGTCAGGAAATTCCGCGTGAAGGTATTCCCGACGACATACCGCTGGAGCCTGGAACGCAATTGCAAATGCAATCACCGGACGGTCAAGCCGTACCTGTTACTGTGGTTGGTGCGAATGAAGCGACCGTAACTCTGGACGCCAATCATCCGTTGGCTGGTCAGGACTTGATTTTCGATATCGAGGTCGTGTCGATCAACTGACGCACGATTCGGGCCGGAATCCCGGCCCGGCGCTTACCCGATCAGTGCTTCAAGCGCTGCGCGCACCTGTGGTTGCGTGAAAAAGATAAACGCGACCAAGAGACATGTCAGCGTCAGCAGCAGGACTCTGGCCCGTTGGCTGAGAAAACCGGTCTTTTTCCGGCTGTGCGTCGCACGTGCGTTATTCGCAATGATTTGATCTAGCTTGCTCATATCGAATTCCTGCCGCTTAAAGATGGTGAAATCTTGGCAGCGGCAGGGAAAGATATGGTCACATGGATTCGGGCTGAGGCATCCCAAGAACGTGGAAACCACCATCGACGCGGATGATTTCACCCGACGTGCAAGCGCCCGCATCAGATGTGAGGTAAACCGCAGTTCCGCCCACGGCCTCCAGCGTTGCGTTGGAACGCATCGGAGCATTCTGGTCGCAAAACTTGTAGGTCTTGCGTGCGCCACCGATGGCTGCACCAGCAAGGGTTCTCATTGGTCCCGGCGAAATAGCGTTCACGCGGATACCATCGGGGCCAAGATCGTTGGCCAGATAGCGCGTTGCCGACTCCAGAGCCGCCTTGGCAACACCCATGACGTTGTAATTCGGTACAACACGGTTTGACCCTTGATACGTCAGGGTCAGAAGTGAGCCGCCATTATCCTTCATCATCGGATAGGCGCGGCGCGCCACTTCAATGAAGGAATAAGCCGAGACGTCCATCGAATGTTTGAAATTCGCCCGTGTGGTATTCAGGAAACGGCCTGTCAGCTCGGACTTGTCCGAATATGCGATGGCATGGACAACGAAATCGATGGTTGGCCAACGTTGTGCCAGCTCGCCGAACGCGCGCTCCAGTGAATCGTCATCGGTGACGTCCGCATCGACCATAAAGTCGCTGCCAAGGCTTTGGGCCAAAGGCTCAAGCCGTTTGCCGAATGCCTCGCCCTGATAAGTGAAAGCCAGTTCTGCGCCAGCCTCGTGCATGGCCTTGGCAATGCCCCACGCGATTGAGCGGTCGTTGGCCACGCCCATGATCAGGCCGCGTTTACCCTTAAGAAGATCCGACATCACTTTCACCCGTTATACTTTGACAGAATCATGGACCCGTTGGTGCCACCAAAGCCGAAGCTGTTGGTCATGACACTGTCCAGTCCTGCGTTTTCAACCACTTCGGTTGCAATTTCACCGGGCAAGATGCCTTCGGCAAGTGTGTCGACATTGATCGACGGCGTAATGAAATCATGGTCCAGCATGAGCAGGCAGAAAATCGCCTCAAGCGCGCCCGCCGCCCCTTGTGCGTGGCCAGTCATCGACTTTGTTGACGAAATCGGTGGCACGTTGCCTTCGCCAAAGATGCGGCGCACGGCTTCAACCTCACCCACGTCGCCGACAGGGGTCGAGGTGCCGTGGGCGTTGATGTAGTGCACTTTGCGGCCTTCGGGCAGTGTACTCAGCGCCAGACGCATTGCGCGCTCGCCGCCTTCGCCGGACGGAGCGACCATGTCATGGCCATCCGAAGTTGCCGCGTATCCGGTGACTTCGGCATAGATTTTTGCGCCACGCGCCAGAGCGTGCTCAAGATCCTCAAGAACGACGATGCCGCCGCCACCCGAAATCACGAAACCGTCGCGGTTTTCGTCAAACGCGCGTGAAGCTTTGTCCGGTGTGTCGTTGTACTTGGATGACATCGCGCCCATCGCGTCAAACAGGCAGGACAAGGTCCAATCCAGTTCTTCGCCGCCGCCAGCAAACATCACGTCCTGCTTGCCCAGCATGATCTGTTCTGCGGCGTTGCCAATGCAATGCAACGAGGTCGAGCACGCCGAGGTGATCGAATAGTTGATGCCCTTGATCTTGAACGCTGTCGCCAGGTTTGCCGAAATCGTCGAGCACATGCATTTCGGCACCGCAAACGGCCCAATCCGCTTGGTCGCGCCACTTTTCAGAACCGTCTGATGCGCCGTCAGCATCGCACTGGTGGATGGCCCGCCCGAGCCTGCCACCAGACCTGTGCGCGGGTTCACCACCTGTTCCTCGGTCAGGCCAGAATCGGCAATCGCCTGGCTCATGGCGATGTGGGCATAAGCAGCGCCCGGGCCCATAAAGCGCAGGGTGCGCTTGTCCACATGCTGGGTCACGTCAATCTTGAGCGTTCCGGCGATCTGGCTGCGAAAACCATGTTCGACCATCTGCTCGTTGGCCTCGATCCCGGATTTGCCTGCTTTGAGCGAGGCCAGAACCTCTTCGGCATTGTTCCCGATGGAGGAAACGACCCCCAGACCGGTGACGACGACGCGACGCATAAGCGTACTCCTGTATTTCGTTTTCAGTGACTTGTTCGATAGCTGGGGTTAGCTTTCCGACAGTGCAACCTTCATATCTTTTACCTGATAAATTACTTCGCCGTCTGCTTCGACCCGGCCATCCGCCACACCCATGGTCAGGCGGCGGGTTTGAACAGCCTTGGTGAAATCGACGTAATATGTCAGCATCTTGCGATCCGGTCGGACCATTCCGGTCAATTTGACTTCACCCACGCCCAGCGCATAGCCACGTCCTTGCCAGCCGCGCCAGCCCAGATTGAAGCCGGTCAACTGCCACAGGCCGTCCAGACCCAAACAACCGGGCATGATCGGGTTGCCCGGGAAATGGCAGTCAAAGAACCAAAGGTCCGGCGTGATGTCGAACTCGGCCACTACATGGCCTTTACCATGCGCACCGCCATCGCCTGAGATATCGGTGATCCGGTCCATCATCAGCATCGGCGGGGCAGGCAACTGCGCGTTGCCGGGGCCGAATAATTCGCCGCGGGCGCATTTCAGCAGATCATCTTTGTCAAAACTGCTAGGGAACTGGGCCATTCTGCCGCCTTTCCTGCCGGGGGTCTGTCTTTATATCTGGCCTCGTCTATCACCCGTTTGCAAGGTCCTGCAAGAGCGGTGGCCCACATCATGTTGTGCACGCACCTATCTTTGCGAATGAATTTCATTTGAAATTGCCAACTGTGCGCCCCTATATATAAAAGCAGCAACTATGGGTATCGGATCGATGACACCTCAGAGCCACGAAATAGCGACAGGTTGGCTGGTAAACGCCGGCTTGCGGCCTACGCGTCAGCGTGTGGCGCTGGCTGAGCTTCTTGTGGGTGACGGCCGCCATCGCCATGTCACCGCAGAAAGCCTGTTCGAGTCTGCCAAAGCAAACGGGGACGCTGTGTCTTTGGCTACAGTTTATAATACGCTTCGTGCCTTCTGTGACGCAGGCGTTCTGCAGGAAATCACTGTTGACGGTTCGAAAAGCTATTTCGATACCAACACGCACGATCACCCCCATTTTTATTGGGAAGACGAAGCCCGCTTGAGTGACGCTCCGTCGGACCAGCTTGTGATTCAACGCTTGCCTGAAGCGCCCGAGGGCGTTGAGATTGCGTCGGTCGATGTTGTTATTCGGCTGCGCAAGAAATAGGGCGTTACACCTGTTTCAATCCATTCCGTAAAACGCGTTCGGCCTGATCAACTGTTGGGTCCGCCGGGCCTGTTCCGTGTCGTGCCAGAACCACGGATTCGGCGGCGTCCGGGTCGGTGATCGGAATGCCGACCAATCGCCGGTCGTCATAACTTACAGGGCTGAGCGGGCTGGCGTAACTGATTCCGATTCCCTCGCCATGCGCAGCAAGACTGCGCTGAATTTCCAGCGACGCTGCCCGGTGCGCGACTGTTGGGCGCAGAGCCTTACGGCGAAACAGACCCAAGATGTGTTGCGCCGAAAGCCCTTCGGTCGACAGGATAAGAGGGTGCGCTGCGATGTCGGTCAGGGCAACGCCATCCG
The DNA here is from genome assembly GCF_056537285.1 of Ruegeria sp. CF8. Taxonomy (NCBI): domain Bacteria; kingdom Pseudomonadati; phylum Pseudomonadota; class Alphaproteobacteria; order Rhodobacterales; family Roseobacteraceae; genus Ruegeria; species Ruegeria sp. CF8. Next base: position 229,807 of record NZ_JBQFRG010000007.1, on the reverse strand, counting down.
TTGACGCAAGCGGATGATCTGGCGGCATCAACGCCTTTGGCCTGCTGTCAAACAACTTTGTTCGGGTAAACCCGGCGTCCATGGTCAAATCGTAAGTGATCGCCATGTCGATCTGGCCGTCGATCAAGCCGTTGAGAAGCCCTTCGAAGGATGCAGCGACATAGGAAATCGCGACATTTGGGAAAGCGACGCGCAAATGATGCAGGGCAGGGGCCAATAGGAACGGGGCTAGGTCTGTGAAGCAGCCCAATGTGAATTGCGTCATTCCAGGCGTGGATGATTCTGAGGTTTCGAGTCGCGCAGCGGCGTTCAGCAAAGCCTCGGCCTGTTCAATAAACCTCCGACCTTGCGGGGTCAGTGCCATGGCTGCACCTCGGCGGCGAATGAACAGCGGGTGTCCAAGAAGTTCTTCAACCCGTGTCAGCGCGTTGGACAGGGCCGGTTGCGATACATTCAAATTCTGCGCGGCTGCGGATAGGCTCCCGTGGCGCCCGATTGCGCAGACGTATTCGTATTGGCGAAGGGAAATATATAACATGAAATTATTTATAGCTTCGAAAGATATGATTTGAACAGAATGCATGTTCAAAGCAAAACGGGACAAAGCCAAAGGAGACCCGGATGCCACACCCACTCGTATCTCAAGCGATGATCGACACTTATCAGCAAGATGGTGTTGTTCTTATCAAGGGACTGTTCGCGGATCACGTGGATCAATTGCGCGAAGGTGTGGCGGCAAACATGGCTGAGCCCGGCCCCTTTGCCTCGGAAAACAAGAAATCGGGCGAAACAGGGCGGTTTTTCGACGATTATTGCAACTGGACACGCATTCCTCAGTTTCGCGAAGTTATCGAAAACTCACCGGCAGCCCAGGTCGCTGCAGATCTGATGCAGTCGCAAAGTGTTCAAATGTTCCACGATCACGTGCTGGTCAAAGAGCCCGGTACGTCAATGGCCACGCCTTGGCATCAGGACGGGCCGTATTACTTCGTCGAAGGACAACAGACCATCAGCTTCTGGTCTCCGTTGGATCCGGTTCGGCAGGCGACGCTGCGCTGTGTCGCCGGATCCCACAGATGGGAAAAAGAGGTTCTGCCGACCCGCTGGGTGTCAGAGGAGGGATTCTTTCCCGATGAAGGGCAATACATCCCTGTCCCGGACCCCGATGCCGAAGGTATGCGGGTTGTTGAGTTCGAAATGGAGCCGGGTGACGCCGTGGCGTTCAACTATCGCACCCTGCATGGCGCGCGGGGCAACCAGTCGGACAGCCGCCGCCGCGCGTTCTCGTTGCGTCTGGTAGGGGATGACGCGCGGTATGTCGAACGCCCCGGTCGCACCTCGCCGCCGTTTCCCGGTCACGACATGACACCGGGTCAGCGTTTGCGCGAGGATTGGTTTCCGATGCTGTTACAACGCTGAGGCGTCTCAGAACCACTGACCTGATTCGATCAAACCCAGATCCAGCAACTGGCGGGACTGCCATTCAAACGGCACCGAGTTCCGCCAGCGAAAGCTGGGAATGTCAAAAGTAGACCCTGCATTTGTCTTTAGGGCTTTTGCCGCCCGAAATGAGCATACGGCAGCAGTCATGTTGTGATGCCAGGGGCAGGAATAGGTGTTGTATTCTGGTTCGTTGAACGTGTGGTCGGGCTGCAGCACCAGACCTTTTTGCGATTTGAACAGGGCGATGCGGTCAATGCGTCGGCGCTCGTATGGCACGTGCTCTTCGAACCGCCAGCGCAACCCGCCTGAGATATCAACCTGCCGATCCAATGGCTGGCCGCTTGGGTCGTGGCGGGTGTGGGCATAGTAGCCGGTGCTGTCGAACAGGGCCTTATCGGGGGCGACTCCGTTGGGATTGGTGCTTAGATCATCGGCATAAAGGTCAATGACATAGCTGAGCATGGCATTGCGCCGCTCTTCGCTGTGAAAGGCCAGCATTTCACCAACGTTGCGCGTTTCACAAAATGGGAAAAACAGGTACTCGGCGTTGTAACAGTAATACATCCAAACGCCCGGCGCGGTCTGTATAATCCTGTTTATGGTATCAAAAGCAACGGCTCGGGGCGTGCATTTCAGTGTGACCCGGTGCACGAGATCGGCCAGTTCCGGGTCGAGAGCGAAGTCCTGAGGCATGAACACAATTACGGATTTGAAACCCAGTTTCAGGTGGTGCCGTATTGTGCTGTCCAGCTCAATTTCATCCTCGGCAAAAATCAATGCGATGGGCCCTTTGGCCAATGCAGTCTGACCCGATTTCAGAAAGTGGTCCGGGGATTCGTACTTCATCGCGTGTTTTCGGTTTTGCCTTGCTGGAAAGTCCCGCCAAATTCGGGTAATTGCGCCCGCATTGCAAGCGGCGTTCGAAGCATATAGATGACGCCGGTCCCGCGAATGCAAAGGCCCGATCCATGTCCGAACCGAAGAAGCTGTTTATCAAGACCTATGGCTGTCAGATGAATGTCTATGACAGCGAGCGTATGTCCGAGGCATTGGGCGGGCAGGGCTATGTCGAAACCAAAACGCCTGATGATGCGGACATGATCCTGCTGAATACATGCCACATTCGCGAAAAGGCCGCGGAAAAGGTGTACTCCGAATTGGGTCGGTTCAAGGGCTTAAAAGCCGAGAAGCCCGATTTGAAGATCGGCGTTGCAGGCTGTGTCGCACAGGCTGAAGGTGAAGAGATCATGCGCCGCCAGCCTCTGGTCGATCTGGTCGTTGGTCCGCAAAGCTATCATCGCTTGCCCGAGATGGAGGCCAAGACACGAACCGGCGAAAAGGCGCTGGATACGGACTTTCCCGAAGAGGACAAGTTCGAGAAGCTGAAGAACCGCCCCAAGGCCAAGCGTGGCCCGACGGCGTTTCTGACTGTGCAGGAAGGCTGTGACAAGTTCTGCGCGTTTTGCGTTGTGCCTTATACACGTGGTGCTGAAGTCAGCCGCCCGGCCGATCGCATTATTCGCGAAGCACATGATCTGGTCGAGCGCGGGGTGCGCGAGATCACTCTGCTTGGGCAGAATGTAAATGCCTATCACGGTGCAGGTCCGAACGGGGACATGACTCTGGCAGGTCTGATCTGGGAGTTGAACAAGGTCGACGGGTTGGAACGGATTCGCTTTACGACGTCGCACCCCAATGACATGGCCGATGATCTGATCGAGGCGCATGGCACCTGCGACAAGCTAATGCCGTATCTGCACTTGCCGGTGCAGTCGGGCTCGGACCGTATTCTCAAACGGATGAACCGCAGCCATACAGCCGAAAGCTATCTGCGCTTGATCGAAAAAATCCGCGCGGCGCGCCCGGATATTGTGATGTCTGGCGATTTCATTGTCGGGTTCCCCGAGGAAACCGAAGAGGATTTCCAGGCAACGATGGATTTGGTCGAAGAGGTCAAATACGGCTACGCGTATTCGTTCAAATACTCGACCCGCCCCGGAACGCCCGCAGCCGAGCGGGCACAGGTTGACCCAGCGGCGGCGGATGAACGGTTGCAACGTCTACAAGCTCTGATCACCCGCCATCAGCGTGAAATCCAGGATGGCATGGTGGGCAGAACGGTACGTGTTCTGTTTGAAAAACCGGGCCGCCTGACCGGTCAAATGGTCGGAAAGTCCGAGTACCTTCATTCGGTTCACGTGAAAGGACCGGAGATCGCGATGGGGGATCTAAAGGAGGTTCGGATCACTGATTCGGGTACCAATTCGCTGGCAGGAGAGCTGCTGTAAATCGGCAAGTTTCCACCGGATAGCCACCATAGTTGGTGTTTGTTTCCAAAATTTACCCTTGATTTATTGCTTGGAACTATGCTCGGAGAAGAGCCAAGTTTTTCCGGGCGTGAAGTTTTGCGTTAAAAAACGGTTTTTGGCCGGTGTTGCGGCCGGAGTGATGGAGGCACGAGTGACGACCCATAGGAACTTCAGGATTTCAAGTCTTGTCAGAACGCTGCCGTCGGCGTCATTTGCCACTTTTCTTGCCAGTGCAACAATTGCGGGTGATCTGAAAGGCACGGTGACCGAACCTGAAGTGATCAGCCCGACTACATTCGGCAGCGACGTCAGCGCCTTTTACCTAGGGCTCGCAGGGGGCTATGGCTCGGGTGGAGATGATCGCTTTGGACTGAGAACACCGGCCGGGTTGTTTGATATCGGCGAACAGGATTTGTCGGGGTCGTACGGAGAGCTGCGTGGTGGATGGCGCGGTATTTTGCCCGCCAGAGGTGGGCGTGACTACGTGTACGGCTTTGAAATCGGGTATCAGTTTGGGTCCCTTGATGACAATGTTGGCGCTCGGATCGGCGGGGTCGATGTCCAGGGTGGCACTGAAGTCTCGGATGTCTTTGCGATCCGATTGCGAAATGGTCTGACCAACCGCAGCGGCCGAATCCTGTATTTCGTCAGTGTCGGCTATTTGTGGGGTGACATTGAAACGACCAACAGCATCACATCTGGCAGTTCGACGCAGAATTTCGCGGTAACAGATCGGCGAAACGGATACTCTGCCAGCATCGGCGCCGAACATAAACTGACTGACAATTGGTCGATTACCGGTGAATATGAATACGTACAGTTCGACTCGAAAACCATCCAGTTCAGTTCAGGTTTTTCTACAAAATCGACGCCAAAATATGGCGGTCTCAGATTCGGGCTGAACTATACTTTCTGATGCCAACCAGAACGGCATTTTTCGGCTGTTTTGTCATCCCAGTACTAATTTTTGAATCTGTGGCTTGCGCCCACCGAGTTTTGTTGTCTACGCTCAGGGTGAACAGCCAAGACAGGAGAACGGATTGGCCATCGGTGCCCTGACCCCACCGCAAAACGAGATGCCCCAGCGTGAGGCGTTTGTAGAATTTCCCGACAACCGATTGTTGATTGACCTTTGCGGTGAATACGACCGCAATCTGACCGATATAGAAAGCAAGCTTTCGGTCCAGATTGTACGCCGTGGCAACCAGCTGGTTATCATGGGCGACGAAGATGCCCAGAAACAGGCCGTAGAGGTGCTTCAGTCCCTTTATACCCGCCTGGAAGGGGGGCGCGAGGTTGAAGCCGCAGATGTGGATCGCGAACTTCGCATGGGTGCTTCGGAGCAAGGAACGGGCACGCGCGACGGTGATCAGCTTGAGATGTTCAAGGGTGGCTCGGTCGAGATCAAGACCCGTAAGAAGCTGGTCGAACCACGAACGGATGCTCAGAAAGCCTACGTTCAGTCGCTGTTTCAGAACGAATTGGCCTTTGGCATTGGCCCTGCGGGAACGGGTAAAACGTATCTGGCGGTTGCTGTTGGTGTTTCGATGTTCATCGGTGGCCATGTGGATCGAATCATCCTAAGCCGCCCTGCGGTCGAGGCGGGTGAAAAGCTGGGCTATTTGCCCGGCGACATGAAGGACAAGGTCGATCCGTATATGCAGCCGCTCTATGACGCGCTGAACGATTTTCTGCCAGGCAAGCAACTGGCCAAGCTGATCGAAGAAAAACGAATCGAAATCGCTCCGCTGGCATTTATGCGCGGTCGTACGCTGGCCAATGCCTTTGTGGTTTTGGACGAAGCGCAGAACGCGACGACCATGCAGATGAAAATGTTCCTGACCCGCTTGGGTGAGGGCAGTCGCATGGTGATAACCGGCGACAGGTCACAAGTTGATCTTCCGCGTGGGGTGCAGTCCGGTCTGGCGGACGCTGAAAGGTTGTTGAAAACGATACCCAATATCAGCTTCAACTATTTCACCTCAAAAGATGTGGTGCGCCACCCGCTTGTCGCCGCCATCATCGAAGCGTATGAGGCCGACTCGGGCCGCGAAACCAGTTGAGTGCAAGGCCCTTTGCAAGGGCTGATGTGCGGAAAGATGAACCTGGAACTCACTGTCGAAGACAATCGGTGGCAAGGCCTAGAGGCTTTGTCGCACAAGGCGATTTCTGCCGCTCTGTCGTTTGTCGAACTGGACCCTGAGGTTTGTGAAGTCAGCGTTCTGGGCTGCGATGACGCGCGGATTGCAGGCCTGAACACAGAGTTTCGCGGCAAGCCGAGTGCCACCAATGTTCTGAGTTGGCCAGCCGAGGATCTGGCCCCAGAAGAACCAGGGCAGGTGCCTGTTTTGCCGGAGCGGGACTTTACAGGTGAAATCCCTTTAGGTGATATCGCGATTTCTTTCGACACCTGCGCGCGAGAGGCGGCGGAGGCTGGGAAGGCGATGGATGATCATGTGATTCATCTGCTTGTTCACGGAACGTTGCATTTGCTGGGGTATGATCACATTCGTGATCCCGATGCCACCCTGATGGAAAGGATTGAGGTCGAGATACTTGGCAAATTAGGTATCGATGACCCATATAAGGTATGAAGGGGTCATATGACCCGATCAGTTGGAACAGGATAATGGGCGAGACAGACGGCAGTTCTAGGGCGGCGCACAGCGCGCAACCACAGGACAGCAGCAATACGACCGAAGAGAAAAGCGGATTTTTTTCTCGAATTTTTGATGCGTTTTCGGGCGATGAGGCGCAACCGCAGCCGGTGGCGAACGGACAGGATGCAACGGTGCCTCAGTCCCGCGGGATGATTAACCTGCGGCGGATGCGTGTGGAAGACGTCGCTATTCCTACTGCTGAAATCATATCGGTGCCTTCGACAATCACCAAGGACGAGCTCGCGGATGTTTTCCGTGAGAGTGGTCTGTCCAGAATCCCTGTTTATGAAGGCACCTTGGATACGCCACTGGGGTTCGTCCATCTCAAGGATTTTGCTCTTACCCATGGGTTCAACGGCGGGGGCAGCAACTTTGATCTTGCCTCGATGCTGCGCACGCTGTTGTTTGTGCCGCCGTCAATGCCGATCGGGGTCTTGTTGACCAAGATGCAAACAGAACGGCGCCACATGGCGTTGGTGATTGATGAATATGGCGGCGTTGATGGTCTGCTGACCATCGAAGACCTGATCGAACAGGTCGTTGGTGAAATCGCTGACGAGCACGATGCCGATGAAGATCAGTTGTGGGTGCAGGAGAAACCCGGCTGTTACGTCGTGCAAGCCCGTGTCCCGCTCGAGGATTTCGAGGCAGAGATTGGCCGCTCGTTGACCAGCCATGAAGACGTGGATGAAGAGGAAATTGATACTTTGGGTGGCTTGGTGTTTATGCTGTCGGGTCGTGTGCCCGCCAGGGGAGAGGTTGTGATCCACCCTGAAGGTCCCGAATTTGAAGTCATCGACGCTGATCCGCGTCGCATAAAAAGGCTTCGCGTCATGCTGCCGGACATCGCTGCATGACCCCCACGCGGGGCTGGCCTTTCCTGCTGAGACTAGTGGCCGCCGCCATATTGGGCGGAGTGGCAGGGTTTGGTTTTGCGCCTTATGGCTATTGGGCACTGACGATCCTGTCTCTGATCCTGATTGTGCCGCTGTTCCTGTCCAGCGAAACCCGAGCGCGGGCGGGCTGGATCGGATGGTTTTTTGCCACCGGTTACTTTGTGCACGCTCTCAGCTGGCTTGTGGAACCGTTTCAGGTTGATGCGGAACGCCACGCCTGGATGGCACCGTTTGCGCTGGTGTTTATGGCTGGTGGCCTCGCGCTGTTTTGGGCCGTTTCTTTTTGGATGTCTCGCCGCCCGGGCGCGTCTTCTTTTCGCCAATGCCTGCTCTTGATCGTTACCCTGTCCTTGGCTGAGCTGGCCCGAGGCTTTGTGTTAACTGGTTTCCCTTGGGCAGGGGTTTCGCAAATCTGGATCGATACACCAGTGGCGCAAATGTTGTCTTTGTTCGGGCCGTTTGGGTTAAACGCCCTAACGTTCGCAGCGACATTCCCCATCGGTTCGGCATTGATGTACCCCAGACCTTTTCGTGGGCTGGTGTGGTCACTGGTATTTTCAGTCGGATTGGCGATTGTAGCTTTAAGCTATGCCGCGATACGTCCAACGGTTCACGACGGTCCGCATGTCGTTCGGGTTGTGCAACCAAACGCGCCTCAGCATCAGAAATGGGACCCGGCATACGCCCCATTGTTCTTTTCTCGCCAGATTGACTACACAGCTGCCCAGCCGAGGCCTGATCTGATCGTATGGCCCGAAACGGCAGTGCCCGCGTGGCTCGATAGTGCGCAGCCGATATTGGCTGCCATAGCGGATGCTGCGCAGGGCACTCCGGTGATCCTTGGTATTCAGCGCGGAGACGGCCCGCGGATTTTCAATTCGATGGTTTATCTGGATGAAAACGGGAACCAGGCTGGTCTGTACGACAAGCACCATCTTGCTCCTTTCGGAGAATACATCCCCTTCGGCGATTTGATGGGGCGTTTTGGCATTCACGGATTAGCGTCCACAACGGGCCACGGGTTCAGCGCGGGTCTTGGTCCACAGTTGATGGATCTGGGGGGCTTGGGGCAAGCCTTGCCGCTGATCTGCTACGAGGCCGTTTTTTCGCAGGATGTGAATGGTGCACCGGGGCGGGCGGATTTCCTGTTGCAGATCACCAATGACGCCTGGTTCGGAACCCGATCGGGCCCGTATCAGCATTTGGTTCAAGCTCGGATGAGGGCGATTGAGCAGGGCCTGCCGATGATCCGTTCAGCGAATACTGGCATATCGGCCATGATCGACCCTCTGGGCCGTGTCACTGCCTCTTTGCCTTTGGGCGAGGCCGGGTATGTCGATGCCATCCTGCCACTGCCGCAACAGCCGACGATTTATTCGCGAACAGGCGACAGTGCCATTTTGGTGATCCTTTTGTTTCTTGGCGCCATCATCCGTTTTGGCAACCGCTTGCGCGTGAATTATTAGCGATTGACCCCATCTTCCGGTGAGCGTATGCGTCTCTGACCTGTCACAACGGCTTCCTGGCGTGGCAGAGAAACCGTAATGGAGCACATTTATGTCCCGACAGAACTACACATTTACTTCGGAGTCCGTTTCCGAAGGGCACCCAGACAAGGTCTGTGACCGCATTTCGGACGCCGTCCTCGACGCATTTCTGAACGAAGAACCCGAAGCACGCGTGGCTTGCGAAACCTTTGCCACAACCAACCGCGTCGTTATTGGCGGCGAAGTCGGCCTGTCGGATCAAGACAAGCTGCATGACTACATGGGCCGTATCGAGAAGATTGCCCGTGATTGTATTAAAGACATCGGCTACGAGCAGGAAAAGTTTCACCACGAAACCGTCGAGGTAACAAACCTGCTGCACGAACAATCCGCTCACATCGCGCAAGGCGTTGATGCCGCCGACAACAAGGACGAAGGGGCAGGCGACCAGGGCATCATGTTCGGTTACGCCACAACTGAAACCCCCGCGCTTATGCCCGCACCGATCCAGTATTCGCACGCCATCCTGCGGCGTTTGGCCGAAGTGCGTAAAAGCGGTGCCGAACCTGCGCTGGGCCCGGATGCCAAGTCGCAATTGTCCGTCGTGTATCGTGATGGCATACCGGTTGGCGTCAGCTCGGTTGTTTTGTCGACTCAGCATCTGGATGAGGCGCTGACATCTGATGACATCCGCGAAATCGTCGAGCCCTATATCCGCGAAACTATGCCCGAGGGCTGGTTGACTGCTGACACCGAATGGCACGTGAACCCTACGGGCAAATTCGTGATTGGCGGCCCGGATGGCGATGCAGGTCTGACCGGTCGTAAGATCATCGTCGATACCTATGGTGGCGCGGCCCCGCATGGCGGCGGCGCGTTCTCGGGCAAAGACCCGACCAAGGTGGACCGTTCTGCCGCGTATGCGGCGCGTTACCTGGCCAAGAACGTTGTGGCTGCTGGTATGGCAGAGCGTTGCACGATCCAGCTGAGCTATGCGATCGGTGTTTCTAAACCATTGTCGATCTACGCTGATACGCATGGGACAGGCCAGATTGCCGATGCTGTGATCGAAAAAGCCGTTGGGCAGATCATGGACCTGACCCCGCGTGGCATTCGTGAGCACCTGCAAATGAACAAGCCGATCTATCAGCGTACCGCCGCTTACGGCCATTTCGGGCGTGAACCCGATGCAGATGGCGGCTTTAGCTGGGAACGCACCGATCTGGTTGACGCGCTGAAAGCCGCAGTCTGATCCGAAAAAAATAAGCGCGCCTTCCAAGGCGCGCTTTTTCTTTGCGAGTGCAACACACACTTGCAACGCTTGGGCCTGAGCAGTAAGGCCACCGGCATGAGCACCGAGACCCCACAACGCCCGCGCAGAAACTTTTATGGCCGCTTCAAAGGTAAAACCCTGAAGCCCAGTCAAAAGACCTATCTGAACGAAGATCTAGCCGCGCTGTCACCCGGGTCCGTGGATTGGGAAACTAACCCCGAACGCAAGCCTTTAGACCTGGATGGTCTGTTCGGCGGCAAGCCAGTCTGGCTTGAGGTGGGCTTTGGCGGCGGTGAACATCTGGTGCACCAGGCGCAAAGCAACCCGGACATCGGCATCATCGGAGCCGAGCCCTACATCAACGGCGTGGCCATGTTGTTGGGAAAAATCCGGCAAGCGGGGGTCGAGAATCTTGCCGTACATCCCGGCGATGCGCGTGATTTGTTCGATGTCCTGCCCGAAGCCAGTATCTCGCGTGCGTTTCTTCTCTATCCTGACCCATGGCCCAAGACCCGTCATCATCGCCGACGTTTTGTGACGACAGAGCATCTGGAGCCATTGGCGAAAGTGCTGAAACCCGGGTCGATCTTTCGCGTCGCCACCGACATTCCCGACTATGTGCGTCAGACGCTGGAAGAAGTACCGCGGGCAGGTTTTGAATGGTTGGCGGAACGCCCGGCCGACTGGCGTGAGCCTTGGGACGATTGGATTTCCACCCGCTATGAACGAAAGGCCCTGCGGGAAGGGCGGGTGCCGCATTATTTGACCTTCCGCAGGACGGAATCCTGATCACCGCCAGATTTCTGCAATCCTGAACGCTATGCTAGAATGTGCGTGACGCACTTATTTTAGCATCGCCTTTTGTTCGGGATTGCCATGTCTGATGTACGGATTACGAACTGCCACACGCACCTGTTTCACGCGCGCCATGTGCCAGAGGATTATCCCTATCCGGCACTCAAACCATTCAAAAAGATGCCTTGGCTGATCAAGGCCCTGGCCTTCGTCGCACGCCTGATTGGTCAGCATTCCGCCGCCGAAAAACTGGACAGGCTTTACCGCTTTCAGCAGGAAACGGACGCGAGCAGCCAGCGCGATATTCTGGACAATATGCGGCGGCACTATCCCAGCGATACCCGCTTTGTTGTCCTGCCAATGGAGATGTCAGCATTTGGATTCGGCGCACCTGTGGTTCCGCTGAACGCGCAACATGACGAATTGGCAAAGCTGTCTGGCGACCTCGAGGTTGGCCGGTCCGTGATACCTTTTGCAACAATTGACCCGCGTGCCGATCCTGAGGCGACGGAACTCTGGCGGGCCATAGATGGCCTGAAGTTTCGCGGCCTGAAGCTCTATCCAAGGCTGGGGTTCGCGCCCGACGATCCGGTTTTGATGCAGCGCGTTTATCCGCGACTGGAGGAACTGAGCCTGCCGGTGATGTCACACTGTTCGCGCGGAGGCGTTCAGGGGCGTTACCTTTCGGATTATTGGGCAGACCGCTTTACCGAGCCAGAGGCGTTTATTCCCGTAATGCGTGCTCATCCCAATCTACGGATTTGCTTGGCGCATTTCGGCGGACAGCGGGACTGGGATGCCTATGTCAATCCGGATCGTGCGAATACGCTGGATGACGCATTCAACCGGAACTGGCAGGTAGCTATCCGGCGCATGATTGGCAGCGGAAACTACCCCGGCCTTTGGACCGACATCTCTTACACACTGTTCCAGTTCGAGGATTACGCCCCGTTTCTGCGCATTTTCCTTACCGGCGAGGACGAAGAAAGTGAGCGTCTCAGGTCGCGCGTTCTGTTTGGATCGGATTACTACATGACCCGGCAGGAAGCGCTGTCAGAAAAGGCGGTCTGTTTCCGGCTGCGGAACATCTTGGGCGAGGAAATTTTCCGGCAGATCGCCGAAGAAAACCCGGCAAAGTGGCTGGGGGAAGCCTGAGTGGCATCTTCGGGCTTATTGCCGCTGGACCAACCCGCTCCAATTCGCTAATCCGCCTTGAACTGATAGCGCAAAAGGAGCCCCCATGTCCGGACACGGCACGCCCATCCCGATGACTTCGCATCCCTGCGGCCCGCTGACCGGCACGGCCGAGGTGCCGGGTGACAAGTCGATCTCGCACCGGTCATTGATCCTTGGCGCAATGGCTGTGGGCGAGACCAGGATCTCGGGTTTGCTGGAGGGCGAAGACGTTCTGGATACCGCCAAGGCAATGCGGGCCCTTGGAGCCGAGGTTACAGATCACGGTGGCGGCGAATGGACCGTGCATGGCGTAGGCGTTGGTGGCTTTGCGGAACCGGATCAGGTGATCGATTGCGGCAATTCGGGTACCGGTGTGCGCTTGATCATGGGCGCTATGGCAACCTCTCCGATCACAGCGACCTTCACCGGAGATGCCAGCCTGAACAAACGTCCGATGGCGCGGGTGACTGACCCTCTGTCTCTGTTTGGCACACAATCGGTTGGTCGGTCCGGTGGGCGCTTGCCGATGACCATCGTGGGTGCCGCGGACCCGACCCCGGTACGGTATGAAGTGCCCGTACCCTCGGCTCAGGTCAAATCTGCTGTCTTGCTGGCGGGATTGAATGCACCAGGCAAAACCGTTGTGGTCGAGAAAGAAGCAACGCGCGACCATTCAGAGCGAATGCTGGCTGGCTTCGGCGCTGAGATAACGGTTGAAGATACCGATGAGGGTCGTGTCATCACTCTAACCGGACGGCCCGAGCTGAAGCCTCAGGTCATCGCCGTGCCGCGTGATCCGTCCAGTGCAGCCTTCCCGGTGTGCGCCGCGCTGATCACACCCGGCTCGGACGTACTGGTGCCCGGCATTGGTCTGAACCCCACCCGCGCAGGACTGTTCACCACATTGCGCGAAATGGGTGCGGATCTGACCTATGAGAATGAGCGCGAAGAAGGTGGTGAGCCTGTTGCCGATCTGCGTGCAAAATACTCACCTGACATGAAAGGGATCACCGTGCCGCCGGAACGCGCGGCCTCGATGATCGATGAATATCCTGTACTTTCCGTGGTTGCGGCCAACGCCACCGGCACCACGATGATGGGCGGTGTAAAAGAGCTGCGCGTCAAGGAAAGCGACCGTATCGACGCCATGGCGCGCGGCCTGCGGGCAAATGGTGTGACGGTAAATGAGGGTGACGATTGGTGGTCGGTCGAAGGGCTGGGCATCGGCAACGTTCCCGGCGCAGGTACCTGCGAGAGCTTTCTGGATCACCGCATTGCCATGTCTTTCATGGTGATGGGCATGGGCGCGCAAAAGCCAGTAAGCGTGGACGATGGCGGCCCGATTGCAACGTCTTTCCCGATTTTTGAGCCGTTGATGGCGCGCCTTGGCGCGCAACTTGTCCGAAACAACCGGTAAACTTGGCAATGACCCACAGCTTCACAGTTGCCATTGACGGGCCAGCGGCTGCGGGCAAAGGCACGATCTCAAAAGCCGTTGCGACGCATTTTGGGTTTGCCCATCTGGACACAGGGCTGCTCTACCGTGCGGTGGGTCGACGTGTTTTGAAGGGTGCCGAACCGGTCGATGCGGCAAAGGCTTTGACAGCAGAAGAACTGGGTAGGGGCGACCTGCGTACCGCTGAAATCGCACAGGCGGCGTCTAAAGTGGCGGTCATTCCCGAAGTGCGCGCCGCATTGGTGGATTTTCAACGTGCCTTTGCCCGCAGGGCAGGGGGGGCCGTGCTGGACGGGCGCGACATCGGTACAGTGATTTGTCCGCATGCCGAGGTGAAACTGTTCGTCACGGCCAGCGCCGAAGTACGTGCCGAGCGCCGGTATCTTGAGCTTAGCGCCAAAGGTGCCGATGTGACACGCGATCAGGTTCTGGCAGATGTCAAAGAGCGTGACGCGCGCGATGCAGAGCGTAGCACGGCGCCGATGAAACCAGCCGAGGATGCGGTTCAGTTGGACACAACCGATCTGAGTATCGAGGCCGCATTGGCAAAAGCGCTTGAGGTCGTTAACGCAAAATTGCCCGCGACACGCTAGCGCCGCAGGCAAAGGGGTGGCATTTACAGCTCACCCACGGCAACGCTTTTGATGTTTGCCCACTGATCGTCAGCTGTTTTTGCTGTGCCGACAACGTCCTTAAGAAAGGCCGCACGGGTTTCAGCGTTCAGGAACAGGTACAGTTTGCCGTCGGCAACCAGATACTGATCGGGATCACCATCAAACTTCTTGCCAACTGATACGCCGAACGAACAGAACCCGCCATGCTGCGGCAAATACGCAGTCGGGTTAGCTTCAAAGGCTTCACGGTTCGCAGCGGTCGTGAAGTAGTAGGAGGCTCCGTCATAGGTTGCCGAATGTGTGGCAAAGCCTTCGACCGGGTTGCCGTCGTTGACCAACGCAACCAAGTCCACCCCATGTGCGGCCAGCGGCGCCCCTGCGGCAGAAATGCCGTTTGATACGTTGATCTCGTCGGCAGCAAAGGCCGGAGTGGACAGAGCGATGACCGCCGCCAGGGCGGTCAGAACAGAATACTTCATGGTAAGTTTCCTTTTGGTTTCGGTTTCAGGCCATGCACCGTGCTGGCCGATGACACACAGTTAAGGGGAGTCGATTGAACGTGTAATCGCAGAAGAGACACTTAACTGTGCAGATCGTACAATCCGCTGACTGATGTGGTGCTCCAGATCACTAAGCTTTGTTTGGCCAGTTCGTATCGCGGTTCGTATGGTCAAAGGGTGTCTGCAGGAGTGACCTCATGTTTCGCTTAGCCCTCATTCTGATTTTCATCTCTGGAAGCTTGGCTGCTCAGGAAGCTGAGCCGCAGGTTCCGGAAGCAGAGCCGCCGATGACATATGAGCGGCTGGGTAGCATCCTCTTTGCTTTGGATCCCGAGGCCGAGCCGTTTGGTCCCGGCTTCCAGATGACGGTGGCCGACGAGCAGGTTTTGGTGATCACTGACATCAATGCAGACCGAATGCGCGCAATGGTCGCGATCGGTAATGCCGCAGACCTTTCGGAGGAAGACTTGATCCGGGTGATGCAGGCCAATTTCGACAGTACGCTGGATGCGCGGTACGCTATTGCCAATGGTGTTCTGTGGGCTGCATTCATTCACCCGATGTCATTGCTGGAAAAGGATCAGTTGATTTCCGGGCTGGCTCAGACTGTGAATATCGCAAAGACTTATGGCACGCTTTACACTGGCGGGGCCGCAGAGTTTGGAGGGGGTGACAGCACGGATCTTCAGCGTGCGCTGATTGAAGAACTTTTGAAAAAGGGCGAAGAAATCTGACCAACCCATATGTATGCGTAATTCGCGGTTAAAGCCCTAGATGGACGCGGGAAAGCTGTTATAGTTTCCCTCAAGCGAAAAGGGAGAGCTGCTACATAACCCCAATAAAAGGGGAGGCAGCCGTAAAATCCCCAAAGCCAACAGGGACAAAACCATATGAATAATCGTTTGAACCAAATCACCATCGTGGGCGGCGGCACGGCGGGGTGGATGACCGCGCTGATCCTGGACATGGTGTTTTCCAGAACGTCATCGCAAAAGGATCGCCCACGCATATGCCTGATCGAAAGTCCCAATATCTCGACCGTGGGTGTTGGTGAGGCCACGGTGCCGCGCATGCCGGTCACGTTGCGTCAGGCAGGCATTGCAGAGCGGGATTTCTTTCGCGAGACCAACGCGTCGTTCAAACTGGGTGTAAAGTTCTGCAATTGGAACAAGGACAGCAAGGGCAACCGCATCGACTATGTGAACCCGTTTGCCCACGGCCAAATGTTGGAAGGTTTGGATGCAGCCGAATACTATCTGCGCTTTGGTAACGGAGATCGGGATTTTACACAGTCCATCTCCCCTCATGATGATCTAGGCCGTCTTTGCAAAGGCGCGCGGCAATTGGGGCAACCCGAATTCGAACAGCGCTTTGGTTATGCTTACCACCTGGACGCAGTAAAGTTTGCTGGAATGCTGACCAAGGTCTGCACCCAAAACGGTGTGGAGCATATTCGGGATGAGGTGCAATCGGTTGAGCTTGATGAACAAGGCAACGTCAGCCATTTGATGCTTGAACGCAGGGGGCGCCATAACGTCGAGATGGTCGTCGACTGCACCGGCTTCCGCGGATTGATCATCAACAAGGCGTTGGGTGAGCCGTTTTTGGATTATTCTGACTACCTGCCCAACGACCGCGCCATGGCGTTGCAGATCGAGCATCCTAATCCGAAAAAGATCGAGAGCCTGACACGATCCACTGCGCTTGGTGCAGGCTGGACGTGGCGGGTACCGCTCTATAATCGCGTGGGCACGGGATATGTATTCTCATCGGCGCATCGGACAGATGATCAGGCGGCAGATGAGTATCTTGAATGGCTGGGGGACAGCGGCAAAGGCCTGACACCGCGCGTTATTCCGATGCGCGTCGGGCGCGTACGCAATGCCTGGGTCAAGAACTGTGTCGCCATTGGTCTGTCCGGCGGGTTCATCGAACCGCTGGAAAGTACTGCGATCCACATGATCGATCACGCGGTGCGCTGGTTCGCCGAACATTTGCCAACCCGCGACATCGAGCCTGCGCTGCGGGCAAGATATAACCGGCAGATGGATAAGCTCTACAACGAAGTGCTGGAGTTCATTTGCCTGCACTACCGCTTGGGCAATCGCACGGATGATCCCTATTGGATCGATGCGCGAACACAGATGAAGGTGCCGGACCGTTTGGCCGAGAATCTGGAATTGTGGCAGCACCGTCTGCCAATGGACCACGATGTCGAGTTCGCAACGTTGTTTGATCATCGCGTGTATCAGACAGTTCTGCTGGGCAAGCAGGTCTATGACACCGGCTATGGTCCGGGTATCCGGGACCGTGTGAGGCCGTTGAAGAAAGTGATCTGGTACCAAGGCATGAAACGGGCGAAAGAGGATCTTGCACAAATCATCAGAACGATGCCTGATCACAAAACCCTATTGCGCGATATCCGTGGGGAGTTGGAGCGCCCGGCCTTTGGCAAGGCAAAGGTGGCGCAGCCGACCGTAGCGATGCCAGGCGCTGCTCCGGCGCCCGTAAAGATCCAGAATATGCCTGATTTTGCCGAAATCCAGAGTGGTGCGAAGGATCTGCAGCTGTTCTAGAGAGCCGCTGGCGTTATGCAGAGGGATCTTGCATAGGGCAGAGTCTTACGCCGGTACTGGAATCGGCGTTTGATCTCCCATCAGATACCGGATTACGTCCACGTAGTCGAAAGCCAGTGAAATCGTGATGGTCACAAAGACCACGCGGATAATCCATCTGGGGGTTGCAGGCATGTCTACACGGGCCTGTTGCTTCCAGAGGTGCCAAGCGACTGGCGTCCAGAAAAGGACATGGCCCAGTCCCATTAGTCGGACATAGCCAAGCTGGTTGAAGATCAGCAAAACCCCGGCCGCTGCGAGCACACTCCCAGCGACTGTGATGATCGCTGTCAGGCGCGTTTGTTTCCAGATCAACAGAGAGATCGGGAGGAGGAAAGCCCCAAAGCTCAGGATGTTTAACCAAATCTGAATCCACTGAGGCTGTTGGGCGACGATGAGGTTGAACTCTTCCATGATCTGACATCTCCAGTACGTCTCTGTGCAGCCCCACTGGTGCCCTGCCGCCAGCTGTGATTCAACGAACCCGCAGCGTTATCAACGGAATGTGAGTAAGCCGGGATTGGCCGGGTTCCTTAAGCCTCAGGTCATATTGCACTTGGAGTCTTGAGATGTAATATCATCACAAAAATTAGAGCGCTGAGAGCATGAACTTAAGCAGAACCCAGAACCGGTCTTACCCAATGGGAGAATCCAATCGCAACCTGCGCAGCAACCTCAAACGCCGCAGGCGGAACGTGCCACCGATGCAGGCGTATGACGCACTACCCCGGGAGTTGCGGCAATGGTTGGCGCAAGCCTGCTTGCCTTGGAGCCCGAGCTCGGCTTTGAAGATCTGGAACAAAGCCGGGGGTGGTCACGATCCATTGGTCGCTATTGGTCGTCTGGAGACGGTAGAACGGGCTATGTTGCAACGCGACGCTCAAGTGTGGGGCGCGAACAGATAGGCTATTTGCAGCAGCAAGGACCTGCCGAACCTTTAAAACATGGGCTTTGCCCTTGCACATACTTGGGAATCCGCCTATACGCGCGCTGTCGATACAAGGGCGGTCAACGTCCGGATGACGTTTCTGAGCAGGGCCGGGTTACCTCGGCCCTTTGTGTTTGTTTGCTCAGGGGCGCACCGGGTCACGTCTGACGACATCATGAAACAAGACCGGCGGAGACAACCGCTCGGCCAGCAAAAACGTATGTAAAGGAAAACAACGCCACATGGCTAATACATCCATGGAGGAATTCGAAGCCCTCCTGAACGAAAGCTTCGAAATGGACACACCCGAAGAGGGTTCTGTTGTCAAAGGCAAGGTTCTGGCGATCGAAGCCGGCCAAGCCATCATCGACGTAGGCTACAAAATGGAAGGCCGCGTTGATCTGAAAGAATTCGCAAATCCCGGCGAAGCCCCTGAAATTGCTGTAGGCGACGAGGTTGAAGTATACCTGCGCGCCGCAGAAAACGCCCGTGGCGAAGCCGTCATCTCGCGCGAGATGGCCCGCCGTGAAGAAGCATGGGACCGTCTGGAAAAAGCATATGCCGACGACCAGCGAGTCGAAGGTGCTATCTTTGGTCGCGTCAAAGGTGGCTTCACCGTCGATCTGGGTGGCGCAGTTGCGTTCCTGCCCGGCTCGCAGGTTGACGTCCGCCCCGTGCGCGACGCTGGCCCGCTGATGGGTCTGAAGCAGCCGTTCCAGATCCTGAAAATGGACCGCCGCCGTGGCAACATCGTTGTTTCGCGCCGCGCAATCCTGGAAGAATCGCGTGCCGAACAGCGTGCCGAAGTTATCGGCAACCTGTCCGAAGGTCAGACCGTCGAGGGTGTTGTCAAGAACATCACCGAATACGGTGCATTCGTTGATCTGGGCGGCGTTGACGGCCTGCTGCACGTCACCGACATGGCATGGCGCCGTGTGAACCACCCGTCCGAAATCCTGACGATCGGCGAAACCATCAAGGTTCAGGTCATCAAGATCAACAAAGAGACCCACCGCATCAGCCTGGGCATGAAGCAGCTGCAAGAAGATCCGTGGGATCTGGTTGCTGCCAAGTACCCGCTGGGCTCGGTTCATCAGGGTCGCGTCACCAACATCACCGACTACGGCGCGTTTGTCGAATTGGAAGCCGGTGTCGAAGGTCTGGTGCACGTGTCCGAGATGTCCTGGACCAAGAAAAACGTCCACCCCGGCAAGATCGTTTCGACCAGCCAGGAAGTCGACGTCATGGTTCTGGAAATCGACGGCGCCAAGCGTCGCGTGTCTCTGGGCCTGAAGCAGACTCAGCGCAACCCGTGGGAAGTGTTTGCAGAAACACACCCCGAGGGCACCGAGGTCGAAGGCGAAGTCAAGAACATCACCGAATTCGGTCTGTTCATTGGCCTCGAAGGCGACATCGACGGCATGGTTCACCTGTCCGACCTGTCCTGGGACGAGCGTGGCGAAGATGCGATCCAGAACTACCGCAAAGGCGATATGGTTTCGGCCGTCGTTTCGGAAGTTGATGTCGAGAAAGAGCGTATCTCGCTGTCGATCAAAGCCTTGGGCGGTGACAAGTTCGCCGAAGCCGTTGGCGGCGTGAAGCGTGGCTCGGTCATCACCGTTGAAGTCACCGCGATCGAAGATGGCGGCATCGAGGTCGAGTACGAAGGCATGAAGTCGTTCATCCGTCGTTCGGACCTGTCGCGTGACCGTGCCGAACAGCGCCCCGAGCGTTTCTCGGTCGGTGACAAGGTCGACGTTCGCGTCACCAACGTCGACAGCAAGACCCGTCGTCTGGGTCTGTCGATCAAGGCACGTGAGATCGCCGAAGAGAAAGAGGCCGTGGAACAGTACGGTTCTTCCGACTCGGGCGCGTCGCTGGGCGACATCCTTGGTGCGGCGCTGAAGTCGGGCGACTAAGCCCGGGGCGCATCCCAAGTAAGAATTTCGGCCTCGCACGGAAGTGCGGGGCCGTTTTTGTTGCGAATCAATATGTTCCAAATGACTTGCTTATTCGCAGTATTGTTCGCGCTTTAAGTGTGCAAAATCCGTTGTCCGGCAAAAATTTGCGTGAGAATATGGCAAAATAAAGCATCAGCGCGCAGAGTATGCGTTCCCCCAAACCGGATTTTTTCCTATACTGTCAAATCAGTAGACCTGACACACCGGCTGCCTGGGAGGGTATCACGCATGATCCGTTCAGAATTGATTCAGAAAATCGCTGACGAAAACCCGCATCTCTATCAGCGTGATGTTGAGCGGATCGTGAATACTGTGTTCGAAGAAGTCACCGATGCCATGTCGCGAGGTGATCGTGTCGAACTGCGTGGTTTCGGCGCTTTTTCGGTCAAAAAGCGCGATGCACGTGTGGGCCGGAACCCTCGTACGGGCGAAACGGTTCAGGTCGAGGAAAAATGTGTACCGTTTTTCAAAACTGGCAAGTTGCTAAGGGACCGATTGAACGGTAAAGCCTGACGCTATGATGCGCTACATTCGATACGCTTTTCTTGGGACGCTTGGGATCATTCTGATTTCAGTTTCTCTCGCCAATGTTGAGTCGGTTGAACTCAAGCTGATGCCGGACCCGCTGGCTGAGTTGCTCGGGTTCAACCTGACCGCTTCGCTTCCATTGTTCCTCGTGGTTCTGGGCGGCGTTGTGGCCGGCCTGATCATTGGGTTCGTTTGGGAATGGATGCGTGAACACAAACACCGCCGTGACGCAACGGTGAAGAAAAGCGAAGTGCGCAAGCTTGAGCGAGAGGTCAAGAAGCTCAAGAATAAGCAAAACGAGGGCAAAGATGATGTTCTAGCCCTTCTGGATGAGGCAAGCTGAGCCCACCCCATGTCAGATGTTAGATTCAAAATCTGCGGCCTGACCGCACCCGACCACGTGCGCGCGGCTGTTGACGCCGGAGCAGGGTATGTGGGTTTTGTCTTCTTTCCGAAATCTCCGCGCCATCTGGATACCGCGCAAGCTGCGACATTGACGCAATTGGTGCCGCCGGGCGTGGCGAAGGTGGCACTGGTTGTAAATGCGACTGACGAAGAACTGGACAGTATCGTGTCCGCAGTTCCGCTGGACATGCTTCAATTACACGGCAAGGAATCACCTCAGAGGGTGACTGAGGTTCGTGACCGTTTTGGATTGCCGGTGATGAAGGCAATCGGTGTAGCCGAAGCTGAGGATCTGACTGCAATAGATCTGTACTCCGAGGTGGCAGACCAATTGCTCATTGATGCAAAGCCGCCGAGAGATTCGGAATTGCCCGGTGGAAATGGGTTAGCATTCGATTGGCGCTTGCTGGCCGGTCGGAAATACTGGCGGCGCCCATGGATGCTGGCTGGCGGCCTGACTCCGCAAAACGTTGCCGAAGCCGCCAGGATGACCGGCGCGCGGCAGGTTGATGTCTCTTCCGGTGTCGAAAGCGCGCCGGGCCAAAAGGATGCCACGCTGATCCGCGCGTTTGCTGCTGCTCTGGTGTGATCTGATTTCGAATTCGCTGCGTATCCCCCGATACGGAGGGATGGAAAATGTTAGCAGCAATCGGCGGAATCTCGTTAAAACACTGGTACAACGCGCCCGAGTTTTTCTGGCGCGCACGGCAGGCATATCACCAAGCAAAAGGTGATCCCTTGTGCCTTCACGCGGCAGTTTTTCGGCAGGACGGTCTCTATTTCTCACTCAGCGTCTGGCACGATATCGAGGCGATGCTGACCTTCGCGCAATCCGGCCCGCATCGTCGCGTCATGATGGCGGCTGATCGATTGGCGAATTTGAACCGATTTTACCATTTTAGCTGCATCGGTGTCCCAACCTCGGATCAGGCGATTCAAGTCTGGCGCCAAAACACGCAGGTTGCGGAATGATGCGTTTTGCCCATGGCAAATCCCGCCGCCACCTCCTATGAACAACGGGTACGACGAGTGGAGACACCCATGGCCAACGATCTTTTCAATTCCTTCATGTCCGGCCCTGACGAGCAGGGACGTTTCGGCATTTTCGGTGGACGGTTTGTCAGTGAGACGCTGATGCCGCTGATCCTGTCGCTGGAAGAGGAATACAACAAAGCCAAGGATGACCCCACCTTCTGGGCCGAGATGGACGATCTATGGACCAACTATGTGGGCCGCCCCTCGCCGCTGTATTACGCCGAACGCCTGACCGAGCATCTGGGCGGCGCTAAGATTTATCTGAAGCGCGATGAGCTGAACCATACCGGCGCGCACAAGATCAACAACGTGCTGGGCCAGATCATTCTGGCGCGGCGCATGGGCAAAACCCGGATCATCGCTGAAACCGGGGCGGGACAGCATGGCGTGGCCACCGCCACCGTCTGCGCCAAATTCGGCCTGAAATGCATCGTATACATGGGCGCGCATGACGTTCAGCGTCAGGCCCCGAACGTATTCCGTATGCGCTTGCTGGGTGCCGAAGTGATTCCGGTCACGTCTGGCCGGGGCACTTTGAAAGACGCGATGAACGACGCTCTGCGCGACTGGGTGACCAATGTGCGTGACACGTTCTACTGCATCGGCACTGTGGCTGGTCCGCATCCCTATCCGGCCATGGTCCGCGATTTCCAGTCGATCATTGGCAAAGAAGCCAAAGAGCAGATGATGAAGGCCGAAGGCCGTCTGCCCGATACGATTATTGCAGCCATCGGTGGTGGGTCGAATGCAATGGGCCTGTTCTATCCGTTCCTCGACGACAAAGACGTCAACATCATCGGCGTCGAGGCCGGTGGCAAGGGCGTGAACGAGAAGATGGAGCATTGCGCTTCGCTGACCGGAGGCCGTCCGGGCGTGTTGCACGGCAACCGCACGTATCTGTTGCAGGATGACGACGGTCAGATTCTGGAAGGGTATTCGATCTCGGCTGGTCTGGACTACCCGGGCATCGGGCCAGAGCATTCCTGGCTGCACGACATTGGCCGGGCCAATTATGTCTCGATCACCGATAAAGAGGCGCTTGAAGCCTTCCAGCTGTGTTGTGCGACCGAAGGCATCATCCCGGCTCTGGAGCCCTGTCACGCGTTAGCCCATGTGATGAAAATCGCACCCGACCTGCCTAAGGACCACCTGATCTGCATGAACATGTGTGGGCGGGGCGACAAGGACGTTCAGACCGTAGCGAAGTATCTGAACTTTGATATGTCAGACACCGAAGGTCGCACTGTCGGCTAAAGCACAACCGGGGCGCTTGACCCCGGTTTTTTGCATGACACTTCTGCTAGTGCATAACTCGACTCTTGGTTGAGTCATTTGTGTTAAGGAATTTTAGGCATACAAACTGTCTTGTTGGTTAAGAGACATTGTGTTTCTTGATTGAGGATAGCCTGAGGTGATCGCAAAAACTGTTGCATTTTTGCTGACTTTTCTCGGGTTCTATTCCTTTAAAACACTTAGTCTTCTATCTGCCGTCGCTTGCGGTTTTCTTCTCTAACGCCTTTGAAAAACGTTAGTTCACTGGGGCTGTTTAATCAGCCTGCAAAAATCCCAATACAATTCCTAAGTTGCCATTGTTCTGGTGAGCAATCTCACATTCTATACAACTTCTCAGAATTGATTTAACGTTTCGTAAACTGGTTTATGGGGGCCGGTTTCAGGGGATTCTCTTTGCTGCTGAGACCAGTGATAACACGCTTGGGTTGCTCTGCGAACCTCAGCGCCCCTGTGTTTGGCACCCATGCGGTGTTGTAGGAGGTAGTATGGTAAGGTTTGCGATAGTGAGGTTGTTAAGCCTGGTTTTTCTGGTTTCGGCGCTTATCGCTGCAAACGCTAAGGAAGGTCTTGCCTTCGGGGGCCCTTCATTTCCATCACAAACCGTAACGACTCCGAACGGCGGGCAGATTTTCTTCAGCAATCTTCAGGGAACTGAAACGGCGTTTATGTCTTTGGGTGGCTCCGGAGAGGTTCCTGGCGGGGCTTTCTATTTCAACTCGGGCATTCTGCCTGCAAGTGCGATCACACCCGGTGGATTGGCGGCGTTGGGATACCTTAACGCAACCATCATCAGTCAGGATGGTGCAGATTCCACCTATGCAGCGGATGGGTTTCTTGGCGTGGTTTTCACTGCCCAGGAAACCGTTGGCGGTCCACTATACCGCTATGAGATCGCGCTGTCTGGCGTCACGACCACTCAAATTATCAACACACGAACACTGGTGGATGTAACCCAGCCAACGGCCACAATCGGAGCATTGACAGCCACAGGAAATGGAACTTTTCAGGCGTCGATCACCCTCAGCGAGCCCAGCACAGATTTCACAGTGGGCGATCTGTCGGTCACCAACGCAACAGCCACCCTGACAGGGTCCGGGACTAACTATGTTGCAACGCTTACACCGCAGAACAACGGTACCATCGAACTGTTCATTCCAGCTGGTGTGTTCACTGATGCGGCGGGCAACTTGAACCTGGCCTCCAACACTGTGACGACAGTACAGGCGGTGACAAACACGCAGCGTCTTATACAGGCCTTTCAGAACGCACGGGCCACCAGCCTTACGACAAACCAGCCCGGACTGACCCGGTTCTTGCAGCGGTCAGGTTCTGGCGTGTTGGACTCTTCGGTGACGCAAGGTTCGGGTTATCTGAACTTTGCCTCAGATCCATCCAGCCCGGTCTGGTTCAACCTGACCGGCAATTGGAGTTCACAGGACAATTTCGACAGTTCTTATGCACTGGCCGTATTGGGCGCGCACCGCCTGGTCAATTCGAACCTTCTGATTGGCGCCATGTTGCAACTCGACTATGCCGAAACTGAGAACGGAGCAGCCAGTGTCGATGGTACAGGATGGTTGGTTGGTCCTTACGTGGTCGCCAAATTGCCCAGTCAGCCGGTGTTTTTTGAAGGGCGCGTTCTGTACGGGCAGGCTGACAATGACATTTCTCCGCTGGGCACTTACACCGACAGTTTCGACAGCGAACGCTGGTTAGTTCAATCGCGCGTCACCGGCGAAATCAAGCGAGGCGCTCTGACTTTGATGCCATTGCTGGATGTCAGCTATGCCAGCGATGATCAGAAGGCGTACACTGACAGCTTGGGGAACCTCATTCCACAGCAAGACTTTAGCCTGACCACGGCGCGGCTGGGTATGGATTTCAGCCACCCTATCCAGGTGTCGCGCGGCGCCATGGATTTGACCGGCGGTTTGTCAGGGATCTGGAGTACAACCTCAGGCACAGGCACTGTTCCGGGCGTAACGCCAATTGGTGATACGGCCCGTGCCCGCGCGGATTTGGGCTTTGACTACCGTCTGGAGAACAACAGTTTGCTTGCGGCCAATGTGTTTTATGACGGCATTGGTGAAAGCGGGTTCGAGAACTACAGTCTTAATCTTCTCTGGCAAATGTCCTTCTGACCCGATCTGAGCCGATCAGACACGGCCGCTTTGAAACCATCATTTTTCCGCTTTGTGCTGTTGCAAAATCTCAAGGGGCACGATTTCTAGCGCGCGTTGATGCGTGGCCTCAAGATGGACCTGAGGTGCACATCCTTCGTCATGGGCTTGTAGAAAGCGACTGGCGCAAAGGCACCAGCTGTCACCGGGCTTAAGACCGGGAAAGTCGAACTCGGGTCGTGAGGTGCTTAGATCATTACCGACGTATTTCGAGAAGGCCAGGAACTCGGCTGTCATTACCGCACACACGGTGTGGCTGCCCTGATCTTCGGGGCAGGTGTTACATGCACCGTCCCGGAAAAAGCCGGTTAGAGGATCTCTTGAACAGGGGGCGAGGACACCACCCAGAACATTGATACTGTCTTGCTTTTGCATAAGGCTACCTTACAGGCTTTCTGCGATCTTTCGGAACATTTCGATGTTCTGATCATTCACGCCGGGTTCACGGAACAGGCGATCTGCACCGGTCGAGACGATAAGAACACCGCGGGGCTGATTGAAATAGATAAACTGACCGTAAACGCCACGGGCCAGAAATTCACCCTCATGCGCGCCGCGGGGTATCCACCATTGATAGCCATACCCGATCTTGCCTTGTGCCGTCGGGGCGCTGGGTTGCGTGGCCTCAAATATCCATTCGGCAGGGACCAGTTGCTGCCCATTCACTTCGCCGTCTTCCAGGATCATCTGACCGAACCGTGCAAAATCACGCGTGGTGAAGTTCAGGCCGCCCAAAACAAAAGCAACGCCAGTACCGTCAGTGACATAGTATCCGTCGCGTTCCAGGCCCAGGGGCTGAATGATTTTTTCGGTCAGCAGTTCCGCCACGCTCTGCCCGGTCGCGCCGCGTATCACCATGCCCAGGACGTGCGTGTCGATCGAGACGTATTGCCAGGTTTCGCCCGGTGTCGCGAAGCTGTCTTGCAAGGACGCCGCAAAATCGTCCAACTCACCACCTAGGGCTATGACACGACCCATCCTGTTGATGTCGGAATTCGGGTCCAGATAATCCTCGTCAAAGGTGACCCCGCTGGCCATGTTCAACACATTGCGGATTGTCGCGCCCTCATACGCGCTACCCTTGAGTTTTGGCGCGTATTTCACCACCGGATCATCCAGCGACTCTATTGCGCCCTCATCCAATAAAATCCCAAAAAGCGCTGACAAATAGCTTTTAGCCACCGACCACGAGATCCTGCGGTCATCCGGTCCGGTGCCCAGATAGTATTCCTCGAACCGGATATCGCCGTCTTGCATCACCAACAGAGAGGTGACAGCGCGTTCATCAATCCAGGCGTCGGTGCCGTCCGGCAAATCAAACCCGTCGCCATAAGGCAGCTCCCATGTCGGGGCGTCGCCACGGGGCAGATCGACAGTCAAAAAAGCCGCGTCCATATGCGAAAAATTGTGAACGATCTTTTCCTCGGAAAATAGTGAGTTCACGGCCATCAAGCGCTGCAGCTCTTCACGTTTCCAGAGCCCTACGGCAACGGCCGCCAGAACCAGTGCGACACCAATGCGCAGCACCCATTTCAAGAAGGATCTCATCCCTTAACCTCCCTTGGTCCATGGTATTGGATCGCGGTCGCTTTCAATCTGCAATGGCTACGTAACGGAACGTTTGGGACTGGCTATTTGAATTTGTCCAACAGCTTCTGCATGGCAGAGCGGTCATCAACCACTGGTTCGGGTGGTGTATCAGGCTTCGCTTGGGTCTTCGGGGCAGGGGTTTTTGATGATCGGGGCGGAGCCGTGCGCAGCGCGACTGCATTCATGAATTTGCCACTGTCTCCGTTCGCCAAATAAGCCGCGCCATCCGAAACCCCGCGCAGCACATCATCCAGCCAGTCGGCATCAGCCTTGGCAAAATCACCCAGAACATAGGGTGAGACCATTTCTTTCCGCCCCGGATGCCCGATCCCCAACCGCACGCGATCATAGGCCGGGCTGATATGATCATGGATCGAGCGCAGGCCATTGTGCCCGGCGTGCCCTCCGCCTGCTTTTACACGGACTTTTCCGGGCGCGAGGTCCAGCTCGTCGTGGAAGATGGTCACATCGGTCGAATCCAGCTTGTAGAACCGCATCGCTTCTCCCACCGACTGGCCCGACCGGTTCATGAAGGTCTGCGGTTTGATCAGCAGAACCTTTTCATCGCCCAATCGCCCCTCGGCGATTTCGGCCTGAAACTTGGATTTCCAAGGGCCAAAGCCGTGATCCTCGGCGATCCGTTCCACGGCCATGAAGCCAATATTGTGCCGGTTGCGGGCGTATTTCGACCCCGGGTTCCCCAATCCGACAAACAGTTTCATAGTCTCATCCTTGTGCGATGCAGCTGGTAGATGGCACGGAATGCCACGCGTTTCCAGCCCGAGCGGCAAAAGAAAACGGGGCCCGACAGAGGCCCCGTTTCCAAATCCGAACTTTTGAAGTTCGAGCTTATTCTTCTTCAGCTTCCTGACCGACGACTTCAACTTCGTCTGCAGCCACTTCTTCACCTTCTTCGTCGTCGCTGGTCGACAGACCGGTTGGTGCCGAAATGTTGGCGATCACGAAGTCACGGTCGATGGTCGGCTTGGTGCCTGCGGGCAGGTCAACCGACGAAATGGTGACAACGTCGTTGATGTTCATACCGGTCACATCAACTGTGATCTTCTCGGGGATATCACCCGCGGTGCAAACCAGCTCGACTTCCGGTCGGACAACAGTCAGAACGCCGCCCTTTTTGATGCCGGGCGCTTCGTCTTCGTTGATGAACTCAACGGGGATGAACAGCGCGATTTTGGTGGTCCGGCGCAGGCGCATCAGGTCCAGGTGGGTCGGCAGGTCTTTGACGATGTCACGCTGAACGTCGCGGCAGATGACGCGGACGTCTTCGTGACCCTCAACCTTCAGGTTCCACAAAGTCGACTTGAAGCGGCCCGCTTTCAGGCGCTTGAACAACTCGTTGAACGGGATCTGAATCGGCAGCGGCTCTTTATCGCCACCAAAAACAATGCCCGGAACCATGCCGTCGCGGCGTGTCTGACGAGCGGCGCCCTTGCCTGTCCCCGTCCGTTCCAGAGCTACGAGATCAGGAATCTCTCCAGCCATGATAATTCTCCAATGTTAGGGCGGGCATCCTCCAAGGCTGTATGCCCGCGTGAAGCCGCGTCCTTAGCTTGATTCATTTGGTTTGGAAAGAGGTTTTTAGCCGTTTTCCTTTTTGCGAGGCTCTGCCTCGCGCTCCGAGGTATTTTCGGCCAGATGAATAAAGGATCCTTGCTTCATCTGGCTATAAATATCGCGGGGGAGGCGCCCATCGGGCGACCGGGGGCAGAGCCTCCCTTTAACAACCGGTTCAGTCTTGCCAGCGACCGCCAAAATCTTCGGGCACAAGAAGGTTATGGCGGCCAAGATCGGTCACTTTACGCTCACCGCAAAGTGCCATTGTGGTGTCCAGTTCTTTTTGGATTACTTCCAGCGCTGTGGTCACGCCCTCTTGCCCCATGGCGCCAAGACCATACACAAAAGCGCGCCCGATATAGGTGCCTTTCGCCCCCAAGGCCAATGCCTTTAAAACGTCCTGCCCGGACCTGATGCCGCTGTCCAGATGCACTTCGATATCTCCACCGACAGCATCCATGATCTCGGGGAGCACGCGGATCGAACTCAGGGCGCCGTCCAGTTGACGCCCCCCGTGGTTGGACACAACAATGGCGTCTGCGCCTAGCTTGGCAGCGATCTTGGCGTCTTCGGCATCCAGTACCCCTTTCAGGATGACCTTGCCGCCCCATTGTTCCATCAGTTTTTCGACTTTGGCCCAATCCAGACTGGGATCGAACTGCTCGGCGGTCCAGGCACCTAACGAAGAGGCGTCTGAGATGCCTTCTACATGCCCTACGATATTGCCGAATTCGCGTCTTTGCGCTCTCAGCATTTCGACACCCCAAGCCCATTTGGTCATCAGGTTGGCGATGGTTTTTGCAGTTAGTTTCGGAGGGGCGGAAAGGCCGTTCTTCAAGTCCTTGTGGCGTTGACCAAGAATTTGGAGGTCCAGAGTGATCACCAACGCTGAACACTTTGCGTCTTTGGCCCTTTGGATCAGACGGCTGACGTAATCAGTGTCCTTCATCGTATAAAGCTGGAACCAGAATGGCTTGTTAGTGTGTTCTGCCACGTCCTCGATCGAGTTGATCGACATGGTCGAAAGCGTAAAGGGTACGCCGAATTCCTCGGCTGCTTTTGCGGCCTTCATCTCTCCATCCGCGTGCTGCATCCCTGTCAGACCCACCGGTGCCAGTGCGACCGGCATCGAAACATCCTCGCCAATCATCTGCGAGGCGGTCGAACGCCCGGACATATCAACCGCTACCCGCTGGCGCAGACGGATTTCTTCAAAATCGCTGCTGTTTTCGCGAAACGTCTGTTCCGTCCAACTGCCGCTTTCGGCGTAGTCATAGAACATCCGTGGTACACGACGTTCATATATGCGCCTGAGGTCTTCGATATTGGTAATCACGGGCATGGTTGAGAACCTCTGGGTTTTCTGGTTAATTTTCCTTACCAATCCCTTCCGAGGCCTGCAATGGATTGGCCACGTGACCGGCCGTCAAAAAACCGCCGCAGAGCACTCTACGGCGGTTTGGTTGATTGTTGTGATGCGCTCTTTAGGTCAGACGCTGTGCGCCCCATCCGACAGAGATTTAACAAAATCCAACACTTCGGCCACCGGTTGGCCCGCGCCGATCTGGCTCACGATCGCCGATCCGACCACGGCACCGTCGGACACTGA
Source organism: Ruegeria sp. CF8 (assembly GCF_056537285.1). Classification (NCBI taxonomy): domain Bacteria; kingdom Pseudomonadati; phylum Pseudomonadota; class Alphaproteobacteria; order Rhodobacterales; family Roseobacteraceae; genus Ruegeria; species Ruegeria sp. CF8. The sequence goes on along the minus strand of NZ_JBQFRG010000007.1, from coordinate 199,479 downwards.
TGCGATGTTGCGTGACTTTTCAGGCGTGTTAATGCCAAAGCCCACGATCACCGGCAGGTCTGTCGCGGCTTTGATGCGGGCGACTTCGGGGCCAACATCCGTTGCCTGTGCTTCGGCCGCGCCGGTGATCCCGGTGATCGAGACGTAGTACACGAAACCGGATGTGTTCTGCAGAACCCTTGGCAAGCGCTTGTCGTCAGTGGTGGGGGTTGCCAGACGGATGAAGTTCAACCCTGCCGCCTGAGCCGGCAGGCACAATTCTTCGTCTTCTTCTGGCGGTAGGTCCACAACGATCAACCCGTCAATCCCGGCTTCTTTCGCATCGGCCAGAAACGCGTCTACACCGCGGCTGTAGATCGGGTTGTAATACCCCATCAGGACAATCGGAGTCGTATCGTCAGTTTCACGGAACGCACGTGCCAGATCCAATGTGCGTTGCAAAGTCATGCCGCCATCCAAAGCGCGTTGACCTGCTGCCTGAATCGTCGGCCCATCGGCCATCGGGTCGGTAAATGGCAAGCCCAGTTCGATGACGTCTACGCCAGCGCCCGGCAGACCTTTGACCACTTCAAGTGAAGTTTCGTAGTCGGGGTCTCCGGCCATGACATAGGCAACAAAAGCCTTTTTGCCTTCAGTTTTCAGGGCGGCAAACTTTGCGTCGATACGGGTCATCGGATGTCCTTGCACTCGGGTTTGGACCCGTGTGCAGAAAGTTTGTCCGAAAATCAATCCCGCCGAGGCAGGAATAGGTCAGAAGCCCAGATGATACCGCAACAACAACGCGTTCACGCCGGGGTTTTCGTCATTGGTACTGGCGTTGGATTTATGGGTGATCGCAACAGATACGCTGTTTCCGTTGTTGAGGCTATAGCCCAGCCCCAACAGGCTGCGGATCTGAAAGTCTCCGCCCAGGTCGTTCTGGTCATTGCTGGCATTGAAGTACCCCGGCATAACACTGCCTTCGATAAACCAGCGCTCACCCAAGGAATACAGCCCGATCAGCCCTGCACCGATGTGTGTATCTCCGTCTTCGTCAACAGAGAGTGCGGCACCCCAGCCAGCGCTGAACCGCGTTGCCTGGTGAAACGGCGTGTGTTGGTATTCAAGAGCGATAAGAGCCTGATCTTCGGATGTCGCTTCGGAAAAGTCTGAGTACCCGGCTCCGAAGACAATGGTTTGGGCATGCGCGGTTGCGTAAGTGGTAAAGGTCAGAGCGGCTGCAAGGAGAAGTTGTTTCATTGTGTTCTGCCGATAAAAATCTCGTGGTGCAATGCTAAGTGGTTAGCGTAATGCCTTTTTTTCAATTCCACCAAGAACACGTTTTGGGAACGATTTTGTGATGTGTCCAAAATGACTCAGTTGCGATCGGACCTGCAATGGCTTGCGCATTGAGACGGACCTGCATAGAAGCTGCGTTCGTATTCTATGCAGGAGGCCGTGATGGGCTTTAAAATGGGAATTGTGGGTCTGCCGAATGTGGGCAAATCGACCCTGTTCAATGCGTTGACCAAAACCGCAGCCGCGCAGGCGGCGAACTTCCCGTTTTGCACCATCGAGCCCAACGTGGGCGACGTGGCAGTGCCGGATGACCGTCTGGACAAGCTGGCCGCGATTGCCGCATCGAAACAGATCATTCCAACGCGGATGACGTTCGTGGATATCGCGGGTCTGGTCAAAGGCGCCTCTAAGGGTGAGGGTCTGGGCAACCAGTTTTTGGCTAACATCCGAGAAACTGACGCCATCGCCCACGTGCTGCGGTGTTTCGAAGATGGCGACGTGACCCATGTGGACGGCCGTGTCGATCCGGTGGCCGACGCTGACACGATTGAGACCGAGCTTATGCTGGCCGATCTGGAAAGCATCGAAAAGCGCCGCGCGAACCTGGTTCGTAAGCTCAAGGGCAACGACAAAGAAGCGCAACAGCAGGATCGTCTGCTGGCCGAAGCGCAGGCGATGCTGGAAAACGGCAAGCCCGCGCGTCTGGTCGAGGTCTCGGACGAAGACGCCAAAGCTTGGAACATGCTGCAACTGCTGACCACCAAGCCGGTGCTTTATGTCTGCAACGTGTCCGAGGAAGAAGCCGCCGAAGGCAACGCATATTCAGCGAAAGTCGCCGAAATGGCTGCAGCGCAAGGCAATTCCCACGTTATCATCAGCGCCAAAATCGAAGAAGAGATCAGCCTGCTGGAAGAGGACGAGGCGCAGATGTTCCTTGAGGAAATGGGCCTTGAAGAGCCTGGCCTAGATCGTCTGATCCGCGCCGGTTATGACCTGCTCAAGCTGGAAACCTATTTCACGGTTGGCCCAAAAGAGGCCCGCGCCTGGACCATCCGCACCGGCACCGCCGCACCACAGGCCGCCGGAGTGATTCATGGGGATTTCGAAAAGGGTTTCATCCGTGCCGAGACCATCGCCTATGACGACTACATCGCCGCGAAGGGTGAGCAAGGTGCCAAAGAGGCGGGCAAGATGCGGGCTGAAGGCAAGGGCTACATCGTCAAGGATGGCGATGTGATGCACTTCCTGTTTAATACCTGACTTTCGACGTCTTCTGCGTGGATTGTCACCCAGGGTATGATCGCGTTTAGCTCAAAGCGGTCGTAGGTTTTGCGTACACCTAGTCACGCCAAAAACCTACGGGCTGTTTTCGTTCAGAATCTCCTCACCCACACACAGTACGTCACGTAAATATCCATCAATATCCTCGCGTCTCGTTCGGTGGTTGTTGAAGGCGCATCGGAGCCCGTGTCTGCCTTGAACAGTTGTGTCTGACGAGACTGCAAGACCCCGTTCCTGAAGCCGCAGCATAATCTCGGTATTGAGCGCCTTGGCCGCATCATCATCAGCCGCTACATGCCGGAAGCACACGATGTTGAGGTCCACCGGAGCTACAAGCTCCAGTTTCGGATGAGCCTCAATCTGACGCGCCATGTAGTGTGCATGAGAGATGTCTTGCGATATGAGGCGACCAAACTTGGAAGCGCCCTGTTCTTTGAACGCCATCCAGATTTTGAGTGCACGGAAACCACGGCTAAGCTCCAATCCATAATCGGCAAGGAACTTACCCGCGATCATTCCACGTTCCTGAAGCTGAAGATAGTCGCCATGCATTTCAAAGGTTGCGAAGTGAGACTGGGCATCTTTGATCAAAACCGCACCTGCCTCAAATGGTGCGTGAAGCCATTTGTGTGGATCAATTGCAACCGAACCTGCCCGTTCGATCCCTTTCACAAGATGCGCGTGGTTGGGAGCAAGACGCAGTACCCCGCCGATGCACCCATCCACGTGAAACCAAAGCTGCTCTCGATCACAAATATCGGCGAGTGCAGTCAGGTCATCAATTGCACCAGTGTTCGTGGTGCCTGCCGTTCCGATCACGCAAGCTGGTTGCAATCCCTTCGCGCGGTCTTCTGAGATCGCGGTCTCCAGTGCGTCGAGTCGAATTCTCTGACGATCATCGCTTGCTATCTCTACCAATGCTTTTGAGCCAAGACCCAGGGTCTCCAATGCCTTCTGGTGGCAGCTATGAACCTGATCAGACGCATAAAACCGCAACGGCTTTTCCAAAGCGGCTATGCCTTCCTCACGTACATCAAAGCCAGCCGCGAGGTTACGAATAACTGTATGTGCGACTAGGTTGGCCATTGATCCGCCGCTCGTCAGAGTTCCACTGGAGGTTTCGGGAAACCCCGCAATTTCCTTCAGCCAATCGACAACTTGCCGTTCAACCTGCGCTGCTCCTGTGTTGCCACCACCTAGGTTACTGCCCTCTACAGCGGCAAGGAAATCACCCAATGCGCCGGTAAAGTTGCTTGCTCCCATGTACCACCCCCAAAATCGGGGATGGATATTGCCCATTGGATAAGCACGCACGAGGTCCCGATAATCGCTGTAGACCTTTTCCAATGAGCTGGGGGCTTCCGGCAAACCCTGTTTTAACTGCGACCTGACATCGTCCGGCATAGGGCGCCAAACAGGTCGCTCGCGCACCTGCTTCAAGTGATCGACGGCTTCGTCTACTACGACGTGCGCGAGGGCACGTGCCGCTTCCCAGTCTTCTGGATCGAGCGTTTCCTCTTTAACATTTCGCATTTACCGCGATCTCCCTATTCGAGTGCAGGGTGCAGTAGAACCACTTTCAGAGCAATAATTTCGTAGCTTATGTATTCAACGACAGCTACTTCGTCTGCTTCTCTGACCTCAGGTGTCAACTCAGTAAGCCCGTTCGTCGGCACATAGCCTTGAATGCTCACACAACACGGAAATACCAGTTAGATCACACGTTCCTTCGCACTAAAAACCTCGTTAGTATAGTTCCTTAGCCCGCCAACCGAGAAACGCCAGATGATCGAAATCCGCGACCTGCAACTGCTCAGCGCCCTCGCGCGGCATCGCCACTTTGCCAAAGCGGCCGAGGAATGCGGAATTTCGCAGCCTGCGTTCTCAATGCGTATTCGTAACCTTGAGGACCGTTTGGGGGTGTCTATCGTCCGGCGCGCCAATCGGTTTCAGGGGTTGACCGAAGAGGGTGAGATGATCGTCCAACGCGCGCGGCGTATACTCGATGACACCAAAGCGCTTGAACAGCAGGTGTTGGCCGCCAAAGGTGAGATCACCGGGACGTTGATACTCGGGGTAATTCCCACAGCCATTGCCTTTACCGGTCGCCTGATCAAACGCTTGCGGATGGCGCATCCTCGGATCGTGACGCGGATTGAGACCATGTCTGCCACCTCGATTCAGCACCGCCTGGACGAAGGCAGTCTGGATGCAGGTATCACGTATGGCGACAGCATTGGTACCGATCTGCGCCAGGTGCAGCCTTTGTACGAAGAAACATATGTTCTGCTTGTGCCGTCGCATATGACCGACGAGACCGGACCGATCCCCTGGGCACGTGTGGCGGATTTTCCACTCAGCCTGCTTGAGCCGCAGATGCAAAACCGCCGAATTCTGGACCATGTGTTTGAAGATCAGGGGCTGCACCCTGACGTTGTTGCGGAAACCAGCGGCTTCACCGCGTCGATGGTCATGGCCCGAGAGGGGCTCGCTGCCACGGTTGTGCCTCGGGTACTGGTACGGGCACTGGGTGATTTGAAAGGAACTAAGGTGTTGCCGCTGGTTGATCCCGTTGTCAGTAAACCGATTTGTCTGGCGACGCTTTCCCGCGACCCGGAATTGCCTACAGTTCAAGCTTTGCGTGCTGTTGTGACGTCTTTACGGTGATAAGCTGTCGTTATCGTGCCATTTCAATATGCGATTTGACGATATGCTAATCTGATGAGACACGGAGCCTCAATCGGAGGGCATCATGGCACCATTAGATACCAAGCCATCAGGCGCACCCAAGGGCGTCTGGAAGTCAGGTAAAGGCAAGGGGCGGCACACGCCCAAAGGCCGTCAATTCACGGATGAAGCACAGGCAGAAATTCATCGCCTACTGGGCGACCGCCCGCGCCGCCGCGATCTGCTGATCGAATTCCTACATTTGATTCAGGACGCACACGGCCATATCAGCGCTGACCACATCGCCGCGTTGGCGGTTGAGATGCGGGTTGGTCAGGCTGAGATTTACGAGACTGCCACCTTCTATGCCCATTTCGATGTGGTGAAAGAAGATGAAACGCCTCCGCCCGCGCTGACCATCCGGGTCTGTGATTCCCTGTCCTGCGAGATGGCTGGTGCCCAGCAGTTGCAGAAAGCGCTGGAAGACGGCTTGGATGCTTCACAAGTGCGTGTCGTTCGCGCGCCCTGCATGGGCCGCTGCGACACCGCTCCGGTGCTTGAGATCGGTCACAACCACATCGACCATGCGACCCCCGAAAAGGTGCAGGCCGCGATTGCTGCGGGTGATACCCACGCTCATCTGCCCGATTATGAAGCCTTTGCTGCTTACGAGGCCAACGGCGGCTACGCCAAGCTGAAAGAGCTGCGTGAGGGCGGCGATTGGGAAAAGGTGCAAGAAGACGTACTGTCCTCGGGCCTGCGCGGTCTGGGCGGCGCTGGTTTCCCGTCCGGCAAGAAATGGGGCTTTGTTCGCATGAACGAAGGCCCGCGTTATCTGGCCGTGAACGGCGATGAGGGCGAACCCGGCACATTCAAAGACCGCTACTATCTGGAACGTACGCCGCATGTCTTCCTCGAAGGGATGCTGATCGCTGCATGGGCGGTCGAGGCTGAGACCTGCTTCATCTACATGCGCGACGAATACCCGGCAGTGCTGGAAATTCTGCGCCGCGAGATCGCTGCCTTGGAACAGGCGGGTATCGTCGAAGAAGGCTATATCGACCTGCGCCGGGGTGCTGGTGCTTACATCTGCGGCGAAGAATCTGCGATGATCGAGTCGATTGAGGGCAAGAAGGGCCTGCCGCGTCACCGTCCTCCGTTCGTGGCGCAGGTTGGGGTCTTTAATCGCCCGACCTTGGTGCACAATGTCGAGACGCTCTATTGGGTCACCAAAGTGTGCCGTGAAGGGCCGGAATGCCTCAACAGCACCGAAAAGAATGGCCGCAAGGGCCTGCGCAGCTATTCGGTCTCGGGCCGGGTGGCGAAGCCGGGGGTCTACCTGCTGCCCGCAGGCTCGACCATTCTGGACGTGATCGAAGCCGCCGGGGGCATGGCCGAGGGCCAGAGCTTCAAGGCGTATCAGCCGGGCGGTCCGTCTTCGGGCCTGTTGCCTGCGTCGATGGATGACATACCGTTAGATTTTGACACGCTGCAACCGCATGGCACCTTTATCGGCTCTGCCGCTGTGGTGGTTCTGTCCGATCAGGACACCGCCCGCGACGCGGCGCTGAACATGCTGCGGTTCTTCGAGGATGAAAGCTGCGGTCAGTGTACGCCTTGCCGTGCAGGCTGTGAAAAGGCGGTGAAGCTGATGCAAGCCGACAAATGGGACACCGACCTGCTGGAAGATCTGTGTCAGGTGATGGGCGATGCCTCGATCTGCGGTCTGGGGCAGGCGGCCCCGAACCCGATCCGCCTGGTCATGAAACATTTCGCTGACGAAATCTGAGGGAGACAGAGCCATGCTTGACGCAAGCCCAACCAAGACCGTCACCTTCAACCTGAACGGCGATGACGTTACCGTGCCCGAAGGCACCACGATCTGGGAAGCGGCCAATGGCCGTGGACTGGTGATCCCGCACCTGTGCCACAAACCGGCACCCGGCTACAAACCCGACGGTAACTGCCGTGCCTGTATGGTCGAGGTTGAAGGCGAGCGCACTCTGGTCGCCTCATGCATCCGTCCGGCGGCTGAAGGGATGGTGGTTAAGACCGACACTGACCGGGCCGAGAAATCCCGTGCGATGGTCATGGAGCTGCTGGTGGCCGACCAGCCCGAGCAACCGCATGATGCCTCAAGCCATTTCTGGGACATGGCCAAGCTGAACGATGTCAGCGACAGCCGATTTCCTGCGAAAGAGGCCGATAAAATCCCGCTGCTGGATGACAGCCACGTGGCGATGCGCGTCAATCTGGACGCTTGCATCAACTGCAACCTCTGTGTCCGGGCCTGCCGAGACGTGCAGGTGAATGACGTGATCGGCATGGCCGGTCGCGGCCACACTGCGCAGGTGGTGTTCGATCAGAACGACCCAATGGGCGCATCGACTTGCGTGGCCTGTGGTGAATGTGTTCAGGCCTGCCCGACCGGTGCGCTGATGCCTGCCACCGTGCTGGACGATCAGCAATTGGGCGACAGCAAGGACTATGATAGCGAAACCGAAAGCGTCTGCCCGTTCTGTGGTGTCGGCTGTAAGGTTTCGCTGAAGGTCAAAGACGGCAAGGTCAAGTATGTCGAGGGTATCAATGGCCCCGCAAACGAAGGCCGTCTGTGTGTCAAAGGCCGCTTTGGCTTTGACTACATCCACCACCCGCACCGCCTGACCAAGCCGTTGATCCGGCGCGAAGACGCCCCTGAAAAGGGTCTGAACGTCGATCCATCGGACCTGTCGACCCATTTCCGCGAAGCAACGTGGGAAGAGGCGATGGATCTGGCTGCCACCAAGCTGAAGGCCCTGCGCGACGAAGATCCGCGCAGCGTTGCGGGCTTTGGCTCGGCCAAGTGCACCAACGAAGAAGCCTATCTGTTTCAGAAGTTCATCCGTCAGGGATTCAAGCACAACAACGTCGACCACTGCACCCGTCTGTGCCATGCGTCGTCCGTTGCAGCCCTGATCGAGAACGTTGGTTCGGGCGCTGTGACTGCGACCTTCAACGAGATCGAAAACGCGGATGTGGCAATCATCATCGGGGCCAACCCGATTGAAAACCACCCCGTTGCGGCGACCTATTTCAAGCAGTTCACCAAGCGCGGTGGCAAGCTGATCGTGATGGACCCGCGCGGGGTCGGCATGCGTAAGTTCGCGGATGAGATGCTGCAATTCCGCCCGGGTGCTGATGTCTCGATGCTCAACGCGATCATGAACGTGATTGTTGAAGAGGAACTCTACGACAGCCAGTACATCCACCGCTGGACCGAGAACTGGGAGGCAGAGAAAGAACATCTGCGCCAGTTTACGCCCGAGGCAATGGCACCGATCTGCGGTATCGAACCCGAACAGTTGCGCCGCGTGGCCCGCACCTTTGCGCAGGCCAAGGCTGGTCTGATCTTCTGGGGCATGGGCGTCAGCCAGCATATCCACGGCACCGACAACTCGCGCTGCCTGATCAGCCTGGCGCTGATGACAGGAAACGTTGGTAAGCCCGGCGCGGGTCTGCACCCGCTGCGCGGCCAGAACAACGTTCAAGGTGCCTCGGATGCGGGCCTGATCCCGATGTTCTTGCCAGATTATAAAACGGTTACGGATGACAACATCCGGGCGCAGTTCACCGAGGTCTGGGGCTCGGACGATTTCTCGAACGAGAAGGGCCTGACGGTTACCGAGATCATCGACCAGATTTATGCGCGCAACATCAAGGGTATGTACATTCTGGGCGAAAACCCGGCCATGTCCGACCCGGATGTAAATCACGCCCGTGAAGCGCTGGCCAAGCTGGACCTGATGATCGTGCAGGACATCTTCCTGACAGAAACGGCGAACTATGCCGATATCATCCTCCCTGCCTCGGCGCTCTATGAAAAGAACGGCACGGTGTCGAACACCAACCGTCAGGTCCAGCGGGTGCGTCCTGCCGTGGCCCCTCCGGGTGAGGCGCGTGAGGATTGGGCGATCACGGTCGAGTTGGCGCAGCGCATCGGACTGAACTGGGATTACACCGATGTGTCTCAGGTCTTTGCCGAGATGAAGCTGACCATGGAGTCGCTGAACAACATCACGTGGGAACGTCTGGAAACCGAGACGATCACTTACCCGTCGCTCAGCGAAACTGACCCGGGCCAGTCCATCGTGTTTGGCGACGGCTTCCCGCGGGCCGACGGCAAGGCGAAGTTCACTCCGGCCAGCATCATCCCGCCGGATGAAGCCCCGGATGAAGAGTATCCGATGATCGCGACCACTGGCCGTCAGCTTGAACATTGGCATACAGGTTCTATGACCCGCCGTGCCACTGTTCTGGATGCCGTAGAGCCGGAAGCAAACTGTTCGATGAACCCGCGTACGCTCAAGCTGATGGGTATCGAGCCGGGCGAGATGATCCGCCTGACCACCCGTCGCGGGTCCATCGAGATCATGGTGCGTGCCGACCGGGCGATTGCCGAAGACATGGTGTTCATTCCGTTTGCCTATGTCGAGGCTGCGGCGAACATGCTGACCAATTCGGCCATCGACCCCTATGGCAAGATCCCCGAGTTCAAATTCTCGGCGATCAAGGTCGAAAAGATCGAAGACGCCATCGCAGCGGAATAACCTCTGCGCCACTCACTCTTTCGAAAAGGCGGCCTTAGCGGGCCGCCTTTTTCGCGTCTTGACAGAAGCTTACGCGCGGCCAACCCTGTGCCAACGATCAAAAACGGAGAATGCTATGGCGCGGCGTTTTGTGGACCTGTCCGTTCCGCTGGAAACCGGCATTGTATCGGACCCGCCGATCATGCTGCCCGAGATCGAATACCTGACCCATGACCAGACCGCCGAGCAGGTCATGGCGTTTTTCCCCGGCCTGTCGAAGGAAGAGTTGCCGGGTGGCGAGGGCTGGGCGCTGGAACGTTTGCAGATTGCGACCCACAACGGCACCCATCTGGACGCGCCATTCCATCACCATTCCACAATGAACAGAGGCGAGCGGGCGATCACCATTGATGAAGTCCCGTTGGAATGGTGCATGAACCCCGGTGTCAAACTGGATTTTCGTCATTTCGAGGATGGCTATGTGGTTACCGCAGCTGATGTCGAAGCCGAGTTGAAGCGGATCGGTCATACGCTGAAACCGTTGGATATCGTGGTGGTCAATACGTCAGCAGGGACGCAGTACGGCCAGCCCGACTATCTGATGAAGGGGTGTGGTATGGGGCGCGAGGCGACCCTGTACCTGACCGAACGCGGGGTTCGGGTGACCGGAACAGATGCCTGGAGTTGGGATGCACCCTTCTCGCTGACCGCGCAGGAGTATGCGGAAACCAAAGACCCCTCGATCATCTGGGAAGGGCACCGCGCCTCGATGGAGATCGGGTATTGCCACATGGAAAAGCTGACCAATCTGGAAACGCTTCCGCCGACGGGGTTTGAGATTTCCTGTTTCCCATTCAAGATCAAAGGTGCCTCGGCCGGGTTCATCCGCGCCGTCGCTATATTCGAAGATCCGGATGAATGAGGACGCTGCAGCCATGTCACAAAATACACAGCCATTAGGTGGCCATGATGGTCCGTACGACGTGCCCGTTGAAATTCACGAGTTTGCGCTGCACCCAGACTGGATCGATTACAACGGGCATATGAACGTGGGGTATTATGGCGTCGCGTTCGATATGGCTTTTGAACGGTTGCTTGTCGATCATCTGGGTCTTGGCGAGCCTCAGGTTCAGGCGTTGGGGCAGGGGCCGTATGTTCTGCAATCCCACATGCAGTTCCTGCGCGAGGTGACCGACGACATGACGATCTATTTCCAGTTTCAATTGTTGGATGCGGATCACAAACGGGGGCATTATTTCGGTCAGATGATCTCGGCCCCCGACCAGACTGTGTGTGCCACGCAAGAAGTGCTTTTCATGAATGTCAGCCACAGAACAGGTCGGTCCGAACCCTATCCGGATTGGGCGGTCACTCGGTTGGCACGGATGGTGTCGGATCACGCGTCTTTGCCGCCCGCGCCCCAGATAGGGCAGCCGATTGGTATTCGCCGCAAATGACGCTTTAGTAATCGCGTTCGAAGAACACACCGATGCCGGTTTCGCCGCGGCCATCAACCGTGCCCTTGACTGTGAAGTTGTCGGTCACATCCAGGTTCAGGTTCACCTCGGTATCGCCTTCGGTGTTGACGGTAAAGTCGGTGTACAAGTTCTCACCCAGATAGGCGCCAGCCCCCAACCGACCCGCGCCACTTTCCGAAGCGCCGACGTCGATTGTATCCACGCCGGTAGAGTCCCGCAGGCCCTTGGTGACATCACCGCCCGCGCCGCTGAGTTGAGCCAGCGATGCGGCCATCTGCGCAATGAGGAAGGGTGAAATCTCTGAGAAACGGTTCCCGAACAGGAGCATTGCCAATGCCTCTTCAGCAGGGCGTTCGGGGTCTGAAAACACATCGACCTCGGGCGAATCCAAAGGCCCTGCAATTTCAATCGTCGCAGTGCCGTCCGAGGTACTGGCCGAAGACTCGAATTCGATATAAGGCGTCAGGTCGCCTTGCAGGGTAACGATGCCTTTCGTCAGGGCCAGCCTTCGGCCGAGAATGTCGAAATTACCCCTGATCAGTTCGATCTGGCCTGATGGGACCACGGCAGCGGTGGTGCCGCCGATGAAGATTCGACCTCCCAGTTCCGCGTTTACACCCCGTCCCCGGACAAACACGGCCTTGGGGGCCAACAGGCTGATGTCCAGCGCAATTCTGGAATCGCTTTGACTTGCCTCTTCAGTGACGACCAACCCCGCGCGTTCTCGGGTGACAAAGGCGGGGCGGCTTTCATTGACATGCTCAATCTCGGGGATCGGGGCTGCGCCCACCGCGCCGGAAGCGGCCGCGAGATTGATGTTGGTTTCGTCGAACGTGATTTGGCCAGCCAATGAACTGTTTCCGGCCAGTGCCCCGGTCATTGCGATCTGACCGTTCATGGTGGTTTCATAGAGCAGCTGGTCCGTCAGCACGAGGCTGTTCAACGCAGTCGTAATCTGGGCGTTGAACGGAGGCGTGAGATCAACAGGCCCAGAAACAGTGAACCCACCACCCGCCCGCACTCCACCGCTGAGGTTGATGGTTGCTCGGCTTTGCGCCAGGTCGATCTGACCGCTGATACCTGTGATCGTTTGGCCTGCTTCGGGAATGGCAAGAGACGTGCCAGAGGTTGTGACAGATCCGCTGAGCGACGCGAGCGCAGGTGCTCCTTTCAGTGCAAGATTGAAACGTGCTGACCCGTCGATCTTGTTGGGTGTAATAAAGATATTTGCAATCCCAAGGTTGATGCCACCTTGCGCGGTCAGATCAGCTTTGGTGCTGGTTTCGTCGAAGGTTCCGGCAACGGTGCTGGTGATATCAGCGGGCCCTTCTGCTTTGGCGTCGATCGTCCAAAGCCCATTGTCCCGCTTTGCATTGCCCGTCGCTGCGATGGTGCCTGGGAATTCTGGGACGAACCGCTCAATACGGTTGAATTTCGCATCGAAGTCCAAGTCGGCTGCGCCGTTCGTGTCTACAGAGCCCGTGAATTTGGCATAAGAGCTGTCCGGCCCCTGCAAATTGGCTGTGCCCTCGAAGCCCGCGCTTGTGGGCGCGACGTTTCCATCCAGTTTCAATGGCCCTGTCAGAGTTTCAGACAGTCGGCCCAAATCGTCCAGGGCAGCCGTAAAGTTCAGACCTCCGGCCTCCCGGTCGAGTTTCCCCGATGCCTCCGCTGAAAGGGCGGTTCCCTTCAACCGGAAACTGCGAATGTCGAGCCCGTCATCGCCATTCTGCGCATCCACGGTCAAGGTGGTGCGGCCTTGGATCAGTTTGTCGACCGCGTCGATTCCAGTCTGGATATCATTCGCATCCAGATTGCCATCCACATCAAAGCTCTTGCTGCCCACCGCACCATTGCCCGAAACTTGCGTTTTGACCGACCCGGCCAGATCGCGCTTGGCAAGGCCTGAGAACAGAGACAGGTTCGGGACATTCAGGCTGGCTTCCCCGTCCACTGCCAGGGCACCAGTCGGGTCATCGATTGTGGCGGCGACTTGCGCCGTCAAAGCGGTCCCGTTCACCTGAGCGTCGCGGATCACAATTTGATCCTGACTGAGCGCACCGTCAAACGTGATCTCGGTCCGACCCGAAACCAGTGGGTCGATTTCGGACATGCCGGTTCTGATATCCCGGCTCATCACGCTGGCAGTACCATCGAATTCCAGCGTCTGAACCGCGCCCATACCGTTTAGCTGTGCCTGTATGGCACCGCCAAGCTCGCGATTTGCAAGGCCCGAGAAGATGGACAAGTCCTGTGCATTGACCGTAGCCTGCCCGTCAATCGTCAGATTGCCGCCGGGCGTGGTTACTGTGCCATCAGCCTGTGCGCGCAGGGTGTCTCCGATCAGTGTGAAGTCCCGGATCGTCACGCCATCTGCGCCCCGCTTAGCGTCCACGGTGATTGTGGTGTTGCCGCGAATGACCGGGTCGATGTCATCGCGCCCTGTGGACAGGTCATTCCCTTCGATCTCAAGCATGCCGTCAAAGCTGCCTTCCAGCGGGGACCCTTGCCCCACAAGCCGTGCAGACGCCTGGCCCCCAAGATCCATCTGCGTAAGGTCGGAAAACCGCGACAAGTCCGTCGCCTGCAAAGTGGCGGTGCCATCTACCGCCAGACCGGTGGACAGGCCGCTGATCACCGCGTCCAGGCCCAGTTCATAATCAGAACCAACCAGCTCCACGCCAGACAGATTTACCGTCTGATCATTACCATAGGCGAACACACCATCCAGCGTGACGCGGTCGCCGACGGCTGCGTTCAGCGCATCATCGGCCAGGTCGATGCCGTCCAGAGCAGCCTGAAGATCGCCATCCAATTGCAGGGCCGTCCCTTGTTCCAGCGTCCCCTGTGCCGAGATTTGCGCACGCTGCAAATCGATCTGCGGCGTCTTTATTCCGTTGGCGGTGAGGCTCAGGTCCCACAGATTGCCGTTTTTCTCGTCAAACAACGCGGAAATCTGCGCCGCTTCGATGGACGTGTCGCCGCCAGAAACCGGCAATACCACGTTCTGACCTTCGGGCGGTGTGATCCGCCCCTGCAAAGCGGCCAGTTGCAGCTGACCACCGGCGGCCAGTTGCAGCTCACCCTTGAGGTTCAGCGCTTGAGAGGTCAGTTCAAGATCACTGATGTTTAGTGCGCCATCCGGTTCGGTTCGTCCGTCCACAAATAACTGTGTCTTTGTGCCAAAAAACGTATCCATGTTTTCAGCGACAAAGGGCGTCAAATCCCCGCCAAGATCGGCTGTAAAGGCAATGCCTTCGTCGGCGCTTGCCGCAGCAGTCGGGGCCGAGCGCAAGCGAACCTGCCCGGTCACGCGTGGCTGGCCGTCGCTGCTGAGACCTATATCAGCCGTGAAGTCGCTTACCGGCCCGGACCCTTTTGCGGTGAGCCTAATGGGTGGGCTATCCGGTATTTTGAGAGCTGTAGATATCAGACCGCCCGCTGCTTCGATTACCTGAAGGTCAAGATCGATTTGACTGTCGGCGTTCTGAAACCCCGCGCTTAGCTTGATTTCATCCCCGGCGCGGTCCAGGCGTGTGATGTCGAGATTTGTATCCAGCGTGCCATCCGCCAGTGAGAGGTTTCCGTTCACGGCGAGCTCTGCCGCAACGCCGATCAGCGGCTCGCCCAAGGCCAGTTCGCTGATGCGGATTTCACCGATTTCAATGGAAACGGGAAGTTCGGGCAGTTGAAAGGCTTGCGTTTCGGCTGCTGGGGGCGGCGTATCTTTGGTGGTGGTGCCCGGGGTGCGGGCGATATCAATCTCTTGTGCGGTCAGGGCGTTTACAGAAAACCGGCCACGGATCAATGCCAGACGGTTCCAGTCCAGCACCGCATCCTTGATGGTCAGCCAGACCCCTTCATCGTCGGCAACCGTAATCTCGGCGATGGTGGCCCGTGAACTCAGCGCGCCTTGAAGGCCCGTGACGGTTACATTTTGATCGTCACCTGACAGCGTATCTTGCAGGAACCGTTCGATCATGCTGCCGCCTTCGTCCTCCTGCGCTTGCCCGGCCATTGGTGCAAGCAGCAGAGTGCCGATCAGCAAAGGGTATGAAAGAAACCGTCTCAAAACGCCTGTCCGATCCCGATGTAGAACTGCAGGCCATTTCCGGTGGAACCGCTCACAGGATAGGCCAGATCAAACCTTAAAGGGCCAAATCCGCCCAGATCGTATCTTACCCCGATACCCGCGCCGGCGTGATCTACGGCACCGCTGCCGATGAACGAGGACGTGTCGACAACACCGTAGTCATAAAACCCGACCAGTGACAGGCTATCGGTGACCTTGCCGCGGATTTCGCCTGACAAGCCGATAAACGACTTGCCACCTGCAATACCCGTTCCGACCGGGATGCCCAGGCTTTCATAAGGTTGCCCGCGAACGGTTCCAGCACCACCTGAGAAGAAAAGAAAGTCAGGCGTGACGCCATCCGCCGGAGGACCGATGACTGACCCAAGCTGAGCGCGCCCAGCCAGAACGATCCTACCACCTGTCCCCAGGCTGGTATAGGCCCGCCCATCAAAGAAAAAGCGGATACCGGTATCCGTACCGGAAATTCCGACAAAGGGCATGACGTTCGAGTCCAGATAGAATCCGCGCGTGGCGCTGACTTTGCTGTCGCGTTGATCCCACTCCGAACGGAAAGGCACGATGAAATACCTGAACTTGCGACCGCTTCCATATGCATCATCGGCGTCCGACCACTGAAAACCGGCGGACGCTTCGGCATAGAGGTTGTCCGAGAAGGTGCGGCGCGCACCGTAGGCCAGTGACGCAACCGACACGTTGTAGTTTTCAGTGTTGCGCCGTTCCAGCAACGCGCTCCAGAAAGTGTTGTCGTCCGGGCCAAGGCGGTCCGGTTGATCCAAACGCAACCCGATCCGGCCGTCGATGTCCTCGGCCCCGCCGATGTTGCGTATCGCGGCTTCAAAGCGTAAGCGTTCGGCGCGTTTGAAGACATTGCGATGGGTCCATGTCGCTGTGACGTCAACACCATCGCGCGAGGCGAGCTCAACACCAAAGGTTAACCGACGTTTAGGCAGGTCTTCGAAAGTGGCATCAAAATCTAATGTGCCATCTGGATTTGGTGTCTCACGCTCTTGCAGTGAAACGACGTTGAACGTGCCGGTGCGGCGCAGTCGTGTTCCGACTTTTTGAATCTTTTCAGGCGAATAAACCTCTCCACTTGGGAAACCAGCAATCTTTTCGATGGACCTGTGACGCACATCCGTGTCGCCCTTGATGAACATCTGGCCGAATGTCAGCCTGCGCCCGGGTTCCAATGTGACCTGAGCGTCCAATTGTGCCTGAGAATGCCGCGCGATCACTTTCTGCCCCGCGACCCCAGCCTTGGCGTGGCCTGCATCCCGCCACCCTTGTACGCCGGCTGAAGTGGCCTGTTGAATTGCTCCAGTTGTTGCCAGTTTGCCGGTGGCGAACTCTTCCGGCAGAACGGTTTCAGGGGCCAAAGGCTGTACAGTGGCAGTGCCGAACTTAAAGCTGGGCCCGGTTTCAATGTTAATTGCTGCACGGTCGATCTTTGCAGGTACGGTCAGCGAACTCATTTCCGCAGCTTCCTGACCGTCGAGTTTGATGCTGACGACCGGGCTGAAATACCCCTCGTCATACAGGATCTGCACAATCGTGCGATAATCCGACAATGCGGCCGACAGGATTTCAAGCGGGGTATCCAGGCCCCGCTCTTCGGCGGTGGTTACGGATGACGTCTCTTTCAGGCGCTCCACCAGTTCTTTGGACGCTCCCGGTGCTGTAAGAGAGGTTTCCAATGCCAGTGACACGTTTGGAGCCAACGCCACAACAGCGATACTCAGCCAGCGCCTCAGACGGCCTTGCGGCTTGCTCCCTTGCATGAATTGCCCCAAATGTCCCAGTTCCAAATATCATACACCGCGTTTGCCACGGTCCTTTGCATTCAGGTTAGAGCATCTGAATGCGATCTGGGAAAGATATTATGCGCCAAACGCGAAAATTTAGGGCAAATTGCGTTTGTGCTACAGTCCGGCGTTGCGCACCCATCGGATGATGGCCTGACGGTCTTCAGGTTCCATATAGGTTACGTTTGCCGGAGGCATCGCGTGCGTCACACCAGCCTGCAAATAGATTTGCTGCGCGTTTCGGGCGATATCGGCCTCGGTTTCCAAAAGCACACCTTTCGGGGCCCAGAGAATGCCCTCCCAGACCGGCTCGCGCGCGTGGCACATTGAACAACGCCCAAGAACAATGTCATGGGCGTCTTCGAACCCGTCCGCATCAGCAAATTTCTGTTCATATGGAGTTAGCGGCTGTGCCTCTGCCTCTTCCAGCGGCTGGTACATGGGGGCCGTCGACAGCCACATAATGGCAATGAACAGCAGTGCGGTGGCCAGCCACGTCCAGGTGGGATTGCCAGCCCGGGCATGGCGGGTGTTGAAATAGTGCCGGATGGTCACGCCCATCAGGAAAACCAGCGCAGCGATGATCCAGTTGTATTCCGTCGCAAAAGCCAGCGGGTAATGGTTCGACAGCATCAGGAACAGGACGGGCAACGTCAGGTAGTTGTTGTGGGTCGAGCGCAGCTTGGCGATTTTGCCGTATTTTGGATCCGGCGTGCGCCCGTTTTTCAGATCATCCACCACAATGCGTTGATTGGGCATGATGATGAAGAACACGTTTGCCGTCATGATCGTGGCCGTAAACGCGCCCAGATGCAGCATCATCGCGCGCCCGGTGAAGATCTGATTGTACCCCCAACCCATGGCCACCAGCAGCACAAACAACAGGACCATCAGCAAGGTTGGGCGTTCCCCAAGCCCTGATTTGCACAGAAAATCATAGACCAGCCATCCAACGGTCAGCGAAGCAGCCGAGATCAGAATGCCTTGCCATAGCGCCAGATCGGCCTTTTCCGCATCGATCAGATACAACTCTCCACCGACCCAGTAGACGATCATCAGCAGCGCCGCACCGCTCAGCCAGGTCGCATAGCTTTCCCATTTGAACCAGGTGAGGTGATCGGGCATCCGTTCGGGGGCCACCAGATACTTTTGGATATGGTAAAAGCCGCCGCCATGCACTTGCCATTCCTCGCCATCTGCCGGACCCGGAATATTGCGGTTCAGACCCAGGTCGAGCGCGATGAAATAAAATGAGGATCCGATCCAGGCCATGGCGGTGATCACGTGCAACCAGCGCACGGCAAACGCCATCCAGTCCCAGAACACGGCAAAGTCGTACATTTCAGAGGTCTCCGATTGGTTGCCACCACACTAGGCAAACAGGCTTTTCTTCGGTATTCCCGTATATTGTCAAACTGTATCAAAAAAAACGAAAAGATGTCCTATCTCGATAATATCCGCACCTTTGTCAGGGTCTACGATCTGGGCAGCATGTCCGCCGCAGGGCGAGACCTGAGGATTTCTCCGGCTGTGACTTCGGCGCGGATTTCTCAGCTTGAGGATCACTTAGGCGTACGCCTTTTTCAGCGTACGACCCGCAATCTGTCTCCGACCGAGCAAGGCAAAGCGTTTTATCCCGGTGCGGTAGCGGTTCTGGACGCGGTGGATGATGCCGAGGCTAAGGTGACCCATCTGACCGAAGCCCCACGTGGATCATTGTTTGCGGCGGCGCCGCTGGGGGTGGGTCGCCGTCTGCTGGCGCCGCATGTTCCTGATTTTCTGGCTGCGTACCCAGAAGTAGACGTGCGCTTGCGCCTGACGGACCGGTCTGTCGACCTGACAACCGAAGGGCTGGATTTGGCGTTCTTTATCGGCCAACCCGAAGACAGCACCCTGCGCATCCGTAAGATCGCAGATTGTCAGCGGGTGCTTTGTGCCGCCCCCGACTACGTGTCGCGTCGTGGAATGCCAACAACCGGGGCTGATCTGGTCGCCGACAAACATGAATGCCTGAACCTGCGCTTTCCGGGAGCGGCTGAGTTTCAATGGATGCTGGAAACCCCCGAGGGACCGAAACGTTTTGCGGTGTCGGGTCGGTTCGAATGTGATGACGGAGACGTGTTGACGGATTGGGCTTTGTCAGGGCAAGGGATTGCAATGAAACCCGTTTTTGAGGTCGCCGAACACTTGAAATCCGGGCGTCTTGTTCCGGTTGCAACCGCAACTCCACCGGTTCCAGTGCAGATGGCATGTCTTTACACGCACCGGCGACATCAAGATCCGAAGGCGCGCCTGTTCATGGACTTCATGATCGAAAGGATCGGAAAAATCGTTCGAAGTGCTGAGCTACCCGCCTAAGACTCCTGGCTCTCAATCAACTCCCGCGATAGGTCGAATAGCCGTAGGGCGAAAGCAGAAGCGGGACATGGTAATGTGCCTCTGCATCGGACATGCCGAACCGGATAGGAACCTGATCCAGAAACAAGGGATCGTCTCCGTCCTGACCTGTCGCACGCAGGTAATCCCCTGCAAAGAAGATCAGTTCGTAGGTGCCGGTTTTAAATGCGTCCTGCGGCATTATTGGGCTGTCGGTGCGGCCATCCGCGTTGGTTACCATCTCAACCAGCTTACGATGAGAGTTGCCAGACACGCCGTAAAGCGCGATTTTCAGCCCCTCGGCGGGGCAACCACGTGCCGTATCCAGAACATGGGTTGTCAAATAGCCTGCCACCGGTCTCTCCTATCATGTGCCTTTTGATTTTTGACAGTCTGGCGCAAAGTCCGAAACAGTTGAAATGCCGAAAGAACCGGAAACAGCGTTCGGATTGATTTGATAATCAAAGGCTGTGTTCTGAGGTAAGTCTGGTGGAAACAGAAATAGAAATGGACCATACCATGCAGCCGCCGCGTTACCCCCGGGACATGATCGGATACGGAGCACACCCTCCGCAGGCGAAATGGCCGGGCGGGGCCAAGTTGGCCGTTCAGATTGTGTTGAACTACGAGGAAGGCGGCGAGAACTGCGTTCTGCACGGCGATTACGCGTCCGAGGCGTTTTTGTCCGAGATCGTGGGAGCCGCGCAGTGGCCGGGTCAGCGGCATTGGAATATGGAGTCGATCTATGAATATGGCGCACGCGCCGGTTTTTGGCGTTTGCATCGGCTGATGAAGGATCTTCCGATCACGGTTTATGGCGTGGCCACATCCCTGGCGCGTTCGCCCGATCAGGTGTCGGCGATGAAATCCGCTGGTTGGGAAATTGCCAGCCACGGCCTCAAATGGGTCGAACACAAGGATATGGCCCCGGAAGAAGAACGCGCACAAATCGCCGAGGCCATATGTCTGCACACAGAAGTTGTCGGTGAGCGTCCACGCGGCTGGTATACGGGGCGCTGTTCCGAAAACACGGTGCGTTTGGTCGCGGAAGAGGGCGGGTTTGCCTATGTCGCCGACACCTATGCGGACGATCTTCCTTATTGGATGCAGACCGGAGGGCGGGATCAGTTGATCGTGCCTTACACGCTGGATTGCAACGACATGCGTTTTGCCACCCCGCAAGGGTTCAATTCGGGCGATCAGTTTTTCTCGTACTTAAAAGACAGTTTCGACGCGCTGTATGCTGAAGGCGAGGCCGGCGTTCCCAAGATGCTCTCGATCGGTTTGCACTGCCGCCTGATTGGCCGTCCTGGGCGTGTGATGGCGCTGAAACGGTTTCTGGATTACGCGCGGGGCTTTTCCGACGTCTGGTTCGCCACGCGTTTGCAAATCGCGCAGCACTGGGCAACCACCCATCCGCCGGTGCATCGCGTGCGTCCGTCACAGATGGACCGCAAGAACTTCGTCGAGGCATTTGGCGGCATCTTTGAGCATTCGGCCTGGATTGCTGAACGCGCCTTTGATCTGGAGCTGGGCCCGGCACATGACACTGCTGGTGGGTTGCACAACGCGCTGACGCGCATGTTCCGCTCGGCTTCAGAAGACGAGCGCCTGGGCGTTCTGACCGCACATCCGGATCTGGCGGGCAAGCTGGCGCAGGCCAAACGGCTGACACAGGAAAGCACGTCAGAGCAAGCCTCGGCCGGGTTGGACGCGCTGACCGATGCCGAGCGAGATGCGTTTACCGATCTGAACCAACGCTATACGCAGACCTTCGGGTTTCCCTTTATCATTGCGGTACGGGACCATAACAAGGCGTCGATCCTAGAAGCCTTCCAGCGACGTATTGAACAGGATCGCGCAACGGAATTTGCCGAAGCCTGCCGTCAGGTTGAACGGATCGCCGAGTTTCGATTGCGGGATGTGTTGCCCGCATGACCCGGCAGATCGTAACAGAAATAATCTCGGCAGACGCTTTTGCCCCTTTTGGCGATTTGATTGAGGCGTCTGGCCCGCCCGACAAGATTATCAATCAAGGGCAATGCGGGCGGTTTCACGACCGCGCGCAGTTGGATTTCTCTGATGGCTGGGCCGGGCTGAGCCTGTTCAACGCCAACCCCCGTGCGCTGCCCTACACGCTTGAGATGGTCGAGCGCCATCCAGATGGCAGTCAGGCATTCATTCCCATGACGCATCAGTCCTTTCTGGTGATCGTCGCTGCCGACAATGCCGGGGAACCCGGCGTTCCGCGCGCGTTCATAACCAAGCCGGGCCAGATGGTGAATTACCACCGCGGTACGTGGCATGGCGTTCTGACACCTCTACATGGCCCAGGTCTGTTCGCGGTGGTGGACAGGATCGGCACCGGATCAAATCTGGAAGAACACTGGTTCGACACACCTTACGAGGTGGTGCCGAAACCCAACGAAGCCGCGGGATAAGCGGCAATACCCCCGTGAACTCTGACTGAGAGGACAGTGCCCATGGCCGAAACTTCAATTGGAACACCCGAACAACTTCGGGATCCGAATTTTACACCCGCGCTACACAAGGCGATTCCACTGGGTATTCAGCACGTTCTGGCGATGTTTGTCTCAAACGTGACACCTGCAATCATTGTCGCAGGCGCAGCTGGGTTTGGGTTTGGTTCGAACTCGCCCGATTTCCCAGAGCTTTTGTACTTGATCCAGATGTCGATGCTGTTCGCTGGCGTGGCTACATTGTTGCAGACGGTCACTCTGGGTCCGGTTGGGGCTGCGTTGCCGATTGTTCAGGGGACAAGTTTCGCCTTTCTGCCAATTATGATCCCGCTTGTGGCGGGTAAAGGGGTCGACGGGTTGGCAGCTTTGTTCGGGGGCGTGATCATCGGCGGTGTGTTCCATGCCTGTCTGGGGGCTGTCATCGGTAAGATACGCTTCGCTCTGCCGCCGCTGGTGACCGGTCTTGTGGTCACGATGATCGGTCTGGCGTTGGTCAAGGTTGGCATCCAGTACGCTGCCGGAGGGGTTCCGGCAATCGGTACGCCAGAGTACGGGTCAATGCTGAACTGGTCAGCAGCGATGGTCGTTGTTGTTGTAACGCTTGCGTTGAAATTCTTCGCCAGGAGCATGCTTTCAGTTTCAGCTGTCCTGATTGGTCTGGCGGTTGGATACCTTTATGCATTGATGGTCGGGATGGTGACCTTTGAAGCGATTGGTACAAGCTGGGGTCGCGCTTCGGCGTTTGCTCTGCCTGTTCCGTTCAAATACGGGTTTGAATTCTCATTTGCGGCCGTGATTGGTTTCTGCCTCATGGCCTTTGTGTCGGCCATCGAAACGGTGGGTGACGTTTCGGGTGTGACCAAGGGGGGCGCAGGGCGTGAGGCAACGGATGAAGAGATTGCTGGTGCAACCTATGCTGACGGTTTCGGTTCGGCACTGGCTGGCGTGTTTGGTGGCTTGCCCAACACGTCCTTCAGTCAGAATGTCGGTCTGATCGCGATGACAGGCGTGATGAGTCGCCATGTCGTGACCATTGGTGCCTTGTTCCTGATCCTGTGCGGGTTGGTTCCCAAGGTCGGTGCAATTATTCGGACCATTCCGATTGAGGTGTTGGGCGGAGGCGTCATTGTCATGTTCGGGATGGTCGTGGCTGCGGGTATTTCGATGCTGTCAGATGTAGACTGGAACAGGCGCAACATGGTGATCTTTGCGATCTCTCTGTCCATAGGATTTGGGTTGCAGCTTGAACCTGACGCGGTTCAGCACTTGCCGGATACACTGGGTATCCTGATGAAAAGTGGCCTTCTGCCGGCGGCGGTTATTGCGATCGTACTCAACCTCATCCTGCCGGAAGAACTGACTGACGAAGCCACAGAAGAAGTATCTGGTGGGATGTCCGGGCATGGTGCAGGCAGCCTGCCTGGGCACAAGTAACCCGTTCCTTGCCGGATCACGTGCCATTCTTTTGGGCCGCGATCCGGCTACTCCGTCGCCATCAGTCGGGCGACGTCCAGCATCCGGGCCGAAAAGCCCCATTCATTGTCGTACCAGCCGAAGATCCGAACCTGGTTTTCCCCGACCATGCGGGTTTCCGGCCCGGCAATGACCAAGGATTCCGGACGGGCGCGCAGGTCGGACGAGACCAGCGGCAAATCTGTCCAGCCAAGCACGGGCGAGGCCGAAACAGCCTTTTTCAGCGCTTGGTCAAAAGCACTTATGCTGAGGCCCCGCTCAAGTGTCACGATTAGGTCCACGGCGGAAACGCTGGCCGTCGGTACACGGACCGCCGCACCGGAAATGCGCCCGGCCAGATGCGGCAGGACCACATCGATCAGATGCATGGCGCTTGACGTCGTGGGGACCATTGACAGCGCACCGGCCCGCGATCGGGCGAGGTCGCCCCGCGGCGCGTCCACCATCGGTTGGCTATTGGTGTAGCAGTGGATGGTGGTCATGTGGCCAGAGGCAATGCCTGCGATGTCGTCGATCATCTTGACCAGCGGTGCCAGCCCGTTGGTGGTGCACGAGGCGTTGGACACGATCCTCGCGCTGCCCAATTGATCCTCGTTTGCGCCCAGAACAACAGTCACATCCGCTGCAGGCGAAGGTCCAGATATCAGCACTTTACCCGCGCCCGCGGTCAGACCGCGACGCGCAACGTCAGAGCTGCGGGCAATGCCCGTGCAGTCCAGCATCACGTCGACACCCGACAGATCAACGCGGGTCAGGTCGGCACTGTGGGTCATGGGAATCGTCCGCCCATCCACAATCAGCGCGGCATCCCCTTCGGACACATCGCCCGGGTATGGGCCGAACGTGCTGTCGTATTTGAACAGGTAGGCGCAAGTTTCCAGCGGTGCGATGTCATTAATCAGCACCAGCTCGATATCTGACCCCTCCGGCAAGGCCAGAACCTGCCGCAGGATCGTACGGCCGATGCGGCCGAATCCGTTAATCGCGAGTTTCATGCGCAAGCTATGGCAGGCCGTTCGGGCGACCTCAATGCCCTAACTGACCTACTGTCAGTTGCAGCTGACCTGCGAGAAGAACTGACCCGAGATGTTCTGATACATACTGGCCACAATGGGTTTGCATCCGGTTGCCTGCTGAATGGCGGCGATGGCCTGAAGGGTGCGCAAACGTGGTGGGGGGCCAAACGGGTTGAGATTGTTGTTGTCACGCGTGGCGCGGTACACAACCGGCGCGTCCGAGACTTGGGTCACCGCCCAGGTGCGGCTCATGACGAACACGGATTTAGTCTCTTCCTTGGCGGAAAGGGGCGAGGTGAAAAGGGTCGCAGATGCGGCGATTGCGGCAATGGCCAGCAGGGCAGGGCGCAGTTTCATGGAACAATCTCCAATGCTCAAAATCAGAATTTGCTTGGATTTCAGCAAATTCCGGCGCGTGTGTGAAGCCCCGCAGCCACAAATTCACGGCACACCTTTGCGAGCCACCTGTTTACCCTAAGGCAAAGACAACGGCATGTGCCGGTTGACGTCCTTATACAGCAGATACCGGAACCGCCCCGGACCACCCGCATAACAGGCTTGCGGGCAGAAGGCGCGCAGCCACATATAGTCGCCCGCTTCGACCTCGACCCAGTCCTGATTGAGGCGATAGACGGCTTTGCCTTCCAGCACATAGAGCCCGTGCTCCATCACATGGGTCTCGGCAAACGGGATGACCCCGCCGGGTTCGAAATTGACGATGTTCACATGCATGTCATGGCGCAGGTCCTGAGGATCGGCAAACCGCGTGGTGGACCAGCGGCCCTGTGTTCCGGGCATTTCAACCGGTGTCACGTCACGCTCGTTGGTTATGATCGGATCAGGCAAAGGCAGCCCGGGTACTGCATGATAGGCTTTGCGGACCCAATGGAAGCGTGCCACCGCATCGCTCGTGTTGTGCAATGTCCAGTCGCTTCCCGGTGGAATATAGGCATAGCCCCCTGTTTCCAATACATGTTTTTTGGCATTCAGGGTTAAGTTGACAGCCCCCTCGACCACAAAAAGAACGGCCTGGGCCTGCGCTTCGGTTTCAGGCTGGTCGCTGCCACCGCCGGGTTGTACCTCCATGATGTATTGCGAGAATGTCTCGGCGAAACCACTGAGCGGGCGCGACAGAACCCACAGGCGCGTGCCTTCCCAGAACGGCAGGGAACTGGTGACGATGTCACGCATCGTGCCTTTGGGGATGACCGCATAAGCGTTTGTGAACATGGCGCGGTCGGTCAACAGTTGGTCCTGACCGGGATGGCCCCCGGTCGGAGCGAAATAAGTTGGGTTGGTCATCATGAGCCTCGGGGTCGTTTGACAGGCACTATGGGCGCAAAGACCGGGCGCAGATAGGTCCACCCGCGCGATAGGTTTGTTCGGGATAATTTGAAGGTCGACGTCTGGGGCTTGGCCCTGCTGCGGCAGAGGTATATCCTTGGACACAAATGATTTCAGTTCTGTGAGGCCGCTATGAAAGCCCAGTTTTTGCCCGCAATCGCCGCTTTTGGTGTTCTTTTCATGACTGGTTTGGCAGACGCCAAGCCACTATCGCGAATCATTGCTGAAATGGGCTTGTCGCCTGCGGATTTCGAAGTGGTCAACGCAACCGCGAACACGATGCTGACCAGTGGTACGCCATCTGTGGGTCAAGAACGGGCCTGGAAAAACGACGATACCGGATCGAAAGGCACGATCCGGGTGCAAAATGTGCAGGGTAACTGCGTTAGCCTTCAGCACGTCGTTCAGCCGGAAGGCGGAGATCAGAGCCGCGAGATCAGAACGCGCCGGTGCAACGACGGCAATGGCAACTGGATTCTCACACCCTGATCTGCGGCAACGGCCTCAATAGCCCTGCGCCCGATCCACTTCATGCAGCAAGGGCGCGCCAGAGTTGAGCCGTTTAAAGTTCTCGGCGACGTCTGAAAGCGCGTCACCCAAATGCCACCCGGATACATGCGGCGTGATCGTGACGCCGGGGTGGGCCCATAACGGGCTGTCCTGCGGCAGTGGTTCCACCGATGTAACGTCCAGCACGGCATGACCGGGTGTGCCTTTATCCAGCGCTTCGATCAGGGCGGCTTCGTCAATCAGATCGCCGCGCCCTGCGTTTAGCAGTTGGCTGCCGGTCTTCATCGTGGCCAGTGTTTTTGCATCGAACAAACCAACCGTCTGAGGCGTCGAAGGCAAAATCGCGCACACATGATCGCATTGCCCCAAAAGGTCAGGCAGGGTGTCTTGCCCGTGCAGACAGGTCACACCTTCTATGGATTTGGCTGTACGGCTCCAGCCCATAACCTGAAACCCGACGGCCCGCAGCATCAGGGCAGTACGGGCCCCGATATGACCCAGACCCAGGACGCCAACGACAGTGTCAGGTGTAAAGATCGGCTCTCGCGGCGACCACTCCGCCCGGGATTGGGCAGCCTCGTGGAACGCCATGTGTCGTTGGGCGCGCAGGATGTATGCCACAAACCACTCGGCAATGCCCTGTGCAGGGGCATCCGGCTTCAGGCGCGCGATGCGGACATGGGCCGGAAGATCGGGGTGGCTGACAATGGTTTCCACGCCGGCCCCCAACTTCTGAACCAGTTTCAGGTTGGGCAATCGCGCGGGATGGTCGCTTTGCATGCCGACCAGCGCGAGCATCGTGATGTCTTCCGGGTTCCCAAGCGTTTGGGGCGTGCGGATATCCGCATCCGGCGCTGCCACCTTCAATTTGGCAGCAATTTCTTCATCGCCTATCCAATCGGACAACCCGGTTTCGATCAACAACGCCATGCGCGGCTCCTGCGTAGAATTTGGTGTGGTGACGTCCCGTCACTGTGGTGGACAGGCTCGGGGCAGTTAAGCCATCCTTGCAGCAAAAGTATAGCCCGGTTCCGACGCCTGAGGAGGATGCATCCGTGAACATGTCATTTACCCTGCGCGAGGAAAACCGCGTTCTTCTGGAACGTGTTTCGGAAATGATCCGTGATGAGATTATGCCGCTGGAGGAAGAATACCACGCCGAAATCAACAAGGGCGACCGCTGGCAATACACACAGCGCCAAGCCGAAATTCTTGAAGGTTTGAAGGCCAAGGCCAAGGCGGCAGGGCTGTGGAATTTCTGGCTGACCGATAGCGACAAGGGGTTTGGCCTGACCACCGTGGAATACGCCTATTTCGCCGAAGAAATGGGCAAGACCCCGCTTGGGGCCGAAGTGTTTAACTGCTCGGCCCCGGATACCGGAAATATGGAAGTTTTCGAACGCTACGGTTCCGCGAAGATGAAAGAGCAATGGCTGAAGCCACTGCTCGAAGGTGAAATCCGATCTGCTTATTTGATGACCGAGCCTGACGTGGCCTCGTCTGACGCAACCAATGTGTCGATGTCATGTGTTCGGGACGGGGATGACTATGTCCTGAACGGCGAGAAATGGTGGTCTTCGGGCGCGGGCGACCCGCGGTGTAAGGTCTATATCGTCATGGTCAAAACCGGCGGCGACGAACAGCCCAAGCACAAGCGGCAGTCGATGATCGTGGTGCCTGCGGATGCAGAAGGGATCGAGGTTCTGCGCCCCATGCAGGTCTATGGCCACGATGATGCACCTCACGGCCACATGCATATCCGGTTTACCAACGTACGCGTTCCGGCCGAAAACATCCTGCTGGGCGAAGGACGCGGGTTCGAGATTGCGCAAGGTCGCCTTGGGCCGGGCCGTATCCACCACTGCATGCGCGCCATCGGGCAGGCCGAAAGCGCGCTGGAGCAGATGTGCAAACGATCGCTGCAACGCGAAGCGTTTGGCAAGAAACTGGCGCAGCTTGGGGCCAATTACGACATCATCGCCGAATGCCGGATGGAGATCGAAATGGCCCGGCTGCTGTGCCTGAAAGCCGCTTGGTACATGGATCAGGGTGACGCGCGTGCCGCTGCGCCATGGATCAGCCAGATCAAGGTCGTTGCACCACAAGTTGCGCTGAAAGTGATCGACGAAGCAGTGCAGATGTTCGGTGCGCAGGGCATAAGTCAGGACACACCGCTTGCGACGGCCTGGACCCATGTGCGGACCCTGCGATTGGCCGATGGGCCAGATGCGGTGCATCGCCGTCAGGTCGCACGGGCCGAGCTAAAGAAATACACGCAGGAAAAGATCTGAGGGGGCCTATGGCAGCAGCGCTCGATTTCTCCGACAAAGCCTATTTTAGTCAACAAGAAGACGGGGCATTTGTCGGCAACGATCCCGCACGTGGGCCGTGGTCTGCCGATCACTGCCATGCAGGACCAGTGAGTGGTTTGATCGTACGCGCGGCGGAAACCGAAATCGGTTCGGAAAAGATGTTGACCCGTCTGACTGTCGACCTGTTACGCCCCTTACCGCTGGCCGGTTTGCGGGTTGCGGCAGAAACAACGCGCCACACCAAGACGTTGGCCACCACGCGCGTTACGGTTCACGATTTGAACGACGTGCTATGTGCAACGGCCTCGACCATGCATCTGGTGCGTCGCGATCTTGGACCGGTTGCGAATGTCGAATGCATCGCCCCACGGATCGAGGATGCTGTCGACGGCCCGTTTCCAATTGGCGAGATTCGCCACGAGCTGCCCGGTTTTGCCCATTACAGCGATATTCGGTATCCGAAAGGCGGCAGGCAGGGCGCTGGGCCTAAAACGGTTTGGATGCGGACACCGCAGCTTTTGCAGGGTGAGGTGCAATCGCCCATTCAGGCCCTGTGCCCGCTTGCAGATTGCGGCAATGGTATCTCATGGAACGCGCCAACCTCGGAAATGGGATTCATGAATACCGACCTGACAGTGAACATCCACCGAGAGCCGGTTTCCGACTGGTTGGCCTCGGACTCTGTCTCGCATTGGCAGCCGTCTGGCATCGGGATGTCAAAATCGGTGTTGTATGACACGCAAGGTCCGGTTGGAACCGCATTGCAGACACTGATATTGTTCCCTCCGGGCTGACACTCGGCTGGTTTTTGCATCCTGACTGTAAAAGCCGTTGCCGCCGAAGATCGGCAGACCTATCTTGCGATCATGCGTTGGATGCTTGCCGCTATAACCTGTTGCCTGCCTCTCCCGGCCTTGGCTCACCCGCACGTGTTTATCGACACCGGGCTTGAGTTCATCGTGGATGAAAGTGGGCACTTGACCCATGTCCGAGTGACCTGGGCCTATGATGAGCTGTTTTCCTTGCTTCAACTGGAAGACATGCGGTTGGATCAGGACGGTGATGGCGCGTTGACCGAAGGCGAAGAAGAGATCCTTACCGGGTTCGATGCGCAATGGATCGAAGGGTATAACGGCGATCTGGTTGTGACGGCAGGAGGAGCGCAAGTTGCCCTTTCGGGCCCGCTGTCCCCTCATGCAACAACCGAAGATGGCCGCATCGTCACAACGCATCTGCGGGCGGTCGAAGGCGGTGCGGTTCCAGCCAGCGCCTTGTCGGCAAAGGCGTTCGATGAGACCTATTACACAGCCTACGAAGTGACACGCCCTGTCATTGTCACAGGCGCCTCCACCTGCCAGATGGAACGTTTCGATCCGGATATTGACGGTCAGTTGGCCCAAATGCAGGCGTTTCTGCTGACGCTGGATGCAGACTACGACCTTGAGGAAAACGACATTCCTCTGGTCGGAGAGAACTTTGCAACCGAGATTCGTATTTCATGTCCCGCTACCTGATTGTTCCGGTCGCCCTTGCCTGTGGACTGCTGCTCTGGTTCTGGGGCAGTGGCGGGTTTGACTCACTTGCAGCCTGGGCGGCGGGCGAGCAACGCGAGTTTCAGAACCAGATCGCCCGCTCGCTGCGCGCCGCACGCGCCGAGCAGCCGCAGGCCGTCGCCACGCTGCTGACCGTGTGCTTCGCGTATGGTTTCTTTCATGCCATCGGCCCCGGTCACGGTAAGGTTCTGATCGGCGGGTATGGGCTGGGTCGGCGCGTGGCTTTCTGGCGGCTGTCGGCGATCAGCGTGCTATCCAGCCTAGGGCAGGCCGTGACGGCCATCGTTCTAGTCTATGCCGGGGTATTGGTGTTTCAGATGTCTCGCCAAAGCCTTGTCGACGCGACCGAACAGGTCATGGCCCCTATAAGCTATGGCGCGATTGCTTTGATCGGGTTGTGGCTGGTGTTCCGTGCTTTGCGCAGTTTTGCGCGGCGTCAAAAGAGCCAACCGACGCATGATCATGACCATGCTCACGATCACCACGCCAACGCGCACCAACACGATCACGACCATCATCATGACCACCACGATCATGCGCATCATCATCACCATGATGACGGTGTCTGCTCGGATTGTGGCCATCGGCATGGACCAACGGCGGAAGAGGTCGCAAATGTGGGCACTCTGCGCGAGGCTATGATCCTGATTGCAGGCATTGCCGCGCGGCCCTGTACGGGTGCTTTGTTCGTGCTGATCCTGACCTGGCAGATGGGCATTGCAATGGTTGGTGTCGCCGGGGCTTTTGCAATGGCGCTGGGCACGGCCACAGTCACAACGCTGGTCGGGTGGACCTCTTTCGGCCTGCGCGGGGGGTTGCTGGCCTCAGCCTCAGCCACACGCTTTGCGTCCGTGCTGGCCCCGACCATCGAACTGGTTGCGGGGCTTGTCATTGCAGTGATTGCCGGTGGTCTGCTGATGCGCGCGATTTAGTCGAACACCGGTTCAGGGTAGCCAACCCGCGCCAGATACAGCCCCTGCGGCGGGCAGACCGGCCCACAGGCCGCACGGTCGGCAGCGTTCAACGCGTCACGCACATCTTCGGGCGTCCAGGCTCCAGCCCCGACACGTTCCAACGTACCCACGAAACTGCGGACCTGATTGTGCAGGAAAGATCGGGCGCGCACGTGGAAATGCACCTCGGGGCCGGAAAAGCCCTGAACCTGCTCGACCCGTAGCTCATCCAGAGTTTTGACCGGGCTCGCCGCCTGACAGATCGAAGACCGGAACGTGGTGAAATCATGCCGTCCCAGCAGCATGTTTGCCCCGTCTTGCATCGCGTCGACATCCAATCGATGGTTGATCTGCCAGACCTGCCCCCGGTCATGCGTTGCCGGGGCGCGGCGCATCAGGATGCGGAACAGATATTGCCGTTCGACCGCTGAAAAGCGTGCGTGCCAATCCTCATCGACCCGAGCGGCCTTCACAATCGCCACGGGCAGCGGTTTGAGGTGATAGTTCAGCGCTTCGGACAGGCGGAACGGGTCCCAGTCCTTGGCCATGTCGCAATGGGCAACCTGGCCAAGCGCGTGAACCCCGGCATCGGTGCGACCTGC
The DNA here is from genome assembly GCF_056537285.1 of Ruegeria sp. CF8. Taxonomy (NCBI): domain Bacteria; kingdom Pseudomonadati; phylum Pseudomonadota; class Alphaproteobacteria; order Rhodobacterales; family Roseobacteraceae; genus Ruegeria; species Ruegeria sp. CF8. The sequence goes on along the minus strand of NZ_JBQFRG010000007.1, from coordinate 167,693 downwards.
GGCGGCGATTGTATGCGCACCCGGCTGAATACGCGACAGAGCCTCTTCAATGGCCCCCTGAACGGACGGCTGATCCTTTTGCCGCTGCCATCCGGCAAACGGTTCCCCTTGGTATTCGACTTTTAACGCATATCTGGGCATGCGCCGCTGGTAACGCGCGAGGCCGGAACGGGCAAGGGGGCGAAAGCGCTGGTATGTGCCGCACCCTCTACCTATCTTGGGTAAAACGAAAATTGCGGGGCGACAGTTTGGTCATCTCATCACTGGCAGACAGTCTTGTGCGTGGCGTTGAAACCATCGGCGATACCGTGTCCGAGACGTTTTTTGAGCCGGTCATCCGTCTGGGTGTCACCGGGTTGGCGCGATCGGGCAAGACGGTTTTCATCACCTCGCTGGTGGCAAACCTGTTGGATCGGGGTCGCATGACCGGCCTGACCGCGCAGCAAGAAGGGCGGATAAACGCCGCCTATCTGCAACCACAGCCGGACGATACGGTACCCCGGTTCGACTATGAAACCCAACTGTCCGCTCTGACGGGCCCCACGCCGCATTGGCCCGACAGCACCCGCGCTGTGTCCGAACTGCGTTTGTCGTTCAAGGCGCGCCCCGCAGGGTTACTTGCCGGGTTGCAGGGGCCGCGAACTGTGCATCTGGACATCGTGGACTACCCCGGTGAGTGGCTGCTGGATCTGGCTTTGTTGGACAAATCTTACGAAGATTGGTCGCAAGAGACACTGACGCGCATCGAGACCCGTGCTGAGGCAGTCGAGTATCTGGCGCAGGTCAAGGCCACAGACCCGTCTGGTGCGCATGACGAGCCGACGGCGCAAGCTCTGGCGTCATCGTTCACGGCGTATCTCAATCAGGCACGTGACGCTGGTTTTTATGACTGCACCCCGGGGCGGTTTCTATTGCCGGGTGATCTGGCGGGCTCACCGGTTTTGACCTTTGCGCCTTTGGCTCTGTCCGGACCATCACGCCGTAAAACTCTTCAGCGTGAGATGGAGCGGCGATTTGAGGCTTACAAATCTCAGGTGGTGAAACCCTTTTTTCGCGACCACTTTTCGCGCATCGACCGGCAGGTGGTTTTGGTCGACGCGCTGGGCGCGATCCACAAAGGCCCGCAGGCGGTTGAGGATATGCGCCGCGCGATGGCCGATATCCTGTCGGCTTTTCGTCCGGGCAGGAACGCGTGGCTCAGCCAGTTGCTGTTGGGAAAGCGGGTCGAACGCATCCTGTTTGCGGCGACTAAAGCCGACCATTTGCACCACACGCAACACCCCCGCATGACTGCAATCATCGAAGCGTTAACGCGCGAGGCACGAGACCGCGCGAATTTTGCGGGCGCTCAGACAGCAGCTCTGTCATTGGCCTCGCTGCGCGCCACGACAGAAGAGATGCGCCGCCACAATGGGGTAGAGTTGCCGTGCGTGAGGGGCACCTTGTTAGACAGCGGGAAACAGGCTGCGTTCTATCCCGGCGAATTGCCCGAAGACCCAGCGCATCTTTTAGGTCCGGCGCGAAACGGGGCGGATAGTTGGTTGGATGAGGATTATGGGTTCATGGCATTTGCCCCTGCGCATCTGACCCTGAAACCCGGCGATGGTCCACCGCATATCCGTTTGGACCGCGCAGCCCAGTTCCTGATCGGAGACAGGTTGTGACTGTCATTTTACGCCCTGCACGTTCCACAGATGCCGGTACCATCGGGACAATCCTGCACGGTTTCACCGTGGAAAATGACTGGATGCCAAATCTGCACAGTTGCGCTGAAACCATCGCCTTTTGCGGTAAAATGATCGATCAGGATTGGGTGACCGTGGCGGAAAGTGACGTGGGCGTGATTGGTTTTCTGGCGCTCAACGGTACCGAAATCCACTCGCTCTATCTGGATGCGCAGGCACGAGGGCGGGGGATCGGGCAACAACTGCTCGATCACGCGAAATCGCGCCAAACCCGGCTTAGCTTGTTTGCGTTTCAGGCCAACACAGGCGCTTGCAAATTTTACGAACGCAACGGTTTTTCCGAGGCGGCGCGTAGCGATGGTGCGGAAAATGACGAAAACCTACCGGACATTAGATTTGTCTGGCACAGCAAAGGTATGACCCATGGCTAAAGGCCCGGTTCTGATCGATCTTGAAACGGATGAGCCCGCCGCTGATGTAGCACAGGCCCCTCCGGTGCCAGATATCGCGCAGCCTCAGGGGCAGGCGATGCAGAGCGCTGCAAGGCTTGCCGCCCGAAAACCATCCGCCTTGGCGCGTTGGTTTTGGGGGCTGGCCTTGGCTGTTGTTGGCGCGGCAATCTCTGTCGCAGCTTGGGATTTTGCAACTTCACTGGTGGCGCGGACGCCAGTTCTGGGGTGGGTCGTAGTTGGCCTGCTGGCGGCATTGGTGTTGGTTGGATTGATCATTGCGATCCGCGAATTGGCAGCTTTGGGGCGATTGTCGCGGGTCGACGGAATGCGCCGCGCGGCGGATACGGCCTTGGCGGATGCCGATCTGGCACAGGCCCGTGTTGTTACCAATCGACTGATCACTTTCTACAAAGGCCGGGAAGAAACCCGCTGGGGTCGCGAACGACTGGCGGAGCGTATGGGGGATCAATTTGATGCCTCGGCTTTGCTGAGCCTTGCCGAAGATGAACTTCTGGCACCGCTGGACGAAGCCGCCAGCCGCGAGGTTGAGGCCGCAGCCCGGCAAGTTGCCACTGTCACCGCCTTAGTCCCATTGGCTTTGGCAGATGTTGTGACAGCGCTGGCCGCGTCGCTTCGGATGATCCGCCGGGTCGCGGAAATCTATGGCGGTCGGGCGGGCACGCTGGGCAGTTGGCGCCTAACCCGTGCCGTTTTTGTGCATCTGGTTGCCACCGGCGCGGTGGCTGTTGGAGACGACCTGTTGGAGCCTGTTCTGGGCGGATCCGTTCTCAGCAAACTGTCCCGCCGGTTCGGAGAGGGTTTGGTCAACGGGGCGTTAAGCGCGCGTGTCGGCGTGGCCGCGATGGAGGTGTGCCGCCCGCTGCCATTCTCTGAACGGCACAAACCGTCAACGCGCGGCATCATCAAACGCGCCTTGCAGGGCCTGTTTTCCAAGGGTTGATCCAAAGCAAAGCGTCATTGCCTACCCTTCGTCACACTAGGAGTGTCGGAGGAGCCAGCCATGACGGATCACGGTCACAGCCCGCAGGAAATCGCCGAACGGATCAATGCTCCGCCTGGTCGTGGTGTGTTGCGCGATGTTGTCTATGGCGGCATCGACGGATCCGTCACCACCTTTGCCATCGTGGCAGGGGTCGCAGGGGCAGGGCTTTCCCCGTTTGTGATCGTCGCGTTGGGCTTGGCGAATGTACTGGCTGACGGGTTTTCCATGGCCGCTGGCAATTACTCGGGAACCAAGGCCGAACTGGACAACATTCGGCGCATCCGCGCGGTCGAGGAACGCCACATCGCGCTTTACCCGGATGGCGAACGGGAAGAAGTCCGCGAGATCCTTGCGCAAAAGGGGTTGTCGGGCGACGTTTTGACCGAAGCCACGGCCGAGATCACCTCAAGCCACGAAAACTGGATCAACCTGATGATCGAAGGAGAGTATGGGTTGGGCAGTGTTGACCCGCATCCGATGAAGGCGGCGCTGGCCACATTTTTTGCCTTCCTGGTGGCCGGGATGATCCCCTTGCTGCCATTTCTGGCCTCGGTTCCGAACGCATTTGCGATGTCTGCCTGGATGACCATGGGAGTCTTCTTTGCGATAGGTGCGCTTAAAAGTCGTTGGTCTCTGTCCCCATGGTGGCGGTCAGGGATAGAGACGTTGTTGATCGGGGGGCTGGCTGCGCTGATTGCGTATCTGGTCGGGTCTCTGTTCCATCCTTAATTGTCGCAGCGCGGCTGTGGCGGCTGGCCAATATGCAGCACTTGGGTAGAGTGGCAAAAAACGAGTGCGAAAACCGATGCCACGTCTCAAATTGTCTGACCAAAACGTATTGGTTTTGGGCGCTTACGGCTTCATTGGCGCGGCCGTTACACGTGCGTTGCAAGCCGAAGGTGCCTCGGTTCAAGGCGCGGTGCGCGACCTTGCGCAAGGGGCACGGGTTTTGCCGGGAGTTCCGCTCAAACAGGCTGAAATGCGCGATCTTAGTCACACGCAAGATTGGCTGGGTCTGTTGGAAAACGTCGATGTCGTGGTGAATTGCGCCGGTGCATTGCAGGACAATGCCAAAGACGATCTGGAAACCGTGCATCACACGGCGATCGCAGCCCTGGCCAATGCTTGCGCGGATATGAAGATCAGTATTGTCCAGATTTCCGCCATCGGTGCGGAACCTGCGGCAAGCACGCATTTCCTGCGCTCCAAAGCGGCCGGAGATCAGGCTCTGCGCGCGTCGGGCATTCCGCTTTGGGTGCTGAAGCCCGGCCTTGTCATCGGACAGACGGACTATGGCGGCACAGCATTGCTGCGCATGTTGGCCGCTGTGCCGTGGGTTCAACCCTTGGCCTATCCCAACACACCCGTGCAATGCGTGGGGATGCCTGACCTTTGCGCCACGGTCGTCGATGCGATTGCGGGGCGCTTGCCGCAAGGCACGTATGACCTTGTCGAAGACAGCCCGCACAGTCTGTCGGACGTAGTGCGCCACACCCGGCAATGGCTCGGGTTTCCTGCGGCGCGTTTCTCAGTAAGTTTACCGCCGGTTATGACCAAAGCCGTTGCGGCCTTTGCCGATGGTTTGGCCTGGTTTGGCTGGCGATCACCTCTGCGCAGCACGGCGATGACGGTCATGGCGGACGGCGTGATCGGAGATCCCGCGCCTTACAAGGCCGCCACGGGGCACGGGTTTTCACCTTTGCCCGAGATTTACGCATCGCTTCCCTGCGCACGCGAACACCGCCTTACTGCACGAATGACGCTGTTGATGCCTATGGTGGTTGCGACACTCAGCCTGTTCTGGGTTTTGTCGGGCCTGTTCGGATTGGTGGGCCTGTCCAAAGCCTCAGGCGTACTGACGAGCGCCGGGTGGTCAGCGCCTGCAGCCATGGTTGCCGTCGTTTTCTGGTCTCTGGTCGACGTCGCGCTGGGGTTGGCCATCCTGTGGCGTAAATGGGCTGTGCGGGCCTGTTTGGCTCAGTTTGGCGTGGCCGTGTTCTATATGACTGCCGCCACAATCACGTCACCGGAATTGTGGACCGACCCGCTGGGCCCACTGGTGAAAATCTTGCCCGCGATGGTCTTATCCCTAGTCGCGTTGCCCATGTTGGCAAGCCGATGACGGACCCTGATCTGATTCTGCGCTGGTTGCACGTCATTGGTGCCTGTGTCCTGCTGGGGACCGGAGCGGGGATTGCCTTTTTCATGCTCATGGCACATCGCAGCAATGATCCGAAAATCGTCGCGCACACTGCAGGTATCGTCGCGCTGGGCGACCTTTTGTTCACGACAACGGCAGTCATCTTGCAACCCATTACAGGAACTCTGCTGGCCTGGCGCATTGGGTGGTCGTTAAGCGAAGGATGGATCGCATTGTCCCTGGTGCTTTACGTGCTGACCGGTCTTTTCTGGTTGCCGGTGGTTTGGGTGCAACTTCGAATGCGGGATTACGCCCGAACTGCGGCAGAGCAGGGGTCGCCTTTGCCGCAAGACTATCACCGTTTGTTTCGGTTTTGGTTCGCTTGCGGCGTGCCTGCCTTTCTTGCGGTGTTGGTCATCCTGTGGTTGATGATCGCGCGTCCGGCTTTTTCTATGATTTAGGCCGGTTTGCGGCTTTCCTGACTGTTATTGGTCACCGCCCCAAGATAGCCTTGCCGCAAGACGCAGATCGGAGACTGCTTTGGAATCGCTACTTGTTCTTGTCGGCCTGATTGTTCTGGCAATCCCGGTCATGCTGGTCGTGCTGATGGTTGGGCAAACCCGATTGCGCCGCCGCGTGGCAGAGCTGGAGGCGCGGATTTCAACCCTCTCGACAGGTGACAAGGTGGTCTCTGAAACCCACGAGGTAAAGGAGCCTGACCCACAGCCTGACGTTGCAAAAGAAACGCGCAGGCCCGCCCCATGGGCCGTGCCGAAACGGCAGCTGGAAGATACTCCTGTTGAGACGGCGGAGGTGCCTTCTCCTGCCGTCGTTTTCAGTTCTGACCGGTTTACCGCGCTGGGCGCCTGGTTGCGCGAAAACTGGTTTTATGTGGTCTCAGCCTTGTCGCTGGCGTTGGCCGGGATTTTCCTTGTGCAATACGGTGTTGAAAACGGATTGCTGCCTCCGGCGGCCCGGGTTTTCGCAGCGCTTGGGTTCGGGTCACTTCTGATCGTTGCGGGCGAAGTCCTGCGCCGGAAGTTCGGCGATGATGAGGATGCGTCCACTGCCTATTTGCCTTCTGTCTTTTCCGGTGCCGGGCTTGTTACCCTTTTCGGGGCAATTCTGGCCGCGCGCCAATTATACAACCTGATTGGTGCCGAAGCGGCGCTGGCAGGGATGGTTGCCGTCGCTTTGATTGGTCTTGTTCTGGGTTGGTTTCACGGCCCCTTGTTGGCAGCGGTCGGATTGGTCGGAGCATTCGCGGCCCCGTTCATGGTCGGTGGTTCGTCCGAGGACCCCTCGTGGCTTTATGCCTATTTCCTGCTGGTTGCCGCTTTGGGGCTTGGTATCGACACGGTGCGTCGCTGGGCGTGGGTGTCTGTTCTGACCGTGTTTGGGGCCTATTCGGCGAACTTGCTGCTGATGGCAGGCGCGCCAAATACGGAACCGGGTTATCTGGTCGCCGCTTTGATACTGGCGGTTTTGGTGATGGCTATTCCTGCGCGTCGCATATCGCCGGATCACGCAGGCCCTATGATCTCTCAAATGATCCGCCATCCAAAGTCCCGCCCCTGGCCTGACTTTCCAACCCGACTGGCAGCAGGAGCCATTGCAGTCAGTTCGGCGATCTTGTCCTGGCATTGGGCGGATTCGGCGGCCGAGTTCTGGTTGGGTGTCACCTTGTTGACCGCCCTTGTGCTGGCCCTGTTGCTATGGGCCAAGGATGCACCCGCACTTCAGGATTTGACCGTCCTGCCGGCGGTTGGGCTTGTATTCTATGTCTTGTCGCATGGGCTTGATCAGGGCGTGGTTCTTCGTGACTTTGCTGTCACCTATGCGGAAACGGTTGAGGCTGACTATCCAATGGTCGTCACGGTGTTGGTTGCGCTGGGGGCTGTGATTTCGATTCTGATGGCGTGGCGGTCTGCCCAGGCAAGCCAGTTTCGCGCGATCTGGGCAGGAGGGGCCGCTCTGTTTGCTCCGGCGATGGCGATCGGGCTGGAGGTCGGCTGGCATCCGGCTTCTGTAATTGGGGCATACCCCTGGGCTTTGCACGCCGTGGCGCTGGCCGTCCTTATGGTGGTGCTTGCGGAGCGTTTTGCGCGCGACGACGGAAAGGATAGGATGCGTGCTGCGTTGACCACTTTGTCTGCGCTGTCCTGTTTGGTCTTTGCCTGCGTCATCGTCCTCAGCGCGGCGGCGCTGACAGTGGCGCTGGTGGCAAGCGTCGTGGTGGCGGCGGTTCTGGATCGCAGGTTCACTTTGCCACCGATGAGCTGGTTCATCTGGGCCGGTGTCTTCACCGTCACCGTTCGACTGGTGCTTGATCCGGGGCTGGATTGGGCAAATACGGCTCCGGTGTCCGAGATGGCATTGGTATACGGTTCGGCCACGATTGGCTTTTTCGTCGGCTGGTGGATGTTGCGCCCCTTGCAGCGCCCTGTGGCGTCGCTGCTGTTGGAGAGTGCAGCCTGGGCGACGGGCGGCATTCTGCTGTCGTTGCTGCTGCTGCGCTGGCTGGAAGGGTTTGGTGAAGGTGGTGCCGACAACAGCCATTGGGGGCTGGGTCTGCTGGCTGTCATCTGGCTGCTGCTGGCTTTTGCTCAGGTTCAAAGATTTGGTCTGGGCGGCAAGCTGAATTACGCGCGCTATGTGTTGGCAGCGTTTTTTGCAGCGCACGGCCTGTTCCATCTGATGCTTGCCGTGTCCGAGCAAAACCCACTGTTTGACCCAAACGCCGATCCTGTGCTCGGCCTTCCGGTTTTAAACACGCTTGCTATTGCTTACCTGCTGCCCGCGCTGGTTATCGCCGGGTCCGCTTGGCGGATCAAGGACATGCCCAAGCAGATCAAGATGACAAGCTATGTCGTGGCAGGGGGGCTTGCGGCCATGTGGCTGGGTCTGACAATCCGCCATGTCTGGCAGGGCTCTGCGGGCATGTTCGAAGGCAGCGGCGTTACACAGCCCGAGCTTTACACCTATACGCTGGTTCTGCTGCTGATCGGAGCCGCGCTGTTCTATCAATCTCTGGCCCGTGGGTCAGACTTGATGCGAAAAGCAGGGCTTGTTGTGATCGGTCTGGCTGTGGCCAAGGTCTTCTTGATCGATATTGCGGGTCTTGGTGGCCTGATCCGGGTGTTCTCGCTGCTTGCGCTTGGCCTTGCGCTGGCTGGTCTGGCATGGCTGAACCGCTGGGCCAAACTGCGCCATTCGCCGCATGGGTCGGAACCTCTGGACCATTAGGCGCGGGCGTCTTATAAGCCCGCCATGCATGACCGTTTGGCCATCATTATTCGAATTATATCCCCGGCGCTCTGACCCTCTGAGACGCCGGGCAAAGGTGTTTGAGAACTCGCACCGACCGCTTCGATCCTAGTACGACCAGATCATCCAAAGGACGCCCCCAATGTGCGCCGACACGATCCAGACACCTGACTACAAAGACACGCTGAATCTGCCCAAAACTGACTTTCCCATGCGCGCTGGCCTGCCCAAGCGCGAACCCGCATGGCTGGAACGGTGGGAAACCATCGGCGTCTATGACCGCCTGCGCGAAAAAGAGGGCCGCACGCCCTTTACCCTGCACGATGGTCCTCCTTACGCGAACGGTCACCTGCATATCGGCCACGCGCTGAATAAAACCATCAAGGACATGATCGTGCGGTCGCATCAGATGATGGGTTTTGACGCGCGCTATGTGCCCGGCTGGGACTGCCACGGGTTGCCTATCGAATGGAAGATCGAGGAACAGTACCGCAAGAAGGGCAAGAACAAGGACGAGGTGAACATCGTCGACTTCCGGCAGGAATGCCGCAAGTTTGCCGAGGGTTGGATCGACATCCAGCGTGAAGAGTTCAAGCGTCTGGGCATCACCGGAAACTGGCCCGATCCCTACATCACCATGGACTATCACGCCGAGGCTGTGATCGCTGACGAGTTCATGAAGTTCTTGATGAACGGTACGCTCTATCAGGGTTCGAAGCCCGTGATGTGGTCGCCCATCGAAAAAACCGCTCTGGCCGAGGCTGAGGTCGAATATCACGACAAGGAAAGCTTCACCATCTGGGTGAAGTTCAGGGTCGTAAATGCGGGCGATCTGGATGATGCGTTTGTTGTGATCTGGACCACGACCCCGTGGACCATGCCGTCGAACAAGGCAGTCGTTTACGGCAAGGGCATCTCTTACGGCCTTTACGAAGTCACCGGCGCGCCCGAGGAATGCTGGGCCAAGGTAGGCGACAAGTTCCTGCTGGCAGACAATCTGGCCGCTGACGTTCTGGGCCGCGCGCGTCTGAACGACGACCAGTGGACCCGCGTCCGTGACGTGACCGCAGATGAGCTGGAAGGCGTTCAACTGACCCACCCGCTGGCTGGCGCCGAAGGCGGCAATGGCGAATGGGACGACATCCGCGACTTTCGTGCGGCTGAGTTTGTGACCGATACCGAGGGCACGGGCTTCGTTCACTGCGCGCCGTCGCACGGGATGGAAGAATTCGAGCTGTATCGTGACTTGGGGATGCTCGAGCAGGTCATCACTTATAACGTGATGGACGACGGTAGCTTCCGCGCTGATCTGCCGTTCTTTGGCGGCAAATACATCCTGTCCCGTAAGGGCGGCGAGGGCGACGCGAACAAAGCCGTCATCGATAAGCTGGTCGAGGTCGGCGGGCTTCTGGCGCGTGGCAAGATCAAGCACAGCTATCCGCATTCATGGCGCTCGAAAGCTCCGATCATCTATCGTAACACGCCGCAGTGGTTTGCATCCGTCGACCGCAAGCTGGACGACGGCATGGGCGAGATGGGCGACACGATCCGCGAACGCGCCCTGCGATCCATCGACGAACTGGTGAAATGGACGCCGCAGACCGGCCGCAACCGTCTGTATTCCATGATCGAAGCGCGCCCGGACTGGGTTCTGTCCCGCCAGCGCGCCTGGGGCGTGCCGCTGACCTGCTTTACCAAGAAGGGGGCCTTGCCCACCGACGCGGATTACCTGCTGCGCAACGAAGACCTCAACGCGCGCATCAAGGCTGCGTTCGAGAAGGATGGCGCTGACGTCTGGTATACTGACGGTTTCAAGGAAAAGATCCTCGACGGCATCGCCAACCCGGACGACTACGATCAGGTGTTTGACGTGCTGGACGTGTGGTTCGACTCTGGTTCGACCCACGCGTTTGTTCTGCGCGACCGCGAAGACGGGACCGAGGACGGCATCGCCGACGTCTACATGGAAGGCACCGACCAGCACCGCGGGTGGTTCCATTCGTCCATGCTGCAGGCTTGCGGCACCAAGGGCCGTGCGCCCTATCGAAACGTTGTCACACACGGCTTCACGCTGGACGCCAAAGGCAACAAGATGTCCAAATCGCTGGGCAACACCATCGTACCGGAAGAAGTCGTCAAACAATACGGCGCCGATATCCTGCGTCTATGGGTGGCCCAAACCGACTACACCGCCGACCAGCGGATCGGGCCTGAGATCCTGAAAGGCACTGCCGACAGCTATCGCCGTCTGCGTAATACCATGCGGTTCATGCTGGGCTCGCTGGCTGACTTCACTGAGGCCGACCGCGTCGCGCCCGAGGATATGCCGCGTCTGGAACGCTGGGTCCTCAGCCGTCTGGCCGAACTGGATGAACAGGTTCGCAAGGGCTACGCGTCCTTCGACTTCCAGGGTGTATTCAGCGCCGTGTTCACGTTTGCCACGGTTGATCTGTCGTCTTTCTACTTCGACGTCCGCAAAGATGCGCTGTACTGCGATGGCGACAGCCTGCGCCGTCGTGCGTCGCGCACTGTTCTGGACATTCTGTTCCACCGCCTGACCACTTGGTTAGCTCCGGTTCTGGTGTTCACAATGGAAGAGGTGTGGCTAGAACGCTTCCCGGGCGATGACAGCTCGGTCCATTTGGTGGATTTCCCGAGCACCCCCGCCGACTGGCGTCACGCCGAGTTGGAAGTGGCCGTGGCCAAAGTGCGTCGCGTTCGCCGCGCGGTGACCGCTGCGCTGGAAGTGCAGCGTCAGGACAAGGTTATCGGATCCAGCCTTGAAGCCGCGCCGATCGTGCATGTCGAAGATCAGGAAACCCGTGATCTGCTGGCAACCTTTGACGTGGATGATCTGTGCATTACGTCGGGATTGACCGTTTCGGCTGATCCGGCACCAGCCGAAGCGTTCCGCGTGCCCGAAATCGAAGGCGTGGCTGTGGTTTTTGAAAAAGCCGAAGGCGAAAAATGTCAGCGGTGCTGGAAAATCCTGCCCGACGTGGGGCGCCACACCCATCCGGGTGTATGTAGCCGCTGTAACGACGCGCTTGGTTAACACTTACCCCCAGCCCATCGGCTGGGGGTTTTTCTTTCCCTGCTTGCAACAGCTTTGGTGATCTGAAACGCTGCGCCTATGCTGATGATTGCCGTAGAAACCCAATTTGGATGTCTGGGTGTCGAAGAAATAGACGGAGCCCTCACGCGCCTGGTCTGGGATGGCCGCGATGTGGGAGAACCGACGGATCTGTTGCGTGAAGCCGCTGCGCAATTGAAAGCATATGACGCCGGGCAACTGGACCGGTTTGACCTTCCTTACCGCATCGCTGGGTCTGACTTCCAGCGACAGGTCTGCGATCTGATGTATGCGATTCCTCTCGGCGAAACGCGTACTTACGGAGACATTGCTAAAGAGCTTGGGCAACCCGCGCAACCCGTAGGGCAGGCTTGCGGAGCAAACCCCATTCCAGTGATCATTCCCTGCCACAGGGTGCTTTCGGCAAATGGTCTGGGTGGCTTTTCCGGCGCGGGCGGGGTCGAGACCAAAGTGGCCCTGTTGCGCCATGAGAGGGCCGCCGGGCTTTTGATCTGACCTGTGAAATTCGGTTGCAATCCGTCAGCGGCGGGCACACCATATATATGTTGTTGAATTTGAAGGACCGCATTGCATGACTACGGATCAAGATCGCGCCGCCCGAAAGAAGGCCATTATTGACAGGTTGATGTCACTTGAAGCGCAAGAGCTTGCAACGGCGCAGGCACATTACGATGCGTTTCTTAAGGACGCTCAACTGGATGATCGGGAAGGTCACGACAAGGATGACCTTGCCGCCTCACGCGAAAACGCTGACTTGGCGGCTGCGTTTGACGCCCCTGTGCATGCACACCACGCCAAGATCGACGTGATTGAAAACACCGATTTCGGTCTGACTGACACAGTTCAACCTGGCGCAGTGATCAAGTTCAACAATCGCAGATTTGTCGTATGCGTTTCAACCACCCGGTTCGAGGTGGATGGAAAGACCTATATGGGCATTTCAACACAAAGCCCGATTTATCTGGCCATGGTGGGCTTGCAAGAGGGCGATGTCTTTACTCACAACGGCACCGAGTTCGAGGTGCAGGACGTCATGTAACGCAGCACTCTGCAGCGCTGCGTCAAGCGTGGCGCTGCGGTATGATTTGCTGCGCGATGCCCGCAAAGGTCAGATACAGGCTGGTGATCACCAGACCCCAATGCGCCCAGCTTTCGGGGTGAAAATCGACCCAAGCCGCCCAACCGGCAAAGAACGTCCAGGCCAGAGCCATTGGCAATGTCAGGCTGCGCCAACGCTCGGTACGTACGGGATGGACAAACTTGAGCGGCAGGAACATCGCCAGTGAAAGCAATGTGACCAGCAGCAGAATAATCCAGAAATTCGGCTCGAGCGCGAAGATCACGATAACGAACATGTTCCAGCATCCGGGAAAACCGGAAAAGGAGTTGTCCTTGGTCTTCATCCGGGTGTCCGCGAAATACATCGCGCTGGCAAAGGTAATGACGATGATCGCAAACCATCCGGTCCACCCGTCCATCAGCCCGGACTTGAACAGGGCAAAGGCCGGTATAAAAACATAGGTCAGGTAGTCAATGATCAGATCCAGCAGAACGCCGTCAAATTCGGGCGCGTTCTTTTTGACATGATAATGACGCGCCAGAGGACCATCGATCCCGTCCACAATGAATGAGACAACCAGCCAAAGATACATAAGGCTCCATTTCTCTTCGACGGCGGCCAGCATGGCGAGCATGGCAAAAACGGCGCCGGTTGCAGTGAAGAGATGGACGGAAAGAGCTTTGAATCTGAGTGTCATGCACGCGTCATGACTGATGCACGCCTGAGATGCAAACCAAAAGCCACGCGGTTTTGATGGATGTGTGTGTCAGGCCTTGGGATGTGCGCGATTGTAGACCTCCATCAATCGCGCTGTGTCCACGGCGGTGTAAGCTTGAGTGGTTGAAAGCGACGCGTGGCCCAAAAGTTCTTGAATCGCACGCAAGTCGCCTCCCGCCGAAAGCAAATGCGTGGCAAAGCTGTGCCGCATTGCGTGGGGCGTCGCGGTTGCAGGCAGGCCCAGTTGCATTCGCGCTTTCGCCATGACGCCCTGTATCGCACGTGGATTCAGCGCCCCGCCGCGGACGCCGCGGAACAAAGGCGCGCCCTGTGCCTTCGGGTGCGGGCAAAGTTGTACGTACCGGTCGACGGCTTCACGGGCGGCAGGAAGAACCGGTACAACCCTTTCCTTGTCGCCCTTGCCAACGATGCGCAAGGTGGCGGGTAAAGGTACGTCTGCACCGGTTAATGACAGCGCCTCGGATATGCGCAGTCCGCACCCATAGAGCAACGTGACCACGGCCACATCCCGCGCGGCGACCCAATCCGAGCTGGATTGCAACTCGACTGTGTCGATCATGGCGCGGGCGGCGTCTTCGGCCAGGGGGCGGGGCAGTTTCTTGGTGAATTTTGGTGCGCGTGTGGACAAGACAGCAGTGGGTTCAAAGCCTTCACGTTCGGCCAGCCAGCGATAAAAGCTTTTGACCGCTGAGAGTTTGCGGGCCAGCGACCGCGCGCTTACGTCTGCACTGCGTTGATCCGCCATCCAGGCACGCATATCTGACACAGTGATCCGTTCCAGCGCTTTCAACCCCTGCCGTTCAGCGTGATGCAGCGTCATAAAGGAAAGAAAATCCGTCACATCACCGCGATAGGCGGTTTGCGTGTTCTGTGATCTACCCGCCAGCGCACCTAAGCTGTCCAGCCAATGCTGCAGCGCATCGCGGCAGGCGGGTGAGATCAGGCTCACGACAGCCAGTGGCGCATCGAGCGTTCGAACACGCCAGCAAAAAAGCTTAAAAGATCGGTGCCCAACTGCGGTGTGAAATGTCGAGGATCACGTGCACCCATGACAATCATTCCCGGCAAGCGACCAGGGCCGAGGTCGAGCTTCAAACAGGCTTCGGATCGCAATTGATCCGAGAGCGCGCCGAAAATACGTTTGTTTGGATGATGGACCTCGCGCAGAGTGACGTCGCGGGCGGGACCGCCGCGATCAATGGTCAGGTACTGGTTGATAAAACCGGGTTCGGCAATGGTCAGAACGCCCCCCAACGTATCGACTGCTGGATCGTCCTGAACCACCGTTGTTTCCAGGACCAAAGTGATGTGATCGACACGCAAAATGTCGGCCACGTCCGCGCCAAGCGCGCGTAGGAAATCCTCGAATTCAACGGGCTCCAACAGGCGCAGGATTGCGCGATGCACTTGGTTTGTGCCCGCCAGATTCTCGTAGGCTGCTGCAATCACAGACCGATGAGTGTCTTCCAGCCGGTCCAGCCGTGCTTCGAGCCGTTGCATGGCGATGCCGCGCAGATCGATCACATTGTCTCCGCGTGTGCGTTCATTGGCACTGACCAAGGCCTGCATCAGATCTTTGTCATCCAGAACGACGTCAGGCTCAGCCAGAATCGCCGCGCGGAGGTTATCCTCGAGTTTGGGGTTGCTGCTCATGTCCCGTCCGGTCTTTTTTTGTTGAGCGGCTTATAACATGCCGGACCGGTTTTGCCTTGGGAAAAATGCACGCAAAGGTGGATTTCCTTGAGTGCTGTGGCGAAGGGGCTCCCGCCTGCCATGCCTGATCACAGATCAGGCATAGGGCCGTTGGGCCGGGCGCGGTGCCTGAAAGCACCGCGCGGTTTTACATAGGATCAGAGGATTTTCTGACCCGTCTTGGCCCAATCGGCCAGGAAGGTTTCCAGACCTTTGTCGGTCAACGGGTGGTCAGCGAGCTTCTTGATCACGGCTGGCGGAGCAGTGATGACATCGGCACCAATGCGAGCGCTGTCGGTCACGTGGTTCACTGTCCGGATCGATGCGGCCAGGATTTCAGTCTCGAACCCGTAATTGTCATAGACTTGACGGATATCGGCAATCAGATCCATGCCGTCGAGGTTGATGTCGTCCAGACGACCAATGAACGGCGATATGAAAGTCGCACCTGCTTTGGCGGCAAGAATGGCCTGATTGGTTGAGAAGCAGAGGGTGACGTTAACCATCTGACCTTCGTCGCTGAGTGTTTTGCAGGTTTTCAGACCAGCCCACGTCAGCGGCACTTTCACTGCGATGTTCGGCGCGATCTTGGCCAGCTTGCGGCCTTCGGCGATCATGTCATCTGCTTCGGTGGCGACAACCTCGGCCGAAACCGGCCCATCGACCAGATCACAGATCTCTTTGGTCACTTCCAGAATGTCGCGACCCGACTTTAGGATCAGCGAAGGGTTGGTGGTCACGCCGTCCACCATGCCCAGATCGTTCAGTTCGGCGATGGCGTCGATCTCGGCGGTGTCTACGAAGAATTTCATGAGGGCAGTCCTTTGATGGGTTGGCCTTGGTCGCGGATGGCTTTACCTCAAAGTGAGCCATGCTGGAACCCCCTGCAAAGGATATGCTGTGAGCGCTAACGGATTTTTCGACCAAGGAGAGCTGATTGCGGTGCTGACAACGCAGCCGCTGGACCGGACGTTGGATTACAAAGCGCCCGAAGGCGGGTGTTTTCTGGGTGCGTTTGTCGAAGTGCCTCTTGGGCCGCGCAAGGTGCTGGGTGTGGTCTGGGGTCCGGGTCAGGGCGGATTTGACTTGAGCAAGGCGCGGTCGGTGATCCGAGTACTTGAGGTCGCGCCGATGCGCGAAGAGATGCAGGTGTTTCTGGGCAAGGTCGCCGACTACACGCTGACACCGATGCCCGCGATGCTGCGTTTGGCAACGCGCGCACCGGGGCTGGGGGATCCCCCGTCAATGCGCAAAGTGTATCGTCTTGGCAATGGCGAACCGGACAGGATGACCGATGCGCGATCCCGTGTGCTGGAGGTTTTGCGCGACTATGGTGGCCTCGCCTTCACCTTGAAGGAACTGGCCGAGCAAGCTGGTGTAACCTCGTCTGTTGTCAAAGGGTTGGTCAAACAAGGCGCCGTCCGGGAAGAGGACAGCCCGCGCGATCTGCCGTACCCGCATCTTGATCCGAACCGGCCTGGCAAAGATCTGACCGAAGATCAGGCGGCGGCTGTGACCCAATTGCAGGCCGGACAGCGGACAGGTGATTATGGCACAACACTCCTGAAAGGTGTCACGGGTTCGGGCAAGACCGAAGTCTATCTGGAAGCCGTCGCCGAAGCCCTGCGGATGGGACGCCAGGCTTTGGTCTTGCTGCCTGAAATTGCGCTGACCGCTGAATTCCTGACCCGTGTCGAGGCGCGGTTTGGTGCGCGACCGGCGGAATGGCACTCGGGCGCGACAATGACGGAACGCCGCCGCGTCTGGCGGATGGTCGGGCAGGGGGATGCACAACTGGTCGTAGGTGCGCGATCTGCATTGTTTTTGCCGTTCCGCGATTTGGGGCTGGTGGTCGTCGATGAAGAACACGACACCTCTTACAAGCAAGAAGACGGAGTGCATTACAGCGCGCGGGATATGGCAGTCCTGCGCTCGGCCATTTGCGGCGCGCGGGTGATTCTGGCCAGCGCAACACCGTCGCTGGAAAGCTGGGCAAACGCGGAAGCAGGAAAATATGATCGGATCGACCTGACCTCGCGCTTCGGGGCGGCGGTTTTGCCCGAGATGAAGCCCATTGATATGCGCGCTGAGCAGATGCAGCCCGGAACATGGATTTCTCCGTCCCTGCGACAGGCGGTCCGGCAGCGGGTCGAAAAGGGTGAGCAGTCGCTGCTGTTCATCAATCGGCGAGGTTACGCCCCTGTGACCCTGTGTCGGGCTTGCGGAGAGCAGATCGCTTGTGACCATTGCGACGCGCGCATGGTTGAACACCGGTTTCTCAAACGCCTGATGTGCCACCAATGCGGTGAGACAAAGCCGATGCCCGAAACCTGCCCGTCCTGCGGCGTAGAAGGCAAACTGGCCCCGGTCGGGCCAGGGATTGAGCGGTTGGCAGAAGAGGCCGAAGCGACCTTTCCTGACGCCAAGATTGCGATGCTGAGTTCCGACCTCTACGGCTCAGCCCGTGCGCTGAAAGCCAAGATCGAAGAGATTGCCGCAGGAGATGCAGATATCATCATTGGCACTCAGTTGGTTGCCAAGGGGCATAACTTCCCCAAACTCACATTGGTTGGAGTTATTGATGCGGACCTGTCGCTGCACGGGGCCGATCTGCGCGCGGCGGAACGAACGTTCCAACTGATGCGGCAGGTGGCCGGGCGCGCGGGCAGGGCGGATAAGCCGGGGCAGGCGTTGTTGCAGACATTCCAACCAGAACACCCCGTGATCCGGGCGATCTTGTCGGGTGATGAGGAGGGATTCTGGAAAGCCGAAGCGGCAGGGCGGCAAGCGGCCGGAGTACCCCCATATGGGCGCATGGCCGGGATTGTGTTGTCGGGACCGGAGGTTGGCCCTGTCTTCGATATCGGTAACGCCATGGCACGCAATGATGCCCCTGTGCGCGATGTAGGTGGGCAAGTTTTTGGCCCCGCACCAGCGCCGATTGCACGTATTCGCGGACGGCACCGTGTACGCCTTCTGGTTAAAGCCCCAAAAGGGGCCCCGATTCAGGATGCCATCGCCCGCTGGATCGCGCCTTTACGCCTGAAAGGAGACATCCGCCTGACTGTCGATATCGACCCGCAGAGCTTTTACTGACCTCTGCATCAGCGCAGGGTGGCTGTGCGCGAACGGCTTCCCTCTCGCCAAAACGACAAAATGGGCGTAGAGGACCAATATGCTGCAACCCATGCCCCTTAACGAGGCGCAGAGCCTTCCGGTCTGGCGCCGTCCTGTCACGCTCTTGTTTGTGATGGCCATGACCATGCCCATCGCTTTCAACGCGTGGAGCGCTTTGCTGAACAATTTCGTCATTGAGGTGGCGAATTTTGATGGCGCAGATATTGGTCTGCTGCATACGGTACGTGAAATTCCGGGCTTTCTGGCGATTGGCGTGATCGCCGTCATCATTTTCATCCGCGAGCAGGTTCTGGCGATGATTTCGCTGATGATGCTTGGGGTGGCAACGGCAGTGACGGCATGGTTCCCCAGCTTGGGTGGGTTGTTGTTTGTGACCCTATTCAGCTCGATTGGCTTTCATTACTACGAAACGGTAAATCAGTCGCTGCAGCTGCAATGGCTTCCAAAGGATCGCGCGCCGCAAATTCTGGGATGGCTGGTTGCGATGGGGTCCGCAGCGACTGCGGTGGTCTATGGTTTGATCGTTCTTACCTGGGAGCGCTTTGATCTGTCCTATAACTTCGTTTTTATGGCGGCGGGTGGCGTGACGGTCTTGTTGGCACTGTTCAGCCTGATTGCCTATCCTCAGTTTGATGCACCAACACCGCAGACCAAAAAGCTGATCCTGCGTCGCCGGTACTGGCTCTACTATGCGCTGCAATTCATGGCCGGCGCTCGGCGGCAGATCTTTATCGTGTTTGCCGGGTTCATGATGGTCGAAAAGTTCGGTTTCAAAGTGCATGAACTGACCAGCCTTTACCTGATCAACCTGATGATCAACATGATGGCCGCGCCCTTGCTGGGCAAAGCTGTGGCAAAGTTTGGTGAGCGGCGCACCCTGATCTTCGAATATGCCGGGCTGGCCATCGTGTTTGCGGCTTATGGTGGTATCTACTGGTTCGGCTGGGGTGTGTTGCTGGCTGCGATCCTTTATGTGATCGACCATGTGCTGTTCGCACTGGCGCTGGCCTTGAAAACCTATTTTCAGAAAATTGCCGATCCCGCTGACATCGCGCCCACAGCGGCCGTGGCTTTCACGATCAACCATATCGCCGCTGTGTTCTTGCCGGCTTTGCTGGGGCTTTTGTGGGTGGTTTCGCCGGGAGCAGTGTTTGGTTTGGCGGCGGCGATGGCCATTGTTTCGCTTCTGTTGTCGTTGTTGATCCCGCGCCATCCCGAACCGGGCAATGAGACCATCTTGACCAAATACGCTCCGGCACCTGCGGAATAGGCTGGGCGGCTTGACCTTCTCGGCGCGGCGTCCTAGGCGCTGTGCCAACTGAGACAGGAGGCCCAGATGCCCACATTCACCGCGCTGACCACGCTGACAGGTAAGAAGGCCGCCGAAGGTCTGGGCGAAGCCATGGAGCGTTTGGAACCGGAACCTACCGGTGTTGGCGTGTTCGAGGTCGAGGACGGTTCGGGCATGTGGGAAGTGGGCGGTTATTTCACTGAAGCCCCGGACGAGACTGCACTGGCTGTTCTGGCCGCTGCGTTCGAGGCGAAGCCCTTTGTCGTGTCTGAGCTGCCGGAAACTGATTGGGTCGCACATGTGCGCCGCGAGCTTGCGCCCGTCGACGCCGGGCGGTTTTTCGTCTACGGCAGCCATGATGCCGACAAGCTGCCCGAAGGCCGCATTCCATTGCTGATTGAGGCTGCGATGGCCTTTGGTACTGGGCATCACGGCACGACACTGGGGTGTTTAAAGGCACTGGATCGCTTGCTGGACAAAGGTTTTACTGCGTCGAAAGTGGCCGATATTGGCTGTGGTACAGCTGTTTTGGCCATGGCCGCCGCTCGGGTCTGGGATGGTGACATCATCGCCAGCGATATCGACGAAGTCGCCGTTGACGTGGCCGAAGCCAATCTGAAGGCAAACAGTATGTCAGGTGCGGTGAAATGCGTGGAAGCCGCTGGCTTCGATCATCCTGACCTCAAGGCACACGCCCCGTATGATCTGATCTTTGCCAATATTCTAAAGGGGCCGCTGGTGGCGTTGTCGCCTGAAATCTCGGCGAATCTGCGCCCCGGAGGGTATGCGATACTGTCGGGAATCCTTAACGAGCAAGCAGATGATGTGGTTTCTGTTTATTCTCAAAACGAGTTCAATCTTGCACATAGAGGCGAGATTGGTGAATGGACGACCCTAATTTTAAGGAAACAGGGCGCAAATTAGGCCATTTGCGGGAGTTTTCTGGAAAAACGCCACGCTTTTGTCGCAATCTCTTTTTACCGTTTTCTGATCAAAGTCGAGGGGGGCGGTTTTTGGAGGCTGCCATGACGGGTAAACAACTGGAGTTCAATCAGCGCGTTAATCGCCTGAACAAGAAGCATCAGAAGATGAGCCGGGGCTATCGCGCAACGATGCGCAAAGATGGTCTGGTGGTCATGAGGCCACAACGGATCAGCTCTGCCGTGCCAGTACGGGTGCTGCTGCTTACGCTTGTTGCGTTCTTTGTGTTCAAAGCGTTTCTTTTGTCCCACCTTGGGCCGACGGGGTATCAGTACAGAATCGATAGCCTGAATGAAGGCACCAAGGTCGAACAGGCAGGGGCTTGGGTGATGCAGATCGATCCTGTGTCTCAAGCGCTGTCCCAGCAAATGAACAAGCTTCTCTTCTGAATTCTGACTTTTAGTCAAAAAAACACCGCGTGCCGTTCGGGCGCGCGGTGTTTCTTGTTGCCCACATGACGGAAAAGCCAAGGGTCTTTAAATGGTGGTCGGAATTACCGACGGCCTTCTGCGATGGCGTCAATGTCGCCACGGCACAGGCCGATGTCGTCCAGTTCGCGGTCGCTCAGACCGGTCAGCGCGTTGCGGGTTACGCGGGCGTCATTCCATTCGATTGCGGCGTTCACGGCCGATACGAAATATGCGCCGATACGGCCAACGAGGCCGAACGAGCCAGTGGTGGCGATGCGGGTAGTGTCCAGTGCAGCCATATCCTGTTTCCTTCTGGTTTGTGTTCACTTTTCAATCTTGCGATCTGACCGGCATCTAGTGCTGCCATTTCGCTTGTACAAGTTCAGATTTTGCATGTGTCCTATGCATTTTTTGCAATGCTGCACAGAGCTGTAATCCCCTTAAATAATTGGTGAAAATTCCTTTATGTTGGTGCCGTTTTCAGACTTTCTTGTGGTCGTAAATATGCGTTCAAGTCGCGTGCGGGACAGGGGTGTCGTTTTCAGACTTCAGGTCAATTCGCTTGGAAAATGTTCACGCTTCGTGCTAGGCGTTGAAAAAAGATCACAAAACCCGAGCAGGCCGAGGCACAACATGCGAATTCTGGGCATTGATCCGGGGCTTAGGACCCTGGGGTGGGGCGTCATCGAATCAAATGGCAGCCGTCTGAGCCATGTTGCGAATGGATTGTGCAAGTCAGATGGAGATGATCTGGGTGAGCGCCTGTTGTCTCTTCACAACCAGATTGTCGAAGTAATCGCCAATCACCAACCGGACCAGGCTGCCATTGAACAAACCTTCGTCAATAAGGACGGGGCAGGTACGCTCAAGCTTGGCCAGGCGCGGGGTGTGGCCTTGCTGACATTGGCGCAGGCTGGGTTGCCGGTCGGCGAATACGCACCCAATCGGGTCAAAAAGACTGTCGTTGGTGTGGGCCACGCTGAGAAGGAGCAGGTATTGCACATGGTCAAGCTGCAGCTGCCGGGGTGTCTGCCAAAAGGTGCTGACGCGGCAGATGCGCTGGCGATTGCGATCTGTCACGCCTATTACGGAAAGACGCAACAGGCGCGTGTGAAAGAGGTGCGGGCATGATTGGCAAACTGACAGGGCGGCTGGATTATCGCGCAGCGGATCACGTGCTGATCGATGTCCGGGGCGTTGGCTATATCGTTTATTGTTCCGACCGAACCATGGCGGCATTGCCGGGTGTAGGAGAAGCGGTTTCGATCTATACCGACATGGTCGTGCGCGAAGACCTGATGCAGCTTTATGGATTTCTCTCGCTGGTCGAGAAGGAATGGCATCGGCTTCTGTGCTCGGTTCAGGGGGTAGGTGCCAAAGTTTCACTGGCCATTCTCAGCGCCTTGGGGCCGGATGGCGTCAGCCGCGCAATTGCCTTGGGTGATTGGAGCGCGGTCAAGGCGGCGAAAGGTGTGGGGCCGAAAACGGCGCAGCGGATCGTGCTGGACCTCAAGGACAAGGCACCCGGTGTCATGGCCATGGGTGGGACGGTTGCCGAGGCGATGGACGGCCCCGAGCTTGAGGTTGTCGAACTGGCTGAACCTGCACCAATACGCGCTTCGAAACCACCATCGGGCGCTGCCGCAGCGTCGGCCGGGGCGTTGTCGGCACTGGCAAATCTTGGGTATGGTCCGTCTGACGCAGCAGCGGCTGTGGCTGAAGCAGCGGCAAGCCAGCCCGAAGCGGGCGAGGCCGAATTGATCCGAGCGGCACTCAGACTTCTGGCTCCGAAAGGGTAAGTGAATGGTAGACGCTGATCCCACCTTGCGCCCGGACCCTCTGCCCGAGGACAACGACCGCGCTTTGCGCCCACAGGGGCTGAACGAATTCATCGGTCAGGCAGAGGCGCGGGCCAATCTGCGCATTTTCATACAGTCCGCCCGCCAAAGGGGTGAGGCGATGGACCATACGCTGTTCCACGGACCCCCGGGGTTGGGTAAAACGACGCTGGCGCAGATCATGGCGCGTGAGTTGGGGGTGAATTTTCGCATGACCTCTGGCCCGGTTCTGGCCAAGGCGGGTGATCTGGCGGCGATCCTGACCAATCTGGAAGCACGAGATGTTTTGTTCATCGACGAAATCCACCGTTTGAACCCGGCGGTGGAAGAGGTGCTGTATCCCGCGATGGAGGATTTCGAGCTGGATCTGGTGATTGGCGAAGGTCCCGCAGCGCGAACGGTGCGCATCGAATTGCAGCCGTTCACGCTTGTAGGGGCCACCACGCGAATGGGTTTGTTGACAACACCTTTGCGCGACAGGTTCGGCATCCCGACCCGATTGCAGTTCTACACAGTCGATGAATTGCACGAGATCGTCACGCGAAACGCGCGAAAGCTGGGAGCACCTGCAGATGATGACGGCGCGCGAGAGATTGCGCGCAGGTCTCGTGGCACTCCTCGGATTGCTGGGCGGTTGCTGCGGCGGGTTGTGGATTTTGCCATCGTTGAGGGCGATGGGCGGATCACGCGCGAACTGGCGGACGGAGCCTTGACACGGCTGGGTGTGGATCATTTGGGGTTGGATGGTGCGGACCGCCGGTATCTGAAGCTGATCGCAGAGAATTACGGTGGTGGTCCTGTTGGGATCGAAACGATGTCGGCCGCCTTATCTGAGAGCCGCGACTCGCTGGAAGAAGTTATCGAACCCTTTCTGTTGCAGCAGGGATTGATTCAACGCACCCCGCGGGGACGGATGTTGGCGCAAAAGGCGTGGACCCATTTGGGTATGGCTGCGCCTAAGCGGCAGAGCGATCTGTTTGGTTGAAGCCCGGGCGCAGAAATTCTAAGCCTTCGGCGAGAGTATTTTTGAAAAGATGAAGGGCGGGGCGTGACACCGGAAGAGATCGAGGCGCTGTTCACTCGCGAAAGCGGTGAGTTTCTGTTCGCCCGCTGGGGGCGGCCGATTGTACCGATCGTGTTTGGTGTTGAAGACGAGACGCTGGCCACGGTGAAAGGTGCGTTTGAAGCCGTTGTCACTCTGGCCGGGCATCAAATGGCAGAAACCGACCCAGAACTTGGTGCCAATTGCATGGTCTTCTTTTTTCGGGACTGGCAGGAATTGCTGGAAGTGCCTGATCTTGATCGGCTGATCCCGGACCTTGGGCCTTTGGTGGAACGCCTGGTGGCTGCGGATGCCAATCAGTATCGCATATTCCGGTTCGAAGAAGATGGTGCAATCCGTGCGGCGTTTGTGTTCCTACGTATGGATAAGGAATTGTCCAAGGTTCCGGCGGAAACGCTTGCTCTTAGCCAGGTGGTGCAGACTGTCTTGCTTTGGTCCGATACTGCGTTTCGGACGCAATCGCCGCTGGCTGTCGCCGGGGAGGCAACGATCTTGCGCCCTGACATTGCTGCCTTGATCCGGGCTGCCTATGATCCGGTCTTGCCCGGGGCGGCGCAGGATGCGTCTCATGCGCTTAGGCTGTTTGCCCGGCTGGAGCTGCCACAATGAAACACACCTACCCGGTTCGCGTTTACTATGAAGACACCGACATGGGCGGTGTCGTCTATCACGCGAACTACTTGCGGTATATTGAGCGCGCCCGCTCGGACTGGGTGCGCAATCTGGGCAATGATCAGAACGCAATGCGGGACGAGGGCATCGTGTGGGTCGTGCGGCGGGTTGAGGCCGATTACCTTTCGCCTGCCAAGTTTGATGACGAGTTGATCGTCGAAACCGAAGTGACAGAGATTTCCGGCGTGCGCCTGACGATGGCGCAACTTGTGCGCCGAGGTGAGACCGAGATCTTTCGCGCTTCGGTCACGGCCGTGTGCATCAACAAGGATGGCAAGCCGATCCGCCTTCCGGCAGAGATTCGCGCATTGATGTAACAATTTTGAGGCCAAGGGTGGTTCTATTGGCTTTTCAACCCCAACTGCGTTAGCGTTTGGCAAAACAAGGCCAAGCAAACGGCCATCAGGCAAAAACAAAGAGCAGGTTCATGGAAGCTGAAACGCTGGCGCTGGCGCAGGAGATCGATTTCTCCATGTGGGGGCTGTATGCCCGCGCGACTTTTATCGTGAAATTGGTGATGTTGATGCTGATCGGTGCATCGATTTGGTCCTGGGGCATTATCATCCAAAAACTGATCAATTATCGGGCTGCGCGTCGCGAGGCGCAAGTGTTCGACGAAAGTTTCTGGTCCGGTAACCCTTTGGATGAGCTGTTTGAGCAGATCGGAACGCAACCGGACGGCAGTTCAGAAAAGATCTTTGCTGCAGGTATGATCGAATGGCGAAGATCGCACCGAAATGATGGTGGGCTGATCGCCGGAGCGACCGCGCGGATCGACCGCTCGATGGATGTAGCCATCGCAAAAGAGGCAGAGACCTTGCAGAAAGGCCTGCCCATATTGGCCACAGTGGGTTCGACCGCGCCGTTTATTGGCCTGTTCGGTACCGTATGGGGCATCATGAATGCCTTTATCGAGATCGCTGAGCAGCAGAACACCAATCTGGCGGTCGTCGCCCCTGGTATTGCCGAAGCGCTGTTGGCGACGGGCCTGGGTTTGTTGGCCGCGATCCCTGCGGTTATTTTCTATAACAAGCTTAGCGCGGATAGTGACCGGATCGTAGGTGGATACGAGGCGTTCGCTGACGAGTTTGCAACCATCCTGTCGCGCCAGTTGGACAGCTGATCATGGGCGCGGCGGTTCAGCAATCTTCGGGCAGTAACGGGCGCAGACGCGGACGACGTCGCGGTCGCGCGCAGCCTATGTCTGAGATTAACGTGACACCCTTTGTGGACGTCATGCTGGTCTTGCTGATCATCTTCATGGTCGCAGCGCCATTGCTGACGGTTGGCGTCCCGGTGGATTTACCCAAGACTGCAGCCAGTGCGCTGCCCGGTGACAACGAAGAGCCACTGACCGTGACGCTCACCGCAGATGGGCGCGTGCAAATCCAGACGACTGATGTCTTGCGCGAAGAGTTGATTGGCAAGCTGCGCGCGATTGCGGCAGAGCGGAGCAGTGACCGTGTATTCCTGCGCGCTGATGGCGCAATTCCCTACGCGCAGGTGATGCAGGTCATGGGCGCGCTGAACGCGGGCGGGTTTTCTAACGTTGGCCTTGTGACCGATACGGGCGGGCCGACGCTGGATGAAGGTGGAGAGTGAGGTCGCACGGTGGATACCGGCACCAAGATTTCGGCGATTGCGCATGTCAGCCTGATTGGCGTCGCGCTTTTTGGCGGCACCTTTCGGTCCGAGCCGTTGCCGATGGCCGTGCAGGATGTTTCCGTGATTACCGCTGAACAGTTTGCGGCCATGACTGCGCAGCGCGACGCGCCTGACGTTTCCGAAGTGCCTGCCGCTTTGCAGCAACCGCCCGAACCCGAGCAGCCCGAAACCACTCCTCCGGAGGCATTAGTTGAAGAACAGCCGCGCCCCGAACCCGTGGCACCTGCTGAACCTGACCCTGAACCAGCGCCTGTAATCGTTGAAGCCCCACCAGAGCCAGAGTTGCCGGAAGAGCCGCCTTCATTGGCCGAGCCTGAGGTGGAAACCGTTGCACAGCCCGTGCAGCCCGAACCAGAAGCGCAGCCGCGCCCTGCTGATCGCGTTGCGCCCGAGGCGATTGCTCCGCCACCGCCCGAGGCAACGCCGGATGAGTTTGAAACGCCTCCTGTGTCATTGGATGAGGGCGCCGAGGTGCAGCAAGAACAGCAAGATCAGACCGCCCCGGAAGAAGCCGCGCCAGAGATCGTGACCGAGGCCGAAGAGACCAAAGAGCCGCTGCTCAGTTCACCTCGTCCGCGCACACGCCCCAACCGGCCCAGCCCGCCGCCGGAACCGGAAGTTGCAGAAACGCCCGAAGCAACCCCGGAACCGGAAGCGCAGGCAGACGAGACCGCGATCAACGATGCCTTGGCTGAAGCTTTGGGGGGCGGTAGCGAACCATCGGGCCCGCCGCTGACCGGCGGTGAAAAAGATGCAATGCGACTGGCTGTGTCCAGATGCTGGAACGTAGGTTCACTCTCTACAGATGCGCTGAACACGGTTGTCGTGGTTGCGTTTTCGCTGAACCGTGATGGTACAGTTGTAGGCGGTAGTATTCGGATGCTGGACAGCTCGGGCGGGTCTGCCGGTGCCGCCAATCAGGCTTACCAGGCTGCCCGACGTGCGATTCTGCGCTGTGGCGCCAAAGGATATGACTTGCCTGCTGACAAATACGCTCAGTGGCAGGATGTTGAGATTACATTCAATCCCGAGAGGATGCGGATCAAATGATGAAACTTCTGACCAGCCTCTTTGTCGGCCTGACCCTGATGTCTGCGCCGGTTTACGCACAAAACGGCCCCCTGCGACTGGAATTGGACCAGGGTATTATTGAACCCTTGCCCTTTGCGGTTCCCAATTTCGTGCCCGATAGCCCCTCGGCGGCACAGTACGCGCAGGATATTTCGCGTGTGGTGGCAGCGGATCTGACCGGGACGGGCCTGTTCCGGGAAATTTCATCGGATGCGTTCATCAGCCGGGTCAGCAGTTTTGAAGCGCCGGTTCAATTTTCCGACTGGAAAGCAATCAACGCTGATGCACTTGTCACCGGGGCAGTCAATGTATCGGGTAAACGATTGACGGTCCGGTTCCGCGTTTGGGATGTTTTCTCGGGTCAAGAGCTTGGCACCGGCCTTCAACTGGCAGGTACGACCGATGGCTGGCGCCGCATGGCACATAAGGTGGCTGATCAGGTCTATAGCCGGATCACGGGCGAAGGTGGATATTTCGACAGCCGAGTGGCTTTTGTGTCGGAAAGCGGACCCAAGGATCAACGCCTCAAGCGACTGGCGATCATGGATTACGACGGTGCAAATGTGCAGTACCTGACCGACAGCTCAGCCATCGTGCTGGCGCCGCGCTTTTCGCCCACAGGCGACCGGTTGCTGTACACCAGCTACGAAAGTGGCAGCCCGCGCATCTATGTTCTGGATGTGGGGCGTGTGAAACGACAGGAACTCAAGACGCAGGACGGCACCATGAGCTTCTCGCCCCGCTTCTCGCCGGATGGTCGGTCGATCGTGTATTCGCTGATTCAGGGCGGTAACACGGATTTGTGGAAGATGGATCTGGCCTCGGGTCAAAGTACACGCCTGACCAACACGCCTGCGATTGAAACAGCGCCCAGCTATTCTCCGGATGGCAGCCGCATCGTTTTTGAAAGCGACCGGTCGGGTACGCCGCAGCTTTATGTGATGCCCGCAAACGGGGGTGAGGCGACACGGATCAGCTTTGGCGCGGGGCGCTATGGCACCCCGGTTTGGTCGCCGCGCGGCGATTTGATCGCCTTTACCAAGCAGAATAAAGGCCGCTTCCACATCGGTGTTATGCGCACAGACGGCTCGGAAGAGCGGTTGTTGACCGCGTCCTTCTTGGACGAAGGCCCCACGTGGTCACCTAATGGTCGCGTCATCATGTTCACGCGCGAAACGCAGGGGGCCAGCGGGCGGGCCTCGTTGTATTCAGTGGATATATCGGGCCGCAACCTGCGCCCGGTACGCACGCCAGATGGCGGCAGCGACCCGTCATGGGGCCCATTGCAGAATTGATCGCAGCAAAGTTCACAACGAATCGCGCCTGTGATAGACAGGCGGCAATAAACAAAACACGAGGCACTTGAAATGAACGTATTGAGCAAAGTTCTGGCGCTGGGCGCGCTGAGTGTGATTGCTGCCTGTACAAATAACGATCCCTCCGCATTGGGGGGCGGTGGCGCAGGTGGCACTGGCGCTATCGTGCCGGGTTCGCCGAGTGACCCGCGTTCGCCGGCATATTTCCAGCAGACGGTTGGCGACCGTGTCCTTTTCGCTGTTGATCAGTCGACCCTTACACCGCAGGCACAAACCGTTCTGCAAGGTCAGGCAGAGTGGCTGTTGGCCAACCCTGATTTTGTTGCCACGATAGAAGGGCACGCGGATGAGCAGGGTACGCGGGAATACAACCTTGGTTTGGGCGCGAAGCGCGCAAATGCGGCACGCGAGTATCTGATTTCCCGCGGGGTGGCAGGCAACCGTCTGACCACCGTCAGCTACGGCAAAGAACGACCGATCGAGATTTGCAGCACCGAGGAATGCTATTCCAAAAACCGCCGCGCGGTGACGGTGCTGACTGGGTCAACTCTGGGGTAAAACGATGCGTATTGCAGGATGGGTTTTGGCGGCCGTTGTTGCAACGGCGGGTGTGGCAAAGGCACAGGATCAGCAGACCCTGGCGGATATTCGTCAGGAACTGACTGTGCTGCATGTGGAAATACAGCGCCTGAAGCGCGAATTTTCCACCACCGGGTCGCCTGCGCCAAACCTGTCCGGCAGTTCGGTGCTTGAGCGTGTCGACGCGATTGAAGCAGAACTTCAGCGTCTGACGCGCCAGACAGAGCAATTGAACCAACGGGTCCAGAACATTGTCACCGACGGCACAAACCGCATCGGTGACCTAGAGTTCCGGTTGGTCGAACTGGAAGGCGGAGACCTGTCCGCGCTTGAGGAGACGTCAACCTTAGGCGGCAACACGGTGTCGGAAACAGGCCCTGTGAATGTCACAACGCCACCTGCAACAGACCAAAGTGAGCTTGCCGTGGGTGAGCGCGCGGATTTCGATACGGCGTCGCAAGCTTTGACAGACGGTGATTTCCAGACCGCTGCCACCATGTTTGCACAGTTCGAGGCAAACTATCCCGGCAGCCCTCTGGCCCCTGAAGCGAATCTTAAACGAGGCCACGCCCTTGAAGGTCTGGGCGACACCCGCGAAGCGGCACGTGCCTTTTTGGCCAGTTTTACCGGTGATTCCGAGGGCGCTTTTGCCCCCGAGGCCCTGTACGAACTGGGCGCGGCATTGGGCCGATTGGGGCAAACCGATCAGGCCTGTATCACGCTGAACGAGGTTGGGGTGCGTTTCCCCTCAGCGCCCGCGTTGTCGAACGCCACGCAAGAGATGACCGCCCTGGGGTGTTCTTGAGCACTCAACCAGACAGCTTGATTACCGACTTTCGGAATCGGTTGCCAGACAATTTGCCCAGCAAACTGGGAATCGCGGTGTCAGGTGGCGGGGATTCTGTCGCCCTGATGCATCTGTTGCACAGAGTTGCGAAAACCGAGGCGGTCACTCTTTACACCGTCACAGTTGATCATGGTTTGCGCCCGGAGGCCGCGCAAGAGGCCGCGGCCGTGGCTCGTGAGGCGGCGGCACTTGGAGTGCAGCACGACGTTTTGAGGTGGTCGGGTTGGGACGGAAAAGGCAATCTTCAGGATCAAGCGCGACAAGCGCGGTATAATCTGATGATAAACTGGGCGAAGGCCCGTGACATCGGCGCAATTGCCTTGGGGCATACCGCAGACGATCAGGCCGAAACTTTGCTAATGCGGTTGGGTCGATCCTCTGGCGTGACCGGTCTGTCAGGTATGTCGTCTGTGCGGCAAAGGGATGGGGTAATTTTGCTTCGCCCAATGCTGGGGATCACCCGCGGTAGACTGCGTTCATACCTGACTGAGATTGGCGCTAATTGGGTCGAGGATCCATCGAATCAGGACACTCGTTTTGACCGGATCAAAGCCCGCGATGCCTTGCAAAGCCTTTCGCCCTTGGGAATCGATGCGTTGTCTTTATCTCGTGTGGCGGAAAATTTGGCTCAGGCGCATAGGGCGTTGGCCGTGTTTGCGCAGGAATCCGCGCGGAATGTGGCACAGGTTGACCACAGCGATGTGAGGGTGGACCAGGCAAGCTTTGCCGCGCTGCCGAGGGAAATCCAAAGGCGCGTTTTGCTGGGAACGCTTCAATGGATTGTGGGGCAGGGCTATCCACCCCGTCAGTCGGCTTTGGAGCAGGCGATGGATGCGATAATTCACGGTCAAGCCGGGTCAATTGCCGGGTGTTTGCTGGTGCCAAAAGACGCGAGTGTTTGGATTTGCAGGGAATTTAAGGCCGTAGAGGGCCAAATTGCCGCATCTGGCGCTGTTTGGGATGGCAAATGGGTGCTAACCGGGCCGGAAATCCCAGACGTGGAAATCCGAGCGTTGGGAGAAAAAGGGTTGCAGCAGGTTCCGGATTGGCGCGCTACCGGACGTCCCAGGCTTGCTTTAACCGCAACGCCTGCCGTTTGGGCGGGTGAAACGGTTCTTGCAGCACCACTTGCGGGATTTGCCAATGAATGGCAGGCTGATCCTGTCTCGGATTGGCCCGCGTTTGACGCATCTTTTTTATCGCATTGAACATAGAACAATCCTCTCTATTTTAAGAGACAACTTGGCAGTTCCTCACCTGCCGAAACTTTTGGGAGATTTTCCTTGGGCAACGCTCGCAATATCGCGTTTTGGGTCGTTCTGTTTCTGCTTATTCTGGCACTGTTCAATCTGTTCAGTGGACCGGGCGGAACGCTTCAGAGCAATGAGAGAACATATTCCGACTTTGTCGGTGCCGTCCAAAGCGGTGAAGTCAAAAACGTGACGCTGGATGGCGAGCAGATCCGCTATACCACCGAAAGTGGCGCGACCTATGTCACGATCAAGCCCGGCGACGCCGAGGTTACAAAGCTGCTGATCGATGAGAACATACCGGTTCAGGCGGTCAAACAACAGCAGTCTGGGTTCCAGTCGTTCCTGATCACGCTGCTGCCCTTCCTGCTGCTGATCGGTGTATGGGTTTACTTCATGAACCGGATGCAGGGCGGCGGCAAAGGCGGCGCGATGGGCTTTGGCAAGTCCAAGGCCAAGATGCTGACCGAAAAGCATGGCCGTGTGACATTTGATGACGTGGCTGGCATCGACGAAGCCAAGGAAGAGCTGGAAGAGATCGTTGAATTCCTGCGCAATCCGCAGAAGTTCAGCCGCCTCGGCGGCAAAATCCCAAAAGGCGCGCTGCTGGTTGGCCCTCCGGGTACCGGTAAAACATTGCTGGCCCGTGCGATTGCGGGTGAAGCGGGTGTGCCGTTCTTCACCATTTCGGGTTCCGACTTTGTTGAGATGTTTGTGGGTGTCGGTGCATCCCGCGTGCGCGACATGTTCGAACAGGCCAAGAAAAACGCGCCCTGTATCGTCTTTATTGACGAAATCGACGCTGTGGGCCGCCACCGTGGTGCTGGTTACGGCGGCGGTAACGACGAACGCGAACAGACCCTCAACCAGTTGCTGGTTGAAATGGACGGGTTCGAGGCCAATGAAGGTGTGATCATCTTGGCCGCGACCAACCGTAAGGATGTTCTGGACCCCGCGCTGCTGCGTCCGGGCCGGTTTGACCGCAATGTGACCGTTGGTAACCCCGACATCAAAGGGCGTGAGAAGATCTTGGGCGTGCACGCGCGCAAAACACCTCTGGGCCCCGACGTTGATCTGCGCATCATTGCGCGGGGTACTCCGGGCTTCTCGGGTGCTGATCTGGCGAACCTTGTGAACGAAGCTGCGTTGATGGCCGCCCGGGTGGGCCGTCGCTTTGTCACCATGGAAGATTTCGAGAACGCCAAAGACAAGGTGATGATGGGGGCCGAGCGCCGCTCAATGGTGCTGACCCAGGATCAGAAAGAAAAGACGGCTTATCACGAGGCTGGTCACGCCGTTGTTGGTCTGGAACTGCCGCTGTGCGATCCGGTCTATAAGGCAACGATCATCCCGCGCGGTGGTGCGCTGGGTATGGTTGTCTCTCTGCCGGAAATGGACCGTCTGAATTACCACCGCGATGAATGTGAGCAAAAGCTGGCGATGACCATGGCCGGTAAAGCGGCTGAGGTGATCAAATACGGTGAAGACCATGTTTCGAACGGTCCCGCCGGTGACATCATGCAAGCCAGCCAGTTGGCTCGCGCGATGGTGATGCGCTGGGGTATGTCTGACAAGGTCGGCAATATTGACTATGCAGAGGCGCATGAAGGCTATCAGGGCAACACTGCAGGCTTCTCGGTGTCCGCGCATACCAAAGAGCTGATCGAGGAAGAGGTGAAGCGCCTGATTCAGCAAGGCTATGAGCGCGCTCACAAGATCCTGACGGACAAGAACGAAGAATGGGAGCGGTTGGCCCAGGGTCTGCTGGAATACGAAACCCTGACCGGCGACGAGATCAAGCGCGTCATGAATGGTGAATCGCCGACCGAGGGCGATGACGAAGGTGACAAGCCGGACGAAGGCAATGCACCCAGCGTTACTGCCATTCCCAAGACGAAGGCAAAGAAATCTCCGCCTGAGGGTGGGATGGAGCCTGAACCTACCGCATAAACACCAAAGACCTGGGCCAAGGCTCGGGTCTTTTTTCTTTTCTTCAGGTCGTTGCCGGGCAATATGCGCCCGTAAGCGCCAAGGAAAAGGGAAACCCAAATGCCGTTCTTGCGGGAAACTGAATACGCAGCCGAAGTGGTTTGGCTCGGCTATGTCCCGGCTGGGCAGTCGCTGCGCGCCGAAGCGGTCCAGGCGCTGGACCTGGGCTTCGATGGCGTGAAGGGTGAACGGCACGCGGGTCTCAACCGTGCATCCTGTGTGCGGGTAAAGAACCTTTATTCCCAAGGCACCGAAATTCGCAACGTCCGTCAATTGTCGGTGCTTTCAGTGGAAGAGCTGGAGCAGATTGCGCTTGAGATGGGTCTTGATGCGCTTGACCCGTCGTATCTTGGTGCGTCGATCGTACTGAAGGGTATTCCAGATTTCTCGCACGTTCCCCCGTCCTCTCGTCTACAGGCGGGGAGTGGTTTGACAATAACCGTGGACATGGAGAACGCGCCCTGCGTTTTACCGGGGCGCGAGATCGAGGCAGATCAACCCGGGCATGGCGCGGCGTTCAAACCGGCGGCAGTGGGGCGGCGCGGCATAACCGGGTGGGTCGAACGCCCGGGGCGGATTGAGCTTGGCGATCGCTTGGCACTGTTTATTCCGGATCAACCCAACTGGGCGCCATAAACAGGTCAGGTTTCCGATTAGAAACCCACGAAATGACCTTACGACGCTTCGCGACACCAGAATGTCGGAATCCATGGCTATTGAGATTGTACACAAGGGTATGGAATGCGCAGCGCCGACGCTTTGCGTCGGCTTTGCACGGTATTCAATTAAGGACCCCGGCCAATGAGCTACAAATCCGATATCGAAATCGCTCGCGAAGCGAACAAAAAGCCGATTCAGGAAATCGGTGCCAAAATTGGCATCGACTCTTCGGATCTGCTGCCCTACGGCCACGACAAAGCCAAGGTCAGCCAGGACTTCATCAACTCGGTTCAGGGCCGCGAAGACGGCAAACTGATTCTGGTAACAGCGATCAACCCGACACCGGCAGGTGAAGGTAAAACCACCACGACTGTTGGTCTGGGCGACGGCCTGAATCGCATTGGCAAGAACGCCATGATTTGTATCCGCGAAGCCTCGCTTGGCCCGAACTTCGGCATGAAGGGTGGCGCTGCAGGTGGCGGTTACGCGCAGGTTGTTCCGATGGAAGAAATGAACCTGCACTTCACCGGCGATTTCCACGCCATCACCTCGGCCCACTCTCTGCTGTCGGCGATGATCGACAACCACATCTATTGGGGCAACGAGTGCGAGATTGACACCCGCCGTGTCGCATGGCGTCGTGTGGTCGACATGAACGACCGTGCGCTACGTCAGATCACCGCCAGCTTGGGCGGCGTGTCGAACGGCTATCCGCGTGAGGCTGGTTTCGACATCACCGTGGCGTCCGAGGTCATGGCGATCCTGTGTCTGGCCAACGACCTGAAAGACCTTGAAAAGCGTCTGGGTGACATCATTGTTGCATACCGCCGTGACAAGACACCGGTCTACTGCCGCGACATCAAGGCAGAAGGCGCAATGACCGTTCTTCTGAAGGACGCGATGCAGCCTAACCTGGTGCAGACGCTGGAAAACAACCCGGCCTTTGTCCATGGTGGCCCCTTCGCGAACATCGCGCATGGCTGTAACTCGGTCATCGCGACCAAGACCGCGCTGAAAGTTGCTGACTACGTCGTGACCGAAGCGGGCTTTGGTGCCGACTTGGGTGCCGAAAAGTTCATGAACATCAAATGCCGCAAGGCGGGTATCGCTCCGTCGGCAGTTGTACTGGTTGCGACTGTACGCGCGATGAAAATGAACGGTGGCGTGGCCAAGGCTGACCTTGGCGCTGAGAACGTCGAAGCCGTTCAGTCGGGCTGTGCCAACCTGGGCCGTCACATCGAGAACGTGAAATCCTTTGGTGTTCCCGTCGTGGTCGCGATCAACCACTTCGTCACCGATACCGATGCCGAAGTCGAAGCCGTCAAGAACTACTGTGCTGATCACGGTGTCGAAGCCGTTCTGTCGCGTCACTGGGAACTGGGCTCGGAAGGGTCGGCACCACTGGCTGAGAAGGTTGTCGAAATCGTTGAAGGTGGTTCCGCGAACTTCGCGCCGATCTACCCCGACGACATGCCGCTGTTCGAGAAAATCGAAACCATCGCCAAGCGCATCTATCGCGCGGACGAGGTTCTGGCCGACAACAAGATCCGCAACCAACTGCGCGAGTGGGAAGAGGCCGGTTACGGTAACCTGCCGGTCTGCATGGCGAAAACCCAGTACTCGTTCTCGACCGATCCGACCCTGCGCGGCGCACCGACCGGCCACTCGGTTCCGGTACGTGAAGTTCGCCTGAGCGCGGGTGCTGGCTTCATCGTCGTTGTCTGCGGTGAGATCATGACCATGCCCGGTCTGCCCCGCAAACCGGCTGCTGAAACTATCTGCCTTAACGACGCAGGTGAGATCGAGGGCTTGTTCTAAGCCGCATTTTGAACCATCTCGTGGTCCGGGGACTTCCCCGGGCCATGAGGAGACCGCGATGCCCACTCTGACACCGCCGCAAGACTGTAACTCGATGCAGGAATTGCGCGTTCAGATCGACAGGCTGGACCGCCAACTGATCGAAATGCTGGTGAAACGCGCCAGTTACATCGACCGCGCGTCCCAGCTGAAACCCGGCGAGGGGCTGCCCGCCCGAATCCCGGACCGTGTTGAAGAGGTGGTTCACCGCGTGCGCAAGAGTTCCGATGAACTGGGTATGGACCCTGATCTTGCCGAAGAACTCTGGCGTATTTTGATAGACTGGTCGATTGCCCGCGAAGAGCGTGTGCTCGGCTCTGAGTGACTGACCGGGCGCATTTTGCGCCCGATCCGTTTTTGAAAGAAGGGATCAAAGGATGGTAGCGCAGGTTATCGACGGTAAGGCATTTGCGGCCAAAGTGCGCGCGCAAGTGGCTGATCAGGTTGCCAAGCTGAAAGAAGAAAACGGCATCACCCCCGGCTTGGCGGTGGTTCTGGTCGGCGAAGACCCGGCCAGCCAGGTCTATGTCCGCTCAAAGGGCAAGCAGACCGTTGAGGTTGGCATGAATTCGTACGAGCACAAGCTGGATGCCGAAACCTCGGAAGAAGATCTTCTGGCCCTGATCGACAAGCTGAACAACGATCCTGCCGTACACGGTATTCTGGTTCAGTTGCCGCTGCCGAAGCACCTGAACGAAGATCTGGTGATCAACTCGATTGACCCTGCCAAGGATGTCGATGGTTTTCACATCTCGAACGTAGGCTTGCTGGGCACTGGTCAGAAGTCGATGGTGCCTTGTACGCCGCTGGGATGCCTTATGATGCTGCGCGATTATCATGGCTCGCTTTCGGGTATGAATGCCGTGGTGATTGGCCGTTCGAACATCGTGGGTAAACCGATGGCGCAACTCCTGCTGGGCGACAGCTGCACTGTGACCATCGCGCACTCGCGCACCAAAGACCTGCCGGATGTTGTGCGTCGTGCGGACATCGTTGTGGCCGCTGTTGGCCGTCCCGAGATGGTGCCGGGCGATTGGATCAAGGAAGGCGCTACGGTGATCGACGTGGGCATCAACCGTATTGAGCGCGACGGCAAGAACAAGCTGGTTGGCGATGTGGATTACGCAAGCGCGGCTGAACGTGCAGGCGCGATCACCCCGGTTCCGGGTGGCGTGGGTCCGATGACCATCGCATGCCTTCTGGCCAACACGCTGACCGCCTGCTGCCGGGCCAACGGCCTACCAGAGCCTGAAGGTTTGACCGCTTAAGTTCCAGTTGTGGGTCGGGCCGTGTAAGCGGCCCGACACCCGGCCCTTGAGCGCAATATGAGATCGGACTGCCCCAAAGCGTCAGGGGCGATCAGATTTTGAATGACTTCCCCAGCTTGAAAAATCGTGATAAGCCTGTATTCCCAGTTGTTTACAGGTTGAGTTTCCCTTGTGTGAATAACACTTGGGCAATGTACGTACAAAAGCAGTATGACGTCTAAGTTAAGTTTAATTCGAAATGCATGTACTCCGCAGAGAGTTACAGCGGGTGTGGTTTTTCTTCCTTTACTGGCCTATGCGTTTCCACCTTTTCTTGTCTCCGAGCTCAATTTTGGGTTGCGTCTTTTGTTTTGGTCCGGAGTGATGGTCCTGGCACTTTCTGTGACCGGACTGGTTCGGAAACTGATGTTAAACAGCCCTCTGCTGCTGAACATTCCAGCCCGTGATTTAGCCTACGCCGGTCTGATCCTGTCTCTGTTTACGCCGTCGCTTTGGGTTTTGGCATGGATCTTATTCACCTGTGGTGGTCAGATGGCACCGGGGGCGCAAACCGTAGCCGTGTATGGGGTGTTGTTGGCAACAGGTCTGGTTTTTGTGCAGCGCAATGACTTGCAGGCCGCAGTGACACCCACGTCTGAAGAAGAAAGACCGAGACTTGTCAAACGTTTGCCAACTGGTTTCAGCGGGCAGATTTATCGCCTGACTGTTCGGGATCACAATGTGGATGTCGTGACCTCAGAAGGTGTCTTTACGCTCCGGTCGCGGTTTACGGATGCCATCGCCGAGATGGAACCGGTTCCCGGTCATTGCTCGCACCGTTCACATTGGGTGACAGACGCGTCCATTACTGGTGTAGAGAAATCAGGCGGCAAGACCTTTTTGAAATTGGTCAACGGCGATCTGGTGCCGGTCAGCCGCAAGTATAAACCGATGCTGGAACAGGACGGTTTGATCTGACCTCAGCGTGGCATAGGTATCATGTGCGGGTGCGGGCCGGTCAGAATAGCTGTTGCGTTCTGGTCCATGAGGTCCGCCAGAACCCGGTCTGAGCTGCGCAACCCACCTGTGAATACACCATAGGCTGGCAGGATCAGCCGGTTGCTGTCCAAAAGAAAAGCGGGGCGTGAGATATGCCTCCCTTTCAAACGGATCTGCGCTTTTGGATGATAGTGGCCAGAGACTTCTCCTTGCGGATGGTCTTCTGCAATATGGCGAAAGACCAGCGGACCGCAGCGCCATTCGAACAAGTGCGTTCCGCCCAACTCAATCGGCCCTGGATCGTGGTTGCCTTCGATCCATATCCATTTGCGCCCGGCCTGCAATGTAGAAATCCGAAGCCTTTCGGCTGAAGTCAACGCCTGCGCGGCCTCAATGTCATCGAAGCTGTCACCCAGACATAGTACAGTTTCCGCGTTGGTGCGTTCTATGTCACTCGCCAACCGATCTAGCGTTTCGCTTGTGTCGTAAGGGGGCAATGCAGGCCCACCGCGCCTTATCATTCGTTCGGATTTACCAAGGTGCAGGTCTGAGACACACAGTAACTGGCGCTCGGGCCACCACAGTGCGCCCGATGGCAAAGCGACGAGGCGCTGTCCTGCAAAGGAAAACTCGTATGCGTTCATGATACGTTCTTGGCGTGTTTCTGCGTCCGGCGCAAGGGGATCAAAGCTGATCAAGCCCGGCCGCCTGCATCAGACGTGCGCTTTCCTCGGCCAGCAAACGCTCCTCTGCCGCGCCTTTGACAGGCACTTTCCCGACCTCCAGAAACAACGGAGCAGACAAAGGGGATACACGATCCAGGCGGAGCAGATCCACACGGTCTCCGATCCGGTCCAGCATCGCTTCGATCCGGCCAAAATCAACCAGCCCGCGCATGGCTTCTTCGCGGGTGATCTGCATCAGTAGGTGATTAGGATCGTATTTCAGTAGGGTATCGTAAAGGATATCAGACGAAAACGTCGCCTGCCGTCCGCTTTTCCTCTGTCCCAACGTATTGCGTTCGATCAGGCCTGCTATGGTAGCTGAGGCCCGAAAGGTGCGTTTCATCACGGCATTGCCAGCCAGCCAGGTGTCCAACCCGTCGCGCAGCGCGTCGCGTTGAAACAACGGGGTAGGGTCGGTGACAGCATCCAGCCCCCAGATCAGCGTGGCGTAGTCAGTCGCAACAAAGCCCATTGGTGCCAGGCCGGTATCCTCCATCCGTTTGGTTAGCAGCAGGCCGAGTGTTTGCTGCGCGTTGCGGCCGGCAAAACCATAAACGCATAGATGTTCCCGGCCGTCGCTTGGAAAGCTTTCGATCAGCAGGCGGTCGCGCTGAGGCAGGCGCGAGATCTGTCTCTGCAAGGCCAGCCAGTCCGCTGTGTGCGGCGGCAATTGCGGCCAATCCTCTTGAGCAAACATGCGCAGAATGCGGTCGCTGAGCTGGGTAGAGGTCGCGAATTTCGTGCCCGAAAAGGTCGCGATCTTGGGCTTGCGATCAGCGCGGCGGCTGACCTCGACCACCATTTCGCGCAGACCCTCATACCGCACGATTTGCCCGCCGATCAGAAATGTATCGCCGTGCGTCAGTGAGGCTGCAAAGGCTTCCTCGACCTCTCCCAACGGCTTACCGCCCCGGCTGCGCTTTAGGCGCACCTTCAGAGTGTCAGTGTCCTGAATCGTGCCCAGATTCATGCGGATGCGCGAAGCTGCACGGGGATCCCGTAGTTGCCATTGCCCGTCGGCACGCTGTTGCAATCGCTGCCAGCGGTCATACGCCCTAAGAGCGTAGCCGCCAGTGGCACAGAAATCGAGACACGCGTCAAACGCGGGCCGGGTCAGATGCGCAAAAGGCCCGGCAGACGTCATCTCGGTAAAAAGGTCATCGGCGTCGAACGGTCCGGCGCATGCGGCAATCAGGATGTGCTGGCACAAGACATCGCGAGGGCCGGGGCCTCGCGGTTCACCGTCAAGATCATGGGCTTTTGCGGCCTCCAACGCGGCGATGCATTCGACCACCTCAAACCGGTTGGCAGGCACCAACAGGGCCTTGGAGGGCGCGTTGTAGCGGTGATTGGCTCGTCCGATCCGTTGCACCAGACGTTTGACATTCTTGGGTGCTCCGATCTGGATGACCAGATCCACGTCGCCCCAATCGATGCCCAGGTCCAAAGAGCCTGTGCAAACGATCGCGCGCAAATCCCCCCGGACCATCGCAGCCTCGACCCTCTCACGTTGTTGCCGGTCCAGGCTGCCGTGATGGATGCCAATCGGCAGGCCATCTTCGTTTGCCAGCCACAGGTTGTGAAAGAAGATTTCGGCCTGCGCGCGGGTGTTGTGAAAAATCAGCGTGGTTTTATGTTGCCGGACTTGTTCCAGCACGGCAGGGATCGCATGAGCCGCGCCACCACCCGACCACGGCGGCATCTCGACCGTTTCCAGCATTCGGATATCCGGGTCCGGGCCGGGATCCGCCTGTACGATCTGGCACGGGTCAGGATGGCGGGCCAGAAAGCGGGCAATCGCTTCAGGGTCCTCGACCGTGGCCGACAAACCAACGCGGCGCAGATCGGGGTTGAGACGTTGCAGTCGTGCTAAAGCCAGCATCAACTGATCGCCGCGCTTGCTTTCTGCCAGTGCATGGATTTCATCAACGATGATCCGCTGCAACCCATCAAACATGCGTGGTGCATCCTCGTACGAGGTCAACAGGGCCAGACTCTCGGGCGTTGTCAGCAGGATATGAGGCGGATCTGCGCGTTGGCGTTTCTTTTGAGTGGCCGAGGTGTCCCCAGTGCGATCTTCGATCCGGATGGGCAGGCCGATTTCGTCCACAGGCGTTCGCAGGTTTCGTTTGATGTCCGCCGCCAGCGCCTTGAGGGGTGAAACATAGATCGTGTGCAACCCGCTATGGGCACCGTCGGCCAACTCAGCCAGAGTGGGCAGAAACCCTGCCATGGTCTTTCCGCCACCTGTCGGAGCGATCAGCAAGGTCGCGGGGTCTTGCGCCCGGTCGAACATCTCATGCTGATGCGGGTGGATGGACCAGCCTTTGGCGGAAAACCATGTGCCAATCCGAGCGGGAATCTGCGTCATGGACACAGATTACCCGCCCGGAGGAGGAATTGGCATGGCGTTATTTGACGATTTTCTCGTCTTTTACGAACATGTTGGCCCAGGCGCGGTCGATCAGCTCGGGGCTCATCTGATAAGGGATGCCTTCGAACTCGCAGATCGAAATCATCTGATCGATCAGGAAGATCGGTTGATAGTTGGCGTAGATGTTGTTGATGGTCGGGTATTTAACCTTCAGCAGATGCACCAACGCCGCCTCATCCAGAGGCATTCCGCGCTTGCGGGCCACCATGGCAAAGATTTTCAGGAAGTTTTCCTGGTTCGGACCGTCGATTTTGATCTTGAAGAAGATCCGGCGCAAAGCCGCTTGGTCGAAGATCTCGTTCGGGTGGAAGTTGGTCGAGAAGATAACGAGCGTATCGAACGGCACCTCGAACTTTTCACCCGACTGCAGGCCGAGGATATCCTTGTTCTCTTCCAATGGAACAATCCAACGGTTGACCAGCGCCTGCGGCGGTTCGGCCTGACGGCCAAGGTCGTCCACGATGAAGATGCCGCCGGTCGATTTCAGCTGCAAGGGGGCCTGATATGTGCGCGCGGTCGGGTTGTAGACCAGATCCAGCATGCTGAGCGACAGTTCACCACCGGTCACAACCGTGGGTCGTTCACATTGGACATAGCGCGAATCAAATCGTTTGCGGCGGCGCAGGCTGTTGGGGTCGTCAGGCTCTTGCTCGATCGCAGTGTGAACGATCGGGTCATAGACGGTGATCACCTGACCGGCATATTCGATGGCGTAAGGCACATAGACATTGTCCCCAAGCGCGTCGCGGATACCGTTCGAAATCGAGGATTTACCGTTACCCGGAGGGCCGTACATAAGAATCGACCGGCCCGCGCTGACCGCAGGGCCGAGATGGTCCAGCAGACTGTCGGGCAGAACCAGATGACCCATCGCGCCAACCAATTGCTCTCGGGTCACCTGTATGTTGCGGATCGACTGGCGTTTGACCTGCTCGCGATACACGTCCAGCGGAACAGGCATTGCACCGAAATACTCTGACTGGCTCAGCGCGTCCAATGCGCGGGCCTTGCCTGCATCGGTCAGCTGATACCCCATCTCGTTACCGCTGTTGGCATTCAGCGTTCCGGTCGCTTCCAGCAGCTTCTGGTCGCGTGCGATGTCGACCAATTCTTGCGTCACCGCGCCAGGCAAACAGATGGCTTCTGCGATTTCAGAAACGGTGCTGGCATTTTTGCGGA
This sequence comes from Ruegeria sp. CF8, assembly GCF_056537285.1. Taxonomy (NCBI): domain Bacteria; kingdom Pseudomonadati; phylum Pseudomonadota; class Alphaproteobacteria; order Rhodobacterales; family Roseobacteraceae; genus Ruegeria; species Ruegeria sp. CF8. Next base: position 125,351 of record NZ_JBQFRG010000007.1, on the reverse strand, counting down.
AGACGGTTTTCAGCATAATGTCCCGCATCATCACCAGCGGAAGTCTCATTTCACCCAATCCCTTAGGGGCAGGGGGGGCCAAAACTGCGGAAGTCTGCATATTCATGCGCGTTGCTCGTTCGTCAAATTGTCACGCCAAATGCCCGAATGAGGGCGGTTTGGAGAAAAAATGACCCAGCTTTGTGGCGGGACAAAGGCAATGGCAAGGCGTGCTGATGATAGTTTACGATCCGAGAACAGTGCCCAAAATCAGATACATGGCCAGTGATCCTGCCAGAGCCAGCCCCATTGGGAACTGTTTGCCACGATCCCAGCTTTCCCAATGCGGCGCAATGGCCCGCAACGGTGTGTGCTTGGCCAGCCGATGTGTGACAACAGCGGCCAGAATACATGCCATCAGGATCATCACGATCACCCTGAAGTCGTCCCACCAGAGAAATGCTGACGCTGCCGCCATAAACTTGGCGTCACCAGCCCCCATAGCTCCTGCGGCATTTAGAATGATGCCCAAAAGCAAAATCACAATAATATGAAGCAGTTGCCAGGCGTATACTGGTAACGATACGGACAAAGGTCCCAGATCTCCGCTGAGCCATTCCGTGGACCAGGGTGGAAGCGCGATCAGACCGACCACCACAAATACGAGCGCAAGCGCGTAGACCGCATGGTTCTTGATCCGCATGTCACGCATATCGGTGAAGGCGACGTAAAAACAAATCGGCAGCACAAACGGCAAAAACCAAGCCGCGGCGGCTGCGGGGATGTACATGTATCAGGCCCCTTCAAGCGCACGAAGCGAGCGGACCGCTTCGTCAAAGTGCTGCGGATGCGTTGCAATTGCTTCGCGGAACAGGTTCTTGGCGGTTGTAACGTCGCCCTGCTTGACCGCTGAAATGGCCATCGTGTTTAACAGCCGTGCGCGTTCGATCTGGCTCATCGGAACGACCGGCAAGCTATAATTTCCCTGCGCCGACCGAGCGAGGACAAGATTGTTTTTTGCTGTGAACAAAGAGCTGTCCTGACGGATAGCGTCGGTGAACAGGCGTTCGGCCTCGGCATATTGACCGCGGGTCAGTTTTGAATAACCCCAGTTGTTCATCACGCTGCCTGGCCGAGTGGTCAGACCGACAGCAGTTTCATAAAAATGGTCTGCCCGTTTCCACTCTTTGCGTGAATCCGCGACCACTGCTTCAAGGCGATACCGTTTGAAGGTTTCAAAGGTCGGTGGAACGGAATCCAGTACGGTTTTGGCTTGTGCCCAGTCGCCGTTGCGAACCAATGCATCTGCGTATTCGACTTTGTCAGCGGCGTTCGTGCCCTTCATCGACGTCACGCGTTTCCAGGCGGCGGCGGCTTCGGTCGTGCGTTTAGCCCGGCCCAGTGAAATAGCCAATCCGCGTTGAAGATCGATCCGGTCAGGGTTCTTGCTTGCGGCACCATGGAAATAGGTCACAGCCTCGTTTGGGTCAGCTGCGTTCAGAAGCACATCGTTCAGGTTGGTTTCGTCAATAACGTTCACCTCTTGAAAGGTGCGTTCAACCTTTTCCTCTTCGGTTTCCTTTGCACAGGCCGAAAGGATCAGACCGCTGATAATGACAGTCGGAATCAAGAATTGCTGGCGCATTTTTTTGCGTCCTTTACTGCTCTTGCCTCAATTACTGGATCTTGCGGAGCGTAAATTGCCCGTCGCCCTGCTGTTCCAGTGTGTATTCTTGTTCTTGAACAGTAGTATTAACAGGATTTTCCATTTTTGCGAGTGCTAAGCGCAGATTGTCCCGGATTGCGTCACTTTCGCCATTGTCCAGCGCAAACGCCCGTTGAAACACTTGCGCGGCCTCAGGGTATTCCTGCTTTTCCATCAGCAAAACGCCCAGATTGTTCCATGCAACCGGCCAGTCAGGCTCATCCTCTACAGCCCGGCGCAGCAGCTTTTCAGCTTGCCCCAGTCGTCGCAAGCCTAGGTTGGCCGTTCCAAGAGATGTCAGGATCTGTGTCGTCATACCCTGATCAAGGGCCGCGCGGGAAAAGGATTCCAACGCCAGTTCGTACTCTCCGGCAGCCATTAGCCGGTTTCCTACCGTGATGCTGTCTTCAGCCTGGGCTTTGTGATCAACACCCGGCGCATCCAGACCGTTGGATGACAGCCCTTCCGTGCAGGAAGCCACCACAGCGCAAACTGTGGTGGCCCAGAGTATTCGGCGAACCCCGAAAGGGAAGCACCTGAATTCAGTTTTCATAGGGTTCTATCCGCCTGCGCGTCCAAAACTCGAAATGACCCTTACCGACGGGCCGATCAGAATAATCAGCAGTGGCGGTACTGTCAGCATCATTGTGACAAGAGTCATCTTTGTCGGCAACTTGTTCGCAGCCTCTTCGGCGCGCATAACGCGTTTGTCGCGCATCTCACCAGCGTAAACCCGCAGAGCTTCGGCAATGGATGTACCAAAAGTTGCCGACTGGATCATCACGGTCACAAACGAGTTCACATCCTGCACACCGCACCGCGTGCCGAAGTCACGTAGAACAGTGTCTTTGTCCTTACCGGCTTTCATCTCGTGGGCGACGATTTCAAATTCCTGCGCAATATCGGGGTATGAGGCGCTCATTTCACCTGCCACACGAACGATGGCTTGATCCAGTGATTGCCCGGCTTCCACGCAAACCAGCATCAGGTCAAGCGTGTCTGGAAAGCCCGCAGTAATGGCTTCTTTGCGTTCTTCCACCCGACGCGTGATCCAATATTTTGGTGCGAAGTAACCAATCGCGCCCGGAACAAAGATCCGAATAATCATTTGTTGGCCAGTGAACTCTTGCCCGCCGGAAAACACCGTGATCAACAGAACGCCGACCAGGATGCCAATTATACCCAGGGAAAACTGCGCGAAATGGAAGAAACGCACCGAGTCTTTCGACCGATAACCTGCCTGGCGCAGTTTCAGCTCAACGGCCGAGTACTCTTCTTCGTTTTTCGGCTCAAGGAAAGTTGCAAACTTCTCAAGCTGCTCGTTGCGGCTTGAGTTGCGAAGCCGTTCCTTCTTGTCTTTTGTTTGCTTCTTGGGGGCTGCGTTTGATCTTTGCAGTTTCTTTAGCGGATCTTCCGGCTGATTCATCATCAGCGAAACTGCCACGAGGATCATTATCAGGCCGAGAATGCCGACAACGATAAGTGGCCCGAATTCGCCCAGATGCTGGGTCAACAGGTCATTGATGCTGGTCAGAAATTCCATGATGCGCCCTCAGACCTTGATGTTTGTAATGATCTTCATGACGATCAGGTTCAGTGTCAGCATGATGGCGACAACGAAACAGGCGGGAATGAACCACGGGTGGTCCAACACTTCGTCATAGTAGCCCGGGTCTTTGACCAGGATGAAAACCAAGCAGGCAAGCGGGAAGCCTGACAGAAACTTGCCGGACCACTGGGCCTCGGCTGTGATAGCTTTCACCCGGCGGAAGAGGCGGAATCGAGCTCGGATCACCTGGGCGAGACCGGCAAGAATTTCAGCCAGGTTACCCCCTGATTGCTGTTGAATGCCAACAGCCACAGCCAAAAAGCGCATATCCTGCATGTCCAACCGCTCGGCCATATCTTTCAACGCCTCGCCGACGTCGCGCCCGTAGGCACATTCATCTGCAATGACGCCAAATTCGGTGCCAAGTGGATCCTGAACTTCGTTTGCAACCACTTGAATGGTCGACACAAACGGGTTGCCGACGCGCAGCGAGCGGACCATCAGTTCAACCGCATCAGGCAGTTGTTCCTCAATCATGCTCATGCGTTTCTTGGCCTTGTGATTGACCCAAGCGTAAACGCCGCCGATACCAATTGCGATCGAGATCACTGCTCGTAGCGCAGTATCTGTGGCCGTACCAATGCTAAGTCCGACAAAAGCGACGCCGGACACCAAAGCCATGATCATGATCAACTGACGAGGTGAAAATGCAATCGCCGCCTTCTGCGCCTTGTCCGCGAGCAGGGAGTACAAGGGAATGCTTTGCGATTTCATATGCTGCTGCATCTCTTTGCGCAGCTGTTCCAGCACCTGTTCGCGCCCGGCGCCCTTTTCCAACATGTCCAGACGGCGGTTTACCCGGCTGTTCAGGCTGATGGACTTGCCAAAGGCGACAAGATAAATCCCCTCAACCAGGGCAAGAACCCCCACAAAGATGGCGACATAGATGATCGCCTCCATAGGCAATTGCATACCCGGTTCTCCTACATTGTGGTTGGGTCGTAGATCGACGCAGGCAGATCAAAGCCCCACAGACGGAAGCGTTCTGAATAGTGGCTGCGCACGCCGGTTGCTGTGAAATGCCCGATGATCTTGTTGTCGGGTGTCAGGCCAACACGTTGAAAGCGAAAGATTTCCTGCATCGAAATCACGTCGCCTTCCATGCCCGTAATCTCGGTGATCGAGGTCATGCGGCGCGAACCATCCTGCAGACGGCTTGCCTGCACGATCAAGTTCACAGCGGACGAAATCTGGCTGCGGACGGCCTTGATCGGCATTTCGATCCCGGCCATGGCGATCATGTTTTCCAGACGCGAAATCCCGTCACGGGCCGAGTTGGCGTGGATCGTGGTCATCGACCCATCGTGGCCGGTGTTCATGGCCTGCAACATGTCGATCACTTCCGCGCCACGCGTCTCACCCACGATGATGCGGTCAGGGCGCATACGCAGGGCGTTTTTCAGACAGTCGCGCGGGCTGACCTCGCCTTTGCCTTCCACGTTGGGCGGGCGGCTTTCCATCCGACCCACATGTGTCTGCTGCAGCTGAAGTTCAGCCGTGTCCTCGATGGTCAGAATGCGCTCGGCATCATCGATAAAGCTGGACAGCGCGTTCAGAGTGGTGGTTTTACCAGAGCCAGTACCACCTGATACGATAACGTTCAGGCGCGTTGACACTGCGGCTTGCAAATAAGCGGCCATTTCTTCGGTAAACGCACCGAAATTAACCAAATCGTCGATGCCGAGCTTGTCCTTTTTGAACTTACGAATCGAGACCAGTGATCCATCCACCGCAATCGGTGGAACCATGGCGTTAAACCGCGATCCGTCCGCCAGACGGGCGTCAACGTAAGGGTTTGATTCGTCGACACGACGGCCCACGGCGGACACGATCTTGTCGATGATCCGCATCAGGTGCTTTTCGTCCTTGAAGGTAATGTCGCTCAGTTCCAGCTTACCGGCGCGTTCCACGAAAATCTGTTGCGGGCCGTTCACCAGAATATCGTTGACCGTATCGTCCTGCAGCAGAGTTTCGAGCGGACCGAGACCCGTCACCTCGTCATACAGTTCCTTGTTCAACTGGGACCGGTCTTCGCGGTTCAGAACAATGTTCTTGGTCTCCAGAACTTCACTGGCGATTGCGCTGATTTCAGTACGCAATTCAGCTTCGCCGGCGTTTTCCAACGCGGCAAGGTTCAGGTTTTCCAGCAGTTCCCGATGCAGTTCGATTTTGATCTCGCCCAGCCGTTCCTTGCGTTTGCGATCACGATCAGAACCCGCAACCTCGCCGGGTTTCTTCTTTTGGGGCTTGCGTGCAACCGCAGTAGTTGTCGCGGCGGCCTCTGCAACGGGCGCTGCCGGTTCGGCAGTTTGTGCCGGCGTTTTCACCGGCTGTGCAGCGGACGGTTTTTTATATCTTGAAAACACGGCAGGTACCCCTTTGGTAAGATGTTACGCAGCTTCTTCGGCGCTGCTGCTACCAAGGCTGTGAAGCGATTTCGCCAGTTTCGCGATTTCCCGGCGCAATGGATTCTTGGCGGCCGAATTTGCCAACGGAAGACCGTGGTCACCGCTTTGCATGACCGGTTTGCCCCCGTCGGGTAATTGCAGATCAATTGAGATCCCAAGGCTTTCGCCCATACGCTTTACCCGGCTTTTACCGTTGAGGTCGGTAAACTTGGGCGCGCGGTTCAGTGCAAAACGCAGCTTGTTGAATGGCAGTTCCTCTGCCTGCAAAGCGCGTTTCAAACGCAATGCATTCTGAGCAGAACGCATGTCCAGCTCGATCATGGCGAAGTAAACATGTGCTGCCTGCAAGACAGTTTCGGACCACAGGACCAGCGTCTTCGGCATATCGACGATGACATAATCAAAATGCGCACGTGCCATGTCGATGACCCGCTGAATATCGTCTGGTGTAATCAGATCCAGGGGCACCATATCGGACGGTGCTGTCAGAACTTGCAGCTTTTCTTCATAAGTTTGAAGGGCTTGCGAGAACACTTCGTTGTCCATCGACTCTGTGTCGGACAACATTTCAAAGACTGTTTCGCGTCGTGGCAAATCCAGATAAGTGGATACAGTCCCGTATTGCAGATCCAGATCGATCAGGCAGACAGATGGGGCATCTTTGTCTGACGCACAAGCAAGCTCCCAGGCCAGGTTGACAGCCATAGTGGTCGCGCCGACGCCGCCAGCCAGCCCTTGTACAACGAACAGAGCTCCCTCTTTTGAGTCCCCTTTTGCCAGAGGCACTGCGGCAGCCTGCGCTACTGCAACAGGGTCAGGCTGCTTCATACGCTCAATCGCTTCTTGCAATTCACCTTCCGGAAGCGGGTAGGGGACGAATTCGTCAGCGCCTTTGCGCAGAAGCTGATGCAGCGAGGCGGGTGTTACATCCTCGGCGATCAGGACAACTTTGATCTTCTTTTCCTTGGCTTGCGTGATGATCTCACCCATCAACGAGAGATTGTCTTCATCCTCGCCGTCGATAGCCAATGCTACGAATTCAAGTGTTTCAGCTTCTGGTTGGCTAAAAAAGGCCAGCGCCTCGGCAAAGCCCAGATCACCCCAGCGTTCACCTAAAATGGCCTCCATGTCTTCGATCAAAAGGTCGAAATTCTGGACATCCCGGCTGATGGTGCAGGCCAAAATTGCTGTATTGTCATCTTGCGGCGTCGCGCTGGTCATAAACACTATCCTCGTCGTGAGGGCTCAGCATGTCATATGAACGAAATCCGCCAGATTGATGTGCTGTCGCCCCAATACGGTCAAATTTGGCCGCAGGTCACCCTATTGTTCACAATGTTGCTTTGAAGTTGGGCGAGAATTGGGCGCAAAAGAACCAATTGTAGGGAAATGGGCGACGATGTCGCCCATTTTGAATGAATTATCCACCAGCGCCGTCTTGTGCGGTCACTTCTTGGATTGTGCTCTTGAAGGTCGCACTTTCCACGTACTCGCGATAGATTACTTCTGCGTACTTGCCGTCCAGAAGCTGTCGATTGCCGTCAACAAAGCCAGAAACTTCGGTCACTGTCCGGCGATTGCGGCGGTCACGTTCCTGAGTCGCGATCAAAGGCTGAGCCTTGCCAAATGATACGACGGCTTCCAGACGGGAACGTGAGATTCCCTGCCGTTCGAGAAAGGCCACGACTGCCTGAGCTCGGCGCATTCCAAGGCTCTTGTTGTAGCTGGTTGAGCCTACGGCGTCGGTGTGACCGTAAACCCGGAACCGGGCCTCGGGGAATTGTTTGATCCAGTCCGCCTGTTGCAGCAGGATTCGCTGGGCGGATGCATCCAGTTGTGAACTGTTGAAGGCAAAGTTCACCTGGCTTGGTACATCCGCTGCAAATCGGCGGCTGAGGATCTGGGCGTATGTCAGTTCACCGTTCTGAACCTGGACATTGTTCAATGTCGCGTTTCCGAACGTGCCCGCATCGATCTCGTATCCTGCCTCGCGCGTACATGCGGCGACAGCGACCGTAAGACCCAGTGTGATAATCCACTTCTGCATTGGTCCGATCCTCCTGATCAATCTAGGACATAGCCATAGGAGCTACCGAAGTCCTGACGGGCGACCTCGGATGCACCTCCAGCTCCGGCACGCTGTGTGCGCGCGACTTGGCCGTTAACGAACAGGTCGAACTCGCTAGGCGGTTTGACCCGGTCTGTTGGAAGAGCCAGTGCTTCACCGCGTGTAGGCGTGACCAGATGCGCAGTGATGATAACCACAAGTTCGCTCTGCTCGCGCTGATAGTTGGCACTGCGGAACAGGGCGCCCAATACCGGAACATCACCCAGCCACGGAACCTGGTTGCTCAGGTCCGCGAAATCGTCCTGAATCAGACCCGCAATGGCGAAGCTTTCACCGTCACGCAGTTCAATCGTGGTTTTTGCCCGGCGCGTGATAAAGCTGGGAACTGTATCACCGTTAATGGTGAAATCCGAACTGTTATCGATGCTTGAGACAGCCGTTCCCATTTCAAGGTTGATTAAGTCGCCATCTACGACACGGGGGATAAAGTCCATCTCGACGCCAAAGGCTTTGAATTCGATAGCCACAACACCATCGTCTTGCGGAACTGGAATCGGCACTTCACCACCGGCGAGGAAGGATGCCTCCTGCCCGGAAAGCGCTGACAGGTTTGGTTCTGCGAGGCTGCGGGCAAGTCCTTTGGTTTCAAGGGCTTCCAGAAGCAGGCGGACCTGCGTCGACCCGGCCCCAAAGCCAAACAGAATCGCGCCGGTGTTCGACTGAACTGCCGGGATGTTGTTGTTCAAGGCGTTGGTCAGGGCAAACTGGTTGTTGAGCGTATTGAAGCCGCCGGTCACGTCACCGCCGCCAAAACCAAGCGACGCTGTGAGACTTTTCGCAACAGATCGGTTCATTTCGGCAAACCGAACTTTCAGCATAACCTGCTGAACTCCACCAACCGACATCAGGTTCGAGACGCGTTCTGGGGCGTAGCGTTCGGCCAGTTCCAGAGCACGCGCCAGTTTGGCCGAGCTGGAAACTGTTCCGGACAAGACGATGCCGTCATTTGCGGTCCGAACTTCGATTGGTTCATCAGGCAGAATCTGACGCAGCCGTTCTTTAAACTCTGTCACATCGGGTGAAACCCGAACGCGTACGTTGGCCAACAAGTTGCCGGCCCCGTCAAACAGAGTCAGTGTCGTCAGGCCAGGGGCCTTACCCAGAACATAAATAGTCCGGTCCGACAAAGACGAGATATCCGCAATGCCCGCATTTGCAATGCTGAGCTCTGCAAAGGGTTGCTCACTTTCAACGACGATTGCGCGGTTCATCGGAACATCCAGTGTTTCCACTGTGCCCTTTTTTACCACGCGCAATGTTTCAGCCCAGGCGGCGTCGCCAACCGGACTAACAACAAGCGACAACCCCAGCAGGGTTGCGCTGATCCAGGAACGTATTGTCATGTGACCTGCCTCTCCGATCACGCCTCGTTTTTTGGGTCTTATGCCCTATAGGAAAGTAGACTGCGCGAAATCCAAATTTATTGCAATAATCAATGGTTTCTGGAATTTTCCTTATGTGGAGAATTGGCAACAATTACAAAAAAAGAACCGCACCCAAGGTGCGGCTCTGATCTCGTAAGGTTCTGAATTGGCGTCAGTTTGTGCAGGGAATAGGCACGTTGACGATCTCACCGCCGCGTCTGATGCGGGTTGTGCAAACCTCTTCAACTTTTTTTTCTGGTTCCGGAGCAGCAGCTTGAATGCCCAGCAGCTTTCGCTGATCGACCTCAATCGTTGACGCAACAGATTCATCGGCGACACCAACAAGTGCCAAAGACAGTCGTCCGGAGTTCTGGGCTTGCGCCAGTGCGGCAACCTGCTGAGGCGTCACCGCAACGGTGACTGTTCGGGCGATTGTCGTGCTGGTTACGTCGGAACCTGCTGTTTGGTCGACTGCGATCAGCTGTACATTGGCTTCGATCAATCTGGTTATGCCACCGTTGCCACTTCCTTCAAGGGTGCCGCTGGTGCCGGTCCAGTAAATGTCAACATTGTCACCTGGACGCAAAAAGCCGGAAACACCCGATGCTACGTCTACGCTGATTGCGAACGCCCGCATTCCCTTTTCCAGGCGCGAAGTAAGCCCGGCCTTTTCACCGGGCTCGGTGATTTTGACGCCCATGATCGCTTCGTCTTTTTCCATCGTTCTCAGAACGAAACGCTCATTGGGGCCACTTTCAGGAAACAATGCGGTGAGTTCAGAGAAAGTGCCTTCCGGAATCGCGTTTTCCGGCCAGTCCACAGCACGGATGTCTTCTTCGGTCAAACGTTCGCCGTATCTCAGCGCACGATTCGAGACGTAGACTGTTACCGTAGGAATCACCTCGACCTTGGCATTGGCCAGAGCTTCTTCTGCGGCCAGCCTTTGACGGGCCAGCTCGTTCTGATAGGCCGAGATATAGTTGCGCGCCATATAGACTGCGCCACCGGCCAGAGCTACGCCGACAATCAGGACAAGTCCGAATACCGCTCGCATGCGTGTACCTCTTTACTTTGTTTGGTCGAATAGTAAGCGGCCAATAGGACACTTTGAAACAGCCTAATTCTTAAAAGCAAATTGTGTCGAAATGTGGGACAAATATGTCTGTTTGTCAGTTTCCCCGCCAAATTTCGCACAATTTTTTTCTTGGGTTGTCGTGCTAAAAGCGCAAACTGGGGTCGGTGCGTACGCAAGCAAAGCCACGGCCCAAAGGACGTCGCGCTGTGTTTTGCGCTCCAACAAGCACCTTCGGTATAGCTGTTTAAAGCACAGTGCGGCCGAGCTTAGCCGCCGCCCGCGGTGCCCTCTGTCACAATACCACCCGGGGTGCCATTTGAACCGGTGCTGACAACGGCAGCGTTCATAGCTTCGTTGGCATTTCCGCCAAGGCTGTCAACGCTGGAGCTTATGACAAGGTATGTCGCGCCGGACAAGCCAATGACCACGGCCGTCAGCACCACCCAGTCAACTGTCACCGCTCCTGCTTCGTCTGATTTGAAGCGATCAAGGAACCTTAACATGTTCGTGTCTCCAATTTCTTTTCACAGAGTTTGCAACAGTTTTCACTAAAATGATTGCGCAGGAATGGCGGAAATTGGGCTAAAAATAGGTTTTCTTGGCCTGAATTTGGACGGATTTCATTTTGCTCTAGCCCCATCAGGCAGGTAACAAAGCAGGTCGGGGCTGTTGCTCAGAGGTTCCTGATCAAAACCCAAGATGCAGTCTGCGCATCGTTGCACCGAGACATTGAGTTTAAGCAAGTCGCCCCAAAAGAAAAAGGCCGCACCAATGCGGCGCGGCCTCTGAATTCTGCTAGGTTAAAAGCTTACTTGCTTTTGCCTTCGCCAGTGATACCACCGGTGGTGCTGTTGCTACCGGTGCTCAGCGATGCGGCGTTCAGCGCTTCGTTCACGCCGGTTGCCAGGCCAGTGGCACCATCTTCGATCTGCTGGTATGCAACGGCTGCCAGGCCGATGACTGCTGCGGTCAGAACAACCCAGTCAACTGTTACTGCGCCGTCTTCGTCTTTGCGGAAGTTCTTGATGAACTTGATCATGTTACGTCCCTCCTAAAGGATCTAAATAAGTCTAATGAACCTCGGCGTCTTCCAGAGCTTCCTCTCTCAGTCCGCTCCCGTCCGTCTCGGTATGCATCTATGTTTGCCTGTGGGGCGTGGCAGGAATTGGGCCAAACGCAGATTTTTTTCCGTGCAACTTAACTTTTTAGTTAGAAAATCTGTAACATACTGAAAAATAACAAATAAAATTTCTATTAGGTTGGTTCTTACTTCTTTGGGCGGTGCAAAATTGCGTCAAATGAGGCGAAATTGCCCCATTTCGCTTTGTTTTTCTGGCCTTGCGCGAAGATTCGGGGTTCAAATCGCCTAAAAAGAAAACATGAGGCAGGCAAATGAATCTCCGGACCGCACTCCAATGCGCCGGTGTACTGGCGTTACTCGTATCGGGTGTCACATCAGTAGATGCGACTGAGGTTGAGCCGCGCGGTGTGTACAAACGGATCAAGACACCCCAACCGGGTCAGCGCCCTCGGGTGACTGTACAGATCACTGCAGAAGAACATGCAACGCGGCCCTCAGCACCCAGCACAGGGGCTGAGATTTCAGTGCCGGATGTTATTGCGCGCACTGAAGTTGCCCAGCCCGTCCAGCCGGATGAGAAACCCAAACGTGATCCCAAAGGGTCGCATAAGGCGTTTTGGGACAGGATTTCACCCGAGATTGATCAGGGCGGTGCAGGGCGCCTTGACGCCGCGATCTCGGCGCTTGCGGCCACCAGTGTCCGATCTCCTCGCCTGCAGACGCTTCAGAACATTGCCCAACAGCAAGGTAAAGAGATCCTGCGGTCGACTGTTGGCACAAATGTCTCGCCCGCACTTGTCCTGGCAGTGATCTCGGTCGAGTCGGCCGGGCGGGTGGATGCGATCAGTTCCGCAGGAGCACAGGGTCTTATGCAGCTCATGCCCGCCACGGCTGCCCGGTTTGGTGTGAAAGACAGCCTTCAGCCAGCCCAAAACATCGCCGGGGGCGTAAAGTACCTCAACTGGCTGATGGAAGAGTTTGGGAATGATCCAATCCTGGTATTGGCCGGGTACAATGCCGGTGAGGGGGCAGTTCGCAAACATAGCGGTGTTCCGCCTTACACGGAAACGCGCGACTACGTGCCCAAAGTTCTGGCGGCATTCCAGATCGCAAAGGCCTTATGTGCCACGCCGCCCGATTTGATTTCTGACGGATGCGTGTTCCAGACCTCAAATTGAATAAGGCCCGCCCGGTTCAGGCGGGCCTTGGTTCATTTAAGAAACGAGTGTCGCTTGTGTCGCAGCGCGCATCTCGTCTTCACTGACACCATCGGCCAGTTCGACGATCTTAAGTCCACCTTCGACCACATCCAGAACACCCAGATTGGTGATGATGCGATCGACCACGCCTTTGCCTGTCAGCGGTAGGGTGCATTCTTTCAGTACTTTGCTGTCGCCGTGCTTGTTGGTGTGATCCATCACAACGATCACCCGACCCACACCAGCGACCAGATCCATGGCTCCACCCATGCCTTTCACAAGCTTGCCGGGAATCATCCAGTTGGCCAGATCGCCTTTCTCATCCACTTCCATTGCGCCCAAAATCGCTGCAGCGATCTTGCCGCCGCGGATCATGGCAAAAGATGTGGCACTGTCGAAGTAGGCGGTGCGGGACAGTTCCGTGATCGTCTGCTTGCCGGCATTGATCAGGTCTGGGTCCTCTTCGCCTTCAAACGGGAAGGGGCCCATGCCCAGCATACCGTTTTCGGATTGCAGGGTGATGTCCTTGTCACCCACATAGTTCGCCACCAGCGTCGGAATGCCGATGCCGAGGTTTACATACATGCCGTCTTCCAGTTCCTCTGCCGCGCGCGCGGCCATCTGATTGCGGTCCCAGGGCATTATGCGTCCTCCTTCTTGCGGGTGGTGCGTTGTTCGATGCGCTTTTCGTGATCGCCCTGAATGATGCGATGCACATAGATGCCGGGCAGGTGAATCGAATCCGGGTCAAGTGAACCGCGCGGAACGATTTCTTCTACTTCGGCCACGCAGATCTTACCGCAGGTCGCAGCAGGCACGTTAAAGTTGCGGGCCGTCTTGCGGAATACGAGGTTCCCTGTGTCGTCCGCTTTCCAAGCTTTGACGATGGCCAAGTCGGCGAAGATGCCTTCTTCAAGGATGTAGGTCTCGCCATTGAAGTCTTTGTGTTCCTTGCCATCGGCGATCACAGTGCCCACACCTGTTTTGGTGTAAAAGCCCGGAATACCAGCGCCGCCAGCACGCATCCGTTCGGCCAGAGTACCTTGCGGGTTGAATTCCAGTTCCAACTCACCGCTCAGATACTGGCGCATGAATTCAGCGTTTTCGCCGACATACGAGCTGATCATTTTCTTGACCTGCTTGGTCTGCAGCAGGATGCCGATGCCAAAATCGTCCACACCGGCATTGTTTGATGCAAAGCTCAGATCTTTGACGCCCGAGTCTTTGATAGCCTCAAGCAACAACTCCGGTATGCCGCACAGGCCAAACCCACCTGCGGCAATCAGCATGCCATCCGACAGCACTCCATCGAGCGCTTCAGAGGCATTGGCATAGACTTTCTTCATGGAAAACTCCCCCAGTGACATGGTGATGGGCAGGTTGTGCCGCCACGTCATGGGGAAGTCAATGAAACCAAGGGGGTGTTGGTATTTCTACCTATTCCGCGGCCTTCTTGGTTGTCTTCTTGGCTGCAGCCTTCTTCTTGGGGGCTGCCTTTTTCTTGGCGCCCTTCTTTGCCGCGCGTTCATTGACCAGTTCGATGGCCATTTCCTGCGTCACGTCTTCTGGCTTGATGTCCTTGGGGATGGTTGCATTAACCTTCTCCCACTTCACATAAGGCCCATAGCGCCCGTCCAGAACCTGCATCGCGCCGCCATCGGGATGTTCACCCAACTCTTTCAACGGTTTTGCAGCGGCCCGACGCCCCCGCCCTGGATTGGCACGTTTTTCGGCCAGCATTTCAACGGCGCGGTTCATGCCGATCTCGAACACATCGTTTGGGTCTTTGAGATTGGCGTAAACCGGCTTCGCCTCTTCCGGCAGTTGATGCATTAGGTAAGGACCGAACCGACCGAAATTCGAGCTGATCATGCCACCCTCTGGGTGTTCGCCAATCTGACGGGGCAGGGACAGCAGCGTCAGCGCCTTGTCCAGATCCATGTCATCCTTGCTCCAACCACGCGGCAGAGAGGCGCGCGGCGGCTTCCTGTTCTCGGGCGTGGGTTCGCCGCGCTGAACATACGGACCGAAACGACCGGATTTCAGCCAGATCTCGTCCCCGGCATCTTCACCCAGCAAACGTTCATCCCCTTCGGCACCTTCACCTGCGATGGGGCGTGTGTAAGTACATTCGGGGTAATTGCCGCAGCCCACAAACCCGCCCGTACGCGAGGTTTTGAGATGCAGTTGGCCGGTGCCGCATTTCGGGCAGATCCGCGGGTCCGATCCGTCCTCGCGCGGCGGGTACAGCTGCGGCGCGAGCGCTTCGTCCAACTTGTCCAGAACTTCGGAAATCCGCAGCTCGGAGGTCTCTCCAATAGCGGCCGAGAAATCGCGCCAGAACTTGCCAAGCAGGTCTTTGTAATCCCGGTCCCCGGCGCTGACGTCATCCAGCTCTTCTTCCAGATTAGCTGTGAATTCATAGCCCACATATTGCCGGAAGAAATTCAGCAAGAAGATCGTAACGATCCGGCCCTTTTCTTCGGGGATCAGTCGGTTTTTGTCTTTGCGCACATATTCCCGGTCCTGAATCGTCGTCACGATCGAGGCATAGGTCGAGGGCCGACCAATACCAAGTTCTTCCATCCGCTTGACCAAGGTCGCTTCGGTATAGCGAGGCGGAGGCTGTGTGTGGTGTTGCAGGGCCAGAACGGCTTCATTCTCGGACAGGATTGCGGCCTTTTCTTCGGCCTTCGCGAACTGATCTTTCAGTGAGGTTTTGGCAAAGCGCGCCGGATCGCCTTGCATGATCTGTGGCAGGCGCTTTTCGTCGTCATCGGCCACATCGTCGCGACCTTCTTCATAAACGCGCATGAAGCCATCAAACAGAACCACTTGACCGGTGGCACGCAGGCCGACTTGCCCGTCATCGCTGCCAATCTCGACAGTGGTTCGTTCCAGCCGGGCGGCGGCCATTTGGCAGGCAATGGTGCGTTTCCAGATCAGGTCATAAAGCTTGCGCTGATCCTCATCGGTGACCTTCAGAGCCTTGGCGTCGCGTGACATATCCGTTGGGCGGATACATTCGTGCGCTTCCTGTGCGTTCTTGGCCTTGTTCTTATACATGCGCGGGCTGTCCGGCACATATTCGGCACCATACCGGTCCGCAATCGCATCGCGGGTGGCGGCCACGGCCTCGGGGGCCATGTCGATGCCGTCCGTACGCATATAGGTAATGTATCCGGCCTCATAGAGGCGCTGTGCCACCTGCATCGCGTGGCGCGCGCCCATGCCGAATTTGCGGCTGGCTTCCTGCTGCAAGGTTGATGTCATGAACGGCGCGCTGGGGTTGCGGGCTGCCGGTTTCGCTTCAACCGAGGTGACGCTCAGCGCACGGCTGGTGATCGCCTGCACCGCCAGTTCCGCCTGGGTCGCGTTGGACAGATCGTGCTTGTCGAGTTTCTTACCAGCCAGCGTGACCAACCGTGCCTCATAAGTCTGGCCGCGCGGAGTTTCGAAAAGCGCCTTAACCGACCAGTATTCCACTGGCTTGAACGCCTCGATCTCCATCTCGCGTTCGACGATTAGGCGCAGACAGACGGATTGCACGCGCCCGGCGGACTTTGCACCGGGCAGCTTGCGCCACAAAACGGGCGACAGGTTGAAGCCCACCAGATAGTCCAGCGCACGGCGTGCCAGATAGGCCTCGACCAAAGGCATGTCGACCTCACGCGGGTTCTGCATTGCCTGTGTGACAGCTTCTTTGGTGATCGCGTTGAAGGTAACGCGGCTGACCGGCGTATCTTTCTTGATCGAGCGGCGCTTGGTCAGCGCCTCCTGCAAGTGCCAACTGATCGCCTCGCCTTCACGGTCAGGGTCGGTGGCGAGGATCAGCGCGTTGTCTTCTTTCAGCGCATCAGCGATTGCTTTGACATGCTTGCGGCTGTCGTTGCCAACTTCCCATTTCATGGAGAACTCATGCTCGGGATCAACCGATCCATCCTTCGGTGGAAGGTCCCGCACATGGCCGTAAGAGGCCAAAACGGTGTAGTCGGGGCCGAGATATTTATTGATTGTTTTTGCTTTGGCCGGAGATTCTACAACAACTACAGGCATTTAAGGGGAAACCTCGCTCGACGAATTTGGCGCCTTCTATGGTGGAGCAAAATGTGTGGGGCAAGCGGGAATTGTCAATGCGTTCCTTTGGCAAGCTGAAAAGCAACGTGATTTCAGGCAACTACCAAAGGTCCCGAAACACTGAGCTGTGCAATGTCATGGGTCTTCAGAGCGTTGTGATCACCCTGCAAGCGACAACAGACCCCCAGGCTGACGCTGGATTCGCCCTTCCAGTTCCAAATCGACAAGCGCGGGACCAAGCTCACCAGCCGAAGCCGCGATGTCGCGCAGCAATTGGTCTTCTGCGATGGGTGAAGGGCCGAGCCGTTCGAGGATTTGAATGTGTAAGCCTTGGGCCTTGGGTGCGGCGGGGGTAGGGGGCTGATCAGGCTTGCGTGAAAACAGACTGTCTTTTTGCGGCAAGGCTTCAATCACGTCCTCCGCCGACCGCACCAAAGTAGCCCCATCCCGAATCAACAGATTGCACCCGGCGGCCCGCGCGTCAATAGGGTGGCCGGGAACGGCCAGAACCTCGCGCCCTTGATCCAGGGCATCGCGTGCTGTGATCAGACTGCCGGATTTGGCTGCGGCCTCGACCACGACTACGGCCTGCGCAAGGCCTGAGATGATCCGATTGCGCCGGGGGAAGTGTCGGGCCTGTGGTGTCACGCCCATCGGCCGTTCCGACAGACGCAACCCCTTGCAGGCGATGTCATGGGCCAGTTCGGTATTTTCCGCCGGATAGATCGCGTCGACCCCGCCTGCCATGACAGCGATGGTGCCGGATGTCAGGGCTGCAATATGCGCTGCCGTATCTATGCCGCGGGCCAGGCCAGAGACGATCACATGTCCCTTGCCACCTAAGTCGGTCGCCAACCCTCGGGCCATTCGTGCGCCAAGCGAGGAACAATTCCTTGCACCGACCATGGCGATAGCTGGTTTTTGCAACAGCGACACGTTCCCGATCGCCCACAGCATCGGGGGTGCGTCGTTCAAGTCGTTCAGAGCTTTCGGGAAATCAGCGGACCCAAGGCACAAAAGCCGCGCTTTGGCGGCTTTTGCGGCCTTGAGTTCCGCCTCGATCACGCCGGGGGGGCAGACTTCATACCCTTCTATTCCGGCGGCGCGTGCCATTTCGGGCAGCGCGGCCAGCGCATTCTGCGCCGAGCCATGTTCTCGCAAAAGTCGGCGAAACGTCGCCGGACCAACCTTGCGAGAGCGCAAAAGGCGAAGCCACGAAAACCTGTCCTCTTCCGTGGTGGGTGGGAGTGGGGGGTGATTGGAAGAAAGCTGCTCTTCGGTCATCCGTTGCTCCGCCTTGTTGCAAAACTGGTTTACAAGAGGGCGGGTTAACAGCCTGTAAATCGTAGAAAATTAGAGGCGTATTTTTTCGAATGTGCTATCGAAGACTTCCTAAAACATTGGAAAATATGCATTAAAGTAAATTCGGATTCTCCTGCACAGAACGAGGCTTGCGGTCAGAGGGTAAGGCGCACAGGTGCAAGGTTAACCCTGCACCTGTGGTTTTCGTACTTATGCGACTCAGGCCGCCGAGCCGCCTACGGTCAAACCGTCCATCAGGACAGTTGGCTGTCCGACCCCCACCGGTACCCATTGTCCATCCTTGCCGCAGGTGCCCATACCGGGATCCAACGCCATGTCGTTGCCAAGCCCCCGGATCCGTTTCAAAGCGGACGGCCCATCGCCAATCAGAGTTGCCCCTTTCACAGGGGCGCCGATCTTGCCGTTTTCCACCCGATACGCTTCGGTGCAGGAGAAAACGAACTTGCCGTTGGTGATGTCCACCTGTCCACCGCCGAAACCTACGGCCCAGATGCCGTCCTTGATATCCGCGACCAACGCCGCAGGATCAGCCTCACCCCCCAGCATGATCGTATTGGTCATACGCGGCATGGGTTTGTGCGCATAGCTCTGCCGCCGCCCGTTACCAGTAGGTGCAACGCCCATCAGACGCGCGTTCTGACGGTCCTGCATGTAGCCAGTCAAAATGCCATCCTCGATCAGCACTGTGCGCGAGCTGGGTGTGCCCTCATCATCCACGGTGATCGAGCCTCGGCGGTCAGCAATCGTGCCGTCATCGACTACGGTTACACCTTTTGAGGCGATCTGCTGTCCCATGAGACCGGCAAAGGCCGAGCTGCCCTTGCGGTTGAAATCCCCCTCCAGCCCGTGGCCGATGGCCTCGTGCAGCAGAATACCCGGCCAGCCTGGGCCAAGCGCGACTTCCATCACCCCCGCAGGGGCTGGTACCGCATCAAGGTTGACCAGCGCAATGCGCAACGCTTCACGGGCTTTGGCCTGCCAGTCCTTCGGATCGATCAAGCCGCTCAGGCCGATGCGACCACCGCCACCTGCTGAACCACTTTCGCGGCGTCCGTTCTGTTCAACGATCACCGAAACATTCACGCGAGTCATCGGACGCACATCCCGCACCATCACGCCGTCAGGGCGCAGAATCTCGACCTCTTGAACAGCGGCTGAGATCATAGCGCTGACCTGAACAACACGCGGGTCCATGTCGCGTGCAAAGGCATCGATTTCGCGCAGGGTTTCGATTTTGACCGGAAACGCGGCAGAAACGATGGGGTCTTCGTCGGTGTAGAGCCGCGTGTTGGTGGACCGGGGTGCTTCGGCCAGCGTCCCACCGCCATCCCCAACGGCCAGCCGCGCGGTCTCGGCCGCACGTTTCAGAGCGGGAATAGACACATCTGTGGAATGTGCGTAACCGGCCACTTCGCCTTGAACTGCGCGCAGGCCGAATCCCTCGGAGGCATCGTAAGACGCGGTGCGCAGACGTCCGTCGTCAAATACCAAAGACTCGGATTTGCGGCGCTCGACAAACAGTTCTCCGTCTTCGGCCCCGGCGGTCGCCGATTGCAGAATAGACAACGCCTCATCGTGCGGAAGAGCGCTTTCAAACGGGCGAAAAGGGGCGTCGGACATGGGTTGTGACCTTTCGGGTTTGATCCAGATCAAAAATAGCGTCTGTTTGACGCAAGCATTTTGCTTTATCTACCCGACGGAATATGGTTTTTAACGCGGCCAAAGACAACGGGAGAGGTGCGACCGATTCACACCTTTTCGCCAGGGACGCAAAGATCAAACGATCAGGACAGAACATGAAGAATGCTTTGATGCTTTCAGGGTTTATGACAGCCCTCTCCAGCCTTCCCGCCATGGCTCAGGAGCTTGAGATTATTGGCAAGCCGGTCGATGGCGGTATGGGCTTCCAGCCTGCGGCCACAAGCTTGGCCGATGGTATCCACCGGCTGGACACAATGATTCTGGTGATCATCACCGTGATCTGTCTGTTTGTTGCGGGTCTGCTGCTTTACTGCATCGTGCGTTACAACCAGCGCGCAAACCCGACCCCAGCGCGCTTTTCGCACTACACTCCGGTTGAAATCGCCTGGACCCTGGGGCCGATCCTGATTCTGGTCTTCATTGGTGCGTTCTCGCTGCCGGTTCTGTTCAAGCAACAGGAAATCCCTGAAGGCGACATCACCATCAAAGTTGTGGGCAACCAGTGGTACTGGACTTACGAATATGTCGATCACGATTTTGCGTTCGACAGCTACTTGCTGGGCCACCCGGCCACATTGGACGAAGGTGCGCGCCCGGCCGATGCGGACGTGACCCCGTTTGTTCTGGATGATGCCATGCGCGCGAAACTGGCGGATGCGGGCTACAGCGACGACGAATGGCTGCTGGCCACCGACACCGCCGTGGTCGTGCCGGTTGGCAAGGTCATCGTAATGCAGGTGACCGCATCCGACGTGATCCATTCGTGGACCATCCCGTCCTTTGGCGTGAAACAGGACGGTGTGCCCGGACGTTTGGCTGAACTGTGGTTCGAAGCCGAGAAAGAAGGCGTCTACTTCGGTCAGTGTTCCGAACTCTGCGGCAAGGACCACGCCTATATGCCGATCACCGTCAAAGTGGTCAGCGAGGAAGCGTACGAAGCATGGCTTCAGGGCGCGATCGACGAATATGCGGGTCTGCCGCAAAGCTATCAGGTCGCCTCGAACTAATTGAGCGACAGGGGCGGGGATAACCCCTCCTTGGACATGACGCTGGCTGCGCGGGTGATCGCGCAGCTTTCGCCCCAGAAGGACCGGAAATGACCGACGCAAGCATCAATGCCAGCACTGCGACCGCCCAGGCGGACGAGGCCAGCTTTGGCGATTACTTCGCTCTGCTGAAGCCGCGTGTGATGTCTCTGGTTGTCTTCACGGCGCTGGTCGGACTGCTGGCGGCACCCGTTTCTGTGCATCCTTTTGTTGGCTTTTGCGCCATTTTATTCATCGCGATTGGCGGTGGCGCGTCTGGTGCTTTGAACATGTGGTGGGACGCGGATATTGACCGCGTGATGAAACGCACCAAGGGTCGTCCGATCCCTTCCGGCAAGGTGGAAGAGGGCGAGGCGCTGGCGCTTGGGCTGGCTCTTTCGGGCCTGTCCGTGATCATGCTGGGTCTTGCAACAAACTGGTTTGCAGGCGCGTTTCTGGGCTTCACGATCTTTTTCTACGTTGTTGTCTACACGATGTGGCTCAAGCGTTCGACGCCGCAGAACATCGTCATCGGCGGTGCCGCTGGTGCGTTCCCGCCCGTGATCGGCTGGGTTGCTGCCACCGGCTCGATGTCGGTTGAACCTTGGCTGATGTTCGCCCTGACCTTCATGTGGACTCCACCACATTTCTGGGCGTTGGCTCTGTTCATGCGCTCGGATTATGATGACGCGGGTGTTCCGATGCTGACCGTTACACATGGCCGCCGCGCCACACGGTTTCATATTCTGGTCTACACGGCGCTGCTTGCAGTGCTGGCTGTCGGCACGGCGTTCTCGAATATCGGTGGCCCGGTTTATCTGGCGGTTGCGTTGGTGCTGAACGCCTTGTTCCTGCGCGGAGCTTGGCAAATCTCGCGACGGACCGAAGAGGATTCCGAAGCCGACAATTTCAAGGTTGAGCGCAGCTTTTTCAAACTTTCGCTGCTCTACCTCTTCCTGCATTTCGGTGCCATTCTGGTTGAGGCTTTGCTGAAACCCTATGGTCTGGGAGGCTGGTGATGAGCCTACGCAAGAACCATGAGCTGCATCAGCGACGCTTCAGCCGTAATCTGGGTGTTGGTCTGACACTGGCCGCATTTATCGTAATCATTTTTGGGCTGACGGTCGTAAAGGTCTCGGGCACGGATTTCGGTATGGCAACACAGGAGGTTCAGAACTGATGGCTTTGACAGGTCCGCAGAAAACGGTTGTACAGACTGTTGGCGTGGTCATCCTTATGGGCAGTCTGGCTTGGGCAGCTGTGCCATTTTATGACTGGTTCTGCCGGGTAACTGGGTTTGGCGGCACCACGGGCGTAGCTGAATCAGCGCCCGAAGACATTTTGGACCGCACCATCACCGTCCGGTTTGACGCCTCCAAGGCCAAGGGTATGGCTTGGGAGTTCAAACCGATTGAACGTGAGATGGAAGTGCGCATCGGCGAAACCGGGCTTGCCTTCTACGAAGCTTACAACCCAACCGACCGGCCCATTGCGGGTCAAGCCTCTTACAACGTGGCCCCTTATTCGGCGGGTGGCTACTTCCAGAAAATTGCCTGTTTCTGCTTTGAAGAGCAGGTGCTGCAACCCGGCGAACGTGTAGAGATGCCGGTGACCTTCTTCGTCGACCCGGAACTGGTCGAAGATCTTGAAGCAAAGTATGTTCATACGATCACGCTGTCGTATACATTCTACGAAATTGACCTGCCCGAGGGCTATGCTGCCCTTGAAACGCAGGCAGATACAAACACGAACTAACGCCTGTAGGTGAGGGACGCTGATGGCACACGCTAAAAACCACGATTATCACATTCTGGCCCCATCGGTCTGGCCGCTCCTCAGCGCGCTCGCGGCATTTTTCATGCTGTTTGGCGCCGTGCTTTGGATGCATGGCGTCACATCGTTCATGTTCTGGGGCGGATTTGTCGCCGTCCTGTACTGCATGTTTGCATGGTGGTCGGACGTTGTTGTCGAAAGCCGTCAGGGCGATCATACACCGGTCGTCCGCATCGGTCTGCGTTATGGCTTTATCCTGTTCGTGATGTCCGAGGTGATGTTCTTCTTCGCCTGGTTCTGGTCGTTCTTCAAACATCGCATGTATCCGATGTACGACTATGCCGGCACCGAATACATCCAACCGGACATCCATGCGGTTGATCCGTTCCACCTGCCGCTGATCAACACCCTGGTGTTGCTGCTGTCGGGCTGTGCGATCACCTGGGCGCACCACGCGCTTGTGCATGACAATGATCGCAAGGCACTGATCAACGGTCTGGCCATCGGTATCGTGTTGGGTTTGCTGTTCACGCTGCTGCAGGCTTACGAATACTACGAGCTGCTGGCGCATGAAGGCTGGGTGTTTGGTGGCGACCAGTTCTATTCGAACTTCTTCATGGCGACCGGCTTCCATGGCGCACATGTGATCATCGGGACAATCTTCCTAACGGTTTGTCTGATCCGGGCGCTGCGCGGTGATTTTACTCCCGAGAAACACGTCGGGTTTGAGGCGGCAGCCTGGTACTGGCACTTCGTTGACGTTGTTTGGCTGTTCCTGTTCTTCGCCGTCTACATCTGGGGTCAGGCACCGTTCCTGTAAGACCTGCGGGTGAATCCAATTGCAAAAGCCGCCCTTTTGGGGGCGGCTTTTTCTTTGTTCCGGGCACAAGATTGCGCCCGATACAATTGCGTGGTTGCATTTTTGTCTGCTCCGCCCTTAACAAGACGCCGGTTCCTGCAACGAGGTCTGATCCCGCCATGCACCGCATTTTGTTCCTGCTGATCTTCGGTCTCGCCGGTCTGGGCGTGTTGCTGTCGCTCGGCATTTGGCAAGTGCAGCGTCTGGGATGGAAACAAGAGGTTCTCGCCGAGATTGAGGATCGAATATCAGCGGCTCCTGTGGACCTGCCAGCGCAGGTATCAGAGGATGCGGACAAGTATCTGCCGGTGATCGTGTCAGGTGAGATGATCCCCGGGGAAATCCACGTGCTGGTCTCTGTGAAACAGGTAGGGGCGGGTTATCGCATCATCCAGTCTTTCAGCACAGGCGATCGTACGATCCTTGTGGATCGGGGTTTTGTTCCAACGACGGCCAAAGACACCAAGCGATTGACCGGCCCGATGGAAATTTCCGGGAACCTACACTGGCCGGACGAGATCGACAGTTACACGCCAGAGGCGGATATCGACGCCAATATCTGGTTCGCCCGTGACGTACAGAACTTGGCCGCTGCTTTGGGGGCCGAACCAGTTCTGTTGATCGCCCGGTCACAAACCGACCCGAATGTGACGCCCTTACCGGTCGATACGGCGGGCATCCCGAATGATCACCTGCAATATGCAATCACCTGGTTTGGTCTGGCTCTGGTCTGGGCCGCGATGACCGGATACTTCCTGTGGCGCAGCCGCGCCAATTCTGAGAGTGACGCGACATGAAATACATCTCGACCCGTGGCCAAGCGCCCGAACTGACATTTGAAGAGGCGATGCTGACCGGTCTGGCCCGCGACGGCGGCCTTTACCTGCCCGCTGAGATCCCGGTGATGACGCAAAGCGAAATCGCTGCCTTGGCCGGACTGTCTTATGAAGAAATCGCATTCCGCGTGATGTGGCCTTACGTCAGCGGCTCGTTTGCTGAGGATGAATTCAAAGCGATCATCGCCCGCGCGTACGAAGGCTTTGGTCATGACGCACGTGCACCTCTCAAGCAGTTGAATGAGAACCACTTCCTGTTGGAGCTGTTTCACGGCCCCACGCTGGCCTTCAAAGATTTTGCAATGCAGCTGATTGGTCAGTTATTTCAGGTGGCGCTAAAGCGCCGTAGCGACCGTGTGACCATCGTGGGGGCGACCAGTGGCGACACAGGATCGGCCGCGATTGAGGCGTTCCGGGGCCTAGACGCGGTGGACGTGTTCATCCTGTTCCCACATGGCCGGGTGTCCGAGGTGCAACGGCGACAGATGACCACACCTGCGGACAGAAATGTGCACGCTCTGGCAGTCGACGGAGACTTCGACGATTGCCAGGCCGCTCTGAAGGACATGTTCAACGACTTCGATTTCCGTGACAGCGTGAAACTGGCCGGTGTGAACTCGATCAACTTTGCCCGCGTGCTGGCGCAGATCGTGTATTATTTTTCCGCTGCCGTCAGCCTTGGCGCGCCACATCGCAAGGTCAGCTTCACCGTGCCGACCGGCAATTTCGGGGATATTTTTGCAGGCTATCTGGCCAAACGGATGGGCCTGCCCATTGATCGGTTGGTGGTTGCGACAAACCAGAACGATATCCTGCACCGCTGCCTGAGCGGCGAGGGGTATTTCAAAGGAGACACCATCCCCTCGATCAGCCCCTCGATGGACATTCAGGTTAGTTCGAACTTTGAACGGGCGCTGTATTACGCGTATGGCGAGGATGGCAGCGCGGTCGCTCAGTTGATGGACGAGCTAAAGAATGGCGGCTTCAACGTCAGCCAAGGCGCGATGGAAGCGCTGCGCGAAAGTTTCGACTCGGGCCGCGTATCCGAAGACCAGACGCTGGAGACGATCAAGCACACGCTGGAACATAGCGCGGAACTGGTTTGCCCGCACACCGCCATTGGTATCAAGGTTGCGGAAGAGCACCGAGCGCCTGAAGTGCCGATGATCACGCTGGCCACTGCGCACCCTGCAAAATTCCCAGCTGCGGTCGAGAAGGCGAGCGACGTACATCCGCCCCTTCCATCCCGCATGTCTGATCTGTATGAACGTCCGGAACGGGTAACCCGCATTGCAAACGATCTGGGTTCCCTCGAGGATCATATCAAAGGGCATATCGCCGAGTGACTGTCAGACAAGACCAACTGAAGAACGGCTTTCGTATCGTCAGTGAACATATGCCGGGGCTGCAATCGGCGGCCATCGGCATCTGGGTGACCGCCGGTGGGCGGCATGAGCGGATCGAGCAAAACGGCATCGCGCATTTCCTTGAACACATGGCGTTCAAGGGAACCGAGCGTCGTTCTGCGCTGCAAATCGCCGAAGCGATCGAGGATGTGGGAGGCTATATCAACGCCTATACCTCGCGCGAGGTGACAGCCTACTACGCGCGTGTTCTGAAGGACGACGTCGCGCTTGCGATGGATGTGATCGGTGACATTGTTCTGAACCCGGTCTTCGACCCGCGTGAGATCGAGGTCGAGCGTGGGGTGATCCTGCAAGAAATCGGTCAGGCCTATGACACGCCGGACGATGTGATCTTTGACTGGCTGCAAGAGCAGAGCTATCATGACCAACCCTTGGGTCGCACTATTCTGGGGCCAACCGAAAAGGTCAGTGCATTCTCGCGCGAGGATTTGTCTGGCTTTGTAGCCGAGCATTACGGCCCCGAGCAGATGATCCTGTCGGCTGCCGGTGCTGTGGATCACGATGCGCTGATGAAAATGGCCGAAGAGATGTTTGGCCATCTGCAACCGCGCAAGGGCCTGATCCCGGACGCTGCACGGTTCACCGGGGGTGAGGCACGGCAAGAGAAAGAGTTGGAGCAGGCGCATTTTGCGCTGGCGCTGGAAAGCCCCGGGTATCGCGATGATGCGATTTATACCGCGCAGATTTACTCGACGGCTTTGGGCGGAGGTATGTCCTCGCGTTTGTTCCAGGAAGTACGGGAAACGCGCGGGCTGTGCTACACAATCTTTGCTCAGACCGGTGCCTATGCTGATACGGGTACAACCACGATCTATGCAGGAACCTCTGCGGATCAGGTTGGTGAGTTGGCGGCAATCACCATTGATGAGATGAAGCGCGCGGCCGAGGACATGAGCGCAGAAGAGGTCGCTCGTGCCCGTGCCCAGATGAAGGCCGGGATGTTAATGGGATTGGAAAGCCCGTCAAACCGGGCCGAACGTTTGGCGCGGTTGGTGCAGATTTGGGGCAGGGTGCCCTCGCTTGAAGATACCGTTGCCAAGATCGATGCGGTCGGCACAGAAGATGTGAGAGCATTTGCAGAAACCATGGCTGTACAGGCTCCGGCAGCTCTGGCGCTTTATGGGCCCGTGTCTGGTGCGCCAAGCTTGGCCGAACTGCAGGAGAGGCGGGCGGCGTGATGCTGTTGGGCAGACGCAAGCTGAAACTCGAAACCGCGCGGCTCAGCATGCGCCCGCCTGTACATTCCGATTTCAATAACTGGTCCGCGTTGCGGCGGTCCTCAAAAGACTATCTGACGCCGTGGGAGCCTGTCTGGGCCAGCGATCATCTAAGTCGCAAGTCTTTTACCAATCGGGTGTATTGGGCACAGCGCTCGGTCGCCAGTGGCACTGCGATACCGCTGTTCCTGTTTCGTCGCGAGGATGACGTTCTGGTGGGGGCTATCACGCTGGACAATGTAAGGCGCGGTCCGGCCCAAGCGGGTACTCTGGGATATTGGACCGGTCAGGCATTTGCCCGGCAGGGATACATGCGTGAAGCAATTGGCGCCATGGTTCATCACGCATTTACCCGACTGGACCTGAGCCGGATCGAAGCCGCCTGCTTGCCGGAAAACCGGGCGTCGCGCGGGTTGCTGGAAAGCTCGGGCTTCAAATACGAAGGTGTGGCGCAGTCTTACCTGCAAATCAACGGGCGGTGGCGGACGCATGTTCTGTATGCCAGCCTGCGATCCGACCGGCGCGGGAAGACCGACGCGGGATAGGGGGCGCTGCCCCCGTCGCGGCATGCCGCGACTCCCCCGAGGTATTTTGGGCCAGATGAACAAGTTGGGCATGACTCGGGCGGGTTCTGCGCTACACTTGAGTTATGCGCTGGTTGGTTGCGGCATTGATGGTAATTTCGGGCGGGGCTGCGGCGCAGGAGCGGCGGCCGAGCCATTGCATTGCCATCGCCGATGCCGCGCCGGGAATTGAGTATCTTCATAAAGCGGCTTGGCAGGATCCCGTGCCGGAATTCTCGGTGCGGATCAGCTATATCGCGCACGCGTCGTTTCTGATCCAGACGCGGGGCGGGTTGAATGCCGTGACCGATTTTACAGGGTTCATCGGCAGTGCAGATTTGATCCCCGATGTTGTGACGATGAACCATGCCCACAGCACACATTGGACCGCCCATCCCGACCCGGCGATCCCGCATGTTCTGCCGGGATGGGGAGAGTTCGGGCAGGGCATTGAGCATCATCTTGATCTTGGTGAGATGCTTGTGCGCAACGTATCGACCGATATCCGGTCAGCCTATGGCGGGGTCGAGGAGCGCGGGAACTCGATCTTTGTGTTCGAGGTCGAGGGTCTGTGTATTGGTCATCTGGGTCATCTGCATCATGTGCCATCAGACGAACAGTTTGCCGCTTTGGGGCGGTTGGATGTGGTCATGGCTGCGGTTGATGGGGGGACCACGATGCCCTTGCCGGACATGATCTCGGTTTTGAAGCGGCTGAAGAGTTCGGTGATTATTCCAATGCACTGGTTTTCAGGGTTCTCGCTGGATCGGTTTCTGGTCGATATTCGTGATACATTTCCAGTCGAGCGCGACGGGGTGTCAGAACTCACCGTGTCTCTGCGAGATCTTCCGGACCGCCCAACAGTGATCGTGCTGGAACCGCAGTATCTGATTGATCTGGAATAGGACTTGCCGCAGCCGCGTTGCTTGGGCATTGAAAACGTATGAGTTTGAACCCCGCCGATGCCCGTTTTGCTGCACTGATCCATTCGACATTAGGCGATGATATCCTGCGCCCCGTTGAAGACCGGTATCTGGAAGAACCGCGCGGGCGGTTCGCTGGCCAGATCGGTGTGCTGGCTGTTCCCCGAAGCACCGAAGAGGTTGCCACACTGGTGCGGTTGGCAGCAGACGAGCGGGTTCCAGTTGTGCCTTATGGCGGTGGCACGGGGCTGGTCGGTGGGCAGGTGATGTCGGAAGGTCCAGCGCCTTTGATGATCTCTTTGGAGCGCATGACATCCATTCGGTCTGTATTCCCGACTGAAAACATCTTGATCGCTGAAGCCGGAGCCATATTGCATGACGTTCAGGCTGCGGCAGGCGAGGCTGATCGGTTGTTTCCACTGTCATTGGCGGCGCAGGGGTCCTGTCGGATCGGGGGCAACCTGTCGACCAATGCCGGGGGCGTCAATGTACTCCGCTATGGCAACGCGCGCGATCTTTGTCTGGGGCTTGAGGCTGTGCTGCCCAACGGTGAGATCTGGCATGGACTCAGCCGCTTGCGAAAGGACAACACCGGCTACGACCTGCGTGATCTTCTGATCGGGGCCGAGGGCACATTGGGCATCATTACGGCCGCGTCCCTCAAACTGTTTCCAAAGCCTGCTGTTCAGGGCACGGCCATGTTTCAGGTGGCTTCACCCGAGGCGGCCATTGACCTGCTGGCGCTGGCACGGGATCAGGTGGGCGAAACTGTCAGCACTTTTGAACTGATCCACCGGCAAGGGTTTGATTTTCTGTCAGAGGTTCTTCCAGACGTCCGCCAACCGTTTAGCACTCGGCCAGAGTGGAGCGTATTGATCGAACTGGGTCTGGCTTCTGGTCAATCGTCTTCAGATGCGTTGGAGAGTCTTTTTGTTACCGCCGAAGATCGCGGGCAGGTTCAGGACGGCGTGATTGCACAAAGTGAAACCCAGCGTTCTGAACTTTGGGCGGTACGCGAACGCATCCCCGAGGCCAATCGTTTGGTCGGTTCGGTTTCGAGCCATGATATATCGATTCCAATTTCCAGAATTCCCGATTTCATTCGCGAAGGTGGAAAGATGATCGCTGAACTTGGCCCGTACCGGATCAATTGCTTTGGGCACCTTGGGGATGGCAATCTGCATTACAATGTGTTTCCACCTAAAGGTCACAGCCGATCAGAATTTGATGATCAACGCGGTGCGATCAAACAAGCCGTGCATGATCTGGTTGACGCCTATGACGGCTCGGTCAGTGCTGAACATGGGGTGGGGCGTTTGAAGACCGACGATCTGGAGCGTTACGGCGATCCGGTCAAGCTGAGCGCGATGCGGGCCATCAAGGTAGCTTTGGACCCGCAGGGCATCATGAACCCCGGAGCGGTCCTGAAAGTGTGAACACGGCCCACGTCGCGGGCCGTGTCCGGTAGTTCCCTTACGACGCAGGCAGGATCACCTTGTCGATCACATGGATCACGCCGTTCTTTGTCTCGATGTCGGCCTGAACCACGTTGGCATCGTTGACCATCACACCAGAATCCAGATCGATTGTAATGTCGCCGCCCTGAACAGTTGCGGCGGTCATGTCGTCGCTCAGATCACCTGACATGACCTTACCTGGCACAACATGGTAGGTCAGAATGGCAACCAGCTGATCCTTGTTTTCTGGCTTCAGCAGGTCTTCAACAGTACCTTCAGGCAAAGCCGCAAACGCATCATCGGTTGGGGCAAACACTGTGAACGGACCTTCGCCTTTCAGCGTGTCCACCAGTTCTGCGGCCTGCACTGCAGCAACAAGTGTTTCAAAGCTTCCTGCGGCAACAGCTGTGTCGACAATGTCTTTGCCGTGACCATCGGCCAAAGCGGTTGTGCTGAGCAGGATAGAGGCGACACCAGCGGCGGCGAATTTGCGGAACATATGCTAAACTCCCTAGGTTAGAATGCTTCAAGCAGCATCACCCGGGGTACGCGGTGACCTCACGGCAAGATCACTTGTTTTGTACCGATTTGCGACTTGATGAACAGAAAAGCCGCGCTAAGCCAGCGCGGCTTTGAGTTTCCAGTCACGTTTTTGTGAAGTTTTTTGGTCAGAGCCCTTCAAACTCGCACAGCACGTGCACATCCATGCCCATCTCTTCCAGAACTTTCCGGCCCCCCAGCTCGGGCAGATCGATGATGAACGCGCATGAGATGATTTCGCCCCCCAGCCGTTCGATCAGCTTAATTCCTGCCGCCGCCGTGCCGCCTGTGGCCAGCAGATCATCGACCACCAGTATCTTTTCGCCGGGTTGGATGGCGTCGTCGTGGATTTCGACAATCGCCTCACCGTATTCAAGCTTGTAGTCTTGGCTGATTGTGGTTCCGGGCAGTTTGCCCTTTTTGCGGATCGGCACAAAACCAACACTCAGCTGATGCGCAATCGCACCGCCCAGAATAAAGCCACGCGCTTCAAGCCCAACCACCTTGTCGATCCTTTCACCGGCGTAAGGGTGTAGCATCTGGTCGATCGCCATCCGAAACCCTCGCGGGTCGGCAAACAGGGTTGTCACATCGCGAAACATGATCCCTTCGTGGGGAAAATCGACGATGGTTCGGATGTAATCTTTGACAGATTTATTTCTGGACATGGGCCAACCCTTTTAGCGTCAAAACACGCAAGGGTGTTTGGCCCATCATACGGCACCATGCAAGGTGCCATTCCGGCGCACTGTCAGGAGCGGCGGCTCATGATAGCCTTGGGCAGGCTTTTGTAGCGGTACAGCGTGGCGGGCAACCAAGAGAGGTGCGGTTTGCGCCAATTGCGTTGATCTCGCAATAGAAATGCCTGAGCAGCATGAAGGTTCATTGCCATATTCCTTTTATTGTTGTTAAGTGCCCGATAACGACAATCACTATGCTATGTATATACAATGCATCGACTAAAATTGCAAGATGATGTTGGGGACAGCGCGCGTGGCTAAGAAAGACGGCAAGGGATCGACCAAGAAAAACAGTCAGCTGGTCCTGCGCTTGGACAAGGATGAGCGCGACGCTTTTGTCGAGCTGTGCAAAGAGCTGGATACGTCAGCCGCGCGCGAAATCCGCCGGTTTATCCGGGGTTTCATGAAGGAACACGTTGAGGACTAAACGCGCCTCAGGCTGGGCGGCGCAGAACAGCCGTCGCGACGCCCATTCCGATCAAAGTCAGCCCACCAAACCGCGTCAATGAAGTGATAACGCTGGCACGGCCAATCACGCGCCGCAGCCGGTCAGCCAGCAGCGCATAGGCCAATGCGTTCAACCAGGCCAGACCAACAAATGTCGCGATCAGGATGACGAATTGCGGACCCAGCGGATCGGCTGGACGCAGGAATTGCGGAACAAAGGCGATGAAAAAGGCGATGGATTTCGGGTTCAGTGCGGTCACGGCAGCGGCGTGCCCAAACACATTGCGCGCCGTTACATCGCGGCCTGTATCGACCGCGTTCAGCCCAGCGGACGGTGCGCTTCGCAGTAGTTTGATCCCAAGCCAGACCAGATAGGCTGCTCCGATCCATTTGAGCACTGAAAACAAGGTGGCTGAGGCCAGCACCAGCGCGCCCAACCCCAACAGAGAGGCGGTCATCGCAATAAGATCCCCCAACGCGACCCCGGTTGCCGAGGCCACAGCGACGCTGCGGCCTTTGGACAGCGCATAGCTAAGCACCAGCAACACAGTCGGGCCGGGGATCAGCAGCAAAGCGGTGGAAGCGGCGACAAAAGCCAGCCAGAGTTCAAGCGACATGGGGTCTCCTGTAAAGGTGTCGTCACACCAAGCCCTTGTATACTGCCAACGTCAAGCCTCTGCCTTGATCGTTTGGCTGTTTTTGAAGCGACAAGATCTAGCACCTGTGCGTTTCCTGCCTCTGAATCGCAAAGCTCATGGCTTTAGGCAGTGTGACAACGGCTTGAAGTTTGGATGAAGCTTTGCTCATTCATCTTGAAACGGTTCAGAACCTGCCCAGACTAAGGGGCGTAACTTCGCAGGAGGCAAAGGTGCAGATCCAAAGTACAGATGCCAATACGTTGAGGCGGATAGATCGTATCAAACGGTTGCTGCTTGGCCTCTTGCTGGCCGGGGTCGTCGTATATTGCCTCATCGTTGGATATATGTACTTCAACCAACAGTCGTTGCTTTACAAGCCAGACGGTGAATTGCCGGATCCAGCCTCGGTTTCTTTGGCGGATATCGATGTGCTTTCGCTGCCTATGTCCGACGGAACTGTTCTGACAGCTTGGGCCGCGCCGGCAGCCGCCGAAGGTGCCCCGACCGTATTGTTCTTTCATGGCCAGAGCGGCAATCTGAGCGACCGCGCGGACCGGTTCCGAGAGATACTGAACAGTGGCTACGGGCTGCTGGCACCCAGCTATCGCGGGTTTCCGGGCAGCGCAGGCACGCCATCCCAAGCGGATTTGATCTCGGACGGATTAGAGTTGTTTGACCAATTGCACAGCACCGGAGAGCCAGTTGTTCTACATGGCCAAAGCCTTGGTACAGCAGTGGCTGCGGCGGTGGCAGCGCAACGGCCCGAGGCCGAGATGCTGGTGCTGGAAGCGCCGTTTACAGCGACCGTGGATGTGGCAGCTGAACGCTACCCTTGGTTGCCCGTAGCAGCCCTGATGCGTGACCAGTTCGCCACCCGAGACATTATCGACACAATCGGGGTGCCGACGTTGATCTTCCACGGTACCGACGATCAGACCGTTCCCGTGCATCACGGAGAACGCCTTGCCGACATGGGCGGCGAAGGGGTGGAGTTCTTCTCGATTCCCGACGGAACCCACAACGACTTGTGGTCACATGGTCTGTGGCAAACCGTTCAGGACCGCTTGCCACAAAGGTAACGTCAGAGAATGCGTCCTGCCACTGCGTCCAGCTTGGCCAAAAGCGCAGGGTCGCGTTTGTCAGGGGCAGTCAGGATCGCGTATTCCAAGGCCCTGTCACAGCCATGCGGGCAAGGTTCACGTTCAGCCCCCAGCAACGCAGGCAGACCTTTGACCAATGCACGGCCCTTGTCAGCGTTGCCGGTCAGCGTGGCGATGATGGCGGTCACGTCAACCTCACCATGGTCCGGGTGCCAGCTGTCATAATCCGTGACCATCGCGACCGAGGCGTAACAAAGCTCGGCTTCTCGGGCGAGCTTGGCTTCGGGCATGTTGGTCATGCCAATCACATCACAGCCCCATTGCTCGCGGTACATCTTGGATTCTGCGAGGGATGAGAATTGAGGCCCCTCCATAGCCAGATATGTGCCGCCACGATGGATGTTGATGCCTGCGGCTTTCCCCGCTGTTTCGCAGGCGTCCGACAGGCGCGGACAAGTCGGATGTGCAACGCTGACATGAGCCACACACCCACTTCCGAAAAAGCTCTTATCCCGCGCAAAAGTCCGGTCAATGAACTGATCGACAATCACGAAGTCGCCGGGTGCCATATGCTCGCGAAACGATCCGCAGGCTGAAACCGAGATCACGTCCGTCACGCCCAGCCGCTTCAACGCGTCGATATTGGCGCGGTAAGGCACATCGGTTGGCGAATGCACGTGGCCGCGCCCGTGTCGCGGCAAAAAGGCCATTTCAACCCCGCCCAATGATCCGGTCAGGATTTGGTCCGATGGCGTTCCCCATGGAGTCTCAACCTCGACCCATTCCGCGTTTTCCAGCCCGTCGATCTCATAGATGCCTGATCCGCCAATAACGGCAATCTTGGTTTGGGTCACAGTCCAGCTCCACGTATTGAATTGCTGTCGGATTTGTGCGGGTTGGGGGTGCATTTTACAAGGGGTCTAATCCTGGTTCGGCAGCAGGTTACGCAGGCGAGACTGTGCCCTGAAATCAGCCCAGGCTGAGCCGAATGCATCCAGTGACCAGGTTAGGTCCTGCGATTGCCCATGCCTGTCACGAAATTCAAAGCGATACGCGTCCCCGGCCAGCATGGCATCTAACAGGTCTTCGGCACGCTGATCTTCGAAGGTGCAGCCAAGCCCGGTCAGGCAACCGGGACGCCGCGTGCGCCAGATGGTTTCATTACCCTTGTCGATGCGAAACCCGGACGGATTGAAAAGGGTGCCGGGTTCCATTCCGAATTCCACCTTGAAATCTTGGGCCTCTGGAGTAATGAAAACGAACTGTGCCGCAAATTTCGGTCTGGGCGAAAACACCTCTGCCCGTCGGATGTAGCACCGCTGCTTCAACGCGCCGTGTTCTTCGCGCTCGTCGCAGAGCGAACTCCATATCCCGAAAATCTCATGGTGGGTGACCCGCCAGTTCCCGGCCGTGTCGTTACCTTCCAGATCCTGGGCCAGACCGGGAAGGGCTGAGACGAGTAGAAGGATGATCCAACGCATGATCACACAGTTGGTTGCTGAACCGTAGACCCGCAAGTCACGTTGCCGCGAGGCCAAGGTATGCACGGGACGCATAGCCGCTTCCCGCCTGCTGCGGTGGCTCAAAAGGTGTGCGGCCGCTACAAGGTCGCCTTCGCGCGAACATAAAACCCTATAGGACTAACCAATGCCCCGAGCCTTGCTGGCAAGTTTTGCCAACCGCGTCGCCATACCTGATCTGCGCTGGGTGCCAGATGAGGGGCTGACCTTCTCTCGCTTGCGGATCGAGCTTTTGTCCGGCCTGACCGTAGCTCTTGCGCTAGTGCCCGAGGCTGTGGCCTTTGCCTTTGTGGCTGGCGTGCACCCGCTGGTTGGTCTGTATGCGGCGTTCCTGGTTGGCCTGATCACGGCACTGATCGGTGGGCGGCCCGGCATGATCTCGGGCGCAACCGGCGCTTTGGCCGTGGTTATGGTGGCGCTGGTGGCCGAGCATGGGGTCGAATACCTGTTCGCGACTGTTGTTCTTATGGGAATTCTGCAGGTTATCGCCGGAGCTATGCATTGGGGGCGTTTCATCCGCTTGGTGCCCCACCCGGTGATGCTGGGCTTTGTGAACGGTCTGGCCATTGTGATCTTTCTGGCCCAGATGGGGCAGTTCAAAGTACCCGGAACCATGGAAAACACCGGCCATGGCATGAGTGGTGGTGAATGGCTGTCGGGGATGCAGCTATTTACCATGCTGGGTCTTGTGGCGCTGACCATGGCAGTGATCTGGGTCATGCCGCGCATCACGCGCATCATTCCTGCACCTCTGGCCGGTATTTTGGTGGTCGCGGCACTGGTGATCGGCCTGGGACTGGACGTGCCGCGCGTTGGTGATCTGGCGTCAATTGAGGGCGGTCTTCCCACCTTCCACATCCCGATGGTGCCGCTGAACTGGGAAACTTTTGAGATCATACTGCCTTATGCGGTCATTCTGGCGGCCATTGGTCTGATCGAATCCCTGCTGACCCTGAACCTTGTGGGTGAGATCACCGGAAAACGCGGCGGGGCCTCGCAAGAGTGTATCGCGCAGGGTGCGTCGAATATCGTAACCGGGTTCTTTGGAGGCATGGGCGGCTGCGCGATGATTGGTCAGTCGATGATCAACGTGAAATCCGGCGGACGTACCCGAATCGCAGGTATCGCTGCGGCGCTGTTCCTGTTGGTCTTTATCCTGTTTGCCTCACCCCTGATCGAACAAATCCCGCTTGCTGCTCTGGTCGGTGTGATGTTCATGGTGGTGATCGGGACCTTTGCCTGGAACTCGTTCAAGATCATGCGCAAGGTTCCCATGACGGATGCGTTCGTGATCGTGCTTGTGACTGTCGTGACCGTTATGGAGGACCTTGCGGTTGCCGTTGTGGTCGGCGTCATCGTCTCGGCCCTAGCCTATGCCTGGAACAACGCCAAACGCATTCACGCCGTTACCCGCGACTCTGAGACCGAAAAGGGCGCGAAGGTCTACGAAATTCAAGGACCGCTGTTCTTTGGGTCTTCTGATGGTTTCATCGAACTGTTCGACGTCCCGAACGACCCTGCAACCGTGATTGTTGATTTTGCTGAAAGCCGCGTTGTGGATCAATCAGCCTTACAGGCCATCGAAAACATCGCTGCGAAATACGAGACCGCAGGCAAACGCGTTATGCTACGTCACCTGAGCCGCGATTGTCATAAGCTGTTGAACAAGGCAGGACACCTGATGGTCGACAGTGACGACGACCCGGATTACGAACTGGCGGTCGATTATTCCGTCCGTACCGGAATTCTGGGCGGGCACTGACTTCAAAAGGCGGCTTTAAAGGCCGCCTTTTTTTCACGAAGCCAATTGTTCCAGCACCTCGATATCGCCCGACAATAGTGCGTCCTCGGCCTCAGATATCCTTTCGGCAGGCCAAACCCACCATTTCAAGGCGAGCAATCGATCAATGGTGTCTTGCTCAAACCTGAATCGACGCACCTCGGCTGGATTACCGGTAACGACCGCATAAGGTGGGATCGTTCCGCGCACGACAGAGCCTGCTCCGATTATTGCGCCGTCGCCAATTTTCGCCCCCGGCATGATCAAAGCACCATAGGCGATCCAAACGTCGTTTCCGATCACGGTGTCACGCGTGTCTGGCTGATATTCCAACAGCTTTGCAGGATCGAAAACCGGGAACGGGTAGCACGTCGCTCCATCCATTGCGTGGTTGGCCGATGACGTGATGAACCGAACGCCGTGGGCGATTTGACAGAACTTTCCAATCACAAGACGTTCGCGCGAAGATGGAAAAAGAAATGGGGCAAGGCGAGAGGCCCAATCCGTTGGCGCTTCGAAATCAGACGCATAGCTGTATTCACCCACCTGAAAGCGAGGGTGATCGATGGCTTGATTGAGGAACACCGTCCCCAAGTGTTCGGTTCCGTCAGGCAGGGTCACCGGGTAGCGATGAGAGGCGTTGGGTAGGGGCATTAATCATCTGGCCTTGATAGGCTGAACAACTCGGTCACAACGGCATAGTCCCGGTATCCAAGCCGTGCCAGCGGTTGAAACGATGTCACATCGAATTTTCCGTCTTGAATGTGATCGTCATGCAGGTGAATTCCTGTCACTTCACCAAACACCACCCGATTCGCTTCGCCGGGCAAGGTGACGATCTGGATGAGCTTGCATTCCAGTGCAGCGGGCGCTCCCTCAATCCGGGCGCAGGGGATGGTATTGCACTCAACAGGGGACAGCCCTGCGTGGGCAAACTCATCAATTTCTTTTGGCAGGCCTGCTGAACTTGCGTTCATCGCGTCCCGATGCGCATGAGCCACCACGTTGACGCAAAAAACGCCCGTTGCTTCGATATTGGCGATGCTGTCTTTGCCGCCATTTTGGTCGTGTTTGGTGCCGGTTGTGGCAAACATAACCTGCGGTGGCGTGTAGGCGACGCCATTGAAAAAGGAATAAGGCGCCAGATTGTTGATCCCATCTGCATCCCGAGTTGAAATCCAGCCGATCGGGCGCGGTGTGATTATGGCGTTGAATGGGTTGTGCGGCAGGCCGTGGCCGTCTTCGGGGCGATAGAACATCTGATCTCCAAGCGTTTGCCCAAGGCGTAGCGAAGTGCTAGGGCGATTTCCAGCAAGGAAAAGAGGGCAGGGTGCAGCAATTCGGGATCAGGCCGGAAGAGCCGGACGATTGGTGGGAGGTCGAAGCTCTCTATGACCTGTGCTTTGCGCCGGGTCGCGAGGCTTTGTCGTCTTATCGATTGCGCGATGACGTGCCTCCGGTTGAAGGGCTGTCTCTGGTCGCGCGGGATGGTCAGGGCATTTTGGCCGGTGCGATCCGGTTCTGGCCCGTTCATGTAGGCGATCACGATGCCTTACTGCTGGGGCCAGTTGCCGTACACCCTACTCATCAGGGCGAGGGGCTGGGCGGGTATCTGATCCACGCAGGTGTTGAGGCAGGGCGCACGCGCGGTTGGCAGCGGGTCATGCTGGTGGGTGATGAACCGTATTACAAACGGTTCGGATTCGCGCGTTTGAGTGGGGTCGAGATGCCGCCGCCCACCAATCCTGACAGGGTTTTGGGATTGGAATTGAAACCCGGCGTCTGGTCCGGGGTAGAGGGTGCAGTGACCCGTTGGAGCCGCTGACCTATTGAATCCACGCTGCGCAACGCCGATGTTGGTAGGCAGGAGGTCGTAGATGCAGAACGTGGTTCTTATCGAAAACGTGGATGCCGAGGCCGAACTGGATCGTCTGGCGGATTACTACCGATCTGCCGCTGGTGCTGGCGTCAAACTTTTGAACAAGCTGGGTGGATCAGCCGAATCCTTGCTTGAACAGTTGCCGGAGCCGGTGCGGCATGGCTTGACCGGAGCAACCGAGCAGGCTTTGTGGCTTGCGATGCACGCCGCGCAAGGTTCACGGCGCGCCGTTCCCGATCAGAAACCCTGGGTGAATACCGCTGTCACGACAGCCATGGGTGCGGCTGGCGGGCTGGGTGGGGTTTCAACAGCTTTGATGGAATTGCCTGCAACAACAGCTATGCTGCTGCGCGCCATTCAAGGGGCTGCGGCGCGCGAAGGATTTGACCCTACAGCAGAGAATGTGAAATTCGACTGTGTGCGGGTTCTGTCCGCTTCGGGGCCGCTTTCTCATGATGATGGCGCAGATCTTGGCTTTTTCTCGGTTCGCTTGACCCTTACAGGGCCCGCTATGCAGCGCCTGATAGCAGCGGTTGCACCGCGTTTTTCGATTGTGCTGGGGCAAAAACTGGCGGCCCAGTCTGTACCCGTACTTGGAGCCTTAGCCGGCGGTGGGACGAACTATGTCTACACGCGGTACTATCAGCAGATCGCACGCGTACATTTTGGATTGCGACGGCTGGCAATCGACGCCGATATTCCCCATGACAAACTGGTGCGGCAACTCGCGGCCCGAATGTAAATTTGCGCATCAAACCTGCGTCTGACTTGGCGATAAACACATTATATGGTATTTTGTTGTATGCCTTGTACCAAATGGGTTCGCTTTGATCCTGTGTGCGAAGGGCGGGATTTTGGCCGAAGGGACCGCCAGGCAATGAAACAAAGGCTGCTGCGTCCTGAAGATCTGAACGCTGCGGAACAGCCCGTTTTGCAGCAGGCTGCGGCATTGTGTTACCGGATCAAAGGCAACCGGCCCGAGGTGTTGCTGATCACGACACGCAAAGCGCAACGTTGGATTATTCCCAAAGGCTGGCTCATACCGGGTTTATCCCCAGTTGAAACGGCGTTGCAGGAGGCGTGGGAAGAGGCGGGTGTTTCTGGTCAAAGCAGCGGGGTTCGTCAGGGTCAGTTTCTTCATCACAAGCATCAACTGAATCGTCCACCCGTGTTGATTCTGGTGGATGTGTTCCCGGTTCACGTGCGATCCATTTCACAGGAATTCCCGGAACAGGGAATACGCAAACGCAAGTGGTATCCGCTCAAAAAGGCGGCTCTTAAGGTACATTCACCCGGGCTGTCCAATCTGTTACGAGACTTTAAGCCATACGCACATTAAGATCAGGCCAGAGAGGCTTGATATTGTCATTCTGGTCGGTATCTATTCGCCAATCGATTTTTTGGACTGAACATGATTCAATACGCGTTGAAATGCAGTGAAGGCCACACGTTCGACAGTTGGTTCCAATCCGCCGAAGCCTACGACAAACTGGCCGCGGCCGGGATGGTAACCTGCGCGGTCTGCGGTTGTGAGCAGGTTGAAAAGGCGATCATGACGCCGCGCGTGCGTCCGGCACGAGACGCGCAACCGAAACTTCAACCAGCGCCTGCTGCAGAAGAGAAAATCGATGTTGCCACCCCGTCGCCGGAAATTGAGAAGGTCTTGGCCGAGATGCGGCGGCATGTCGAAGAAAACTCGGATTATGTCGGCAAGGATTTTGCCAGTGAGGCGCGCAAGATCCATCTGGGCGAGGCCCCGGACCGCGCCATTTATGGAGAGGCCAAGCCAGATGAGGCAAAATCGCTGATCGAAGATGGCGTGCCGGTCGCTCCGCTGCCCTTTGTCCCCAGTAGAAAGACGAACTGACATATGCATGTCGTGATCACCGGCGCCAATCGCGGGATCGGACGCGCTCTGTCCCAGCGCTACAGCGACAGGGGCGAAGCTGTTACCGGAACGTCGCGCGATGACAGCGCGCAATTGTGTCTGGACGTAACGGATCCGGCGCAGCAAGCGGCAATGGCTGAACGGTTGAAGGATCAGCCCGTCGATCTTCTGATCTGCAATGCAGGTGTGTACCTGGACAAGGGCCACACGATCAACGACTACCCGGCCGAGATATGGGCGCAGAGCTTTGCGACCAACGTTACCGGCGTGTTCCTGACCATTCAGGCCTTATTGCCCAATCTTCGCGCGTCAGGCGGTAAGGTGGCGATCCTGTCGTCGCAAATGGCGTCGCATACCCGCGCGCCGGGTGGCAGCTATATCTACCGCGCGTCCAAAGCGGCGGTGTTGAACTTGGGTCGCAACCTGGCGACCGACCTCAAGCAAGACGGAATTGCCGTTGGTATCTATCACCCTGGCTGGGTTCAAACCGATATGGGGGGTGTCGCGGCTGACATTCATGTCGACCAGGCCGTGTCCGGCCTGATGGACCGTTTTGATGCGTTGTCGCTGGCCACCACAGGGTGTTTTGAAACCTATGACGGGCAGCCGCACGCTTATTGAGCAGCCAGTGCGGCCTTGGGGATCTCGTAGACCTCGCCGGGATCAATATAGACCACCATCAAATCGCCACGCGTTTCATACGACATCTTCGAGGTCGAGCTGCTGGATTCCGGCACGCCATCCTTGAAATAGATGTTGCGTACTTGTCCGCCGCCCAGCGCAACGGCAAGCGTTGTTGTGCCGTCATCATGGCGGCGCAGCTCTGCATTGCAGCTTTGCAGCGGATCACCTGCATTGGCGGCGCAGGGCACAGTTCCCAATGCGTTTTGGCCATCAGTCCCAGCGACACTTGCGACTTGGGCCAGGGCTGGCGATGACATTAGAGCAACGGCAAGGGCTAGGCGAAACATAAAGAACCTCTTGAATTGGTTGTTGTCCGCAGGCTGACACCGAGCTCTTGCAATGTAAAGCGGCCCTGCGCCGCAGGCAGACGCCTTTTGCGCCCTTGCTCTTGGGATGCCCCTCGCATATGAGGCACGGAACCTCTAATCCACGGCGCGGAGACTTTTGCCCCCATGCCCTTACTCGTAATGAAATTCGGCGGTACGTCTGTCGCCAATCTGGACCGCATCCGCCGTGCTGCCAAGCGCATTGGAGTTGAAGTTGCCAAAGGTTATGACGTAATCGTCATCGTCTCGGCCATGTCCGGCAAAACCAACGAGCTGGTGGGCTGGGTGAATGAGACGTCGCCGCTGTTTGATGCGCGTGAATACGATGCTGTTGTGTCCTCGGGTGAAAACGTGACCGCTGGTCTGATGGCCCTGACCTTGCAGGAAATGGATATTCCCGCCCGCAGTTGGCAGGGCTGGCAGGTGCCGCTGCTGACCACCAGCGCTCACAGCCAGGCCCGGATTGAGGAGATTCCGACCGAGAATCTGAACCAGAAATTCGGTGAAGGCATGAAAGTGGCTGTTGTTGCAGGTTTTCAGGGCCTTAGCCCTGAGGGCCGGATCACAACGCTGGGTCGCGGCGGATCGGACACCACGGCTGTGGCCTTTGCCGCAGCGTTCGGTGCCGAGCGGTGTGACATCTACACAGATGTGGATGGCGTCTATACCACTGACCCACGCATTTGCGAAAAGGCACGCAAACTAGACCGTATTTCGTTCGAAGAAATGCTGGAACTGGCATCGCTGGGTGCGAAAGTGCTGCAAACCCGCTCGGTCGAGCTGGCGATGCGCTATAAAGTGAAACTGCGCGTTCTCTCAAGTTTCGAAGAACAATCCGACGAGGCCGGTACTTTGGTCTGCGACGAGGAGGATATCATGGAATCCAATGTTGTGGCCGGTGTGGCCTATTCCCGTGACGAAGCCAAGATGACCGTCGTATCGGTGGCCGACCGCCCTGGTATCGCCTCGATCATCTTCACCGCACTCAGCGATGAGGGTGTGAATGTGGACATGATCGTTCAGAACATCTCGGACGAGGGTCGCACGGATATGACATTCTCCTGCCCGACCGATCAGGTGGCCCGCGCTGAAAAAGCGCTGACGGCGATCAAAGAGGCCGGCGAGTTGAACTATGCTGAGCTGGTTGCCGACAATGACGTCTGCAAGGTCTCGGTTGTGGGAATCGGTATGCGCTCGCAGTCGGGTGTTGCGGCTAAAATGTTCAAGGTGCTCTCGGATGAGGGGATCAACATCAAGGTCATTACAACCTCCGAGATCAAAATTTCCGTTCTGGTCGACAGGAAATACATGGAACTTGCTGTTCAGGCACTGCATGATGCCTTTGAACTGGACAAGGCGGCCTGAGCTTTTCAGCCAAGGGTCTCGCCTGACACACTAAACTGGGTGGGCCATGGCGGACGGCACCGAAACAGAATCTCGCAAGCTGCTGCGGCGGTTGCGCGAAGAAATGGCGAGCGAAGCCGCCGGTCAGGAGCGACTTGACCGGATTACCCACCTGATTGCCGACAGCATCCGGGCCGAGGTGTGCTCGATCTACCTGTTCCGCGATGAAGAGACGCTGGAGCTGTGCGCGACCGAAGGTCTCTCTCCTGAATCGGTCCATAAGACACGGATGCGTATGGGCGAAGGTCTTGTGGGGCGCGTCGCCAAGTTCGGCAAGGTCGTAAATACCGCGGACGCGCCGGCCGAAAAAGGGTTCCGCTACATGCCGGAAACCGGTGAGGAACGGTATTCGTCCTTTCTGGGTGTTCCGGTTCAGCGCCTTGGGGAAAAGCTGGGCGTTTTGGTTGTCCAGTCGCGTGAGGCGCGCGAATTTTCTGCGGATGAGGTTTATGCGCTGGAAGTGGTCGCGATGGTTCTGGCCGAGATGGCCGAACTTGGCGCTTTTGTTGGTGAAGGCGCTGCGTTGTCGCCCTTGCACCAGCAATCTGTTCAGCTAACCGGTGGTCAAGCGCAGGAAGGGTCTGCCGAAGGCCATGTCTGGCTGCACGAACCCCGCGTGGTCGTTACCAACCCGATCGCCGAAGACCCGCACCGAGAGCGTGAGCGACTGGTCGAAGCGGTCGACGAACTGCGCGTCGGTGTCGATAAGATGCTGGAAATCTCGCAGGACGGCGACACGGAACAGCTCAAGGTGCTGGAAGCGTACCGGATGTTTGCCAATTCCAAAGGCTGGATGCGGCGGATGGAAGAAGACATTGCCCTTGGCCTCAGCGCTGAAGCCGCAGTTGAGAAGGAACAATCTCAGGCCCGCGCGCGGATGGGGCAGGTCACAGACCCCTATCTGCGCGAGCGCCTTGCGGATCTGGATGATCTCAGCAACCGCTTGCTGCGCATTCTGACCGGTCAGGGCAAAACCGACAGTGCCGATTTGCCACCTGATCCAATACTGGTCGCGCGCAACATCGGTCCCGGAGATCTGCTGGAATATGGGCGGGCGCTGAAAGGGATCATACTCGAAGAGGGCTCGGTAGGCAGCCATGCCACTATCGTCGCACGTGCATTGGCAATCCCGCTTGTGGTGCATGTGGGACGGATCACGACCGAAGCGTTGAACGGCGATCATGTACTGGTCGATGGCGATCAGGGCGTCGTGCACTTGCGCCCCGAAGATACCGTGGTCAGCGCATTTCGCGACAAAATCGCAATGCAGGCCAAGGCGCAGGAGCGCTATGCGTCGATCCGTGAAACGCCCTGCGTCACGCGGGACGGGTCGCGCATCAATCTGGTTATGAACGCGGGCCTGATGGCTGATTTGCCGTCGTTGGGGACCTCAGGCGCCGAAGGTGTGGGGCTATTCCGCACCGAACTGCAATTTCTGATCCGAAATCAGATGCCGAAACGGTCGGAACTTGTCACGC
This sequence comes from Ruegeria sp. CF8, assembly GCF_056537285.1. NCBI lineage: Bacteria > Pseudomonadati > Pseudomonadota > Alphaproteobacteria > Rhodobacterales > Roseobacteraceae > Ruegeria > Ruegeria sp. CF8. Next base: position 81,198 of record NZ_JBQFRG010000007.1, on the reverse strand, counting down.
AATATCAACGTGTTCTGGATGCGGCGGGGGACAAACGAGTTGTGTTCCGCACCCTTGATATCGGGTCAGACAAGGTTTTGCCCTATATGAAACATGTGGCAGAACCAAACCCGGCGCTGGGTTGGCGCGCCATTCGGGTTGGGCTGGACAAACGCGGCGTCATGCGGATGCAATTGCAAGCGCTTCTGAGGGCAGCCAATGGTCGGCCGCTGACAATCATGTTCCCATTTGTGGCCCAAGCCGATGAATTCCGTGAAGCCCGCTGGGAAGTGAACAAGACCATCGAGCGCGAGAAACGTTTGGGTCACGTTCTGCCTGAAATGCTTGAGGTTGGTGCGATGCTGGAGACACCATCGCTGGCCTTTGCCCCACAAAAGTTCTTTGACGAGGTGGACTTTATCTCGATCGGCGGTAACGACCTCAAACAGTTTTTCTTTGCCGCCGACCGCGAAAACGAGCTGGTGCGCCGGCGCTACGACACACTGAACGTCAGTTTTCTGAGCTTGATGGAGCGGATCGTCGAACGCTGTGATATATCGGATACCCCGCTTAGTTTCTGCGGCGAGGATGCGGGCCGCCCGGTCGAGGCACTGTGTCTGGCGGCTATGGGGATACGGACATTGTCGATGCGCCCGGCCTCGATCGGGCCGGTCAAAAGCCTGCTGTTGCGCTGCGATTTGACGGAAGTGCGCAAAATCATTGCCGATGCCCGCCATCGTGGCGAACAAAGCGTACGATCAGCCGTGATGGAATGGCTGCGCAATCAAGGATAACGAGCAATTTGCCCGGTTTTTCGTAAACTCCGCTTGATTTTTTCATGGGGTCTTTCTAATACGCAGGCAATGTTAGCGATAACAATTCCTGTATTGCGCGGTTCCGCGTCATGCTAGGTTGATATCGGCACACTCAAAAGGAGCCTGTGATGGTTTCACGCGTCATTCCGGTAGAACCATTTGATCTGGTGCTATTTGGGGCCACCGGTGATCTGGCACAACGCAAGATCCTGCCGGGCCTGTGCCATCGTTTCGCGATTGGTCAAATGCCCGACGGTGCGCGGATCATCGGCACGGCGCGATCAGAAATTGATAGCAATGGTTTCCGTGATCAGGTCCGCAAGTCGATGCAGCAATTTGCACCAGACTTTTCGTCCGAGACGCTGGACCGATTCTTGGCACATGTCGAATATGTACCCGTGGATGCTTTGGGTGAGGCCGGGTGGTCTGATCTAAAAAAACTGGTGCGCGATGATGTTGTGCGGGCCTTTTATCTTTCCGTAGGGCCAAGCCTGTTTGCTGGCATTGCCCAGCGGTTGCATGACACCGGCTTGGCGACACCCGACAGTCGCATCGTTGTTGAAAAGCCGTTTGGTCATGATCTGGCCTCGGCCAAGGCACTCAACGAAGGTTTGCGCGCCTGTTTTGAAGAGCATCAGATTTATCGGATCGACCATTACCTGGGCAAGGAAACCGTGCAGAACCTGATGGCGCTGCGCTTTGCGAACTCGCTGTTCGAGCCGCTTTGGAATTCCACCCATGTGGATCACGTTCAGATCACCGTGGCCGAAACCGTGGGCGTCGAAGGGCGCGGGGCCTATTACGATCAATCCGGTGCAATGCGGGACATGATCCAGAACCATCTGGTGCAATTGCTGTGCCTTACAGCGATGGAGCCGCCTTCGAAATACGCACCAAACGCCGTGCGCGATGAAAAGGTCAAAGTCATCGAAGCGTTGGAGCCGGTCGAACCCAAGGATATCGCACGTGGCCAATATCGGGCGGACAAGGGCGAGGGCGGCTATGTCGATCATGTTGGCAACCCCGCCAGCCGAACCGAAAGCTTCATTGCCCTCAAGGTTCATATCGGCAACTGGCGCTGGGCGGGTGTGCCTTTCTATCTGCGTACCGGTAAACGTCTGCGTGCGCGCGAATCCGAGATTGCGGTGTTCTTTCGCGATCCGCCTCACACGATTTTCCCCAATGTCGGTCCGCTGCATGGCAACGTGCTGGTGATCCGTCTGCAACCCGACGAAGGCATTACCCTACGCACCACGATCAAGGATCCGGGGCCGGGCGGGTTCCGCCTGTCGGATGTGGCGCTGGATATGAGCTTTGCCGATGCGCTTGGGGCAGAAGCGCAAGCCCCGGACGCCTATGAACGGCTGATCATGGATGTCATCCGAGGCGATCAGACGCTATTCATGCGCGGCGACGAAGCCGAGGCCGCCTGGGCCTGGGTCGATCCCATCATTCAGGGCTGGGAACAGCGCGGAGACCGCCCGTCCCGTTACGATCAGGGCAGTTCCGGCCCCGAAGAAGCACTGATGCTGATGCATCGCGATGGACGCCGCTGGCGTCAGATCGGAGGGTAATCAATGGTACATTCAGTCATTGCCGACGTCACCAAACGGATCGTAGACCGCAGCGCCGATCTGCGCGGTCCGCATCTGGAACGCATGGAGCAGGCAAAGTCCAAAGGCCCCGCCCGTGCGCATCTGTCTTGCAGTGGTCAGGCCCACGCCTATGCGGGTGCGGGTGAAGATCAGCAGTCCATGGCCACCGGCACCGCAGGCAATCTGGGAATTGTCACCGCCTATAACGACATGCTGTCAGCGCATCAGCCGTTTGAGCGTTATCCCGAACTGATCCGTCAGGCGATCCGCGTCGCCGGGGGCACCGCGCAGGTCGCGGGTGGGGTTCCGGCGATGTGCGACGGCGTCACGCAAGGTGAGGCGGGGATGGAACTGTCGCTGTTCTCGCGCGACGTGATCGCATTGGCGACCGGAGTTGCCCTAAGCCACAACACATATGACGGCGCGGTGTTCCTTGGGGTTTGCGACAAGATCGTACCCGGGCTGGTCATCGGCGCGCAGGCGTTTGGCCACCTGCCAGCCGTTTTCCTGCCTGCAGGTCCGATGACCAGCGGGTTACCGAACGACGAAAAAGCCAAGGTCCGCCAACAATTCGCGGCCGGAGAGGTGGGCCGCGATGCGCTCATGAAGGCGGAAATGGCTGCTTATCATGGCCCCGGCACCTGCACCTTTTATGGCACCGCCAACACAAACCAAATGTTGATGGAGTTCATGGGCCTGCATCTGCCGGGCTCCAGTTTTGTCAATCCTAACACGCCCTTGCGTGATGCCTTGACCGAGGAAGGCGCGCGCCGCGCCCTGTCGCTCAGCGCGTTGGGCAACCATTACACACCTGTGTGCCAGATCCTTGACGAACGAGCTTTTGTAAACGGCATCGTGGGTCTGATGGCAACGGGTGGATCGACCAACCTGCTGATCCACCTGATCGCTATGGCGCGGGCAGGTGGTATCGTTCTGGATTGGGAAGATTTTTCCGACATCTCTGCTGTGGTGCCGCTGGTTGCGCGGGTCTATCCCAACGGTCTGGCGGATGTGAACCACTATCATGCCGCCGGTGGGCTTGGGTATACCATCGGCACGCTGCTTGAGAACGGTCTACTACACCCTGACACCCTGACCGTGGCAGGGCAGGGCCTGCACAATTACACCAAGGAACCCAAACTGATGGACGGAGACCTTGTGTGGCAGGACGGCACCGACCACAGCCTGAACGAAAAGATCCTGCGCCCGGCCAATGATCCGTTCCAACCTACCGGCGGTCTGTCGCGCCTGACGGGCAACCTGGGCACCGGGGTTATGAAGGTTTCAGCCGTTGCCCCCGAACATCAGGTGGTCGAAGCACCTGTACGTGTGTTCCATGATCAGGATGACGTCAAAGCGGCCTTCAAGGCCGGAGAGTTCACGGATGACGTCATCGTTGTCGTGCGATTCCAAGGCCCCAAAGCGAATGGGATGCCTGAATTGCATTCGCTGACCCCTATTCTATCGATCCTGCAGGGTCGTGGACAAAAAGTGGCGCTTGTCACAGATGGCCGTATGTCCGGTGCGTCGGGCAAAGTTCCCGCAGCAATCCATGTCTGTCCCGAGGCGCTGGACGGCGGCGCCATAGCGCGTTTGCAGGATGGCGACATCCTGCGTGTTGATGCGGTGCAAGGTCAGTTGGAAATCCTGACCGAAGGCGTGCTGGACCGCCCAGTTGCCACCGCCGACCTATCAGCTAATCAGCACGGTGTCGGGCGTGACCTTTTTGGTGCGTTCCGGCGGAATGTCGGATCTGCCGACACAGGCGCCAGCATTTTCGGAGCATAAGAGATGACGAAATCCCAACGCACCCGCGAAATCTGCGCACTTGCGCCCATTGTTCCTGTGCTGGTCGTCGAAGACGCAGCAAATGCACGCCCTTTGGCCGAAGCGCTGGTCGCCGGAGGCTTACCCGCGCTTGAAGTCACATTGCGCACACCTGCCGCATTGGATGCAATCCGGGCCATGGCGGAGGTGCCCGGTGGCGTGGTCGGTGCAGGTACACTGGTGACACCCGAAGACGTTCGCGCCGCCAAGGAAGCAGGTGCCATGTTCGGTGTGTCTCCGGGGGCCACGGAAGCATTGATTGCCGCGTGCGAGGCAGAAGACCTGCCGCTTTTGCCGGGCGCCGCCACCGCAAGCGAAGCGATGGAGTTGTTGGGAAAAGGCTATGACATGCTGAAATTCTTCCCGGCCGAAGCTTCGGGTGGTGCTCCGGCATTGAAAGCAATCGGTGCGCCTCTGCCACAGATCAGCTTCTGCCCAACAGGTGGCGTGTCCCCTTCTAACGCCCTTGATTACCTGTCTTTGTCCAACGTGGTCTGCGCTGGCGGCAGCTGGGTCGCGCCGAAGCATCTGGTCAATGCCGGGGATTGGGCGGGTATTGAAGCGCTTGCGAGCGAAGCCTCGAAGCTGATGGATTGACGCCGCCAAAACCCTTGCTAGGGTGTGCATCAATTCAGACAGGTTGATCTTATGACAAACCAAATTTCGCTCGTGCAGGGGCGCGAGTATTTGGCCATTCCCGGCCCGTCGGTTATGCCCGACGCTGTATTACAAGCCATGCACCGCCCGTCGCCAAACATTTATGACGGTGAACTGGTCGAGATGATGCCGGCGCTGATCGCTGACCTAAAGCGCGTCGCACGGACACGACATGATGTGGCAATCTACATTGCCAATGGCCACGGCACCTGGGAAGCAGCGCTGTCCAATGTGATCGCGCCGGGTGAAACTGTGCTTGCTCCGGCATCCGGTCGTTTCACTCACGGATGGGCCGAAATGGCTGAAGGGGTGGGGGCCAAGGTTCAACTGATCGACTTTGGAACCGCCTCAGCGTGGGACTTTGACCAAATCGCCGATGCGTTGCGCGCGGATAAAGACCACCAGATCAAAGCCGTGCTGGCGGTTCATGTGGACACGTCCAGCTCGATCCGCAACGACATCCCCACGCTTCGCCGACTTCTGGATGATCTCGGTCACCCGGCATTGCTGATGGCTGATTGTATTGCCTCTTTGGGATGCGACCGGTTTGAGATGGATGACTGGGGCGTAGACGTAACGGTCAGTGCCTGCCAAAAGGGTCTGATGACCCCAGCCGGGTTGGGGTTTGTTTTCTTTAACGAAAAAGCTCAGGCCAAGCGGGCCACGATGCCGCGCGTGTCGCAGTATTGGGATTGGCAGCCGCGCGCAAATCCAGAGCTGTTTTACCAGTATTTCAACGGCACAGCGCCGACGCATCATCTCTACGGTCTGCGCGCCGCGCTGGATCTGATTCATGCCGAGGGGATCGAAAACGTTTGGGCCAGGCACGAACATCTGGCCAAAGCGATCTGGGCCGCGTGCGAAACCTGGGCGCAAGGCGGGGCCTTGCATCTCAACGTCACCGACCGTGCCCACCGCAGCCGTGCAGTTACGTCGTTGCGCCTGAGTGATGGCCGGGGTACCCCTTTGCGCGCCTTCACCGAAAACCAACTGGGTTTGACGCTGGGTATCGGTCTGGGGATGGAGGACTATGACGGCTGTTTCCGTCTCGGCCATATGGGGCATGTGAACGGGCAAATGATCATGGCGATGCTGGGGGGCATGGAAACCGCAATGGCTGCGCTGGACATCCCCCGAGGCGCAGGAGCGCTTGAGGCCGCCGCAACGACGCTTGCGACATAAACTGAGCCAAGCAATTTAATTTCAGCCGGCGCGTTCCTGCGCGTCGGCAAGCGCTTTTGGCAGGGCTGCGGCAAACGCGTCCAGATCCGCGGCCTCTCCACAACTGACCCGTATGCACCTGTTTTGAGGTGCAGCAAACGGCATCCGCACAAAAATCCCCTGTGCAACCAAAGAGTCCAAAACCGCTTTCGCAAAGTCTCCATCCTGACCGCAGTCAATTGCGACAAAGTTGGTCGCCGAAGGCAGGGGGTCCAACCCGTTCTCGCGCGCTATTGCAGCGATACGACCTCGTGCATCGGTGATCCGGGCCTGAACGTGCGACAACCAGGCTTGATCCTGCAGCGCCGCCAAGGCACCGGCTTGCGCCGCGCGGTTCATACCGAAATGGTTGCGCACCTTGTTGAAGGCTGCGATCAGATCCGGCGCACCCAAAGCATAGCCAACCCGTGCGCCTGCCAAGCCGTAAACTTTTGAAAAAGTTCGCATCCTGATCACTCGGGGATCATCTATATCAACAGGCGCAGCAGTCCCATCGGGCGCGCATTCCACGTAGGCCTCATCCAGCACCAACAGGCAGTCTTCTGGCATGGCATCCAATGCGGTCACAATATCTGCGCCCGAGTGCCAACTGCCCATCGGATTGTCAGGGTTGGCCAGATAAACCAGTTTGGCGCCCACCTCAGTTGCTTTGGCAAACAGAGCACCCGGGTCCTCATGATCACCGGTATATGGAACCTTGTGCAGAAGGCCGCCGAACCCGGCCACGTGATAGTTGAAGGTCGGGTAGGCACCGTCCGAAGTTACCACCGTGTCTCCGGGACCTATGATCAGACGCACCAGATACCCCAAAAGCCCGTCAATCCCTTCGCCCACAACGATATTCTCTGGCATCACGCCATGATGATCAGCCAGTGCATTGCGCAGATCATGGTTTTCGGGATCGCCATACATCCAGATTTCAGATGCGGCCTGCGCCATGGCCTTGATAGCCTTTGGCGAAGGGCCAAACACGCTTTCATTTGCCCCAAGACGTGCCGCGAACGGCGCCCCCCGTTGCCGCTCTTGCGTTTCAGGGCCGACAAAGGGCACGGTGGCGGGCAGGGATTGGGCAAGCGGTGTGTATCGAGGTCCGGTCATTTGGGCAGATAACCTCAAGCCCGCTCATTGAGCAAGCTTACAACGCGTTTGATCGCGCGGGATTGGATTGAAACAAGGGATCGCAAATGCGCATTTTGATCGCCGTCATTCTTTTGGGTGTTGCCTATCTTCTGTTTTGGCCTGTATCCGTTGCTCCTGTCGCCGTTGAGTTTCCGGAAGACGCTGGATTTACTGGGGACTTCGCGGAAAACACAGCGCTGGACGCCGCACAGCTGGTCCGCCTGCCCGGGGAAGAGGTTGGCCCCGAAGACATCGCTGTAATGGCTGATGGTACGGTGTATACGACAAGCCTGTCAGGCATACTTTACCGCGTTGACGGGGCTGAGCCTGTCGAGGTTGATCGCCTGGGTGTGCGACCTCTCGGTCTCAAGGCCGGGCCGGATGGCGCACTTTACATTGCGGACAGTTTTCGCGGTGTGATGCGATGGACCGGGCCGGGTACGTTGGAAACTGTGGTTGCTGACGTCAACGGTGCCCCAGTGATCTATGCTAACCAACTGGACGTGGCGCAGGATGGCACGATCTATTTCTCAAATTCAACAGACCGCTTCGACCCGGAAACCATGGGGGGGACCAAACCTACCTCGGTCCTGACCATCTGGGAACAGTCCGACACAGGCTATGTCGCGCGTCGAACGCCGGATGGTACGACCGAGAAGATCGCCGAGGGGTTCGTCTATACCAATGGTGTCGCCCTTTCACCTGATGAGGACTTTCTGCTGATTGCAGAAACGGGCCGTGCACGGGTGCACAAGCTTTGGCTGACTGGTCCCAAGTCCGGACAACAAGAAATTCTGATGGATAACCTGCCCGGATATCCCGACAATATTGAAGCGCAGGAAGACGGCACTTATTGGTTGGCCTTCGCCAGCCCGCGTGTACCGTCCGAAGCGCTGATGCCTTACCCGTTCCTGCGCAAGGTGATCTGGCGGCTGGGTCCGGCGGTGCGTCCGGCACCAATTCATCGAGGCATGGTGGTGCAATTCGATGGCGAGGGCACAATCCTGCGCACGTTACAGGACCCGCAGGGCCGCTTGGGCATCACAACCGGGGGCAAGATCGTGGACGATCAGTTCTATGTCATGACCCTCGATTCCCCATGGTTTGGGCGGATGCCTATCAGCGATCTGCCCTGACGTCGTAGTGGTATTCGGCCGCCGGGCCGGGCATGTTTGCAACACTGGAATTTCGAGAGGCCGCTTATGTCACGTGTATCCGTCACCTACCAAGATCATGTTGCCCATGTCACGCTGACACGGGGCGATAAGATGAACGCGCTGGATGACGCGATGATCAAGGCGCTGTTGTCCGCCGGACAAGAGGTTGCGGCCTCTGACGCCCGCGCTGTGGTTTTGTCCGGTGAAGGAAAAAGCTTTTGCGCGGGGCTGGACATGGCAAGCTTTGCGAAGATGGCGCATATGGATCCCACCGAATGGCTGATGACGCGCAGCCACGAAGATGCCAACGAGATGCAGGAACTGGCCCTTATCTGGCGCCGTGTCCCGGTGCCGGTGATCTGCGCCTTGCAAGGTGTGGCTTATGGGGGTGGCCTTCAAATCGCGCTGGGTGCGGACATTCGGATTGCGCATCCCGAAACCAAACTGGCCGTGATGGAGATGAAATGGGGTATCATTCCGGATATGGGTGGTATGGTTTTGTTGCCGCGCTTGGTCCGTTCAGATGTGCTTCGGCTGCTGACCTACACCGCGCGTCCCATAGGAGCGCAGCAAGCGGCGGATCGGGGTCTGGTCACGCAGCTTTCCGACGATCCGCTGACGGATGCTCTGGCCTTGGCCGAGGATATCGCCGGTCAAAGCCCTTCGGCCATCCGCGCTGCGAAGCGTTTGATCGAAGTCGCCGAAACGCAGGGGCGCACTGACGTTCTGATGGCGGAATCAGCTGAGCAGGTGGAACTGATTGGCAAGCCCGACCAGATGGAGGTTGTGATGGCGCAGATGCAGGGCCGCAAGCCCGAGTTCAAATGACCGCTTTTCCCGCGATCAGCCGGTTGGTGCTGTACACCAAACGAATGGACCAAATGGTAGACCTTCTACGAAACCCACTTTGGGTATGTTGTTCAACGGACCCCGGGTGATCGAATTGTTGAACTGGTCCCAAAATCAGGTGGCGTACATCTTCTTCTGCATCCGGCGGCCAAAGGTGCCCGAGAGGGGCAAGCCGCTGTGAAACTGGTTTTTGACGTACCGGATGTTGCAGGGTTTTGCGCCCAGGCAGCTGAGCGCGGCTTGGTATTCGGGCCGATTCATCAGGCTGACGGGTATCAGTTTGCAAATACCAAAGACCCATCCAAAAACTCTGTTTCCGTCTCGAGCCGCGCTTTCCTGAACAAGGGCTAACGCATAAAGGCCCGGCGTGCGTCGCGGGCCATATTGTAGCGCATTTCCAAATCGGCAATTTTGGCCATCGCGGCTTTGCGCTTGGCCGGGTCAGTCAGGTCGGCATAGGTCTGCCGTGCTGTTTCGAGCTGCTTCTTGATGTGGAACTCTTCCGGCATAACACCGGCTTGCGCCATGATCCAGTGACCTGCGGCGATGGCCGGATCTGTCATCGCTTCTAATGAACGGTCAGGCAGTGGTTGGCCTTCACCCTCCAATCCCTGCAATTGGCCCTCAGCCTGAGCTTTCTTGATCTGGCGTTCGACCAGTTTTGCCAACGATCCAAACATGGGTTTAGTTTAAGCGATCTGTAGCTTCACACAAACCATCTATCTGATGCGTTGCGAGATCAGATAAGCGACCCCGCCTGCCAGCAGCCCCCAGACGGCCGCGCCCAGACCAAACGCTGTGATGCCCGAGGCTGTGATTGCAAGGGTCAGAATGGCTGCTTCGCGTTCTGCCGGAACTTCCAGCGCGGCGAAGGTGGCGTTGGCCATCACGCCGATCAAAGCGACACCAGTCAGTGTTCCCATCAGTAGCGGGTCGGCATGGGCGGCAAATCCGGTTATCGCTACGGCGAAGATACCAAACAGGCAATAAAACACCCCAGCCATGATCGCTGACCAATAACGTAAGGTGCGATCCGGGTGGCTGTCTTCGTTGGAACACATAGCGGCTGTGATGGCAGCAAGGCAGGTGGCGGGTGCCCCGAATGGGGCGGACAACAAGCTGGCCCCGCCAACCGATGAGAACAGCTTGCCCGGGGCAGGCGTGTATCCAAAACTGCGCATGACCGCGATGCCTGGAATATTCTGTGTGGCCATTGTCACGACAAATAGGGGCAAGCCAATGCCGATGGCCGAAGCCAGCGAGAATGTGGGCATAGTCCAGACCGGAGCAGCCAAGTAACTCTCGGGTCGTACAGATGCCCCTTCAGCGCTGAACACGACGACCAGTGCCGCGGCCACAACGGCCGCGGGCACGGCGAATAGCTTGTTGAAGCGCCCGGCAATAAACCATGTCAGGATCACAGGCAGGGCTTGCCAAGGCAGTTCGACCGCGGCCTTGAAGGGGACGATACACAGCGGTAGTAGAACGCCCCCCAACATGGCTTGGGCCAGCGTCGTCGGGATTGCAGCAGCCAAACGGCCGAGCGGTTTCCAGAGTCCGGCCAAGACCGTCAGCGCACCGGCGCAAAGAAAAGCGCCGATTGCGCCCGAGAAGCCCTCGAACGGGGTGGCGGAAACGGCCAGCAGCGCCGCGCCAGGGGTGGACCAGGCCACGCTGATCGGCTGCTTGTATCTTAAGCTGAGAAAGATCGCGGCTAGCCCCATGGCGATGGCGGCGCTCATCAGGCCCGAGGCGGCCTCGGCCTTGGATGCGCCCATGGCGGCGAGCCCTTGCAGGACGATGGGGAACGAACTGAAGAACCCGACGACGGCCACGACCAGTCCGGTCGAGACGGTTTGCATCGGGGGAAAGGGCTGCGCCATCGGGGCCTCGGGCGTTGATTTGCTTGATTGCTAACAACTGGCAGGTGGGGCGAACAAGGGGAAAGCTTTGAGGGTAAAGAAAAACCCCTGCGTCAGTATGGGCGCAGGGGTTGGGATTTGAGTATTTGTGAAAAGGTGAAGATCAGGCAATCTCAGCGAGGCGGGCGAGCGCCTCGTTCAGCTTCGCCTCTTCTTCTTCGCGGGCGGCGAGGTTGGCTTTGGCTTCCTCCACCACCTCTTCCGGAGCCGAGGCCACGAATTTGGGGTTGTTCAAGCGCCCGCGTAGGCCGCCCAGCTCTTTGGCCAGTTTGCCTTTGGCCTTTTCCAGCCGTTCTTTTTCTGCGCCGATGTCGATGATATCTGCCAGCGGCAGACCGAAGGAGGCTCCGGGCGCGGCGATGGAGATAGTGCCTTTGGGCAGTTCGTCTGCATTGGTCAGGCTGTCGATCCGTGCCAGGCGTTTGATCAACGCCTCGTTACGGTCCCATGCGGTCTGGCCGTTGGCGTCGATCTCGGTCACCAGCATTGGCACATAGAGGCCAGCCGGCACCCGCATCTGCGCGCGGGCCGAGCGGGTGTTTTCGATCACCGAGATCACCCAGTTCATCTCGCGATCCGCGTCTGCGTCGATCAGATCGGCGGCGGTATAGGTCGGCCAGTCGGCGTGGACGACCATTTTTGCGCGGTCGCCGGTCAGGCCCCAAAGCTCTTCGGTAATGAAGGGCATGATCGGATGTAGCAAGACCATGCATTGATCCAGAACCCAACGCATGGTGGCGCGGGTTTCGGCCTGTGCCTCGGCGTCGTCGCCTTGCAGCAGGGGTTTCGACAGTTCCACGTACCAATCGCAGACCTTACCCCAGACAAAGGCATAAAGCCCGTTGGCTGCGTCGTTGAAGCGATAGCTTTCCAGGGCCGCATCGACCTCTTCGCGCACGCGCGCGGTTTCGCCGATGATCCAGCGGTTCACAGCGGCTTTGGGTTTCAGGTCGACCACGTCCAGTTGCGGCACGGCGTCGGTGAAGACTTCGTTCATCTCTGCGAAGCGGACGGCGTTCCACAATTTGGTGCCGAAGTTGCGATAGCCGGTGATGCGCTCGCGCGACAGTTTCAGAACGCCACCAATCGCCGCCATCGAGGCATTGGTAAAGCGCAGCGCGTCGGCGCCAAACTCGTCCACGATTTCCAGCGGGTCGATGACGTTGCCGGTGGTCTTGGACATCTTCTTGCCCTTCTCATCGCGGACGAGCTGGTGCAGGTAGACGGTGTGAAACGGGATCTGATCGACCACGGCCAGTTGCATCATCATCATCCGGGCGACCCAGAAGAACAGGATGTCGAAGCCGGTGATCAGAACGTCCGTGGGGAAGTAGCGTTCCAGTTCCTCGGTTTGCTCGGGCCAGCCCAGCGTGCCGATGGGCCAGAGGCCGGAGGAGAACCATGTGTCGAGGACGTCGGGGTCGCGCCAAACCGGGTAGACCAGCTTGGTTGGATCCTGTTCGACGGCATATTGAGCCAGGCTTTCCGCAAACTGATGGATGGCTTCCTGCTTGTCGGCGACTTCGATGACCGTCGCGTGGCTCAGTGGGCTGGGAATGTTTGCGTTGTCGTCGAGGAATTTCTCCGTCACAGCCTCAAGGCTCGCAGCACATTCCATGACGTTGCCACGGTGCAGCATTCCACCTTCGTTGAGCAAACGGCCCAGTTCGACCAGATCAAGGTCGCCGTCGTTTTCGTCGTCCTTGAAGTTCTCAGCCGAGAGATCAAGGCCATACCAAACCGGGATCTGATGTCCCCACCACAGCTGGCGCGAGATGCACCAGGGCTCGATGTTCTCCAACCAGTGGTAATAGGTCTTCTCGCCCGACTCGGGGATGATCTTGACCGTGCCGTCCTTGACCGCATCCAACGCAGGGCCGACGACTTTTTCGGCGTCGACGAACCACTGGTCGGTGAACATCGGCTCGATAACGACTTTTGAGCGGTCGCCGAAGGGTTGCATGATTGGCTTGCTCTCGACCAGCGGCACCATCTTGTCGGCACCTTCGTGATCGGGCTTCAAAGCAGTCGAACCCAGACGTGGATCATCCGCGCGGGTCATGACGGCAAGACCGTCAGCAGTAATCTCTTCAACCACCTTCTTACGCGCTTCGAACCGGTCGAGGCCACGCAGGTGATCGGGGATCAGGTTGATCGCGTCGATCTCGTTCTCGGTGAAGGATTTGCCGCGCGCGTATTCCTGCGCTTTGTCGGCCTCTTCGGCGTAAGGCGCGCCATCGGCCCGCATCGCGCCCTTGGTGTCCATCAGGCGGTACATCGGAATGCCGCCGCGCTTGGCGACCATGTTGTCGTTGAAGTCATGCGCACCGGTGATCTTCACCGCGCCCGAGCCGAAATCCGGATCGGGGTAGTCATCTGTGATGATCGGAATCTGACGGCGATGTTCTTTCGGACCAACCGGGATTTCGCAGAGCTTGCCCACAATGGGCGCATAGCGCTCATCCGACGGATGAACCGCGACCGCGCCGTCGCCCAGCATGGTTTCGGGGCGGGTCGTGGCGATTGATATGTAATCCCGCTCCTCGCGGAAGATCACATTCCCATCTTCATCTTTTTCCAAATACTCATATGTCTCACCACCGGCCAAGGGGTACTTGAAGTGCCACATATGCCCGGCGACCTCAATATTCTCGACCTCAAGGTCCGAGATTGCGGTCTCGAAATGCGGGTCCCAGTTGACCAGACGCTTGCCACGATAGATCAGGCCCTTTTCGTACATATCGACGAAGACCTTAATGACGGCGTCGTGGAAGTTGGCCGAGTTCTCATGCCCCGTGCGAGGATCACCTGCCGCACCGGCCATGGTGAAGGCGTTCCGCGACCAGTCGCACGATGACCCCAGACGCTTCAGTTGTTCGATGATCGTACCGCCATATTCGCCTTTCCATTCCCAGACTTTCTCCAGAAATTTCTCGCGGCCCAGTTCTCTACGACCAGGCTGCTGCGTGTTGGCCAGCATCTTCTCGACCTGCATCTGTGTGGCAATGCCCGCGTGGTCTTGGCCGGGTTGCCAGAGCGTGTCGAACCCGCGCATCCGGTGCCAGCGGATCAGGATGTCCTGCAACGTGTTGTTGAACGCGTGCCCCACATGCAAAGCACCCGTTACGTTGGGCGGCGGGATCATGATGGTAAAGCTCTCGTCGCGCGAGCGGTTCGCGCCTGCCTTGAAGGCTCCGGCCTGCTCCCAGGCTTCATAGATGCGGGCCTCGGCCTCGGCCGCGTTAAATGTCTTTTCCATCGCCATGGGATGCGTCCTGCGTCAACAAATTCGGGTCAGCGCCTGCAATAGCGAATGGAGGCAGGAAGGGGAAGGCCCTGCGCGCTTAGCTGATGCCAAAGCGGGCTTTGAAATAGGCGTCCACGCGCTGATAGGCAGGTTCGTGGAAATCCAGCGTCAGAAGGGAGTGATCCTTGCCGGGGTATTCAACAGTCTCCAACAGATCGCCGAAAGCCTGTTCCAACGCTTGCATCAGTTTTTTCGGGGCCAATTTGTCATCGGAATACCGCATTGCCAGCCCTGGGCCCTTCGCGGCCATACCCGCCGACGCTGCGCCGATATCCTGCGTGCTCATGTGAAGATGCTTGCCACCAAAAATAGGCAAAGCAGGTTGACTGGCAACCCCACCGACAATGGCGTCTTCGGCCATCAAAGTCAGGGCAAAACTGCCTGTCAGGCACATGCCGATGACACCTACACCGGTGCTACCTTCGCGCTGTTTGATCTCGTGGGTTAGGGCGCGCATCCATCCCGCGATAGGACTCTGTTTGCCTCTGGCAAAAATATTGAATTCTTTTCGCACGCAAAACAGCCGAGCTGTGTTTTTGGCAATTTCAGTTTTGCCATATGTTCCAAAAAGATGCGGAAGATAAACGCGAAATCCAGAAGCGTTCAGCTTTGCCGCCAGTTTCAGAGTCTCGGGTCCGATCCCGGGCAACTCCTGCAAGATCAGGATCGGCGGGCCTTCCCCACCGACGTAGATGTCATGTGTCACCGTCTGACCGGTGGTCAGTGGCGCGGTGTAGGGGAAAACAGTTTCATGGGACCAGTTCATGAACAAATCTTACTCCAACACCCTGTAGGCGCAAGCAAACTTCTGCGAGCTGCGCTGGACATCGTCCAAGCACGGGCTAGGCTCGCCCCAAGACCCGACAGGAGGAAAGTCCATGGAAAAATTTGGCAAGAGCCAGCCCGTAAAGCGGACCGAGGATCAGAGGTTCCTGACCGGGCAGGGGCGTTACATGGACGATGCGGTGCCCGAGAACGCGCTGTTTGCCGCTTTCTTTCGCAGCCCGATGGCCCATGGGGATATTGCTAATTTGGATCTTAAAGATGCACGCACTGCCGAGGGTGTGCGCCTCGTGATGTCGTTGGATGATCTGGAAGCTGCGGGCATCGACACGGTGCTCAACGCGGCTGTTTTGCAGAACCGTGATGGGTCCAAGGCGGCGGCTCCGGATCGGCATATGCTGGCCAAGGATCGTGTTCGCTTCGTGGGTGAGCCTGTTGCGGTTGTCATCGCGGATACGCTTGTTCAGGCGCAGGACGCGGTCGAGTTGATCTGGATGGATACAGAAGAACGCCCCGCCAAGCTGGATGTAGAGGCGGGTGGTGAGGCCCTTCACCCTGAAGCCCCAGACAACCGGGCTTTTGACTGGGGATTGGGTGACGAAACTGCGACCGAGGCGGCCTTTCAAGCCGCTGCACATTCGGTTTCACTGAACGTTTTGGACAACCGGGTCATCATCAGTTCGCTAGAACCGCGCGGCTGTCAGGCTGAATGGTCCGACGGTCGCCTGCATTTTTCATATGGCGGGCAAGGCGTCTGGGCGATGAAGGCGCAATTGGCGCAAAAGCTGAAACTCGACGCTGAAGATATCCGTGTCACCACGCCGGATGTGGGCGGCGGTTTTGGGATGAAGGTGATGCCCTATCCTGAGTATTTCTGCGTCGCTGTCGCTGCGATGAAGCTGGGCCAACCGGTGCACTGGATGTCGGATCGGTCCGAGGCGATGCTGTCCGATCACCATGGCCGCGACCTGCACTCGCTGGCCGAACTGGCCTTTGACGCTGATCACAGGATCACCGCCTACCGTGTCCACAGCAAGGTCAATCTTGGCGCTTACAACAGCCATTTTGGGCAGGCGATTCAGACAAGCCTGTTCAGCAAGGTGCTGATGGGCGTTTATGACGTGCAAACCACCTATCTGCGGGTCGAGGGTTTCTACACCAACACAACACAGGTCGATGCATACCGCGGTGCCGGGCGCCCCGAGGCGATCTATGTGCTGGAACGCGTTATGGACCGTGCAGCGCGCGAGTTGGGCGTTGATCCGTGGGAG
This sequence comes from Ruegeria sp. CF8, assembly GCF_056537285.1. Taxonomy (NCBI): domain Bacteria; kingdom Pseudomonadati; phylum Pseudomonadota; class Alphaproteobacteria; order Rhodobacterales; family Roseobacteraceae; genus Ruegeria; species Ruegeria sp. CF8. The sequence continues at coordinate 64,696 of NZ_JBQFRG010000007.1, read as the reverse complement.
CTTCGGCGCAAGAACTTTATACGCCCCAACGATTTTCCTTATACCTCCGCCACTGGCGAAACCTACGATGTCGGCGATTTCAACATGATCCTTAGCCGTGCAGCCAGCCAGACCATCGGCTTTGAGACCCGCAAAGCGGCAGATGCCGAGCGCGGCCTGATCCGGGGGCAGGGACTTTGTTACTATATCGAAAGTATTTTGGGTGACCCTTCAGAGAACTCAAAGGTCGAGTTTTGCGAGGACGGCACCGTGAACCTTTACGTTGGCACGCAGTCGAACGGGCAGGGGCATGAAACGGTTTACGCCCATTTCCTGTCGGACCAGACCGGTATTCCCATGGACAAGATCACTGTCATTCAAGGCGATACCGACAGGCTTGGCCACGGTGGCGGCACCGGTGGATCGCGCTCGGTCACGGTGCAAAGCACAGCGACGCTCGCCACGATTGACAAGATGATCGCCGCATTCACGCCTTATCTGGCCGATAAGATGGGGGTCGAGGAAAGCGATGTGAGTTTTGACCACGAGACATTCCGCGCGCCGGGGTCCAACCTGACGCCGACCCTGACCGAGGCGGCCGAGATGGCGCGTATCGATGGGCGCATGGATCTGCTAGAGCATGAGGCGCGTGCCAACCTGGATGCTCGCAGCTATCCAAACGGCGCGCATGTTGCCGAAGTCGTGATCGATTCTTACACTGGGGAAACGTGGGTTGATCGCTATGCGGTCGTCGATGATTTTGGTAACCTTATCAACCCGATGCTGGCCGAAGGGCAGGTACACGGCGGGGTGGTGCAGGGCATCGGACAGGCGTTGAACGAGCGCGTTGTGCACGATGCACACGGGCAACTGCTCACGGCTTCGTTTATGGATTACGCCTTGCCCCGCGCCTCTGACATACCCATGATTAAGTTTACCTCGGCTCCGGTCCCGTCAACCTCGAACCCTATGGGCATGAAAGGGTGCGGCGAGGCCGGTACAGTGGGCGCGCTGGCCGCAGTGGCAAACGCGGTTCAGGATGCGCTCTGGGATCACGGGGTGCGGCAGGCGGATATGCCTTTCACGCCTCAAAGAGTATGGGAATTGCTGACGCATGAATCTGTCGCGGCTGAGTAGAAAGGTTCTTGGATGGCTCGGGCGGCCTTTGCGGTCCGAACATTCTGCCGAGGTGCCGCACCGCGAACCGCTCAGCCATGTCATCATCCTTGACGGTACCATGTCGACGCTCGAACCAGGGTTCGAGACCCACGCCGGGCAAACCCTGCGCCTGTGTTGCGAGATGGGCAGCAAGATTTCGGTCTTCTATGAAGCAGGCGTGCAGTGGGAAAGCTGGAAATCCTCGCTGGATGTGATGATGGGGCGGGGTATCAACCGTCAGATCCGCCGCGCCTATGGTTATCTTGCCTCACGCTACAAGCCGGGGGACCGGATCTATTTCATCGGCTATTCGCGTGGAGCTTATGGCGTACGCAGTCTGGCCGGAGTGATCGACATGATTGGTCTGCTCAAGGCCGAACACGCGACCGAGCGCAACATCCAGCAGGCCTATCGCCACTATGAATGCAATCCCAGCGGCACCGCAGCGCGCGATTTTCGCCGCAAGTTCTGCCACGACGGGGTTGAGATCGAGATGATCGGGGTCTGGGACACCGTCAAGGCGTTGGGCCTGCGGCTGCCGCTGCTGTGGCGCTGGGCCGAGGAACGCCACGCGTTTCACAACCATCAGTTGGGCCCCTCGACCCGCCACGGCTATCACGCCATGGCATTGGACGAAACGCGCGAGGTTTTCGACCCGGTGCTGTGGAAATGCACGCCCGAATTCAAAGGCCATGTGGAACAAGTCTGGTTCCGGGGCACACATGGTGACATCGGCGGGCAGTTGAACGGGTATGAAGAGGCACGACCGCTCAGCAACATTTCCTTGATCTGGATGCTGGACAAGGCCGAGATGCACGGATTGCCGTTACCTGAAGGCTGGCGTGACCGCTTCCCCACCGATCCGCACGCGCGTTCGGTTGGGACATGGCGCGGCTGGGGCAAGATTTTCCTGCTGCGCAAACACCGCAAAGTAGGCCGCGATCAATCCGAGCGTCTGCACGTCTCGGTTTCACCTGACGAATTGCCCGGTTGGGTGGCGATGCCGAACCTGCCGTCACATCCCGCGCAGTAGAGATCAGTCAAACAGCGCTGTTGCCGAGGACGTAGATTGCGCATCAAACGCTTCTACAATGTCCCGCTTAATGTTTCGAGCAAGCGACAAGTCAGGCAGCTTTGCCATTGGGAAGAAACCAACATCGCTGGTTTCGCTTCCCGCTCTGGGGTCATCCTGCCCAACTTCGTCACATAAAAAGAACAGCTTATAGAAATCCCTTGCATCCGCCGGGTAAGGGTGCCGCGCTTTGTGGCGTAGGGCGTACAAACGCTGCGCCCGAACGCGCAGCCCGGCCTCTTCCCAGACCTCACGCTCGATATTTTCTGCCGGAGAGCTGCCGATATCGGCAAAGCCGCCGGGCATCGACCAACACCCGTCACTGCGTTCGCGCACCAGAAGGATGCGGTCGTCCCGGATCACCGCACCGCGAATATCGATACTGGGCGTGGCGTAGCCACCCGCATGGTCTGTGATCAGCCCTTCAATCCGCGAAATCGGCACCCGCCCAAGATCAGCCAGCATGGCGCGGGCCATGGCAGCGATCTCGTCGTAACGTTCCCGGTCAAAAGGGTCTTTGGTGAAATGCTGGCCGGTTTCAGACAGGGCCAGCAGGCGCTTTGCACGGGCTAGCCAGGTATCCTCCATTGCTGTCGGATCCTGGCGCATCTGTGTTACCGGCGTCGATCGCGGCGCGCGCTCATGGGTTGGAAGGCCACGCCCACATGCGCTTCGCAATAGGGTTTGCCTGCTTCAACGGGCAGACCGCAAAACCAGAAATCTTCTGTCGCCGGATCGCCGACCGGCCATTTGCAGGTTTTCTCGGTCAGTTCCATAAGCGTCAGCTTCTTGGCCTTCTTTTCGACCTCATTGACCTTTGCCAGCGCCTCGGGGCTGATCTCGTTAGCCGACGGCTGTGGAGGCAACGGTTGACCGGCAGGGATGATCTGACGGCGGGCGGGCACTGCGGGTTTCGCCTCGGCCGCGGGGGCAGGGGCCGGACGCGCCGGTTCGGTCTTGGGCGCAGGTTTTGGTTTGGCCTCGGCCTTGGGCGCCGGAGCTGGTTTTTCCTTGGGCTCGGACTTGGCCGGAGAAGCGCCCGCTGCCCGGTTGGACAGGCCCAGGCGATGCACTTTACCGATCACCGCGTTGCGGGTCACGCCGCCCAGTTCCTTGGCAATCTGGCTGGCCGACTGGCCTTCGCCCCACATCTTCTTCAGCAGTTCTACGCGCTCGTCGGTCCAGGACATCTTAAGCCTTTCAAAAGCGGAAAGCGGCCCCGGATTCGGGCCGCCTTGGGAAATCGTCTCAGCCCCCTATTCTAAACACTGCAGCCCGAGTTACAAGCAGTCTTCGAATCAGGTTGAGGGTAAACCATGCAGAATTCCGCAGATCAGACCGCGCACCGCTTTGGAGCAGTCAACTGGATGGGCCTTTACACACTGGCGCAGCGCGAAACTCTGCGCTTTCTGGCAGTCTGGACGCAAACTCTTCTTGCGCCGCTGGTTACGGCGGGCCTGTTTCTACTGATCTTTAACATCGCGATCGGACCCAGCCGCCCGGATGTCATGGGGGTGCCGTTTCTGGTGTTTCTGGCACCGGGAATCATGATGATGACAGTGATCCAGAACGCTTTTGCCAACACATCGTCTTCAATGGTCATTTCCAAAGTACAGGGCAATATCGTGGATACCCTGATGCCACCGCTGTCGCCGCTTGAAATCCTGCTTGGCTATCTGGCGGGGGGAATCGCCCGAGGCATCCTGATTGCGTGCGTCGTCGCTGTTGCGCTGGCCTTGGTTCTTGGCATCGTGCCACAAAACTTCATTATCGCGACGATCTTCGTCGTTTTGGGCGGCGCTTTTATGGGAGCATTGGGTCTGTTTGCCGGAATTTTTGCCAATAAGTTTGACCAAATGGCAGCCATTACCAATTTCATCGTCACACCGCTGGCCTTCCTGTCGGGCACGTTCTACTCGGTTCAGGCGCTCCCCCCGGTTTTGAACCGTCTGACTCACCTGAATCCGGTGTTCTATCTGATCGACGGTTTGCGCTACGGCATGATCGGTGTCTCGGACAGTTCGCCTTGGGTGGGTATGGCCGTCTGTTCCTTTGCTACGGTGGTGATCGGTCTCATCACCTGGCAGATGTTGCGCACAGGGTATCGCCTCAAGGCGTAGTGCCGCGCAGGCGACGTAACGTAAAGTTGATGCGTTTTCCGACTGTTATGTTGGCGGCAAGGCCCGAGTAGGATACTTGGTTGTTGAATAACGACAGGCGATTTTCTTATGGCACTTACAGAACTTATTGTCGGTGGGGATTTTCAGACACCCGGCATTTCAGGTCCGTTTCAGACCTTCAGCACCTATGGAGCGTGGTTCGGCACTGAAATCGAGATAGGCCAGGAATCGCTGTTCTTCAGCGGTGGAGATCCATCAGATCTTGTCCTTGAGCTTGATGGCAACAGTGGCGTGACTTCGGTTGTTCAACAAAGTTTTGTGGTGACAGGCGACAACAGGGGGGCAACGCTAAGTTTCGACATCGGTGCCCGAAATACAGGCGGGGTGTTTGCGGACCCTGTTCTTGTTGAGGTCGTGGATTCCAGCAACAATGTGGTGTTTCAGCAAGTCGTGACGCCGACCACTGCGGGAAGCTTTACGAACGTTTCTCTGAACTTCAATTTCGGGGCCGAAGGGACGTACACGCTTCGCTTTACCGAGCAGGGTCCAAACAACAGTCTCGGGACGATCCTCGACAATGTCTCTTTGATGGTTTGCTTCACGTCAGGTACCCGGATTTTGACACCGGATGGTGAAGTGGACATTAGTGATCTTTCAGTGGGCGACCTCGTTACAACTCTGGATAGTGAGCCGCGGGCCATCCGCTGGATCGGGTCCAAGAAACTCAGCCGTCTGGACTTGATCGCCAATCCCAAAATGCGACCGATACGCATTCGGAAAGGTGCAATAGGTCTGGGCATGCCGGCAACAGATCTGACGGTTTCTCCTCAACACCGTCTGTTGGTGCGTTCAAAAGTGGCGCAACGGGTTCTGGGAGAGGCTGAAATACTTGTTCCCGCCAAGAAACTTACCGCGTTGCAGGGGATTGAGAGAGTCGAAACCTGTGAAGAGGTTGAGTATTTCCATTTCGCACTCGAAGACCACTCAATTGTGGTCGCGGACGGTGCCTATGCCGAATCTCTCTATATTGGCCCCGAAGCAATGAAAATGCTGAGCGCCGAAGCAATTGAAGAGCTGAAATGCCTGTTTCCTGATCTGCTCGATGAAGCAACCAGCCCTGCACCTGCGCGACCGTTTCATGCCCACGGCAAGCACATTAACCGATTGTGCAAACGCCTGATCCAGAACAAAAAGCCCGTGGTGGAAGCGTCTGCATGAACGATGAAACATTTCTGGACCTACCTGAAGGGCTGAACCTGAAAGGTGAGCGAAACTTGCTCGTCTTGGCAAACGTCCTGACTCGGCAACAGCAGATCCCACGGGAAACCGCATTGCGGGAAATCGAAGCGGCCTATGTTCGTGCTGCCGAGGCGGAGTATGGGGCCGAGTATGAATTCTGGGCCAAGGTTGAGAAAGACGGGTCAATCGAATTGGTTCAGGTTCTTAAAGTCGTTGACGCAATGCTGAACGAGTACCGTGAAGTCGCGCTCACCGATCTTAGAAACACGCAACCGGATGCCGAGCTTGGGCATTACGTCGTAAACCCCGTGGCCCCCATTCATCCGCACAAAATTTCAGAGTGGTTGCAATCAGGCGAGACACAAATTCGGAATCTATCTATCACTGCGCGCTGAAGACGGTTTACTCACCCGCGCTTCACGCCAGACCAAAATCAGCCCTCCGGCCAGAATAATGGCGGACCCAATCAGGCTTGTCCGATCCGGGATCACATCGAACACGACGAAATCGTAAAACGCAGCAAAGATCAGTGTTGCATAGCTGATCGGTGCTACAAAAGAAGCATCCGCCCGCGCCATGCCATTGACGAAACAAGCTTGCGCACAGGCCATCAAAACACCGATTCCAGCCAACGCTGCCCATTGTACCGAAGTTGGCGTCTGCCAAACCGCGATCACTGCAACAGTGGCGATTGCCAATCCCATGGAGTTGTTCACAAGTAAAATCTGGATCGGAATTTCGCGACCCGACAGCTTTTTGATAAAAATTAACTCCATTCCAATGACCGCGGCTGCGGTCAAAGCCAGCAAAGCCGCGGGTTGAAAGCTGGCCGGGGTAGGGCGCAACAAAATCAATGCGCCGACAAGGGCAACTGCCGCCGCCAACCAGCGCCAGGGCCCAACCCCTTCCTTCAATAGTGGGATCGCCAGAACCATGGCGAAAACCGGGTTTAGGAATGAAATCGCAGTTGCATCTGCCATCGGAATATAAGCGACTGAAGCAAACATCAGTGTGATACCCAACCACCCAAAGCTGGTACGCCCAATATGTAATCTCCAATGCGGGCGTCTAAGGGTCGGGAGCAATACAGCAACAGCTGAAATGATCACAAGAAACGCGAATAGAAACCGACCATGGCTAATCTGCATCGGATGCAGTGGCGGACCCAGCGTATCCGTGCCAAGCGCCTTGGCCAGCAAGGTCGTGCCAGCCAGAAGAGCGCTGGCGGCAAAGATCAACAAGGCCGCGAGGGCTGGATTCTGGCGTGCGGGTGTCATGCCCCAGCGGTGCGGCACGCGGGCGCGAATGACAAGCAAGAAATCTCGTAGCAAGCACGCGCGAGTGAATTTTCGAAGCATCGTAAATAAAGGGTTTCCAGATCGAAGCAGCCTCGTTATACGGGCCGCCATGATCAAAACCGCACATATCCTGCGACTCCGACGCCGACGCCTGACCGCGTAACCGGCCTGTTTGATCTATTGCGCGTTCAAAATCTGCGCAAACCCCACCAAATCTGTTGACGACCAAGGCTCTCGTGTATCACTCACAGGGCTTAAGCTACTCGAAAAGGATGATCCAATGATCCCGTCCGTTCTGCCGACCTATAATCGCGCGCCCCTGACATTTGTGAAGGGCGAAGGCGCCTGGCTGACCGAGGCGGATGGCCGTCGTTTCTTGGACCTCGGGGCGGGGATCGCGGTGAATGCGCTGGGTCACGCGCATCCAGCACTTGTGGCAGCGCTGACCGAACAGGCGCATGCCGTTTGGCATGTCTCGAACTTGTACAACATCCCACAGCAGCAGGCGCTGGCCGACAAACTGGTGGAACACACCTTTGCCGATACGGTGTTCTTTACGAACTCCGGCACTGAATCCTGCGAGTTAGCCGTAAAAATGGCTCGCAAGTATTTCTATGACAAAGGTCATCCCGAGCGGGTCGAGATCATAACCTTTGACGGCTCATTCCATGGCCGGTCCTCGGCTGGTATCGCAGCCGCAGGGTCCGAAAAGATGACCAAAGGCTTCGGCCCGTTGCTGCCCGGCTTCGTTCATCTTGCCTTCGGCGATCTTGACGGCGTCACCAACGCTATAACCGATAAAACCGCAGCGATCCTGATCGAGCCGGTTCAGGGTGAAGGCGGCATTCGCCCTGTGCCTGATGCTGAACTCAAAGCTCTGCGCCAGATTTGCGACGACAACGGTCTACTGTTGATCCTCGATGAGGTCCAATGTGGTGTTGGCCGTACCGGCAAGCTCTTTGCGCATGAATGGGCCGGGATCACTCCCGATATCATGATGGTCGCCAAAGGCATCGGCGGTGGTTTCCCTCTTGGTGCGGTGCTGGCGACCGAAGATGCCGCCTCCGGAATGACAGCCGGGACCCATGGCTCGACCTATGGCGGCAACCCGCTGGGCTGCGCCGTGGGCTGCGCCGTGATCGATCAGGTCGCAACGCCTGCCTTCCTTGAAGGCGTAAACCGCAAGGCTGGTCTTCTGCGGCAAAAGCTCGAAGGCCTGATCGCCGACCACCCTGATGTGTTCGAAGAAGTTCGCGGCTCTGGCCTGATGCTTGGCCTCAAGTGCAAGACACCCAATATCGATGTAGTGAATGCGGGGTATGACAACGAAGTCATTACTGTCCCTGCCGCCGACAACGTAATCCGTCTCTTGCCGCCACTGACATTGACCGAGGATGATATCGCACAGGCTATGATCCGCCTCGATAAAGCCGCGAAACAAATCGAAACCCAGCTTGCAACGGCTTAAGCTTCATCTTTTCCCAAATACTCCGGGGGTGTGGGGGCTGGCCCCCACCCGCCACCAGCCAAAAGCGAAATAAAATGAACCACTTTCTCGATATCCATAAAACCGACGCAATCGACCTGCGGGCCATGATTGATCAGGCAGCTGCAATGAAGCAGGCGCGTCTGGGTCAACCCAAGGCCGCACTAGATCAGGAACAACCGCTGAAAGACCGGATGGTCGCGCTGATCTTTGAAAAGCCTTCGACCCGGACACGCGTATCCTTTGACGTGGGTGTCCGGCAAATGGGTGGGCAAACCATGGTGCTTTCGGGCAAGGATATGCAATTGGGGCACGGCGAAACGATCGCCGACACGGCCCGCGTTCTGTCGCGCTACGTTGACATGATCATGATCCGGACATTTGACGAAACCATCCTGACAGAGATGGCGGAATACTCGGATGTACCAGTGATCAATGGTCTGACCGACCGCACGCATCCCTGCCAGATCATGGCCGACGTGCTCACGTTCGAAGAGCACCGTGGCCCGATTGCAGGCAAAAAGGTGGTCTGGACCGGCGATGGGAATAACGTCTGTGCCTCATTCCTGCACGCTGCAGGCCAGTTCGGATTCGATCTGACATTTACAGGTCCGGCGCAATTTGATCCTGAGGAGGAATTCATGGGCTTTGCGCGCCAGAAAGGTTCGCAAATCGTGGTGGAGCGCGACCCGTTCAAAGCCGTTGAAGGGGCTGATCTTGTGGTCGCGGACACCTGGGTTTCCATGCATGATTCCCAATCGGCCAAAGAACGCCGCCACAACCTGCTGCGCCCCTATCAAGTCAACACGGAACTTATGTCACACGCCAAACCGGATGCGTTGTTCATGCACTGCCTGCCCGCGCACCGAGAAGAAGAAGCCACGTCCGAGGTGATGGACGGCCCGAACTCTGTCATCTTCGATGAGGCCGAAAACCGTCTGCACGCGCAAAAAGCGGTCATGCGCTGGTGCCTGGGTGTTTAAGCGCGTCGGCGGATGTCCCAAACCTTTTGCTTGGCGAGTGTCCGTGCGCTCGCCAAGAGGACCAGAACGCATAACGTAGTCTTGGTCATGATTTCCATCGTTCCCTCGATCAGCATCGCGTGAACAACGCTTCCGATAATCGTTACCATTGCCAGACCAGTATGGCTAAGCCGCCAAAGGCGAAACCGCAGGTTCAAGCGTTGGCGCATGACACCCAACAGAGCTGTCGCAAAAGCTGACCACATCGCTATAACACCCCAATTCGAAAACGGGGTGGCTGAAACAAAAAGCAGGGCGTCGACAACATCTGGAGGGCTGGTGATCCATAGACCTCCTACATGGATCAATATGGCCACGATCAGGGCCAACCCACACCGCCTGTGCCAATGGCGGCTGGACACCGGGGAAAGTCCTGGCAACCAGCGCCCGGCCAGCAGCGGTTGCAGCAGCAAAAGACACATTCCCGCTATACCCGCGAATCCGGCAAGAATATAAACCGGATCACGCCACGCCAGATAAGGGCTATAGGTCGCTGCGATGATCGGGATTGCAAGGGCGGTACTCAACAGCACCCAGATAAAACTGCTCTTCAACACCTCTCAGAGAGGCTGCAAAACAAAATGGGCGGCGAGCGTCTTGTCCCTCGCGCTCGACATCACAGGACGCAGGAAAACGGTCTCGAATTCGCCGCTGTCGTAGGCGAGATGCCCGTGTGGTTGTCCGAAAGCGGGCACGATCTGAGGCATTTCAAGGCGGAACTCACCGTTTGCATTCGTCAAAGTGGCACCATGGCTTTGCGGATCCCGTTCATGCCCCTCGGTGGTATGCGCCCAGATTTGAATGCGTAGGCCGGATAGGGGGGCCCCATCGCCTGCGCGCCGCACCGTGCCTGTCATCCAGAATCCACCGCCACCAATCCGGTCCACGATGGGTGCGCCGGGGCGATAGTTGTTGGCTCCGCCCCGCATCGAGGGCGTCGGGGCCAGTCCGTTTGCACGGGCAGGAACCAGTAGCCCGGAAATCCCTGTCCCGACTACGGCAGCGCCCTGAGCGATCAGAGTGCGACGAGAAAACAGCGCGTTCGTCATCAAGAACCCTCCAGTTCCCAATCCATTCAGGTCAGTATGCGACCTTATCTCCAAAGATAGCATGGTTCCGACAGATTCCGAGGTGATCCGGATTAAAAGGGAACACTCTCACGCTTCTGTGAGGGGTGGTGCCTGCAGAACAACCGAAATTCTTTGACCTGTGCTTCGGCCAAGTGCGATGTTCAGGCCCAAGCAACCTGTTTCGAAGGTTAACCCATGGCACAACCGGATCATGTTTCAGCCGAAGACATTGCCGCATATCAGCGCGACGGTGCCGTTGTTCTGAGGTCCAAGTTCCCGCGTGACTGGCTGTCATTGTTGCGTGAAGGCATCGACGCGGACCTTGAAAACCCAACAGACAACTTCACCCGCCACACCAAAGACCCAAATGCTCCGGCATACTTCGAAGACTACTGGGCCTGGAACAAGATCCCCCAATTCACCGAGTTCGTTCACAACTCGCCTTGCGCACCGCTTGCCGCTGGTTTGTTGGGCGCACCATCCGTCAACCTTGTCATGGACAACTGGTTCCTTCGCGAAGCCGGATCAACCTCGCGTCCGCCCTTTCATCAGGATCTGTCCTATTTCGATTTTGAGGGCACAATGTGCGTGCTGTGGTTACCGCTGGAGCCGGTGACGAAGGAAAACGGCATCGCCTTTGTCAAAGGCTCGCACCTGTGGAACAAGCTTTTCATGCGGGTGCGCTTTGCCGATGGGCATCCGAGTTACGAACCGACTGAGGTTGCCGGGCAAACCTATCACCCGCCACCTGATGTGAACGCGGACCCTGACGCCTTTGACCTGTTGCAATGGGATCTGGAGCTTGGGGACTGCATCTTTTTTGATATGAGAACGCTACATGGCGGCCTATCGGCGACGACCCCGTCGGAAACGGTTCGCCGATTTACCCTTCGCATGACCGCTCCGGATGGGGTCATTCGATACCGCGGCGACTGGGCCAAGGACGAACGTGCGCAGTTCGAGGCTGCTGGCTATCGCGATGGGGATCGGATCGACGGCGCATTCTCCCCTCAACTCTGGCCGCGATAAGGACGCTCGTTTCGCACCCGGTATGTGCGAAAATGCACTTTATCAAAGCGCTTCAAGGGTTATCTCTGGTATCAGCGAACGATGTGCCAGCCCGGCCATCTGAGATTTAGGGAGTAAAGGAATGAGCTGGAACCCGACCCACAATCCTGATTGCGTCTCGGAAAATCCGGCGCTGGATACGTTGATTATTCCGCGCGCCCGAGATCTGGGAGGTTTCGAGGTGCGCCGCGCTTTGCCTTCGGTCCAACGGCAATTGGTGGGTCCGTTCATCTTCTTCGATCAGATGGGTCCGGCCGAATTCATCACCGAAGGTGGCATAGACGTGCGGCCCCACCCGCATATCGGACTAGGCACGGTCACGTATCTTTATCAGGGCGAGTTTGAGCACCGCGATAGCCTTGGCACTCACCAGATGATCTATCCAGGTGAGGTCAATTGGATGGTCGCAGGTCGCGGCGTGACCCATTCCGAACGCACCAGCGATGAGACACGTGGCAAGAAACACAGCCTGTTTGGCATCCAGACGTGGATCGCTTTGCCCGAAGCGCATGAGGATATGGCACCTGATTTTGAGCACCACAAACAAGGGGCACTGCCGCATATTCAGGATGCGGGTGTCAGCGCGCGGTTAATCCTTGGTTCGGCCTATGGTGAGTCCAGCCCGGTCACCATGCTGTCTGAAACATTCTATCTGGATGTACAGCTTGAACCCGGTGCCTCTTTCCCGCTGCCCGACGACCATGAGGATCGCGGCGTTTATGTCACGCAAGGTTCAGTCGAGATCGCGGGCGACACGTTTGACGAAGGCCGCATGATGGTGTTTCGCCCCGGTGACAAACTGTCGGTCAAGGCGGGTCCTGTGGGTGCGCGGCTGATGCTGCTGGGCGGCGCGACTTTGAACGAGGACCGGTATATCTGGTGGAACTTCGTATCCTCTTCGAAAGAAAAGATCGAAACCGCAACGCGTGAGTGGAAAAGCGCCGATTGGGCCAATGGTGCCTTTCATCTTCCGCCCGGTGACGATCAGGAATTTATCCCGATATCTGAGGAGCTTGAGCGAACCAAACCACGTCTGGCGCGATAACGGGCCGTCCCTAGTGGGGCGGGGTTGTGTAACCGGCGGTTTGCGGTGATCCTTTCAGGTATTTCTGAGGGGGTATTATGAAACTTGTTATTGCAGGTGCGGGCAGTATTGGCTGCTATTGCGGAGCACTGCTGGCCCGAGCGGGTCATGCCGTCACCCTTCTGGGTCGCGCGAGGGTGCTGGATCCGATCCGCGAAAATGGGTTGAGGGTCACAGATTTTGACGGGCTCGACTATACCGCCCCAGCAGCATCGTTGGCTCTCAGTCAGGATCCAACCTGTCTGGGGCATGCGGAACTGATCATCGTAACCGTGAAATCGGGGGCCACGGCGGATATGGCCGACCAGATCAGTACCGAGGCACTGCCAGACGCGCCGGTTCTGTCCTGGCAGAACGGGATCGAAAACGCAGCGACCTTGCGCGCAGCCCTGCCCGGGCGTGATGTGCGCGCTGGAATGGTGCCTTTCAACGTCGTGCCAAATGACCCTGCCACCTATCACCGGGCGACGTCGGGCGAGATTGTTATTGAAAGCGGTCCGGGCGATCTGGCGTCCCGCCTCAGCAGCCCGGATCTGCCTGTTTTGGCGAGTGACCAGATCGAAGCCGTGCAATGGGGCAAGTTGCTGATCAACTTGAACAACGCGCTGAATGCGTTGTCTGGCCTTACGATTGTGGATCAACTGACAAGTCGCGACTGGCGCATCCTTGTAGCGGATCAGATGGCAGAGGCACTTTCGGTTCTAAAAGCAGCGGGGCACCCTGTGGCCTCTACCACGCCGCTTCCCGCTTGGATGACACCACATATCCTGCGGCTGCCGACCCCGTTGTTTACCCGCATTGCGGCCAGGATGCTGACTATTGATCCCAGTGCCCGAACCTCGATGGCCTATGATCTGATGGCTGAACGGCAAACTGAAATAGACAGTTTGCAAGGCCATATTATACGACTGGGTCGAGAAACCGGCGTGCCGACACCTATATGCACGCAAGTGTCTGATCTGATCAAACACGCGCCCGATCATCCGCTGACGCCGGATCAGATCAGGCTTTGATCACCCACGTCACACGAAGGCAGTCAGCATCCAGTAAATAACGGCCGACATCGTTGCAGCCGCAGGTACGGTGATCACCCATGCCGCCACAATGGTCATGAAGTGTGAACGTCGTACCAGCTTGCGACGACGGTGCTCTTCTGGGGCCAGACTTTGGGTCGCTGCACGCTGAAAGCTGATCTGCTTGCGCCGCCGTTCAGAGTGCCATTCACGGTAAAACCCGACGCCAAAGACCGCACCCACTGCAATATGTGTTGAGCTGACCGGAAGGCCAAGCCAGCTGGCTACGATCACAGTAATTGCTGCCGAAAGGGCAACGCAGAAGGCTCGCATGGGGTTCAGCTTGGTGATCTGGCTACCGACCATACGGATAAGCTTGGGGCCGAACAGGAACAAGCCGAACGAAATGCCAAACGCGCCGATGATCATCACCCAAAGCGGGATTGTAACTTTTGACGCGAAATCTCCGAATTCTGCCGCGTGCACAATCGCAGCCAAAGGACCGACCGCGTTGGCCACGTCATTGGCACCATGGGCGAAACTCAGGAACGTGGCCGAGATGATCAGAGGCAGGCCAAACAGGGTTTTCAGCGATCGTGTCCGGTTTTCAAGCCCTTCGGACTTGCGCCGCACCCAAGGCACGGCGGCAGACCAGGCCAGCAGACCAGCGCCGAAACCGATCAGAAGGGCCATCTCAAGTTCGATTTTCACGATGCGTTTCAGACCTTTGACCGCAAGGTAGGTTGCAAAAGCCCCCGCCATCACCGCCACAAGGATCGGTACCCATTTGCGGGCTGCAGCGATTTTGTCGTCCTGATACTGGATCTTGGCCTTGATGAGCGCCAGAAAACACGCGGCAATCACACCGCCCAGCACGGGCGAGATCACCCAACTGGCTGCAATCGCGCTCATCGTACCCCAGCTGACTGCGCTCAGCCCCGCAGCTGCGACTCCGGCACCCATAACCCCGCCGACAACCGAGTGCGTGGTCGATACCGGTGCACCGACCCAAGTCGCCAGATTGACCCACATGGCTGAAGAAATCAGAGCCGCCATCATGGCCCAGATGAATACATTGCTGTTCTGAACTGATTCAGGGTCGATAATACCCTTCGAGATGGTCGAGACCACATCGCCACCCGCCAACAACGCGCCCGCGCTTTCGGCAATGGCGGCAATCACGATGGCCCCACCCATGGTCAGGGCGTTTGCACCAACTGCCGGACCCATGTTGTTGGCCACATCATTGGCGCCGATATTGATCGCCATATAGGCCCCGAACGCGGCCGCAGCCACCACGACATAGCTGCCCTCTGCCTGACCGAACAGAACCGCTGCCAGTAACCCTGCTACGACCATGAACGCCAACGCGATACCGGGTGCCAGCATGGGGCGCGACACGTGTATGCCGGCGTTCTCAACGCGAGAAATGCGATGCAGATCGGTATCCAGCGCCTGCCAGCGCGGTTTTGGGTTTGTATCAGACATGGGCTTGATCAGTTTTTAAGACCGCCCGCAGCTAACGGTTCGCCGCAAAAAGGGCAAGCCGCGTGTCATGAAATTGTTGCGTAAACGTTACATTTTGCGCAGCAGCGCCTGTAATTCAGGTTCCTGGACCTGCAAGGCAGCCTTAGCAGGGAGAAACCATTTGCGTGTTCGCTGATGAGCTTCGGGGAAATCTTCGACCAGCTTGCTGACGTTAATCCGGTAGACACTGGTCAACACTGGCTGTGCAGACCCATCCTTGAGGATTTTGTCGTAGGTAAATTGACCTATCGGCTTCTTATCAACGGTTTCCGCGCGCACTCCGGCCTCTTCCCAGGCTTCTTGTAGCGCGGTTTCGGCCCCGTCCAGACCGTCGATGGGCCAGCCCTTTGGAATGATCCAGCGCCCGGTGTCACGGCTTGTGATCAACAGAACTTCGTCCTGGCCTTTGTTCTTTCGGGTGCAAAGGGCCGCGAACTGCACCCGCCGAGGGCGCAGGATCAGGGGTCTGCCGACCTCTTCCCATAGATTTCGCAGTTTTGAACCCATCAGAAGCGCTTCAATTAAGTTCCGTTACCAGAGTTGAAGGGACGTAACAGTGGAAATGTTGAATTTCAATTAAATCTTCAGGAATTCTCTGGTCACGAGCGGTTTTAGGGGCGGTTCGCGGGAAACTGTGTGTTTCGGGCTTTATAGGCCAGTCTAATCACGCCTGCGTTTGGCTCTTAGCGTGGGGTCGGCTTGGGTTGGGTCCTCGGGCCAGGGATGTTTGGGGTATTGCGCCCTCATGTCCTTGCGGACGTCCGCATAAGAGCCAGCCCAGAAACCAGGCAGATCGCGTGTGATCTGGATTGGGCGCTGCGCAGGGGACATAAGGGTGATCTTCAGCGGCGTACCTCCGACAACCGGATGACTGGATACTCCAAACAACTCCTGCAGCCGGACCGAGATCTCTGGGACCGCAGCGCTATAGTCAATTGGCACTTTGCGCCCCAGCGGTGTTTCAAACGACCCCGGTGCGCGCCGGTCCAGCTCTTGCGTTTGGGACCAATCCAATCGGGCACGCAGGGCGGGTAACAGATCGAACCGCTTCCAATCTTCCGCACTTTTGACACCTGACAGCATCGGCAGCAGCCAGTCCTCCAAATTGGCCATCAGACCCTCGACCGAGAAATCGGGCAAGTCGACCCCGTCCGCGCGGACCAGTTCGACCCGCGCTGCCAACCGGGCGGCAGCCCCATCCAGTCGCAAGCCCAGATCGCGTACCCCGTCCAACATTGCCCTGGCGACGACATCATCCGGGACATCTTTCCAGATACGATCCTCCAGTGTGACAGACCCGAACCGCTCCTGCCGTCGGGACACAACCCTGCGCTCGCGCTTCGACCACGTGCAGCTGTCTATCCACGTGATTTGGTCCGAGAACAAATCCCGGATCTCTTGTTCCGAGATCTGCGTGGCCAGACGCACCTTTGCTTCGCGCGGGTTGCCATCCGTATCGGTCACAACCAAGTAAGGCGCGCCTGCCAGCGTGTCGGCATTGTCCAGAACAACGCCCTTACCGCCTGACAACACATAGCGTGGTGCTTCCCCCTTGCGCCTTTGTCCTATGCGATCTGGGTAGGCGAGGGCGGCCATGGCAGCCGTGCTTTGCGGCTCGGATCCGTCGGTGGCTTGCGCCCGCAACCGTTTGGCCTCGGCCTTTATCCTGTCCAGGGCACCCGTATTCACCTGCCAGACGCGGTTGCGTTGAAATGCCCGCACATCACGTAGAGCCTCTTGCCGCAGCGCGATATCGACCGGGGCACCGCGCAAGGGGTCGCGCTCGGCCATAAGTGCTGCCAGTGGTGCGGCCTGCGCGCCTTCGCGCTCTAACATGTGACCTAACCGGGGGTGCAGAGGCAGCGCCGCTAAGGCGCGCCCATGATCTGTGATCCGACCATTTGTGTCCAACGCGCCCAGCATCCTCAACAAAGCCCGCGCCTCGGACATGGTTCCGTCGGGCGGTGGGGTCAGAAAAGCCAAATCGCTGGCATCCGCGCCCCAAAGGGCCAGCTCTAACGCCAACCCGGTCAAATCGGCCCCCTCAATCTCGGCTGGCGGGTAGGCGGCCAGCGCGCCTTCCTCCCCTTTTGACCAGAGCCGATAACAAACGCCTTCGGCCACACGGCCTGCGCGGCCTGCGCGTTGCGTCGCTTCGGCCCGCGTTACGCGGTCTGTGACCAGCCGGGACATGCCTGAGCCCGGATCAAACCGCGCCCGCCGTGCTTGGCCCATATCCACGACCACCCGGATATCGGGGATGGTCAGCGAGGTTTCGGCAATCGATGTCGCCAGCACCACTTTGCGCCCGGTCTTGGCAGGGGCAATTGCCGCGCGCTGGGCGGCAAACGGCATTGCCCCGAACAGCGGATGCACGGCACAGGCTTCGGGTAGCCGGGACTTCAACGCGCCTTCAGTCCGACGGATCTCGCCCTCGCCGGGCAGAAAAACCAAAAGGCCACCCCCTGTGGCGCGCGTTTCACGCTCGGCCTGTACCACCAGTTCAACCAGCGCATCCAGACGCCGTGCTTGCGGCCCCAGGGGGCGATCCAGCCAGCGGGTCTCGACCGGAAAGCTGCGCCCCTCGGACGTGATCAGTGGGGCATCCATCAACCGGCCAACGGGTTCGGCGTCCAATGTGGCGGACATGGCCAGAAGGATCAGATTCTCCCGCAGCGCACCTGCCACCTCAAGGCACAGCGCCAGTCCGAGATCGGCGTTCAGCGAACGTTCGTGGAACTCGTCAAAAATCACCGCGCTGATACCGGGCAGGTCAGGGTCGGATTGCAGCATCCGGGTCAGGATGCCTTCGGTAACGACCTCGATCCGCGTGTCTTTGGAAACCTTCGCGTCGCCGCGCACGCGGTAACCCACGGTTTGCCCCGCGCGTTCGCCCAGAGTTTCGGCCATCCGCTCGGCTGCCGCCCGTGCCGCCAAGCGCCGGGGTTCCAGCATCACGATCTTGCCGTCGCACAGGCCCGCCTCGAGCATCGCCAATGGCACCCGCGTGGTTTTGCCTGCACCCGGTGGTGCTTGCAAAACTGCTCGCCCATGTTTGTCTAGGGCGTTCAGCAGGTCGGGAACGGCGTCGTCTATAGGCAGGCGTGGTGTCATGCGGACCTTATCCGTCATCGTTCCGATGGCGTCCAGTTCCCGTACCCCCATCGGCACTTTTCCTAGAACGAAATGACGCAGGTTTAGCATGGAACGCATTTCCCGCGTTCTCTGGTCTGGACAAACGCCCCCTGACCACGGCAACTATTCCTGCCTCATGGATCGGGACAAGAATGCAGACAGACAGTTTAAGCGACAGGATTTTGAATGGTGAGCGTCGGGCGCTGGCGCGTGCGATTACTCTGGTCGAAAGCAACCGTGCTGATCACCGGGCACAGGCCAGCGATCTATTGGCCCAACTGGCGGGATCCGGACGTCAGGCGTTGCGGATCGGTCTGTCGGGGACACCCGGTGTGGGTAAATCCACTTTCATCGAAAGCTTCGGCATGATGTTGACGGAGCAAGGGCTGCGCGTGGCGGTATTGGCGGTTGATCCAAGCTCGGCCCGTTCGGGTGGCTCGATTCTGGGTGACAAGACCCGGATGGAGCGCCTGAGCCGCGAAAAAAACGCTTTTATCCGTCCTTCTCCCAGTCAAAGCCACCTCGGTGGCGTTGCACGCCGCACCCGTGAGGCCATCGCCCTGTGCGAGGCTGCGGGCTATAATGTGGTGCTGATCGAAACTGTCGGGGTTGGGCAGTCAGAAACGGTTGTGTCCGAGCTGTCGGATCTGTTCCTGCTGTTGTTGGCCCCTGCGGGCGGAGACGAATTACAGGGTGTGAAGCGCGGCATCATGGAAATGGCCGACATCATCCTGATCAATAAAGCCGATGGTGACTTGAAGGCGACCGCCACGCGTACCTGCGCTGACTATGCAGGCGCATTGCGGCTGCTGCGCAAGCGTCCACAAGACCCGGAAGGTTTTCCCAAGGCCATGACTGTTTCAGCGGTTGAAGAGCAGGGCCTAGAGCAGGCATGGGACGAAATCCAATCCTTGATCCAATGGCGTCGTGACAATGGCATATGGGACGCAAACCGTTCCGCACAGGCGCGCTACTGGTTCGATCAAGAGGTTCGTCATGCTCTGCTTGCGCGCCTTGACACGCCGCAAGCCAGAGCCGAGATGGAGCGTTTGAACGCCGAAGTCTCAGCGGGCCATTTGAACCCGGCCAAAGCGGCGGAAGAACTGCTCAGCACGCTGACCTGATGGTTGGGCGCGGGCAAGGATCGTGATGGCCGAGCAAAATGAAAGATTTCGCGCGGTCTGTCTTGACCCTCCCGGCGATTCCCACTACACGCATCCAACCAGTTTTCGGGCGCGACTTCGGGTTGCGCCCCTTGTGATTTGGCCAAGGGTCTGAAGCCCGGCCTCCAGAAACAAAGGAAGAAACCATGTCGCGCCGTTGCGAACTGACCGGAAAAGGCCCGATGACTGGCAACAATGTCAGCCACGCCAACAACAAAACCAAACGTCGTTTCCTGCCGAACCTGAACGACGTCACCCTGCAGTCCGAGACTCTGGGCCGTGGCGTCAAGCTGCGCATCTCGGCAGCTGCCCTGCGCTCGGTCGACCACCGCGGTGGTCTGGACGCGTTCCTGGCCAAAGCCAAGGACGAAGAGCTGTCGGCAAACGCACTGAAAGTGAAAAAGGAAATCGCCAAGGCGCAAGCCTCGGCCTAAGCCTTTTTCCTTATGGAATTCAAAGCCCTGCACCTTTTGGTGCGGGGCTTTTTCGTGTTGCGGATGCCCATGAGTCTTTGGCATTGTTCCCAATTTAGAAATTATTTTTCTAGATTGGTGAATTTCTTCACATACAGAGATTCGAATCTGACCTAACGTCAGGGCATTCATCAGGCGGGGGCCCTATAATGTCGTTAAAAAGTTTTTACCTGTTTTTGTTTCTGGCCGCTGTGTTTCGTAAGGCAATTGCAGCCTGTTCACAGATGCAGCGCAGGGTGAACCGGACCCATACCAGCTTTACCGCAAGCGAGGTGAAGCGGCCCGGACTAGACTACTAAGACTAGCTTCAAGCGCGACCCTTTTGCGCTTGAAGCGCCTTCGGGCGCTGACCTATACCAAGGTCAGGATGAGACCTAAGACTGCCAGATTCCTACCTTTCGTCGTTTCCCTGCTGCTGGTGCTGACCGGGCAGGGCGTTGCGATGTCACGTGGCATGGACACTGCCGTGGGTCAGATGGTGCTGTGCACCGGCACTGGCCCGGTGGTTGTCTATATCGACGAAAGTGGTCAGCCCACATCGCCACCGCATTATTGCCCGGATTACGCGTTGTCCCTTATGGGTGCGATTGCTGCAGTCCATCCCCCGATGCCCGCACCCCCGGAACTGTCGCAGCCCGCGCTGTTACGGGACGTCGGTAGTCAGATTGCATTGCCGGTTCCCCACACCCCGGCCCGCGCGCCGCCAGTTGTTGTTTGAAACTCCATCTTATTCCAAGAAATCAAACGACAAGGAGAGACGCGATGTCTTTCAAATCTAAACTGCTCGCAACCCTGGCCGCTATGACCCTAGCCGTTCCTGCATTGGCTGACGGTACCATTAGCGTAGATGACGCTTATGCCCGTTCTTCCGGTAAAACTGCCAAGGCTGGTGCTGCGTTCATGATGATCCAGAACCAGGGTGACACGGACGACCGCCTGATTGGCGCAACCTCGGATGCTGCGGCGCGCGTTGAGCTGCACACGCACAAGGTTGATGACAACGGTGTGGCCAAGATGGTGCATGTGGAAGAAGGCTTTGTGATTCCAGCAGGTGAAACTCACATGCTGAAACGCGGTGGCGACCATGTTATGTTCATGGGTCTGACTGCACCCTTTGAGCAAGATGCCACCGTTCCAGTGACACTGATTTTCGA
Organism: Ruegeria sp. CF8; assembly: GCF_056537285.1. Classification (NCBI taxonomy): domain Bacteria; kingdom Pseudomonadati; phylum Pseudomonadota; class Alphaproteobacteria; order Rhodobacterales; family Roseobacteraceae; genus Ruegeria; species Ruegeria sp. CF8. The sequence goes on along the minus strand of NZ_JBQFRG010000007.1, from coordinate 43,635 downwards.
GAATGCTGGTGAGGTTGAGATCGAGATCCCCGTCGACCTTGAGCGTCAGGACAAAGGTGGACATGGCGCGCACGATCACGGATCGCATTCAGACTAAGTCGCGTGTCTTCGGACCGTAACGCGACCTATGTAGAAACGTCAGGCCGGGCATTGCCCGGCCTGAAACGCGTTTGGTCACTGGCCGCTCTACTTATTGACGGTCTTCAATCCGACCCGGTCACCCGCTTTGCGGAACCGCGAGGCCAGCCAGAACATGACAGCAGAAATTGCCAGCGCGGAAAAGGCGATACCCCAACCCAAAGCCACCAGCGCTACTGCCGGCCAGATCATCAGAACCAACCCGATAACCAAAGCCACAAAGCCCGAGACACGCATGGACCCACGCTGTGGATCCCGCTCATGCATCTGTTGAGCGGCTGCCAGTGACCCGATTCCTATAATCAGCGCCCATGCGCCCAAAAGGAAAAAGGCAAGCTTGACCGTGCCTTCGGGCCAGATCAACAGGATCAAACCGATCAGAAGTGCGCCGATTGCAGCGCCTCCCAGCACCCCGCGACGTCCGATCCCCAAAAGCGTCAGGCCACCATCCAAAATCAACAGTACACCGACCAGTTGCAACAGCACGGCGATGCTGCCAGACGGCCAGAACAGCGCAGCGATGCCCACAATTCCCGCAAGAACGCCGCGTAGCAAGAAGGTCCACCATAGATTGGACAATTGCGCGCCCAGCAGGTCGCGTTGGGCCATGCTGCCATCCTCAAGGATTTCGCCGGTTTTGGGTTCTTGGTCGGTCATGGCTGATCCTCCGGTTGTTTCGGATGCAATCTAAGCAAATAAATCAAGCGTTGTCTGCACCTTATGAGGGTCGCGCCAGCAATTGCTCAACCCAGTGCGGAACCGTTTCTGATGCCTTGCCAAGGATATATGTGTCAAACCCCGAGGCCCCAAGCGTCGGCTCCAGATTGATCTCAATGGTTTGTGCGCCCGCTGCCTGTGCTTCGTGTACAAACGCCGCAGCAGGATAGACCTGACCTGATGTTCCAATGGCGACGAAAAGCGATGCGCTAGCCAAATGGTCGTAAATCTCATCCATGTGGTACGGCATTTCTCCGAACCAGACCACATCGGGACGGGCCGTTGGCCGATTGCAGGATGGGCAGGGTTCGCCCACGGCCATCTCAGGTGGAGCGATCCAGCGATGCCCACAGGCCGAACACAACGCGCCTGCCAATGTCCCGTGCATGTGAATGACATTTCGCGCGCCACCAGCTTCGTGCAGGCCATCTACGTTTTGAGTGACGATCACCACTTCTCCGGGCCAGTCCCGTTGCAGACGTGCCAGTGCTTTATGGGCGGCATTTGGTTCTACGCCCGCCGCCTGAGTGCGACGCGCATTGTAAAATCCCTGCACCAAGGCCGGATTGCGAGCGAATCCTTCGGGTGTGGCCACATCCTCAATCCGGTGCTGCGCCCATAGCCCGCCCTCATCGCGAAAGGTGCTGAGCCCGCTTTCGGCGGAAATTCCGGCTCCGGTCAGAATGACGATCTTTTCCATATCCCCTCCACACGGTACAGCTTGGCCATGTCACACCGTATCCTCTTTGTCTGCCTCGGCAACATTTGCCGATCTCCCGCGGCCGAGGGCATCTTTCGCACTCGCGCACCGCATCACTCAACCGACAGTGCCGGAACAATGGGTTGGCACGCGGGTAAACCACCGTACGGACCGATGCAGGCCGCCGCCAAGGCCAGGGGCTATGACCTTAGCGACCTGCGTGCTCGTCAGTTCACGGCGGCCGATTTCGAACGTTTCGATCTGATCATCGGCATGGATGCAAACAACATGGCGGATATCGAAGATCTGCGCCCTGCAGGCAACACCACGCCTGTGCGTCTGTTGACGGATTTTGCCCATGAAACCCAGTCCGATCATGTGCCTGACCCCTACCATACGCGGGATTTCGATGGTGCGCTGGATCTGATCGAAACAGCAGTGGCCGGCCTGGCCTCTCATCTGGAGCGCTAGCCGCCGATCACCTTCAGCTGCCCGTTCAGCCAGGGCAGTTTATTCAGGGCCGGTTCGATGATTTGGTTCTGCATCAGCCGACGTGTCATTCCCGCGACCTCCTGCGGCACCTGATCCGACCAATCGGTGCGGGCCAAAAGCGAAATCGTGCGAGAGAAATCTCCGAACGGGGCAGGGTGGGCCTCTAAGCCGTCATGGAACCGCGCTGCGCGCATGAAACCCAACGGCGTCGTGATCGCCCAGCCCAGGCCACGCGCGACCATGGCCATCAGCGCCATATGCGACCCGATTTCAAACCGTTCCTCGAACTCCTGCGCCTCACGCGCCATATGCACTTCGATCTGGCGACTGATCAGTTGCTCGCGGGCATAGCGCAGAAACGGTAAACCGTCTTGTACCGCCGCCACGCCGCCAGACCCCTTCGGGGCCACCAAAATGAACGGATCACGTACCAGAGGATACTCGACCACACCCTCTAACACTTCGCCGCTATGGGCGGTGACAGCCATATGCAGCCGTTGTTCGGAAAGCGCCTCGAACAGATCCAGGCTGGACAAGGTGATCAATTTGAAGTTCGACCGCGTCAGGCTGTCCGCCAGCAGCGTGGCCAGCCGTGGGGTCAGATCGTTGTCGAAGTCGTCGATCAACCCGATGGAAAGCGTGGTCAGGTGACCCAGCTCCATGACCGAGAGTTCGCTTTGTGCCATCTGCAACTCGGCCAAAACGGCCTCGGCCCTTTCCAGAAAACTGCGCCCGGCTTGCGTCAATCGCATCGGGCGGCGCCCATGATCGACCAGATCGGTGCCCAGCGCCTTCTCCAGATTGCGCAATTGCTGAGAAACAGATGGCTGACTGAGCCCGGTGATCTCGGCGGCCTGCGCCACCGATCCCGTCCGCGCCAAAGCCTCGAACACCTCAAGGCCCCGCAGGGTCAGCCCTTTCATCACCATCGCACACACCTTTCGCTGCGCCTTTTCTGAGGCGCAGCCTGCATCAGGTCAAGGAGTTGTGGTGCGTTAGCTGCAGATCGCCTGCGCCATCTGGCCAAAGTTCTGATACCGATCCCACAACGCATCATCACGCGCCGTGCGCGACATCTTCAGCTCTTGCGCCTGATGGGGGTCTTCGAACCATTTCGAGACGGTCTTCTGATCACTGCGCGTTAGTGCCTGATCTGCCACGCGCTGAATGCAGCTGCACCGATCCCGTGTGGCGGCTGCCCGATCCGACGCCAGACAGGCGCGCTTGATCTGCGCAGCCTCAACCTGCGGAGCGATGGCCGTCATCGATGCGGTACAGAATGCGATTAAGAGGAACTGTTTCATGCTCATGCCTCGTTTTTGCCTGCCCGGACGGGTCTTGTGCCCCTCTCGGTCTGCGCGGGAGTATGAATCAAAGTGGTTAACGGATCAATCATACGTTGCGAAAAAATGAATACACGTGCCTAAGAGGCCGGTTTTTTCCGTGGGCAGCATTTACTTGTCGCTCGCTTCTCCTGCGTCTGTAGGTTTCAGCAATTCCTTTGCAGCTTGCGATGATTTCATCTGATTGGTTATCAGCCCACCTACAGCTGCACCGGCGAGCGGTTGGCCTAACATCGCGCCAATTCCCGTCGCCGTTAAAACTATGCCTGTCGGTACCGTTGCCTCTGCCATGTTTTCTGGAGACGAATAGTGCGCCAGCTTCGTTCGCAAAACATCTCTATAGTCGCGAAACCATAAGGCGATACGTCTGGTGAGATCTTCGCTTAAGTCATCGTTTGGCGGAGGTAACGATTGAAGTAATTGCTGAAGGTGTTGATGAAAGTAGTCAGTGAATGCGAGAATTTCGCTGCGTAAACCCACTTCGAGTGAATTCATGCCTCTGATCTTTTCTCGAAAAGCTTTAAGCTGCTCAATCAACCCTGCCGCGGACACTGCAATCGCATCCCGATTTTGAACTACTGATTTTTTAACTAGGGATTTTTCGACTTTGGTCGGCTCGATTGGCTCACGAACATTTTGTCGCCGTTGCTCCAACTCTTTTCGAACCTGCTCGATTTCCGCAGCAACTGCATCTGGGCCAGCGCTCCACACATCCTCATCAATCAAAGCAACCCGCCGCTGCAACCCCCAGTCCATCGGGTTGCCAATCAGCATTCCTTCATACCACTCGGCCCAAAACTCCCATGGCGTTCCCGGAGCATTTTCAAAGAACTGCTGTGATAAGCTCGCGTGCGGCTCAGGTGGTTTCCCGTACCAAAGACTGGTAGCAAACACTTGCTCAGTGTTCGTTGGAGAAGTGGTAAGGGCGTCGGTGTCGGCTGTGCGCTCGTTAAGACCTTCAAAGTCATAGGCAAGGAAATTGCTGGGAAAAGCTGTGATGATTTCGTCGGCGTCGCGGGTGGCATCAAAGACAGCGTAATAGGCAAGAACGGCGCTCTTTGGAATGCCAGAAAGGACTTCGTCAGTGTAGGCTGCTTTCAAGCCGGCGATCACATGGGTATTTGCCTCAGTCACTTCTTGGTTCGGTCTAATTCCCTCGATCCCAGACACAATAGTAGCTCTCAGGCTAGCTAGTAACAACTTTTCCCTGTCGTTGTAATCGTAACCTTGTTTCAGCAATGCGAAGTGATGAGGAAGTTTTTGAAGTGCCGCTCGCGCTGCCACCGTTTTTACTGCACTGGGTGGAAGGGTTGGCAACTTCTCTTTCAGCTCTTGTCCAAGGCCTGAGTCGACCACGTTTACCCCCTGCAATTAGACCGCTCCAACCTGCAATCTTGTCATACAACAGACAAGACACCAAAACTCGACGCGTTTCTATTGACCAACCCACGATTCCTCTACATATCCCCAACCCATGACAGACCTCGCTCATATCCGCAATTTCTCCATCGTCGCGCATATCGACCATGGCAAATCCACCCTTGCTGACCGGCTCATCCAAGAGACCGGAACGGTCAAGGATCGCGACATGAAGGAACAGCTGCTCGACAGCATGGATATCGAGCGGGAGCGCGGCATTACTATCAAGGCTAACACGGTTCGCATCGACTATACGGCGGATGACGGCGAGCACTATGTGCTGAACCTGATCGACACCCCCGGCCACGTGGATTTTGCGTATGAGGTCAGCCGGTCGATGCGCGCGGTCGAGGGATCGCTGCTGGTTGTGGACTCGACCCAAGGGGTCGAGGCGCAGACACTGGCCAACGTGTATCAGGCCATTGATGCGGACCACGAAATCGTGCCGGTGCTGAACAAAATCGACCTGCCCGCGTCCGATTGTGACCGCGTGGCCGAACAGATCGAAGATGTGATCGGCATCGACGCGACCGACGCCATTCAGGTTAGCGCCAAGACAGGGCAGGGCATCCACGAAACGCTGGAAGCCATTGTGCAGCAACTGCCCGCACCGCAGGGCAATCTGGACGCGCCGCTCAAGGCGATGCTGGTGGATTCATGGTACGACGCTTATCTGGGCGTCATCGTTCTGGTCCGCATCATGGACGGCACGCTGAAAAAGGGGATGCGGGTCAAGTTCATGTCGAACAACACCCTGCACCATGTCGACCGTGTTGGCGTTTTCCGGCCCGAGATGGAGATGGTCGACAGCCTCGGCCCCGGTGAGATCGGTTTCCTGACCGCCTCGATCAAACAGGTCCGCGACACACGCGTGGGTGACACGATCACCAATGACCGCAACGGGACTGAAGACGCGCTGGACGGCTTCAAACCCGCGCAGCCGGTGGTGTTCTGTGGCCTGTTCCCCGTGGACTCGGCCGAATTTGAAGACCTGCGTGACGCCATCGACAAGCTGGCCCTGAACGACGCCTCGTTCTCGTTCGAAATGGAAACCTCGGCCGCGCTGGGCTTTGGCTTCCGCTGCGGCTTCCTTGGCCTGTTGCATCTTGAGGTCATCCGCGACCGCATTGAGCGCGAATATGATATCGAGCTTATCACCACCGCGCCGTCGGTGATCTATCACGTCTACATGAAAGACGGCGAGATGATCGAGCTGCACAACCCCGCTGACATGCCTGACCCGTCCAAGGTCGACCATATCGAGGAACCGCGCATCAAGGCGACCATTCTGGTGCCTGACGAGTACCTCGGCGATGTGCTGAAACTGTGTCAGGACCGCCGGGGCATCCAACTGGACCTGACCTATGCGGGCAGCCGCGCCATGGTCGTTTATGACCTGCCGCTGAACGAGGTTGTTTTTGACTTCTACGACCGCCTGAAATCGGTGACCAAGGGCTATGCTTCGTTCGACTACCAGATGACCGGTTATACCGAGGATAATCTGGTCAAGATGTCGGTGCTGGTGAATGACGAACCGGTCGATGCGCTGTCGACCATGGTTCACCGCGACCGGGCCGAGATGCGGGGCCGGGCGATGTGCGAAAAGCTCAAAGACCTGATCCCGCGCCACATGTTCAAAATCCCGATCCAGGCCGCCATCGGAGGCAAGGTCATCGCCCGCGAGACCCTCTCGGCCCTGCGCAAGGACGTGACCGCGAAGTGTTACGGCGGGGATGCTACACGGAAACGCAAACTGCTGGACAAGCAGAAGGCGGGTAAGAAAAAGATGCGCCAGTTTGGGAAGGTCGATATCCCGCAGGAGGCGTTTATTTCGGCGCTGAAGATGGATGGGTGAACAATGTGTAGACGCAATCAGATTTGGCTTCGGTAATTTGCGGCGCTTAGTAGCTTCATTTGCCATCTCTTCTGTGTTTGCAGTCTCCATCTCGAGCGATAGTTTTGCCTTTGCTCAGACACAATGCGATCCTTTGGGCGACCCAGTTCCCGAGCTTGAACGAATAAAGTCGGTGTTTGCGCAGGGCGACTATTTCAATTTCTTTGTATTGACCGACGAGTCTAGTCCCAAAGATCCGACGGAAACCGAAACTATTCTACAAGCACTGTCGGATGCGTTTCCATCGGGGTTTGGGTCTTGCTCGACGCTTTTATCGAACCAAAAATCAACCAAGTTGAGGAACGAGATCATCTTTTTCGAAGCGGCTTCAGGAGAAGGCGTATTCGTGGCATGGAGCGCCTTCTTTTATAGGGAGCGCTGGGTAGTTGCTAAGTATTCGGTTTCAACAGCTTTTGAAGCAGTTAAGTGGGCTTCTGACTGACAAAGAGCTTTTGTTTCGTCATTTACGAAGGAAAGCTAAGGCTGTGCGTTTTAGTGACAGCGAGCGAAAACGGTTGGCCTAGCCAACTGCGTGCGCACACGGCGAATCCAATGTTTCACAGAATTTGCTTGCCACAACTTGCCATTCATCATGCAAAGAGTGTGCTTGAGCGAAAAATCAGACTATGAGAAGCTGTTGAAATGCAAATATTTTAGGCGTTTCCAATGAGCGATTATGATCGGCACTTTAAGCTAACCGAAACACGTGACCATGAAATTGTAGTGTTCGAAGAACAGTACAGATCTCTCCGCAGGGAAATTCTTGATCGGCAACAGAGACGTTTCTTTATTGTTGCCGGTGCCGCGTTAGGAATTCCCAGCGTATCAGGTTTGAAAATTGCTGGTGTAATGGAAGGAACATTTTTGTACATCGTTCCGCTAGTTGTTGTCGCAATGTCATTTTTGTTTGTCATCGAGGTTAACGGCATTGCGAGAGCCGGACGTTTCATTGAATTGCGCATCGAAAACCGATTTAAGAACGTAGCGGGTTGGGAACACTACCTAAAGGACTTAAAAGTTGCAAATGAGCTGACGCCTTCTGTCGTGAAGGTTGCAAACTCAAGCTTTTTGATCTTGATGGCTGTGTATTTTGTATTCTCGTCTGTAGTTTCCGCTTCCAGACTTTGGTATCGAGAAGTTGGAGATGAGGGAGGTTTTTTCGAAGCAGCTCAGACCAGTGGCGCATTTTGGTCAGTGACATATTCGGCATTCATGTTAGTAGTTTTTGCTACTTGGACACACGAGATGTGGCCACATTTGAAGTTTTCAGCTGAAACTCAAAAGTAACCAGTTCAATCTCTCGAACTCTGCCTGCTGAATCCGCGCGGCGACACCGCCGACCCGCCCCCTCAGGTCGGTCACGACCCTCAACTCTGTTGACTAACCACCGTCCCAGATTTCGAGTTTTGGCCATCAGATGCTACACTTCCGCCATTGCGTTCAATAAATTCAAAATGGGGGAATGTGTTATGGATCAGACTCTGCGTTCAAGAACGTCTATGGGCCGTCTGGATCATTACTATTACATCATGCGGACGACAATTTTTGCCTATGTGGCGCTCGCTGCCATCATCGGGTTTGGCGCTCAGGGCATTTCGCTGGTTCTGATTGTTCTGGTCATTGCCACTGCGGCTTTTGGCATTTTGGCAGGCAGCACCGCTTTGGCCGATGTCGAAAACCTGCGGGACGATATGGACGACGAATTGGCGACGTCGAATTTCGGCAAGGGCGTCAAATCCCATAACGTGAAAGGGCTTATCTTAACGTCCAATGTGTTGCTCGGCCTGATCGGGCTGGCCGAACTCATCGCGATTGTGCTCTGACCGGGTCTGTGACCAACCTCACAGCCCCAAACCCGCCCACCTGCTAGACTTGACCTAACGGCAACCTTGGCAGGAGGCCCCTATGTCCACATCCATGATCCCCCTCATTGCCCTTGGGTCGGCGGGTCTTTATTCCGTGGCCATGATCTCGATGAAGTTCTGGTGGAAGATCCCCGGTGTTGGCCTGACCCTTCTGATCATCGCGACATTGCTGGCCGCCGCAACGCTGGAACTCGCCGCGCTGCGTGAAGAGCGGTTGGGCATCATCTATACGGGTATTCTGGGGGCAGAGGTTATTCTGATCGCCATCGCCTCATTCTTTCTGTTTGGCGAGAATTTCTCACACCGGGAAGTTGCGGGGATCGTTCTGGTTCTGATCGGCACAGCGCTGGCCTGGGCCTGACGCATTCTCTTTTCGCTCAGGCCAAATGCCTTATCTGCGCGGTTCCAGATGCAGCCATTGCATCGGAAACCCGCGCCCTTCCGAGATGATCGGCCATTTGAAATCATCCCCCAGCTTGAGGATTTTATCCATCTCTGACGTGTCGCGGACGCTGCCGTCCACATAAGTGACCTGGAAATACTGACCGCAAAAATCTTCGATGGCGCTCAGCTTGGCAGCGCCGTTCTCGACCATCTGAGGATGCAGTTCGATCAGGAATTCCGACTGGCGATACTGCGTCAGGAAGTCTTCGGTCAGCAAGCTGAATTCCACGCCTTCGATGTCGATCAGAAAGAAAATGTCACCGGGGTCGGGGGCAACACTTGCGATATTCTCGGCGGTGTTTTCCAGCGCGTCGCCAAATACAGTCACGCGGTCGCCGACACCGTTGTGCTCGGCCGTCTCGCGGATGACCTCACGGCCCTTGGCGGATACCTCAAAGCACACGCTTTTTTCGAAATTTCCGGTCGAGACGAGGCCAACGCCCCAAAAGCCGTCGGCCGCGCCAATATCCACCAAAACGGGCTTGTTCGAGTTGCTCAGAATGCCAAGATTCTGCTGCTCATAAAGGCCAAAGATCTTTGTGGCAGTATCAGAATGCCCGCCCCAAAAGGCGTTTTCGGTAAAGCGAAAGCCTTTCATCGGCCCGCACAGCACCTCAGAGCTGCTTTGTTCAAGCACAAATTGCGAAAACTCACTTCGGAAGCGCCGAACAGCGCTTTTGAAGGCGCGATGGTGTCTTTTGGGAAAGTGCATTTGTACCTATTTGCGTTTCTGCCCGTCGGGCGGGTGTATCGTACCCAGTCTTTAAGTTGCGTTGACTGCTGTGGGAAGAAAAAAGGCGCACCATCAGCACGTTCCGGTCGCTTCAAGGGCCCGCCAACCTGAACTGTGTGTGAAGTTTACTTTAGGTAAGTTGTAACCGCTACGGGCGCTCCCAATCTGTTGGGCACACAGAAGGAGAGAGCCCATGACCAGATACATGACTGCCGGAGCAGCTGCTTTGGCCACGACACTCACCCTTGGAACAGCCGCGATGGCTGAAACAACGCCCGACCTGCGCGGTACGTGGTTGGGGTCTTACACGACCGTCCAGCCCAGCCATTACTACAAAGGCGATGAGCCTCGGTTCAACCAGGCCGAATGGATGCTGGATGTACAGATTCAGGAGGATAATGTTTTCTGGGGCCCCAGCAAGTGGCGGCGCGATGGCGATACCGAATGGAATGAATACGAGGCAACCGGAACCATCAGCCTGGACGGCTCTGGCGCCATCGGCATCGTTGAAACCTCTCCACTGGTGATTGGTGCCAATGCGTTGATCGACGCGCGGTACGAAGATGGCAAGATATACGCGGATTTCCGTAGCCTGCGAAACGGAACGACTTACAGCACCGTTCTGGAACGTCAGGTGAACTGAAGCGGTTCCGGCCCGGTCGGACCGTAGGGGGTATAGACCGCCGTCCGCCGCCCATGCGGCAGAGCGGCCGGTCGTCGTCCGGGTCGGACCGCTTCTCAGGATCGAAGCCATTCCTTTTCCAAGGGGAGGAGACCGGGTGGCGATGTCACTGTGTGCTAAAGGGTTCAAAGCGTTCCGGTTGGAATGCGGTGTTCCACAAGTGGGGCCAGTTGGGTCTCGCACGTGGTGAATCTTCGCCATTCGGTTCTTGATGAATTGCCGACCAGAGTTTTTCACGCCCGATCTCAGCTTGGGGCCAGGCACCGCCGTGGTTAACGAAGTAACCTTGTAAAGAACTGCATAGGACTGTTCAGGTCGTCGATTCGATGGAATTGGCGCCTGAGAGTTGAGCAAACCCAGTAGTTTTCACCGAAACGGTCGAGTTGCCGCCTTTGCACCTGCAGCATTTCATGAAAAAGTGGCGCTTAAGTGATGTCTGCCTGAACATTCGAACAACCCAGCGCGGTGCCGTGCTTTCTCGGGATATCCACAGAAATGTCCCGCCGGATATCAACACTTTATCCCCGTCTATTTTTCATGCTGCAGTGCTATTTTCTTGCCGGGCGCGGACCGGAATGTAACAGTCTGATCACTGCCTAGGGTCCTCGGAACCGACGGTGGTAAGCAAAGGTCCAGAGGTTTGAGGGTTTGAGAGGGTCTTGGGATTTTCTTAGAACTTCAAAGACTTACCGTTAAGGTCAGTTGTGGACGGGCGACACGCTTGTGCCAGTTGGCTATCCTCTTTGACGGCCGATGCAGGCTGCGCGACCCTTAGGGGTCAATGCAGTGGTCAAAGCCCCTCAGTGGGCTGAGGCAAAAGGATCGGAGCGTCTCTTGGGACGCGTCGACCCGGTAAGGCGTCAGGCGTATCCGAAAGGGTACTCGCAAAGACAACGTCTGCGCACCTGACGCCTTTTCCTTTGCCGGATTACGGTTTTATACAGGCTACCACTCACCCCCCAGAAGAACGGGAACGGGGCTCTTTCGCGTGTGCAAAAGAGCCCCGATTTAGCCTAGGAAAAAGCAGTGTTGACGCTGCGCCCCGGCAAGCCGGGCACTCGGATCAAGTACAGTAATCCGTCCATTCGGGTGTAATGGCGAACGTGCTGCGCAAGATCAGTTTTCTTTACAGGTTTTCCTGCACGTCTGTCGCGGCGTCTTGGATGGCATCTCCAGCCTTTTCAATGTCTTTGCCAGCGCCTTTTGCAGTTTCGCAGGCGGTAAGGGCAAACAGGCTCAGGCCAATCAGAATTACACGGATCATTATCGTCTCCTTGGTGCTCGATGGAGTTTCGGTAGCAGTTTTCCGCTAACGAAACCAGTCGTTAGGAGGTGCCTTCGCCGCAAAACAGCTCGTAGATAACTTCCAACATCCGCCGAGGGCGATCGTCCGCCAAACGGTAGTAGATCGCTTTACCTTCCCGTCTTGGGATGACCAAACCTTCCAGTCGAAGGCGAGACAATTGCTGAGATACTGCAGCTTGCCGTGCGGACAAAAGCTCTTCTAATTCTGTCACGGATTTCTCACCTGAAACCAGGTGACACAAGATCATCAAGCGCCCTTCATGGCTGATCGCTTTCAAAAAATTGGACGCGCGTGTCGCGTTGACGACCATGCGATCAAAGTCTTCAGGGGACATGTCTTGTGACAGTTGGGGAAGTGCCATTGTTCTTGTTCCTTGCCAACCCATTGATTGAGTTACGTTATTACATCACAACGCTTGAGTGCTGCGCTGCATCCACATACATGTTTCGGTCATTTTACCCTATATGTATAAATCAAAATACCGTGATGAGTGAAAGGGAAACAGAAGCCACCTTTCCCCTCTGCCTCAACTAGAGTGCTTCGGTTGCGTCCCGTCAGCCGCTTGAGAATGTGAACAACGAACGTTGCGTTGCGCGAATTTGATCACAACGCACATTCCTGCGTCGTTCTCACTTGCCCCCCTTGCAGCCCCCCCAAGCCGATACTAAGACTCGGGTAATACTTGTTGGGGTAGTGTCCCGATCCATAGCAAAGCAGGCAGGTTCAGAATGTTCGATCCCGTAGATACTTACATGAATACGCTCGTTCCCATGGTCGTCGAGCAGACCAGCCGGGGCGAACGCGCTTACGATATTTTCTCGCGTCTGCTGAAAGAGCGGATCATCTTTATCAACGGCCCAATTCACGATGGCATGAGCCATCTGGTCGTTGCGCAGCTGCTGCACCTTGAAGCCGAGAATCCGAATAAGGAAATTTCGATCTACATCAATTCCCCTGGTGGTGTGGTGACAAGCGGTTTGTCGATTTACGATACAATGCAGTACATTAAGCCGAAATGTTCCACATTGGTGATCGGTCAGGCGGCTTCGATGGGCTCGGTTCTGCTGGCTGGTGGTGAGAAAGGGATGCGGTTTTCGCTGCCCAATAGCCGGATCATGGTTCACCAGCCCAGCGGTGGCTATCAGGGTCAGGCGAGCGACATCATGATCCATGCGGCCGAAACGCAAAAGCTGAAGGATCGCCTGTATGACATTTATGTGCGTCATACCGGGCAGACCAAAAAGGCGGTTGAAAAGGCGCTGGACCGTGACAATTTCATGAGCCCGGAAGAAGCGAAAGACTGGGGCCACATCGATGAAATCGTCGAAAACCGTGCAAAAATGGACGCGGAAGAGGCCTAAGACCAGTGCTCCGCGCCATCGGCGCGGGGGTCATTTTGAGATTGTAGCCGCCAGAGTGCTGGCCTAAGCTGCACAAACAGGCGTAAGCGCATCCCTGCCGGGGTGCAGGGACGAGGCCCGAAAGGTAGATCATGGCGACGAATTCAGGCGGCGACGGGAAGAACACGCTCTACTGCAGTTTCTGCGGGAAAAGCCAGCATGAGGTGCGAAAACTGATCGCGGGCCCGACCGTGTTCATCTGCGATGAATGCGTCGAACTATGCATGGACATCATCCGTGAAGAGACCAAGGCCAGCGGGCTGAAGTCGTCTGATGGTGTGCCCACGCCCAAAGACATTTGCGAGGTTCTGGACGACTACGTGATCGGGCAGGCAACCGCCAAGCGCGTTCTGTCCGTCGCGGTTCACAACCATTACAAACGTCTGAACCATGCTCAGAAAGCCGGCAGCGATATTGAACTGGCGAAGTCCAACATCCTGCTGATTGGTCCGACAGGGTGCGGTAAAACCCTTCTGGCACAGACACTGGCCCGTATCTTGGACGTGCCATTCACCATGGCCGACGCAACGACGCTGACCGAAGCTGGTTACGTGGGCGAAGATGTCGAAAACATCATTCTCAAGCTGCTTCAGGCCAGCGAATACAACGTGGAACGCGCGCAACGCGGCATCGTCTATATCGACGAGGTCGACAAGATCACGCGCAAGTCCGAGAACCCGTCAATCACACGGGATGTTTCGGGCGAGGGCGTGCAGCAAGCCTTGCTGAAACTGATGGAAGGCACAGTGGCCAGCGTTCCTCCGCAAGGTGGACGCAAACATCCGCAGCAGGAATTTTTGCAGGTGGACACCACCAACATTCTGTTCATCTGCGGCGGCGCCTTTGCCGGCCTGGACAAGATCATCGCGCAGCGCGGCAAAGGTTCGGCCATGGGTTTCGGTGCCGATGTGCGAGACAATGACGACCGCGGCGTAGGCGAGATTTTCAAGGATCTTGAGCCAGAAGATCTGCTGAAGTTCGGCTTGATCCCCGAGTTTGTGGGACGTTTGCCGGTTCTGGCAACGTTGGAAGATCTGGACGAAGACGCATTGGTCACGATCCTGACCAAGCCCAAGAACGCTTTGGTCAAGCAGTATCAGCGCCTGTTCGAATTGGAAGATGTTGAACTCGACTTCACAGATGATGCGCTGAAGTCCATCGCCAAGAAAGCGATCGAGCGCAAAACCGGCGCACGCGGCTTGCGGTCGATCCTGGAAGACATTCTGCTGGATACCATGTTCGAATTGCCGGGCATGAAGAACGTCAGTGAAGTTGTCGTGAACGAAGAGGCGGTATCGTCCGAGTCACAACCACTGTTCATCTACGCAGACGCAGCGCCGGAATCTGCATCAGCAGGTTAATAGCAACTCAAGGGTGTTGGATTTGAAAAGACAGTAGGGGGTTCTCCCCCCGCTGTCGTTTTGCCAGTGTCACCGAGACAGTTGCGGCCTGAGAATTGGCGATTGCCTTTCTTCGTTTGTTGCAGTGGTCTTTGGCTTGCGATCAACGAAGAGGAAGCAGCATGGCGATTCAACGGATTTCATCCGGTGGCGAATTCGAAGCAAAAGTTGGATACTGCCGTGCGGTTGTCGCGGGCGGCTGGGTCCACGTGGCCGGGACAGTGGGGCAGGGTGAAGATGCTGTCACGCAGTGCCGTTCTGCATTGAGCATCATTGAAACGGCTTTGCAAAGGGCCGGTGCAGGATTCGAGGATGTGGTCCGTGTGACATACATGTTGCCGGATCGTACAGAGTTTGAGCCGTGCTGGCCGATCCTGGCAGAGACCTTTGGCGAAAACCCTCCGGCTGCGACCATGATGGAATGCGGGCTGATCGATCCGAAATACAGGATTGAAATCGAAGTGACCGCGTTTCTGCCGGAGTGACGCATGCGGCCCTAGGGGCACTGGACCTTGGCGAGCCTTTGGTCCATACCTTTTCTCGACCGAAATGCCGGAGGCACCCGATGGGAATCCTGAACAGTCTTTTGCGAGCCGTAACCTGGTGGAACGGATCCACTCTGAACACGCAGATTTACACTTCGCGAAAGGGCGTCAAAGTCGGCGAAGACAATGAAGGCAATGTGTTTTATCGCACTGCGGACGACAGCAAACGCTGGGTGATCTTCAACGGTGAGGCTGAAGCCAGCCGAGTTGATCCCGAATGGCACGGTTGGTTGCATCGCACCTGGGATGAGCCTCCGACAGACAAACCTTTGCCGCATAAATCCTGGGAAAAGCCGCATCAGGAAAACCTGACCGGTACTGCTATGGCTTATGCGCCTGCAGGGTCGCTGCGTCGGGCCGAGCCGGTCGAACGCAAGGATTATGAGGCCTGGAGCCCGGAATAAGCGAGGCGAAGATGTCGAGCCATAATTGGACCGAAGTATTTGTCGGTGGCGTCGTGTTGGCCGGCGCGCTGGCATTTGGTGTTTACGCCAGCCAATCGACGGGCTTGTCGCAAGGCGCAGCTGGGTACGAACTTGGTGCGTCTTTCAGGTCGCTGGAAGGGGTCGGTGTAGGCACGGATGTCCGTCTTGCAGGCGTCAAGATTGGAACGGTAACTGGTGTGACGCTGAACGCGGATACCTATCGTGCAGACACGACCTTCACCATTGCCGATGGCATTCTGGTGCCGGATGACAGCGCCATTGTGATCTCGTCCGAGGGGCTGCTGGGTGGCAATTTCGTCGAGGTTATGCCAGGCGGGTCGCCATTCTATTTCGAACCCGGAGACGAGATTGAGGATACACAAGGCGCGGTCAGCCTGATCTCTCTGCTGGTCAAGTTTGTGGCCGGAGACGGCAGCGAATGATCCGCGCTGCTTTGATTGCCCTTCTTATGGTAGGGACCAGTGCTGTTGCTCAGCAAAAGGTCCAGTCCGGTCCGGGGGCCATGTTGCGCGGATTGGACAAAGTCAGCGGTCAGACCGTCGATGTTGAAATGCAAAGCGGTGAGACCGAAGCTGTGTTTGGCTTGGATGTCGCGCTAGGGGATTGTCGTTATCCGGTTGATAACCCGACAGGTGACGCGTTTGCCTATCTGACGATCTGGGAAACGGGGAAAGCTGATCAGTTGTTTGACGGCTGGATGATTGCGACATCCCCAGCTTTGAACGCGTTGGACCATGCGCGTTATGATGTCTGGGTGATCCGCTGTATCACGCCCGCTGCGGACTGATGAATTGATGCTGTGAAATCAGCGCTGAGATTCAGAGCCTCTTCCAGTTCTCTTTTGTAAGCGCTGCGTGGAATTTCGATGGCGCCCAGAGACGCCAGATGCGCGGTCAAAAACTGCGTGTCGAACAGGTGGAATCCGGTTTGTCGCAGGCGGTCCACGAGGTAGGCAAGGGCGATTTTCGACGCATCCGTGCGGCGTGAGAACATGCTCTCCCCAAAGAATGCCGCCCCCAAGGTTACACCATAGACACCGCCTACAAGTGCGGCCCCGTCCCAGACTTCGAGAGAATGGGCATAGCCTGTCTGATGCAATTGGCGGTACAGATCGTGCAGTTCAGCGTTGATCCAGGTGTCGGCCCTGTCAGCACAGCCATCCACGACGCCTGAAAAGTCCTGATTGATCGTGATTTCGAACCCGCAATTGCGGATGCGGCGTGAAAGACTACGCGACACGTGGAATCCGTCCAACGGAAAGACGCCGCGAAACTTTGGATCGACCCAGAACAGCTCGGGATCATCGCGATGTTCCGCCATCGGGAAAATGCCGATGGAGTACCCGTGCAGCAGAAGTTCAGCGGATAGACTCATCTGGGATATGCAGAAACCGGAAGGCGTGCGCCCTCCGGTTCTTGGAGGTTACTATTCCATGTTCTCCGCAAGCCAGCGCTCCAGCCAGTGGATGTTGTAGTCGCCGCTGTGCAGGTCGGGTTCCTGCAGCAAGGCGTGGAACAGGGGGACTGTGGTATCGATGCCGTCCACGATCAACTCTCCCAATGCGCGTTCCAGCCGCGCCAGCGCTTCGGCCCGGTCACGGCCCTGCACGATCAGTTTGGCGATCAGCGAGTCATAGTAGGGCGGGATCGAATATCCGTCATACAGCGCTGAATCCATCCGCACGCCTAGACCACCCGGTGCGTGATACGCGGTGATCTTGCCCGGGCAAGGCGAAAAGTTCGGCAGCTTTTCCGCGTTGATCCGCACCTCAATGGCGTGGCCGTTGATTTCCAGATCCTCTTGCCCAAATGACATCGGCTCGCCTGCGGCGACACGGATTTGCTCGCGCACCAGATCGACGCCAAAGATGCCTTCGGTCACCGGGTGCTCCACCTGCAGGCGGGTGTTCATTTCGATGAAATAGAACTCGCCATTCTCATAGAGGAACTCGATGGTGCCCGCGCCGATATAGTTGATCTTGGCGACCGCGTCGGCACAGATCTTACCGATCCTGGCGCGTTCTTCGGGGGTGATGCAGGGGCCGGGGGCCTCTTCAAACACTTTCTGGTGCCGGCGCTGCAACGAGCAGTCGCGTTCACCCAGATGCACCGCTTTACCCTTACCGTCGCCGAAGACCTGAATTTCGATATGGCGCGGCGTGGTCAGGTATTTTTCGATATAGACCTCGTCATTGCCAAAGGCGGCTTTGCCTTCTGCACGCGCGGTCATGAAAGCGCTTTCCATCTCATCGGCGTTCATCGCGACCTTCATGCCGCGACCGCCGCCACCGGCGGTGGCCTTGATGATGACCGGATAGCCGAATTCCTCACCGATGCGCTTTGCGTCTTCCAATGTGGGTACGCCACCGTCAGATCCGGGCACGCAAGGAACACCCAGTGCCTTCATCGTGTCCTTGGCAGTGATCTTGTCGCCCATCACGCGGATATGCTCGGCGGTGGGGCCGATAAACGTGATGTCGTGGTCTTCGACGATCTGCACGAATTCGGCGTTCTCGGACAGGAAGCCATAACCGGGGTGGATCGCCTGAGCACCAGTGATCTCGCATGCCGAAATGATGGCAGGCACGGACAGATAGCTTTGTGGGCTGGGCGGGGGGCCAATGCAGACCGATTCGTCCGCCATACGCACATGCATCGCGTCGCTGTCGGCGGTGGAGTGGACGGCGACTGTCTTTATCCCCATCTCGCGGGCGGCGCGGATGACGCGCAGGGCGATCTCGCCTCGGTTGGCAATCAGGATCTTATCGAACATGGGCCCGCCTTACTCGATGATGACCAGAGGAGTGCCGAATTCCACAGCGTCGCCATCACCGACCAGAATGCGTTTGATCGTGCCCGACTTTGGGGCGTGGATGTGGTTCATAGTTTTCATCGCTTCGACGATCAGCAGCGTGTCGCCTTCCGAGACCGCAGCGCCAACGGAGATGAATGCAGGCGCGCCGGGTTCGGGTTGCATATAGACCGTTCCAACCATGGGTGAGGTCACGGCACCGGGATGGCTGGCAGGGTCTTCCTGCGCTGCTGGGGCTTCGGCTGCGGCAGGGGCGGCCGCAGGAGCGGCAACTGGAGCAGGGGCTGCGGCGGGCACCGCGACCTGAACCGGAGCGGCAGCGGCCTGTGTCATACGGCTGACGCGTACGTTCAGGCTGTCTTCTTCGCCGTATTCGCGTTTGACCTGCAATTCGGTCAGGTCGTTTTCGCGCAGCAATTCAGCCAGAGCCTTGATGAATGCCACATCCGCTTCGTGTTTGGTATCTGTCATGAGTGTCCTCGACGGTTCCCCTTTGGCCCGTCTGTTTTTGCGGGCTCTGATCAAATTACGCAGCGTTATAGGCCAAGCAGCGGTGCATGAAAAGCGCCGACTCGCACCATCACGAACTGGTTTGCCGCTTAAATTAAAGGGCCAGTCGGCTTACAAGGGCATCCCCGACAGCTTCGCGACCAGTTCAGACAGTTTTCGTGCTCCAAACTTTTCAAGCAAGCGGGCGCGATAGGCTTCGATCGTACGATAACTCAGTCCTAATTCCGCGCCGATTTCCTTGGCCGACAAACCGCGGCAGGACAGAATGGCCACTTCGCGTTCACGAACCGTCAATTCAACCAAAGGTCGTTCTTCTGAGATATCCGAAAAACTCCAGATGCCGTGCCGAAATGGGTCATCGGGGGTCAGTGATCGACCGCGCGCGCGACACCAGAACAGATCGCCATTGCGCCGTCTCATGACACGTTCGTCAGTGTAATAGCCGGTGTCGCGCATGACCTGCAGGCTGCGCTCTCCGATCCGTTCCCAATCGGCGACCGAAGGATAGAGGTGCAGCAGTGGCATGTTGCGATAGTCAGCCTCTTCTCCGCCAAACGTGCGCGCGAATTGCAGATTGCAGCGCCGGATAATCCGGTTTTCAAGCTCTACAAGGCCGATGGGAGCATATTCGAAGGCTGGGTCGCTCATGCGGGTATCGTGCCGGGAAACTGCGCAGAAGAGAAGGGGGGAAGGGCCTTATCGTATGATAACGACCTGTCATTCCTGCGCGATGATCACGCTGGCTTTGTCAAAACTGTAAATCATGGTTGAAAACTTTGAACTAAGCCTCAGAAATATATAATATGTTTCGATAATAGTTTTCGCAATCTCGGCTTAACCTTAGCCAGGAGGATGCAAGCATGCGTGATACTCTGACGGGAAGCCGTATCCGAGAGAGGCGGCAGATTGCCGGGCTCAGGCAGGCAGAGTTGGCTAGATTGGCAGGGATTTCGGCATCTTACCTGAACCTGATCGAACACAATCGGCGCCGGATCGGGGGCAAGTTGCTGGTGGATATCGCGGCGGCATTGTCGGTCGAGCCTTCGGTGCTGACAAAGGGGATCGAGGCCACTTTGGTATCGGCCCTGCGCGAAGCAGCAGATGATGCGGTTGGTCAGACTGCCGAGTTGGACGGTCTAGAAGAGTTCGCCGGGCGTTTCCCAGGCTGGGCAGGGGTGCTGGCACAGATGCATCGCCGTGTCGTTTCACTGGAACGTAATGTCGAGATGCTGTCTGACCGACTGACCCATGATCCCCAGCTGGCGGCCTCGATGCACGAGGTCTTGTCAACAGCAGCGGCGATTCGTTCAACGGCTGCGATTCTTGCAGACACGAAAGATATCGAGGCTGAATGGCGCGAAAGGTTTCATAAGAACCTGCACCAGGATGCCGAACGGTTAGCAGGCAGTTCCAAGGCGCTGGTGACGTTTCTGGATGAAAGCGATACGGCAGTCGACCCGCGCGGTGTACCTTTGGAAGAGGTCGAAGCGTTCTTTCAGGCGCGTGATTATACTTTCCCGGAATTGGAGGATCAAGGTGAGGCTGATACTGTTGATCTGAGTGGCCTTAACACTGCGGCGGCCCGGACCGTTGCGCGTGACATGTTGGAAACATGCCGCGCTGATGCACGAGCCATGCCGAAGGATACGGTTGCTTCGTTTGTTCAAGACGCTGGCCCGGATCCAATTGACCTTGCGCGTCACTTTTCCGTGGACATGGCAGTGGTCCTTAGACGCTTGGCATTTTTACCCGGAAGTGTTGCGTCTGGCCCGATCGGCTTGGTGCTGTGTGATGCGTCTGGCAGCATCTTGTTCCTCAAGCCGATTCCGGGATTTGTGATGCCAAGACATGGTGAAGCTTGCCCTCTTTGGCCAGTTTTTACAGCTTTGAACCGCCCCCTAGTGCCGGTGCGCAAGCGCGTTGTGCAGACTGGACGGGCGTCGGCCACGTTCGAGTGTTTCGCCTATGCCTGGCCGCATTCGGTGGCAGGATACGATCAGGACCCGGCGTATCGATCTGTCATGTTGGTGCGCCCCGAGCCGGAAACGACTTTTGAAACAGCAGTTACCGAGGTTGGACCGAACTGCCGCGTCTGCCCGCGAAATGACTGCACCGCTCGCCGCGAGCCGTCGATTTTGAGCGAAGGTTTTTGACACTTTCCTGACAGAACGCTTAATCTGGCTATGACCGGCCAAGGGATGGGCGACCGGTCTTGGGAGGAACTGAAAATATGAGCCGTAAGGTTCTGTTGATCGAGGACGAGCCGAATATCGCCGAGGCAATCCGGTTCCTGCTGACCCGCGAGGGCTGGCAGGTTGAGATTCATGGCGACGGTGCCGACGCACTTCAGGTAATTCAGGGTGCACAGCCTGATCTGGTCATTCTGGACGTCATGCTGCCGGGCAAAAGCGGCATGGATATTCTGCGTGATCTCAGAGAGATGGAAGAGCTGTCTGGCCTTCCTGTGTTGATGCTGACGGCACGCGGACAGTCGCGTGACCGGGAAATGGCGGAAAATGCTGGCGTCAGCCGATTTATGACGAAACCGTTTTCCAACGCCGAAGTGCTGACGGCTGTGCGTGATCTTCATGCACAGGCGACGCGATTATAATGTCTGGCGAGAGCGACAAAGATCAGCCGCCGGGCGCACGACCTTCGGTTTTTCTGGAACGTCAAAGCTATCGCCGTCGCAGGTTGACGGACGCTGCCCGGCTGCTGCCATTTCTAGGAGCGCTCTTGTTCGCACTGCCGCTTCTGTGGCCAGATCGTTCCAGCGGAGATGCCGCAGTGCCGCTGTCGTCGGCGATCTTCTACGTCTTCGTTTGCTGGGGCGCACTGATCGTGATCAGTCTGATCTTTGGCTTTGCTGCGCGCCGTATACCCACGCCCGAGGATCAAGACACAAGGGTTGAATGATGACCACTGTGAACGTTCTGATTCTCGTTTGTTTGGGCTACGTCGTATTTCTGTTTGCCGTGGCCTTCGCGGCAGATCGCATGGCGGCTGCTGGGCGCGGGAAATGGCTGCGCTCTCCCCTGATCTATACGCTGTCGCTGTCGATCTATTGCACCGCCTGGACGTTCTACGGTGCTGTGGGCAATGCCGCGCGGTCGGGGTTAGAGTTTGTCACCATCTACCTCGGTCCGACGCTCGTTATGGTCAGCTGGTGGTGGGGGTTGCGTAAACTTGTGCGTGTGGGGCGCAGTCAAAGGGTGACCTCGATCGCGGACCTGCTGTCGTCGCGCTATGGCAAGTCAAACACACTGGCGGTCTGCGTCACCATTCTGGCGGTGTTGGGTGGAACACCTTATATCGCGCTGCAACTACAATCGATTACGCTGTCTTTCTCGATCTTTGCCGAGGCCGACCCGTCGGGTCTGTACCGCGAAGGTTCGAGTGTGTTTTGGGTTGCGGCTGGCTTGGCTGTGTTTGCCATTCTCTTTGGCACGCGCAATCTGGACGTTAATGAACGCCATCACGGGGTGGTCACGGCGATTGCGGTCGAAGCCGTTGTTAAACTGTTTGCACTCATCGCAGTCGGCGTTTTTGTCGTCTGGGGCATCGCAGGTGGTATCGCGCCCATGATGGAGCGGATCGACGCGTCGGAAATTGGGCAGTGGAACGTCGATGCCGGGCGTTGGACGACATTCATTTTCTTGTCGGCGGCAGCCTTTATCTGCTTGCCGCGCATGTTTCAGGTGATGGTGGTCGAGAATGACGATGAAAGCCACCTCAGAACCGCTGCTTGGGCATTCCCGCTCTATCTTCTATTGATGAGCCTCTTTGTCGTGCCGATCGCAGTCGTGGGTCTGGACCTGCTGCCCGAAGGGGCCAATCCAGATTTGTTCGTGCTGACTGTGCCCCTGTCGCAGGGCAACGATTGGCTGGCGATGCTGTCCTTTATCGGTGGATTTTCATCTGCGACGTCAATGGTCATCGTGACCGCAATGGCGCTATCGACCATGGTGTCAAACCATGTCGTCATGCCTATCTGGCTGAACACACAGGAAGGCACGGGCTCGGTCTCGGGCGATGTTCGCAATATCGTTCTGATGGCCCGCCGCGTGTCTATCGCCGTTGTTATGGCGCTGGGCTATTTCTATTATCGGGCGTCGGGCGGTGGAGCAGCGCTGGCCTCGATCGGTTTGATCGCCTTTGCTGGTATTTCTCAGATATTGCCTGCTTTGGTTGGTGGTCTGTTTTGGCGTGGGGCCACACGAACCGGCGCACTTGTCGGGCTGACAGTAGGGTTTCTTCTGTGGATTTACACCTTGCTGTTGCCTGGAATGGGTGGGGCATCAATGCCCGAAGGCGTGCTGCAGAACGGGTTGTTCGGAATTGGTTGGCTGCGTCCACAGGCCCTGTTTGGGATCGAGGGGATAGATCCGATCGTCCATTCTGTGATGTGGTCGCTGTTGCTGAACACAATCGCGTTCTGCGTGGCCTCTTTGCTCAGTTTTCCCAGCCCGCTTGAGCGGCTGCAGGGCGCGCAGTTTGTCAATGTATTCGATCATTCGGTCGCTCCGCGCGGCTGGACGGGCTCGGTCGCGCAAAGCGAAGACCTGATGATCATGACCCAGCGCATTCTGGGCACCGGTCCCGCGCAGGAGTTCTTTCAGGCCGAAGCCGAGAAGCAGGGGGGGCGGTCGCAACTGCCGGAACCTACCCCAGGATTTCTGAGCCGTCTGGAACGCGAATTGAGCGGGTCCGTTGGGACGGCAACGGCCCACGCGATGATCGGCCAGATCGTCGGTGGCTCGTCAGTGTCGGTCGAAGATCTGCTGGCCGTGGCGGATGAATCCGCGCAATTGCTGGAATACTCCAGCCAGCTTGAGGTGAAGTCATCCGAGCTTAGCCGAACGGCGCGGCAACTGCGTGAGGCAAATTCCAAACTTACACAGGTGTCTGCGCAAAAGGACAACTTCCTTAGTCAGGTCAGTCATGAATTGCGGACGCCCATGACCTCAATCCGGGCGTTTTCCGAAATCATGCGCGACACTGAAGGTCTGAGCGGTGAGGAACAAACCCGATACGCCACGATCATCCACGATGAAGCGCTACGGCTAACCCGCCTGCTGGACGATTTGCTGGATCTAAGTGTTTTGGAAAACGGTCAAGTCAACCTCAACATCAGTGATGACAGTTTGCGTTCGGTTCTGGATCGTGCCGTGTCCAGCGCATTGGCCGGAGCAGGCCGCAAGATAACTGTACGGCGCGCACGCGCTGCTGAGCGGATTGTCTTGCACACGGATTTAGACAGGTTGGGGCAGGTGTTCATAAACCTGATCTCCAACGCTCAGAAATACTGTGATGCAATCGAACCGGTACTGACAATTTCAGCATATGACGTTGGTGGGCGGGTTATCATTGATTTCATCGACAACGGCAGTGGCATTCCACCCGGTGCGCGCTCGATGGTGTTCGAGAAATTTGCGCGCGTTGGTGTCGACAAGGCCGGTGGGGCAGGGCTGGGTCTGGCCATCTGCCGCGAGATCATGCAGCGACTTGGGGGTGAGATCACCTATCTGCCGGGGCAGGGCGGAGCGGCATTTCGACTGAGTTTGCCTTTGGCTCATCGGCAAGCTGCGCAGTGATGTGGTCATAAAGAACTTTGTAACGTTCGGCGATGTAAACCTATTGCCAGTTGCTGGAACAATTGGTGATCGGCGTCATGTCAGAAACCGTCAATGCCGCTTTGGCACGAAAGTTGACCGTTGGTCAGAAAGATCTGGGTGACCGTCCGCGCTCGGTTCTGCGGGCGCTGCGCCTGGGGTTTGCGCGGGCCGCAAACGACCGCGCAAATTTATCGCTTGCAGTGATAGGGGCTAAGCAATCCAGCCGGTCTGCCGAGGATCTGGTTGAAGCGATTGGCCCGGATTGGCTGTTGCTGGTGTTTGACGGGCCTGGGGGGCGTTTGGCGGCTTGCCTTGACCCGCATCTGGTGTCCGCCATCGTTCAAACCCAAACGATCGGAGAGGTCTTGCCGGACGATCCGTTTCCACGGGGATTTACAGACACAGATGCCGCCATGTCTGCGCCTCTGATCGAAGCAGCTCTGACCCGATCTGCCGGCCTGATTGACCCGACAGCAGAGCAGGTTTGCGTTGACGGTCATGAGTATGCATCGCGCGCTGCAAACCTGCGGGAGCTGTCGCTGGCCCTGACGGAAGAAGCGTATCGCGTCTTTGATCTGACCGTCGATTTGGCCAATGGGATACGGCAAGGGCATATCTCGGTCTTTGTGCCAGAATCCCCAGCTGTGACTGACATAGCTGAGGAGGACCCGGAGCACACAGGTCCGCGACTTGAGCAATCCTCGGGTGTGGTGAAAGCCGATTTGAACGCAGCTTTGTGTCGGATGACCGTGCCGTTGTCTACGCTGACCGCTATGCAAACTGGCGACGTCCTGCCCCTGCGTGGGGCGCGTTTGGACCGAACCGAGATCCTGACGATCGAACGCACGCGGGCAGGTGTTGGTCGCTTGGGCCAGTGCGGAGGTTTGCGAGCTGTACGCTTGAACGAACATGCTGCGCTACCAGCGCTAAGCGGAACTGAAGCCCATCAGTTTATTGAAAGCCGCGGAGGGATCCATTCACAGGACAGTTTTGATGAACCGATGGCCAACGTGACAGAAATCACGCCCCCGGTGCCCATGACTGAGATGGGAGGTAGCCTTTCAGAAGATCTGATCCTGGATGACTCTGAACGGATGGTGGCCGAAATCTCTCAACTGGCCGGGCTGAATGCGCCTGAATCAGGGCAGGGCAAGGAGTAACGCAACAGGTTTATCCCAGTTTGCTGCGAAGACTGTCCAAAGCAGGTCGCAAATTTTCCAACTGATACCCTGCATTCGTCGTCGCGTTCAGGATTTCATCTGTACTCATTTGGTTGCATTGCCCCAAAGCCCAAACAACGGAACATCGCGTGCCCGACGCGCAGTAGGCCAAAACCGGTCCACCACAGCTTTCGGCCATTTCCCGCTGCAGCTTCACGTTCTCAGGCGTCATCGTCTGATGGGTCAGTTCCAGCACTTCATATTCCAGTCCCGCAGCACGCACGGCATCACCGATTGCGTCGGACTGCATTACAGGCGGAACCTCGACATTGGGGCGGTTGCAGATCACCTTTACAAAGCCGGCGGCGGCTATTGCTGGTACATCTTCAACCGTGATCTGCGGGGATACGGCATAGCGGGGGGTGATCGGTCGAATCTCCATGCCAATTCCTTAGGCCGCGTTCGCCGCTCTGTCCAGTTGTGCGCCAAAGGTTGGGGCAACGAACATGCCTGCCGCCATCGCAACCAGAAAGGCAACGCCGCCCAGTCCGCCATAGCTCAGCGACGCCATGGCTGGGCCGGGGCAAAGCCCAACCAACCCCCAGCCCATTCCGAACAGAACAGAGCCCACAACCAGTCTTCGATCAACTTCGGGCTTTGCAGGGGGTGGAAATTCGTTTCCGGTCAAAGCCTTGCGTCCTGCTGCAAAACGCCACGCGACCAGCATCGGCAAAATCGCCCCACCCATCACAAAGGCCAAAGTCGGGTCCCAGTTGCCGAATACATCCAGCCATCCTTGAACCTTTGTCGTGTCGGTCATGCCTGAAATCAACAATCCGGCACCGAAGAGTGATCCGGCAAGAAAAGCAATGAAAAGGCGCATCAGATCAGGCCCCACATGTGACGCAGAAGAACGAGCGTCACGCCCCCGGCTAGAATATAGAAAACGGTCGCCACGATCCCGCGCAGTGATAACCGAGAAATGCCGCAAACCCCGTGACCAGACGTGCAGCCATTGGCGATGCGTGTGCCAACGCCAACCAGCAACCCGGCGATGACGACAAGGATCAAGTTGCTGGTAAGATTTGTCTGAACCTCGGGTGCGATCAGCGGGCGCAACAGAAACGGCATACCGATCAGGCCAGCAACAAAGACCAACTTCTCAGCCTTCGTGTCACGGGCGCTGCCGTCGACAAGGCCGCCCAGGATGCCGCTTGCGCCCATGATCCGGCCATTTCCAAGCAGGTAAACCGCGCCGCCCAGACCAATCAGTAAACCGCCGATCAGGCCCATGAGCCACTCTATATTCATGAGGTTTTTCCCTTTATTCGCCCGCGTCAGAGCTTGTTGATCGGCAGTTTCAGAAAAACATCCCCTTCTTCATCTGCCGGGGGCATTTGTCCCGCGCGCATATTGACTTGCAAAGAAGGCAGGATCAGGCGTGGCATGGCCAGTGTCGCATCGCGTGCGTCGCGCATTTCCACAAATTCTTCGATGCTGCGGCCTTGTCCGATGTGTACATTCAGAGCCTTTTGCTCGCCGACCGTTGTTTCCCACGCATATTCGTCGCGACCTGGGGCCTTGTAGTCGTGGCCCACGTAGATTCGTGTCTCATCTGGCAGGGCTAGAATTTTCTGGATCGACTCGTAAAGGGTCGCCGATGAGCCGCCGGGGAAATCGCACCGTGCTGTTCCAAAATCGGGCATGAACAGCGTGTCGCCCACAAAGGCTGCGTCGCCGATCACATAGGTCAGACAGGCAGGCGTGTGACCTGGGGTGTGCAGCACGTCTCCGCGCATCTGGCCGATGTGGAAACTGTCGCCTTCCGAGAACAACGCATCGAACTGGCTGCCATCGCGCTGGAATTCGGTCCCTTCATTGAAGACCTTACCGAAGGTTTCCTGAATAGTAACGATCTGGGCTCCAATCCCGATCTTGCCGCCCAGTTCCTGTTGCAGATAGGGGGCTGCAGACAGGTGATCGGCGTGAACGTGGCTTTCCAGAATCCAATCAACCTTGAGGTCGAGCGCGCGCGCATAGTCGATGATCTGATTTGCAGAGGTTGTCGCCGTCCGGCCCGAAGCATGATCAAAATCCAGAACGCTATCGATAATGGCGCATGCGCGCCCTTGTGGTTCGTGAACAACGTAAGACACCGTAAAGGTTTGATCGTCGAAAAACGCTTTCACTGTGGGCGTCATATTGTCCTCCGTTTCGGTTGCATACATCATATATGTATTTTGGAATGTGACACAACTGCCAATCTGAATTTGATGCCCGTCAAGGCAGGTTCGATTAAAATGGCTTAAACTTTAACCCATCTGCGCCGAATTGCCGAAATTACGATTACCTCAGGCAAAATCCCGCACAGATTCAGGTTAATATCTGCGGGTCTTATTCCCGTTACCTATATGAGGGATACTGGCAACACTTGGGAGGATGGTTATGACAGCTACTAATCTGTATTCCGAAGCAGAACAGCTTGAACAAAAGCTACAAGGTGCGTGTTTGGACACGCGATTGGCGCTGCAACCGAGTGTAAGCAAGGTTGTCGATCGTATGCGACAGCAGGGTATGCACGTGCCGTCGAGATTGCGGCGACTGGATGCGGCTTTGTGCGAAGACGCGATGGAAGCACAGTTCGATAACCTGCCGATCTGACTTAGGCGGTCATCCGAAGGATATCCCGAGGATGACCAGCATCAATCCAATCACAGACAAGAACAAAGAGGCCAGGTTCCAGGGCAGAACGCCCTGAACAACCGCACGCAATTCGTCATCCGACAAACCGGCCTTGCGCGCTTTCATCACGCGTAGAATACACCAGACAAGCCCGCAAAGCCCGGCAAGGGACAGGGCTGCTCCGCCCCAGGTGATGAATTCAAACATGGTTCCCCACATCTCGTCGTGAACTGACCCCGCGCTTAAAGGATCAGATCAGGTCGCACAAGTGCGTCTGAGGATTGGGTGCTTGCGACCCGGGCGACAGCACTGTATCCGGCATCTTGCATCAGATTTTCAGCCTTTGGGAGAGACGCAAATGGAAGACATCACCGAAGATCAGGCCGCCGCCAACTATCGCGTGACCGCAGGCGAGCTGCGCCAGTTCATCGAACGGTTCGAACGTCTGGATGCGGAAAAAAAAGACCTGGCCGAACAGCAGAAAGAAGTCATGGCCGAAGCCAAAGCGCGGGGATACGACACCAAGGTCATGCGTAAAGTGATCGCGCTGCGCAAGCGTGACAAGGACGACATTGCCGAAGAAGAGGCTGTGTTGGAGATGTACAAAGAAGCACTTGGTATGTGAGACCTTCCAGCGGGGAGGGGCAGTGCCTCTCCCTTGTTATGCAAAAGGGCGTGTGTGGCTTGGGACTGGGCCGCTGATCACATTACCGGCCTCATTTGCATCAAAGCGCATTGTTCTCATCCTGTTGTGATTGTAAGGAAACTGCATAGCCCAAATGGGCCGCGCCGTGCGGGCGTGATGGAATGGTAGACATATCAGACTTAAAATCTGAAGGGCGTATGCCCGTGTGGGTTCGAGTCCCACCGCCCGCACCACACTGACCCTATTCAGCAATCCGTTTTACTGTAGGTGCATAGGAGCCGGTCACGCTAGCTTGACCTAAACTGGATACCCCAGGTCTTGAATCAACTTCCAAATGTCCTTGTTTGCCACGGACAGCTGATCAACGACCCGCTCAATCTCACGTAAGGCGTCGTCATCCACGGTATCTTCGCGACCAAGTTTGATGTCGGTTTTGCGATCCGCGATCCGCATCAGAATGGTCTTTGGATTGCCGCTTTCAGGGTCGAAGGAATAGATACAATGGTTGTATTTGTTGCGGATGCCCGACAGCTTTGACAGGCGTTGTGTATGTGCAAGGATCGGGTCGCGGATTTGCGGCGACCGTCCCTCCATCTTGGCCAGCCGCTCGACCAGATCGATTCGGGCGCGGGTGGTGTTCAGCGTCAGAAAGATGATCACAGAAACGTCTTTGGATGCCCCCGTCAGGCCCGCTATCAGGTGGATCAACAGGCTTTCCGTATTGGTCCACATGTAGTTCAACCTGCCAACTAACAAGATCAGGCGGTCGAACCGGGTTTCGAACGTGTCAGTCAAGGGCTGACTGCTGCGCCGCGTGAGGCGCGACCTCAAAATAGAAATGCGCCGCCGCGGTTCGGTTGCTAACGCCAATCTTGCCAACCACATTGTGCATGTGCAGTTTGACTGTGTGTTCCGTTATCCCCAGCTTGGCTGCGATCAGCTTGTTGCTTTTGCCCTGCGAAACAAGTTGCAGCACCTGTTTTTCACGACGGGTTAGTTTCGAATAACGGGCATGTCTGTCGACGCCATTCGGAGCAGCCAACGGCGCTTGGATTGCAGCCGGGGTGATGCTTTGGGATGGCGCGGGGACGCAGTCAGCCAGAAAACTCGGCAAATACAACTCTTCATGCATCAGTAATCTCAAGATCGCGCGCCACGCATCGGGTGCAACATTCATTGGCAGAAAACCGATCTCACCCAATCGCGCCCGATCCCAGCCTTGAAACAAGCGGCGGGCGAGGTCTTCTTTGCGATAGGCAAATGCGAGACAACCAGCACCTGTTGAGTCGGTATAAGCATTGGGACGCGACAGCAGATCTTCGATCATCATTTGGTCGACAACGACAATCTTGTTACCGGTCGGCGCGTGCTCACGCATCGCGTCAAGGCTCTCGAACCGTTCTGCGTGCACGCCAAATTCGGTCTGAACACTTCTGAGCGTTTGATTGGAGTAGAACAGTTCTTTCCCAACAAAGACTATCGATAAATCTTCGGAATAAGTGTCAACATTGGCAGTTTCATTCTGCAAAGACTTACTCATTATTGCCCCCTACAAAACAGGCGTAACCGGAAATTAGTGCTAAAATAAAATAGAACCCGGGTAAAATATGTTAACTAATCAAGGAATTATATCCTTTTTATTATACCGTAAGTTTTGAATATCTACAACCAGACGATGCAGATCCGACTTGGTAGATATAGAACTATTGATTAGGTTTTTTCGCTAGATTTTGTGTAAGCAATGGAAACAATTGTGTTTATTTTTTGACGATTTTTAGATCTAGAACTTTAGTCAGGAATGGGTTCGATTTGGTGCGATTCCAGAAAATATCAAAATTTATCAAATAATTACGTAACATAATACTTTCAATCAGCTAGGCGCGGGCTGACGACGCTGCGAACATGGCCGGGCTTCAATTTCAGAAGCAACTATCCCTGACGTGATCGCCCTCAGCGTATTATAGCATTGATTTGGGGGTCACGTTTTCGGCTTAGCCGGGAAAGGAGGTGGCCTCGAATAAGTAAATGTACACCGCATTCAGCGCTTGTTTCGCTGCGTGTGGTTTTTTGTTTCAACCGCGCCTGTTGCCGCTTTGTAGATGAATGGCGGTCTGGCGTTCCAGAAATGGGATTTTGTTATGAGACGTAATGTAAATAATACCAATGTAACGACCGTCGATGAAATTAACGTCGAAAATCTGGATGCTCCGGTCAATGTTGAAATTCCTGTGGAAGAAGCCTTTGTCGAGGCCGATCTGACAGCGCAACAGCAGCAGCAAGACCAGACTGTCGACAACTCTAACGATCAGGGCCAGGATCAAGACCAAGGTCAGGACCAGGGTCAGGAACAGGGCCAAGACCAAGGTCAGGATCAGGGTCAGGACCAAGGTCAGGATCAGGCACAAGATCAGTCTCAGACGTTGGATGCTGGTGATGACAGCAACGACAACTCGAACAACAATGCCATCAATATTGATTTTGGTGGCGGCGAGTGGATTCCGCGTGATGACGATCAGGTCGACCTGGATCTTGGGGATTCGGCGACGGTTGGCGATGTAATCACCGCAGGCCGTGATCTGACCTATGATCCCGGCGATGACATGAATCTGGACATCTCAATGGATGGTGCCGGTACGGCGATGTCGTCAGTCAACAACCAGGTTGCCAGCCTAAGCGATGATGACACGCTGGAGTCAGCGAGCGTTGCGAATAATTCGGGCTTCTACCAGTATGGCGACGCCAATGGCGGTACAGCGACAGCTGCTGAAGGTATCCGGGCAAACGCAGACGGCGGAACCTCGGGTGACGGAGGAACCACAGTAGGCGGTTCGGCAAACTCATCAACACTTGGCAGCCATGCATGGGCCGCAGGTGGTGACACCGGTAGCGCTGATGCAGACTCGGCAGGTGGAGACGGTGGATCTTCGGGTGACGCGTCCAATGCAAGTATGGGCATGGGCACATCCGACGCCAGCTCGACCGGCGACAGCTCGGGCGGTAATGGCGGTGATGCTGACAACTCGGCCTCTTCGGACAACGACGGCAGCACAAGCGTAGACGGTGACGGAACCGGCGGCGCTGGCGGCAGCGCGGACTCGTTTGGCTTAGGCCTGGGTCTGGGTCTGTCCGGCGCAAGCTCCACAGGTTTCGCAGATGGTGGAGACAGCGACTCCGACTCGACCGGAACTGGTACTGGCACGGCCGACAACGCAACGGATGCGTCCGGAGCGGATGGCGGTGACGGCAGCGCTGCGACCGAAGGTTCAGCTTCCAACAGCAGTGACAGCGACACCGAAGCCAATGATGCCACCGCAGGCGACAACACAGCGGATGGCACTGCAGACAGCGGTGCGGACAGTTCAGCTGATGGTGACGGCGGCGACGGAACTGGCGGCGACGGCACAGGCGGTGACGGAACCGGCGGTGATGGAACCGGTGGTGACGGCACTGGCGGTGACGGTGAAGGTGGTTTTGCTGCATTGCTTGAAGCTGCAATCATGGAGCTGCAGGAAGAGCTTGGCATGATTGATGCCGAACCCGGCGAAGGCGGTGATGGAACCGGCGGCGACGGAACTGGCGGAGATGGCGACGGCGGTGACGGAACGGCTGGCGACGGCTCTGGCGGCGACGGTTCCGGCGGAACCGCAGACGCAACATCTGACGCTCAGGGCGTTGGCGACCAGTCGGCAAGCGGCCCTGATATCGACCAGAGCCCAGGCGATGTGAATGGTTCGGCCAGCAATTCGCAGGCCACCGATGGCAGCGGCGGTGACGGCGGTTCAAATATGGCCGACGGCGCAGCAGATGCGATGGGATCCGGTACATCAGCGGCTGACGGTGACGGCGGCGCAGGCGGCAGCAATACGCCGACGTCTACCTCCAGTGGCAGCGGTGCGGGTTCTGCAGATGCAGCCAATACCGCCGGCGATGGTGGTGCTGCGGATGTCTTTGGTGACGCGGATACAAATGGTGCCGCGGACAGCCTGGCCGAAGCGATTGCCGGATATGGTGGCGCCGGTAGTTCCGACAACGACTCGACGTCGACCGGATCTGGCGACGCGACGGGTTCGGCCGATTCGGGCAACGGTGGGGCCGGTGGTGCCTCAGCCGCAAACGGCGGAACCAGCGGAGCCTCGATGGGCAGCGCAACCTCGGGTGACACCATGGGTGGCACCATCACGGGCGGCAGTGCAGCCGGAGCCTATTCGGGCGACGGTGGCGCAGGCGGCACGGGCGGCAATTGGGGCGCAAACAACGGTGGCGATGGCATCGTGACCGGCGAATCCTACGCCTCGGCCGCGGCGGTCGTCGATACTTCGGCCTTCAACCAATCTATTGTCATGGGTGCCAACGTGCTTGGTAACTCGGTCGACACGACCATGGTTGGCGGTTCGATGACGTCCTCGTACGCAAGCGACGACACTGACACCTAAGTCAAACAGCGGGGCCCGCATTTTCGGGCCCCGTATGTCTTTTGAAACCTGCCGAGGCCGTCAAGCGCGGCCTCGGCCCAACTGAACCCAAAGCGGAAATTTTGGCCGCCGCGGGTATAAAGGAAACCGACATGGCCCTTGACAGTATTTCTGAGACGATTGCGCATTTTGTTGGAACTTTTGAACTTACGATCGAACAGTCTCGGCTGAGGGATCAGTACGAAGAATTTACTGCTCTGAGGCGCAAGGCCGAAATCGAAGGGCTGGAGGATCCGGCCTCGATCAACATCAAAGCAGACCTTGATATTCCTGCGGGCGAGTACAAAGCTCTGCCCTACAATTTCCAGCCCTCTGATCCTGAATTGCCGCTGCCGAACGCGCCCGCCGGTCCGGTTGCGGAAGCGGTGATTGTTATCGACGGTACTGACGAACCTGTGCGGTATGTGCCAGAAGTCGAAACGGTTGAGGCTGGTTCGTCCTCCTTTGTCCAACTGATCATTCTGCCGCCGGAAACTGTGCCTTTGGGTTCGGCTGTGACCGTTACGGTGCAGAGCGTCTACATGCGCGACAACGACGTTGTGGGCGAGGGCGACTTCCGGGATCCAGAGGTGCTGATGGCCCAGGGCGAGCAGATGCTGGATATGGCTCTGTCGCTTCACGCTGTTGCTGCACCATCATTTTCACTCGCGGACTACCAATCCACCGAAATGCTTGAAGCGCTGGCCGAACAGATGGCGAACCCGGTTATCTCGGACATTGAAGGCGTGACGGTGCACCAATTCCACGGCGACGATGCGATGGGTGTGATCGTCAACGGCGAATACGTTACGGACGCTCCGGAATGGAAAGATCTGCTCCCCGAGTATCATCAGCCTGATGACACAGAAGATACGGCCGAGCTGCCGTATCCCGATGAATGGGATCAGTCAAAAGATCCCGATTTCGACGACGGGCACCTGGTTGTGACTGGTGGCAACGTTGCGATCAATGCAATGGCGGCAACTGTGGCTTGGGTGGATGCTCCGATTATTGCTGTTGGGGGGCAAGCGGTCAGCCTGACGGCCATTAGTCAGGTTGCTGTTGTATCCGACTGGGATCAAGGTGCACCGGGAACGGGGAGTGGCACCAACATCGTGCAGACTTCGCAAATCGAGGTCGAATCCAAAACGGCACCTTGGCTTGGAGCAACATCCGGCGCTGCGGCTGCGGCACCGATAATTATCGTGGACCATGTTCAGGGCGATCTGGTGGTTGCGAATTTCATCAAGCAGGATATCGATGCTACAGATATCGACCAGATTCAGACCGAGATTTCGGCGTCGTCGACCCTGTACGCGCTGGGCGATAACGAGATGTACAACGTCTCGGATCTTATCCAACTGGGCAATTACTATGATGTGATTATCATCGACGGAAACATGATCTCGGTGGACGTTGTCAACCAGACCATCGTGTTACTGGATGACGATGTTGTCACCGGCGGAATGGACCCGGCAGCGGATGAGGATGGGGCCGGGGATGATGAAAACCTGGTGATGAACGAGGCCTCTGTCAAAACAGTTGGGGAAGACACGTATCAGGACATGTCTCAAGAGATGTCCAACACCATGGCGCTGGCTGATGACGACATAGCTGCGCTTGAAGATGCCTTGTTGAATGACCCCAATTTCGCCGGGATGGAGCAGATACGTGTTCTGAAGATCGATGGAGATCTGGTGCAGGTGAACGTTGTTGAACAGACCACCGTGATGCAGGATCAGGACGACGTCGAGCTGTCTGGCCCTGATGCGTCCCAGACAGAGGTGGTGGCGGGCAGCAACGCTTTGCTGAACAGCGCGAGTGTGACCAAAATGGGTGTGGACTCGACGATCATGGCTGCAAACGGAGCATATTCGGATTTGCTACTGCATCAGGCCAGTCTGCTGGATATGCCCACGAATGAAGACATAACGGCAATGACCAACGAAGCCATCGCCGCCATAATGAGCGATATGAGTGTCGCGCAGCCGGATGCTGCGTTGGCCTTGACCACTCCGGCAACAGATACCACGACCAACGACGACGGCCTGCAATCCGTGTTGGCCTGATTTTCCTGTTTTTTTACCGAGTGACCAAAAGGTTAGTAGATGTCGATCGTATTCACGTCGCGCCGCCCTTACTTATCCAGCCCCCTGGACAGACAGGGCGGAGGAAGGCCGCAAAGCCAAAATCTTGGTGCAAGGGTGAAACCCGCACCTGAAAGGCCCAAAATCGCACCGCGTCTGCATCTGACAGAGCAGATGCGCGTACCAAACCCAGATGAAAAACAGTTAGAGAAAACTGAGAAACTGAAACACGCCGAGGACCAACACCACTCACAGGAACAACGGCGCGCTGATCCTCCCCATCGGCGCGTGCAGCCGCAGCCCGCACAAGACAAAGACCCAACGGGTGGCGGCAATGGGGTGGCCGATGCTGACGGCCCCGATCAGGTAACCGCCGAGGAAACGACTGCGCGTAAGGCCCCCTCTGCGCGCGCAGCCGGCGAAAACCGCATGGGCACCACGATCGAGGCCAAGGCGAACCAGCCACTGCCGCAAAATCAGACCGGCGGCGGTGATGGCAAAGGGCCACCCCAAACCTTTCACAAGCGTACCCCGCCCGAGGATTTTCAGCGTACCTTGCAGGTGTCGATCCGCGCGATCTGGCGCAACCTTGCTTTTGTGCTGGTTCTGACTTGCGCCACCAACATCCTGATCCTGGCGATCCCGATTTACCTGTTTCAGATCAGTGATCGCGTTCTGACCAGCCGGTCATTGGACACATTGATCATGCTGACCGCAATCGTTGCAGGCGCGGTGATCTTTCAATCGGCCTTTGACGCGGTGCGCCGGTTCATGCTGATGCGCACCGGGGTTGAAGTGGCAGCCCGCTTGG
This sequence comes from Ruegeria sp. CF8, assembly GCF_056537285.1. NCBI lineage: Bacteria > Pseudomonadati > Pseudomonadota > Alphaproteobacteria > Rhodobacterales > Roseobacteraceae > Ruegeria > Ruegeria sp. CF8. The sequence continues at coordinate 7,338 of NZ_JBQFRG010000007.1, read as the reverse complement.
GCGCACCTGTGCTCAGCGCGGCGGCCCATGCGTCTCTGCATGGCAACGGGCGCGAATACCAGACATTAGGCGATTTGCAGCAACTGCGTGGTTTTCTGGTGTCGGGTACTCTGATCTCATTCTTGGATGTCCCTTTCGCGCCTTTGTTTATCCTGATGATTTTCCTGGTGCATCCGCAGTTGGGCATGATCGTCGTCGTGACCGCGCTACTGTTGATGACGATTGCCCTGATCAACCAGAAAATGACAGCCAAACCTTTTGCCGAGGCCAACAAGGCGCAGTCGCTGGCGAACCAGCATCTGGATTCGATGTCACGCAACAGCCAGATCATCAACGCGCTGGCCATGATCCCCGAAGCCGTGCGGATCTGGGGCAGGGACACCGCTCAGTCTTTGACTTGGCAGGTGCGCGCACAGGACCGCAATGTGATCTTCGCCGCGGTTTCGCGCGCTGTCAGGCTGCTGACCCAAATCGGTATTCTGGGCTGGGGCGCCTATCTGGCCCTGCAAGGAGAGATCACCGGCGGGATGGTGATTGCCGCCTCGATCATTGCAGGTCGTGCCTTTGCGCCCATCGAAGGTTCGATTGAAGGCTGGAACAGCTATTTGCTGACACGTGGGGCCTACAGCCGGATCAAAGCGTTGCTGTCGACCTCGGCCTTGCAATACGAAAAACTGCGCCTGCCGCGCCCCGAAGGCCGTTTGGATGTTGAACGCCTGCTGTATGTGCCCGGTGGGACCAAACGGGTGGTTTTGAACGGGATCACATTCTCGCTGATACCTGGAGAAACGTTGGCCATTATCGGCAACTCCGGTGCGGGGAAGACGACGCTGGGGAAAACATTAGTGGGGTCTATCCTGCCGACTTCGGGCAGTGTGCGGCTGGACCTGATGGATATTCGCAACTGGGATCCACGCCAGTTTGGGGAAAGCATCGGCTACCTGCCGCAGGATGTCCAACTGTTCCCCGGCACGATCAAGGACAACATTGGTCGGATGCGGGCCGATGCGACCGACGAACAAATCCACGACGCTGCCGTTTTGGCCGATGTTCACAACATGATCGCGACCTTGCCGCAAGGGTATGAGACGGTGGTCGCCGCAGATGGCGCGCCTTTGTCCGGTGGGCAAAAACAACGCATAGCGCTGGCGCGGGCGTTCTTCGGCAACCCGAGAATGGTTGTGCTGGATGAGCCAAACTCGAACCTCGATGTGGCCGGTGACAAAGCGCTTGCCCGAGCGATTGAACAGGCGCGCGAAAGCAAGATCACCGTGGTCGTTATAACGCAGAAACCGACGCTGTTGAACGTGGTCGACAAGATCATGCTGCTGACCGATGGGCGCGTGGCCCTGTTCGGGCAGCGCGATCAGGTTCTGCAACAGATCAACGCGCCGCGCAAACAAACCGGAATTGAAGGCCAGCAGGGGGGCTGACCATGAATGACCTCGTACCTGTGAAGAATTCTGCCGATGAACCTCAGCTTTGGTATGCCGAGGTTCCGCGCTCGATCAACCGGCTGATTGCCATCGGGCTGATCATGCTTCTGGTGTGCTTTGGCGGTTTTGGGGTCTGGTCCTTCAGCGCCCCTTTGGCGGCTGCGGTGATTGCACAGGGCAGCTTTGTGGCCACCGGTCGCAACAAGATCGTTCAGCATCTTGAAGGCGGCATCATTGAAGATATCAAGGTGGTCGAAGGTCAGTCGGTTCAGGCCGGGCAAGTGCTGATGACGTTGGACCAAACCTCGGCACAAGCTAATGAGCGCGAGCTGTTCATCCGCAAACTGCGCCTGCAAGCCATGACCCAACGGCTGCTGGCCGAATACGGTGAACGCGACCGACTTGTGTTTTCCCCTGATCTTGTCGAGGCATCCGATGATGTCGAGGTCATGGCTATTCTCGACGGGCAAAAGCTCAGTTTTGACGTGTCGCGCAAGACGTTGCTGAATGATGTCGCATTGCTTGAGCGGAACATGGAAGCGTTGAAAATCCGGTCCAGCGGCTTTGAGGCTCAGTTGGACAGCATGATGCGGCGCGCCGAGATTTTGCAGGAAGAATACGAGGCCAAGAGCCAACTTTACGAAAAGGGGTTGGTCCGCAAGGGTGAGCTCAACACGATCCGTCGCGTTCAGGCCGAGGCCGAAGGACAACAGGCGCGCTTGCAGGCCGAAGCCGCCGAGATCAACCAGATGCTGTTGAAATACGAAGAGCAGATCATGCGCACCCGATCTGCCTATCGTGAAGCTGCGCTGGATGAGTTGGGCGTGATCGAAGCCGATCTGGAAAGCGTGCGTGAAAAATCCCGTCAGGCCCGCAGCGTTCTGGACCGGGCGGTTGTCCGGGCCCCAGTTACCGGTACAGTCGTGCGGCTGCACTACCACACGCCGGGCGGTGTTATTGAAACAGGCGAACCCATTGCCGAGATCCTGCCTGCCGATGCCCCCCTGATCATCGAAGCGCAGATTCCTCGTACGGAAATCGACAGCGTGATTACAGGGCAGACGGCCTCGGTGCGTCTGATCGCGTTGAACCAACGCACGACCCCGGTTTTGTATGGAGAGGTTTTCTATATTTCTGCTGACGCTTTGCCTGAACAGACCACAGGCAGCCCTCAAGAAGTGTATCTGGCACGTATTTCCCTTACTCCGGATGAACTGCAACGTGTCAGCGGCTTTATCCCAACGCCCGGGATGCCCGCAGAAATCATGATCCAGACTGAAGAGAGGACCTTTGCCGCCTATATCGCGAAACCAGTGTCAGACAGCATGTCTCGCGCATTTCGTGAGCATTGAGGTCACGGCTACACCTTCCAATTTTTGCATGTTACCCTTTGCCGGAACAGGTGAAGGAGTACACACATGCCGGTAACGGTCAAAGACATGATGGCGGCCGCCAATGCGGTGGTTGCGCGGATTGATACAGCGCAGGCGAAGACCATTCTAGAGCAGGGCGGGCTGCTTCTGGACATTCGGGATGCGGCGGAACTGCAAGCCACTGGCCGCGCCGCAGGTGCACATCATATCCCGCGCGGGATGCTGGAATTCCGGGCAGATGACACGCTGCAATCCCACGATCCGGAATTGCGCAAAGACCGCCCTATCATCTTGCATTGCGCTTCGGGTGGACGCGCGGCGTTGGCTGGCAAGCTGTTGAAAGACATGGGATACCAGCAAGTCTACAACCTTGGCGGCTTGGTGGATTGGGTGAACGGGGGCGGCGAGCTTGTAAGCGCCTGACATACGGGCGTTTCGCATCTGACCCAAATCAAAGCGAAACACATTCGAATCGTGTGATATTTGGCCGGAAGTCATCAAAAGGAATTCCGGCCATGTTTCGCCTTGCCGCTATGCTGTATTCACTGATCGCAACCGCCCTCTCGGGTTCGGCCGTGATCGCCGTTTTGTCTGCCGGTATGGATTCAGTCAGCGCGATTGTCGGTGCCGCGGCAGCAGGGGCCGTGATTGCCGCCCCGGCATCGTGGATGGTTGCCAAGCGGCTGTATCAGGGCGCATGATCAAGCGTTCAGAAACGTTCTGACAGCCGCTTCAAATTCACGCGGTTTCTCGGCGTGCAGCCAATGACCGGCTCCGGGGATTTTTGCAAACCGTGCGCCGGGGAACAGCGCGCGGATTTTGTCACGATGCTCAGGCAGAACGTAATCTGATGTCCCACCGGACAAAAACAGCGCGGGCCCGTTCCACGAGGCATCCAGATCGGGAAACCCCATGATATTTGGCATCTGGTCCGCCAAAACATCCAGATTCAGCAACCAGCGTTTCCCGTTGATATCCAGAGACTGGGTAAAGAAGCTCTGCAGCGCCTTCTCGACGCCCTGCTCGGCAAGCTGTTGTTCAGCGTCTGACCGGCGTTCGATGCGTGAAAAGTCAACCGCCCGCATGGCCTCGATGAACTCTATCTGACTGTGCGTGTATTTTACTGGCGCAATGTCTGCGACCACCAGCTTGTTCATCAATGACCCGTGATGCAGCGCCAGCGTCATCGCAGCCTTGCCGCCCATCGAATGCCCCAGCACATCGGCCATGCCGCCGAACTGTTCGATCACTTCGGCGATGTCCTGCGCCAGATGCGGATAGTCATGCTGAGGGTCCCACAGGCTGCGGGCGTGATTGCGCATATCCACCGCCACGACCTGCCGCTCGTCCGAAAGCCGTTTGGCAATCACACCCCAGTTGCGGGCGGATCCATACAGGCCATGAGCAATGATAAGCGGCGGAAGGGCGGTTGGTTCGCCATGTACAATTGTATTCAGCATGTCCCGAGTGATACCCGCGCGCACTGCTGACGACCAGCCCCATTGTAGGTCTTTGAACCAGACGCTAGATTGCCGCGGCAGGAGGTTCCATGCCGCAGGACACAGACATTCAAACCCGGATTGCCGAGACCGTAGCCTTGCTGCGGGCCAAGCTTGGCGTGCGGGACAAAACGCTTGAGGCTTCGATCCGAAAAGCCAAGCGACGCCTGCCGCGACGGGTCTACAAACAAGCAATGGTGTTGGCGCGGTCCGAGGCGATGGCCGCGCATCCCAAGCTGAGGCAGGTACTGGACACACCCAAGCTGATCCGCGCGTCAGAGGTTGTGCAAGGACATCTCAGCGCGATCAATCTGGCCGACCGCAGATGGGGCTGGTTCCTTGGGATGCTGGGTGGGTTGGCCTTCAACTTGCTGGCACTGACGGCGCTGTTGCTGATCTTTCTGTGGTGGCGTGGCTTGATCTGACCTTGGGTTACGGATTGTCGGCTGTGAACGCGGCTCCGGCACCGTTGCTTAATGGTGAACTATTCTGCACCAGCGCGAAGCACGGATATTGATCGAAAAGAAAAAGTGGTGCTGCAATACCCAGAGACCACATTGGGCATTGTGCTGTCGCCCTCGAAACAAGCCCTGATTTTTTCTTGAAACAATTGTTCATTTCAATAACGTTTTGAAGCAGTTGGTTCTCTGGAGAGTTTTTTGTTTTCTTTTCTTTGTGATTCCTTGTGGTCTCCAGAGTCCCCAAAACATCTGACACACACGTTTGCTCAATGCGATCAGCTTAGGACGGGCTGTTCTGAAGTTGTGTGTTGATTGGAACTCAAGCAGTTGAAAAGGACATCAAATGAGAATTTTGAGTTTTGTCACTTCTGTTGCGCTTTTCTGCTTCAGCTCAGCATCCTACGCTGGCGACGAAGAAGCAAACGCCCTGTTTGTCGAAGCGGTGAAATCGTACAAGTCTATCACCGAGGAAATGCCACCTCTCGAAAAGCTTGAAAAGATCGATTTTGCTTTGGAAAAATTCGATGAGATCGCCGAGGAACACCCCAGCTCAAACTTGGCAGTTATGCTGATCACCGGCCAGGCTGTCGGAGACATCAGCCCAGCTGTTCTTCAGGCAGAGCGTGATCGAATTATGCCTGAAGTGGAAGAAGTCATAGCTCAGCAAGACGCGCAGGAACGGCACAAAACCTGGGTGGAAGAAACTCTTACATGCGTAAAGAACCGAGATTGCTTTGAAGATCTCCATTTCGAAATGGAAATCGCGGGAAGAGACATTAGTGAAGCCTCGGCAGAAGAGATTGAGCTTTACAAGAAGTTTTCTTTCATGCCTGCGAAAGCCGCCTATGACGGGCTTTCGAGAGAGCTGCTGTCCGATTTCGCGGAATTTGATGTCTTGGACCCGGGTGGTCTCTATCTCTTCGACCCTTTCCACCTGGCGCTTTCTTTCGCAATTCTACACGACGATCCTGAGGACGTTTTTGAGGTGCGACAGAAATATGGCAAGCCAGAACGCCCTCGTCAATTTGCCGATCCTATGCGCATGGCCGCGTATGCGCGCAATTTCGACAAAGCTGAAGAATATCGCGCGAAATTCGAAGAATGGGTAGGTGAAGACGAATTCTATACATCGGATAGCGTCTTTCAAATGCAACTTTACTACGATCTTTCCGTAGAAGAACTCCGCAACGCGGCTCAAGGTTTTGAAGATTCTGGTGAGCTAACCGAAACTGCGCCTTGGGAAGTTCTTATGTATCTCGCGGACCACAACAGTGACAGGTTTCTCGATGCTTTCGAGCAATATGACCCTGTAGAATATGGCTATGGTGCCATGGTTTTCTCAAAGTTAATCTATCACGCTCTGCAAGGAGAGCCCAAGGAAGGGGTCGCATTCTATCTTTCACAGAAAGAAAAAATGGAAGCGGCGGGAGAAGAATATGACTTCGTCGCCCGGATAGGGCTCTATGAACTCGCATTAATAACAATCGATCGCAATCCCAGAGGTGGAGCAGAAGCAGTGGAGGTACTTTTGCAAGAAAATTTGAACCTCATAGGAAAAGAGAACCTGGACAAAGGCTTCGCGAAGCTGCTCACAGTCGCGTCAGCCGCATTGCAGTGACCCAATCAACAGTACTCGACAGGTCATTACAAACAGATCGTTTTTTGGGGTTTTATATCTGTGTTTTCTTCTCAAAATTCCCCTCTAGCGTTTGTTCTTGAGGAGGCCGCCGTCAGCCTAATCCTTGCGATTCCACCGAGCCCGGCAAGTCAACTAAAAAGTCTAGATCAGACGAGAAGGGCGTTAGAGGCGCGAAGCACTGTGGATTTCGGGGACACCTAACGAGACCGCTCATCCTGACAAATGTTAAAGCAATAGCGCCCTGAGGGTATCCTCAAGGCGCTATTGTGCAAGATGCAGGGCATTACCAGCCGTGAAATGAGATCATCATCAACCCCAGTCAGGGGGGGTATCTCAGGAGCCGTTTCTGATCTCTACGCCCAGATTACAAGTTCGGATAGATTGGGAAGCGGGCGCAGAGGTCTGCGACTTCGGCTTTGACCTTGGCTTCGACAGCGCCGTTGCCGTCTTCGCCATTGGCGGCCAGGCCGTCGACCACTTCGATGATCCAGTCGGCGATCTGGCGGAATTCGACCTCGCCAAAGCCGCGGGTGGTGCCGGCGGGTGAGCCCAGACGGATGCCCGAGGTAATGGTCGGCTTTTCGGGGTCAAACGGCACACCGTTCTTGTTGCAGGTGATATGGGCCCGGCCCAGAGCCTTTTCGGTCGCGTTGCCCTTCACGCCTTTGGGGCGCAGGTCGACCAGTACCACATGGGTGTCAGTGCCGTGGGTCACCGTGTCCAGACCGCCCTTGATCAGCTGGTCCGACAGCGCTTGCGCGTTGGTGATGACTTGGCTGATATAGGTTTTGAACTCGGGCCGCAGGGCTTCGCCAAAGGCCACGGCCTTACCAGCGATGACATGCATCAGCGGGCCGCCCTGAATGCCGGGGAAGATCGCCGAATTCACTTTCTTAGCGATATCTTCATCATTGGTCAGGATCATACCCC
>NZ_JBQFRG010000006.1:0-306582 GCF_056537285.1 Ruegeria sp. CF8 | reverse complement strand
ACTCATTCCCAAGATGCCCACCGTCTCTCCGATGTGTCTCCGCCGCTGCCGCAGCGTCCCAACAACCGCCTCAGCAGCGCCGGTGAAGGGGGTTCTAAGGTTTACTCCCAAAACCCGCAACCCAAAAAAACAAAAAACCAAAAGTTTTTTGAAAACACCCAAATACCTAAACAAAATCAACCGGTTAGACTGATGAAGAGAAGAGGGAACGGGCGTCGAAAAGTTACTTCCCTTCAGCAGCCCCCCTCTGAACTGACTCGAAAGAACGAGCTCAACACAACATATTGAGCATCAGACGTGTCGCGACACAAGTCGGCGCGACTCAAACCCGATAATCGAGTCGGAGATTCCATCAAATCCTGAAGCTTCTTGACCAAAAGAATCGAAAAACGATCAGGCGGATACACAAGACCCGCATACATCTCACTCGTATCCAGCCAAACAGCACCAAGACCCGTCTTGCACATCTTTTTCGGATGAGGTCTGGTTCCCCTAATATGTTGTCGGCACAAACGCAGGATCGGTATGGCCCGCCACCTTCAGTTTCCTTTGGTCAGAACCGTTGGGTTTGACGGAGCGCTCGTAACTTTTGCAGAAAGTATGTCCGACGACGCTAACCGTGCAGCTCTGGCATTTCGATCTGAAGTGGATCATCTGAATTGGGATGAGGTCACTGAGTCTTCCGCGTCTTTGGGTTCTGCTTTTGTGCGTTTCGACACACAGCGCATTTCACACAAGCAGATGCTGGACAGGCTTCAGCAACTTGTGAGCCAAAAAGACTGGTACAACACGCAGCTTCCCACGGGTCGCAAACTTTGGCGTGTACCGACGGTTTACGGAACCGAACTGGCGCCACAACTGAACGATGCCGCCGCCGCCGCCGGGTTGACACCGGAAGAGGCAAAACGTCGCCTGGGTCAATCGAGGGTGCGGGTTCTGACAATCGGGTTTGCACCCGGGCAGCCCTACCTTGGGCCACTGGGACCCGAGTTCAATATTCCCCGGCTTCAAAACCTGACCCCGATGGTGCCCGAAGGCGCATTGGTTCTGGCCATCTCACAATTTGTCCTGTTTTCGGGTCCGACACCAACCGGGTGGCGACATGTCGGGCAAACAGCCTTTCGATGCTTTCGCCCGGAAATGTCCGAAACCTTCCCCCTTAGTCCCGGAGACGAGTTGGTGTTCACACCTGTATCTCGCGATGAATTAGAACATATCCGCGCGAACAATACAGACGGCAGCGGCGGTGCCACCTGCGAGGAAATCGCGCCATGAGCCTGATCGTCCATCGGGTCGGCCCCTCTTGCACGATACAAGATCAAGGGCGCGTCGGGTATCTGGATCAAGGTTTGTCCCGCTCTGGTGCTGCCGACATATTCGCCTTGCATGAAGGGGCTGCGTTACTGGGGCAGAGCCCGGACCTTGCGGCGCTGGAAATGGCCGGAATGGGAGGCGAATTCGAAGCCACGCAAGATATGCACGTCGCTTTAACCGGTGCGCCAATGCAAGCGACCGTTGATGGGAGCCCTGTGGCCTGGAATGCATCCCATCACTTGGCCGCCGGACAAAGACTGGTCATCGGGGCCGCTGTGAAAGGGAATTACGGCTATCTTCATTTAGGGGGTGGAATAGAGTCCGAGGTTTTTCTGGGATCGCGGGCGGCGCATTTAACGGCGCGGATCGGTCAGGCGATACAACAGGGCGATAGGCTGAGCTGTGGCCCTCATGCGGGAAAGAGCGGGTTGAAACTGCAGCCCGCTGATCGGTTTTCAGGTGGCACGTTGCGTGTGGTGGCCAGCTTTCAAACACCGCTGTTCGATCAGGCGACGCTGGATCGGTTTGCAGCGACCAAATTCCGACGCGGTGCACGCGCAAACCGGATGGGGATGCAAGTGGACAGTGACGGCGACGGGTTCGCGGCATCGGGCCAGTTGAACATATTGTCCGAGGTGATCACTCCAGGCGATATTCAAATGACCGGGACTGGGGATCCGTTCATTCTGCTGCCAGAGTGCCAGACCACTGGCGGCTATCCTCGTATCGCAACCGTTTTGCCCTGCGATATGCCCCGTGCGGCACAGACACCTGCGGGCGGTTCCATCCATTTCGAATTTGTCAGCATGGAAGAGGCCAACGCGTTGCAAGCAGCCTTCCTGTCAGATCTTGCGCGCCTGCCTTCACGGGTCGAACCTCTGGTCCGTGACCCGCATGACATACAGGACCTGTTGTCCTACCAATTGATCAGCGGAGTAATCTCTGCCACCGACTAAGGAGATGTGCCAATGCCAAGCGTCGATCTGAACGCTGATATGGGGGAAAGCTTTGGCCCCTGGAAGATGGGTGATGACGAAAGCCTGTTGAAAATCATCACCTCTGCCAACATCGCCTGTGGATTTCATGCGGGCGACCCGGATGTGATGGCGACGACGATGCAATTGGCAGCCGAAAACGATGTGGGCATTGGTGCACATCCCGGTTTTCCTGACCTGCAAGGCTTTGGTCGTCGGAACATGAAAGTCCCCCATGACGCATTGCGCAATCTGGTCCGGTATCAACTGGGTGCCGCGATGGGCATGGCCAAGGCGGTCGGCACCAAAGTGAGGCATCTCAAGCTGCACGGCGCGCTGGCCAATATGTGCTCGGTCGATGTTGATATGGCGCGAGCCTGCTATCAGGGCGCTTTGGACGTGGACCCCGATATTATTGTCATGGTGCTCGCGGTTACAAAGCAGGAAGACGCCGTGCGCGAACTTGGCTGCAAATGGGTGGGCGAAATCTTTGCCGACCGCGCCTATAACGACGATGGCACCTTGGTCGACCGCAGCCTGCCCGGTGCCGTGATCCATGATGCTGATGTGGCCGGTCCACGCATTCTGAACATGGTCCGCGAAGGCTCGATAATTACGGAAAGCGGCAAACGGCTGGAGACGTCCATCGACACGATTTGTCTGCATGGGGACGGACCAACGGCGGTTCAAATCGCCCGTTCCGTCAGGGAAAGCCTGATCGGCGGTGGCGTCGAGGTGACGAAGTTCGTCCGATAACCTGACGCACCTTTAGTGCTACGTTGTCATGAAAAAAGGGCTGTGGCGAACCACAGCCCAGACCCAACAGGAGAGTATTTGCCGAACCTTATGATGGTCCGATCATGAAACAGGTCACATTGCGGGCCTGCAATCGGCGACACGCCAGATCGGCCTGCTCGCGGGTCATGCCCTGAAAAGTTGCGTCAAACCCGCGCGAGCTTTGGTTCACCTTACGCAGTGTGCCCTCCAGCGTCGTCATTTCTGACAGCGCAGTTTTCAGCAGAACCTTCTCGGCCTCATACCGTGTGGTGTAACGCCCCACATTGACGCCCCACAGATGCCCGCCAGACGAAGAAAGCCGGGTGACGACCTCCTGCTCGGGCTCGGGTTGCTTCGCCGTTTCGGTCGAGGCCAGCACCAGATCGGACGGGCGTTGCGCCGGGCGGGTGCCCGTTGCTTGCTCAGGCGTGGTGGTCGACGCGATATCTGCCTGAGCGATTGCCGCTGCGATACCATTGGTGATCCGGTCGCGATTCTGATCTGCTGTCGCTGCCACTGCATTTGCAACCTGCGTCGAAGCGCTCGGGCGCACAACAGGACGCAGGCTGGTTTTGGGTGGCCCGCTCAGGCGTGCAACCTGCGTGCCCAGTCCTGCATTGCCCGCATAAGCCGGGCGTGCTGGTTTGCGAATAGGTGCACGCGACGGGGCACGACGGAAACCCAGATCCAAAAGCTCGGCCACTTTGGCATTCCGCGAGGCGCCTGACTTTCCACCAAAGACGGTCGCGATAATCCGTTCATTTTTGCGCTTGGCTGACGCCACCAGGTTGAACCCCGCAGCGCGGGTATACCCGGTTTTGATGCCATCTGCCCCTTTGTACGCAGCCAACAGGCGACGGTTGGTGTTCGGCACGGTCTTGATCCCGGCATGTGTCGATTGACGTGAGAACAAGTTATAATACTGCGGGTAATCATACAGTAGGTGCCGTCCCAGCGTGGTCATGTCACGCGCGGTAGACAAATGCCCCGACTCGGTCAGGCCATGCGCGTTCTTGAAGGTCGTGCGGCTCATCCCCATGGCTTTGGCCGTGCGGGTCATACGACGCGCAAAAGCTGCCTCGGACCCGCTGATGGCGATACCGATAGCGGTTGCCGCGTCATTGGCTGATTTCACCGCAGACGCTCGGATCAGATACCGGAAGGCAATCGTCTGTCCTGTCCGCAGGCCCAGCTTAGACGGCGGCTCGGCCGCAGCTTTCTTGGTGATCCGCACAGGGGTATCCAGCGTGATCTCACCGTTTCGCACCGCTTCGAACGCAATATAAAGCGTCATCATCTTGGTCAGCGATGCCGGATGCAGCCGCGTGTCGGCATTGCGCGAATGCAAAACCTCACCGGTGCGGGCGTCAATAACCATTGCCGCGTAGGGTGCTGCCATGGGCTTGAGTGGCGCAAACGCCAGCGCACATAGCATCGCTATAAGGAATAAGCCCATTCGGGCCGGAACTGTCCGCCGAATCTGCACGATCTTTGCCTCTGTCTGCCTCGCGCCGCCGGGTTTTCCCGGTCGGCAAAATATATTTTATTGCGTTAAAGGCTAACACAGGGGGGGCATAAAAGAAACTGAAAGCTGCGCTTTTCGCGATTTCGTCATATGCGCTACAAAGCGCTATATGTAGATAAACCAATCGCGCAAACCCACCAAATGCGCGATTGTGGCATCGCTTTGCCGGAGCACGACAAGGTTTTTCCGGGACTGCGGCCAAAAGGCAACATCACCTCAAACTGCACACCAGATCGGCCAAGTCGCCCAAATCGCGCAGCTCACGGAATCGCGGGCTGTCAACCGGGGCTTCAGCGTGCTCAACCTCCCACACCAGACCGTGTGGCACATAAACCCCCCAGCATCCGGCCTGAATCGGAGCCACCACATCCGAGCGCATGGAATTGCCGACCATCATCGCAGACGCCGGACCATCCCCGTGGGATTCGAAAATCGTCTGATAAGTTTCTGCGGTCTTTTCCGACACAATCTCGACCCCGTCGAACAAATCGCCCAGCCCGGATTGGGCCAGTTTACGCTCTTGATCGATCAGGTCGCCTTTGGTGATGAGTATGACCCGGTACGCGTCGGACACGCTCTCAATCGCATCACGGGCATGCGGCAACAGCTCTATCGGATGTGCCAGCATCTCTTGCCCGGCTTCGATCAATTGCCGAATAACCGAGGCCGGAACACGGTCTTCTGTCACTTCGATGGCGGTTTCGATCATCGACAGAACGAATCCCTTTATCCCATACCCATAGTGACGAATGTTGCGTTTTTCGGCGGCCAGAAGACGCTCCATCAGGTGATCCCGGTCAGCGTGATCCGCCAGCAATTCAGCAAAATGGGCCTGCGTCAGCTGGAAAAACCGTTCGTTGTGCCAAAGGGTGTCATCTGCATCAAACCCGATTGTCGTCAGTTTTTCCGTCATCTTATTTACGTCCGCTTGCTCTTTTCACCGGCGATGCCCACGTTATATAAGCGCCAAGATAAACCCCAAGCCTGAATCGGACAGTTACACACGATGCTGGAAAAGACCTGGATGATGTCTGACACACCGGACGACGACGGAGACGCGTCAGTCCTGCTGCAGACGCGCCCAAAAACCAAGCGTCCGCCCCTGTACAAGGTGCTGTTGCTGAACGACGATTACACGCCGATGGAATTTGTCGTGCACGTGCTGGAGCGTTTTTTTGGCATGACCCACGCCCAAGCGTTCGAAATCATGCTGACCGTTCACAAAAAGGGCGTGGCCGTTGTCGGCGTCTTCAGCCATGAGATTGCCGAGACCAAAGTTGGCCAGGTGATGGATTTTGCCCGCAGGCACCAGCACCCACTGCAATGCACCATGGAACGCGAAGAATAAGGCGCACCGCCTGTCGCGCCCTTTCCTTTCTCTGCCGGAATTGCCCATGTCCCCTCGCCTGGAACTTGCTTTGCAAAACGGCTTGTCGCTGTCGCAACCGCTGACCGTGATCGGCCCGGTGCCAGACCACGATCTGTCAGCGCTTCCTACTGACGCGCAGGTGGTACAGCCGTTCAAGCCCTTTCACGATCATTTTGCGGCGCAAGGCTTTGACACGGTGCCCGAAGCAGACGCACCCTGTCAGGACGCCATCGTGTTTTTGCCACGCGCCAAGGCGCTGGCGCGCGCGACGATCCAGCGCGCTTGTTCGCGGGCCGCCGGGGTTGTCGTGGTCGATGGTGCCAAGACCGACGGGGTGGACAGCATATTGAAAGATGTGCGCAAAAGGGTTGATGTCGAGGGCCCCCTGTCCAAAGCACATGGCAAGATTTTCTGGTTTCAGGCAGATGCTTCTGCTTTCGAAGACTGGGCCGCGCCTTCGGCGCAGATGGTCGGCGGTTTTCATACAGCGCCGGGGGTGTTTTCGGCTGATGGGATCGACCCTGCCTCGGCCATGTTATTGAAGTCTCTGCCTTCCAAACTTGGGGCTCGCGTGGCTGATCTGGGCGCTGGTTGGGGGTTTTTGTCCGCAGACGTATTGAAGCGCAATGACGTCAAGTCTTTGCATCTGGTAGAGGCGGATCAGACCGCTCTGACATGCGCGCGCAAAAACGCTCCTGACCCAAGGGCTCAGTTCTATTGGGCCGATGCCGTCTCTTGGACTGCACCCGAACCCATCGACACCGTCGTCATGAACCCCCCGTTTCACACCTCGCGCAGCGCGGATCCGGCTCTGGGTCAGGGGTTCATCATCTCAGCCGCACGCAATCTGACCCGCAACGGAACCCTTTGGATGGTTGCCAATCGCCACCTGCCCTACGAAACCACGCTGAACGAACATTTCGCTCAGGTCACTGAAATTGCCGGAGACAACCGGTTCAAGGTGCTTCAGGCCTCTCGCCCTCGGCGTTAAGGCTCGTTAACCTGCCCCCAATTCAGGAGGATTCGGATGTCCTTTTCCATCGCAGGCAAGACAGCAATCGTAACGGGCGGAGCCAATGGCATCGGGCTGGCTATCGGACGCCATTTCGCGGATGCAGGTGCAAATGTCATGTTCGCCGACATGGACGAAAAGCGCCTGGTCGATGAATTGGGAGAGCAGGCAGAAGACGGAAATATCCGCTATTTCGCAGGCGATCTGCGCGAAAAACTGACCATAGCAAATCTGCTATCGGCCACTTTGGATGCCTTTGATCAGGTGGACATCCTGATCAATGGTGCGCGGCAAGTGATCCCTTCGGACCCATTAGACCCTGATGACGACTCAGTACGCACCCTGCTGAACCAGAATTTGATGCCGGCCCTGCGGCTGAGCCAATTGGTTGCGAAACGCATGATCAAACAGGCGGATGGGGACGAGGAAAACCTTGCCGGGTCGATCATCAACTTGTCGTCCATCGCAGCCCGCCGGACACATCCCGACCTGATGGCCTATTCCGTGTCGACCGCGGCGCTGGATCAAATGACCCGATCCCTTGCAGTTGCGCTTGCTCCGAACCGTATTCGGGTCAACTCGATCGCACTGGGCTCGGTCATGAGCGCATCGCTACAATCGACCCTCAAGGAAAATCGGGACTTTCGGGACGATATCGAAAAACACACACCGCTGGCCCGTATCGCTTCGGCGACAGAGCTGACCGAAACCGCGCAGTTTCTGGCGTCCGATGCAGCCGGTTTCATTACAGGCCAGATCCTGACAATCGACGGCGGGCGTACATTGCTTGACCCCGTAGCTGCCCCAGCCCACTAAGACACATGTTCGATACAGAAAAATCCACTGCCTCCGCCTGGTTTCGGCAACTGCGCGACGATATTGTCTCTGCGTTTGAAACGCTGGAGGACAGCCACGACTCTGGCCCGTTTTCCGATGCAAAACCCGGCCGGTTCGAAGTCAAGGAAACCAAACGCCAATCTGAGGATGGCTCGGATGCAGGGGGCGGGCTGATGTCCGTGATGCGTGGCGGTCGCGTGTTCGAGAAAGTTGGCGTCAACGTTTCAACTGTTTACGGCACATTGGGTGAACGCGCGCAGCACGCGATGGCGGCGCGCAAGGGCATCCCCGGGATGACCGAGGATCCTCGCTTCTGGGCCTCGGGAATCAGCCTGGTGGCGCATATGCAAAACCCTCATGTCCCTGCGGTGCACATGAACACTCGCATGTTCTGGACCCCACACGCCTGGTGGTTCGGTGGCGGATCGGACCTGAACCCGTGCATCGAGTATGATGATGACACACGCCATTTCCACGCCACCCAAAAGTCCCATCTGGATCCGCATGGCGTCGCGCATTATCCGCGCCTGAAAGACTGGGCAGATAAGTATTTCTACATTCCCCACCGCAAGCGTGCACGAGGCGTGGGTGGGATCTTTATGGACGACTACTGCACCGGCGACTGGCAGTCCGACTTTGCCCTGACACAGGATATCGGTCGTGCCTTCCTGCCCGCCTTCCTGCCGCTGGTTGAAAAACGGCGCGTTCAGGGTTTTTCGGACGGGGACAAGAACACCCAACTCGTGCATCGCGGTCTGTATGCGGAATACAACCTAGTCTATGACCGGGGCACTAAATTCGGGCTGGAAACCGGGCACGACCCAGATGCGGTTCTTATGAGCCTACCACCGTTGGCAAAGTGGGTCTGACGCTTAGAACGTATCCATGATGAAATTGTCGTAGCAGTAGTTCTGTGCCGACGACGCAGACATGTTTTCACCAACCCGGCTGACCGTGATCGAATAACCCGGGTTGGTATCTGCACCCGGAGGTGGTGTCAGCGAAAATTGTACGGTTCTAACGCCCCGTTCATAAGCACGCCAGATGTAAATACGCTGCGAATTTGGAACGCCCAGCGTGCGAATCGCATAGTCGCCAATCCCGCACCAGTAATTTACGGGCGCTGACGATCCAAGTGCCTTGACCTCATAGACCCCATCGGGAAGCGCTGTAATTTCGGTTCGAAATTGCGGCCTGACGTTCAGTCCGAACCCTACCGCGTCGGCCATCGCGGGCACCACAACAAGCGCAGCTGGGGCGAAAACCTTTACAAGTCGCATAATTTCAGCATCCCGAAAATTGAGCATTTATAGTTCGAACATAGCGGCAGCGGTCTCTGAGTAAAGTAGTGCCACCCGACTTCAACGACGCCTGGGGTGGTACAGGGAAATTTTGCTACCCTTCTTGTGCATAGACGTTACACTAAACCTAAGGTTTTGGTTTGCATCATATAATGGCGATCCTGTGAGCAAGAGCTTTCCAAAGGACTGGTTCGATTTCCCGCCCGAGAAATACGCTGACCTTGGCGCAATGTTCTATCTGGCGGGTCTTACAAAAACACATCAGAAACGCACCCTTGCACAGGTGCTGTATGCGTTCGAGACACCGTTCCGCCTTGGTCAGTATCATATCTTTCGGCAAAACGGGTTTCCCCGCGGCTTTGTCACCTTTGCCGGGCTCAGCCCCGACGCCGAGTACCGCTATGCAGTGCAGGAAAAACCGTTGAAGGAAGAGGATTTTACCGGTGGGCCTTCCTTTTGGATCGTCGATCTGGTGGCCCCTTTTGGACAGACGAGCCAGATTGTTGATATCCTCAAGCAAGAAATCCCACACCCGCGTGTGCGGACAAACCGGATGGACAGCGACATGACGCGAAACCGGATTGTCGAATGGACTCGGGATCAGGCAGGCGAGGTCCATATGCGTCTGTATCGAAAAAGAGAATTTGAACAGGTGTTGCAGCAAGGCGAAGAATAAGTGGTCTCGGTTACAATCACAGGCGAATTGACCGGCGACGTGACCGGTTCCCCACCCAACGTAGCGATGGGGCAACCGACACTGGACAATGGCACATTTACACCAACGACCCAGACTTGGACCATTGCAACGCAGCCCGCCAACGGCACCGCCTCGATCGACCCGAACACAGGTGAGTGGACTTATACGGTAGACCCAGCCTTTTTTGACAATCTGGACAACGGGCAGGTCGTTTTCGATACTTTCTTTATCAGCGTTACGGGCACCACGCAGCTAGGGCCGTTCACCGTGCCGTTTTCCAACGACCCGGATCCGGTGGCGGTCACGATCAGGATCGAAGGTGTATGCTTTGCAGCCGGTACCTTGATCGAGACCGAGGACGGCCCACAGGCCATTGAAACACTGCGCGTGGGCCACATGGTGGCAACCGCAGATCACGGGCTGCAACCTATTCGCTGGATTGAAAGCAGTGTGCTTGCGCCCGAACGATTATGCGCTGAACCTGCAATGCAGCCGGTTCGAATCTCGGCAGGAAGTCTGGGGCCGAACACACCGTGCCGGGATCTTCTGGTTTCGCAACAGCATCGTATCCTAGTGAAAGGCCCAAAGGTGGATTTGCTGTTCGGTGCTGCAGAGGCGCTGGTGGCTGCAAAACATCTATGCGGCTGGCCGGGCATTTATGTGGATTCCTCGGTGGAGGAGGTAGAGTACCTGCATATCTTGCTGGATCGGCACGAAATTCTGAATGCGGAAGGGGCGCAAGCTGAAAGCCTGTTTCTGGGGGAAGAAGCGCTTTACACGCTGTCCTCCGACGCACTTCGGGAGCTTGCTGCAATCTTTCCGGACCGGCCATCCTCGGGCCACACCGGGTTTGGCCGCGCCGCGCGTTTGATCCTGCGAGAACATGAGGCGCGCGCGCTTGCCTGAGATTACTGGCCCGTCGCGATACGACCGCCAACATCCTGCGGAGCCAGGGCAACCGTCTTGATAACCGCGTGACATGGGCTGCCCACCTGCAAGTTCAGTGCCGCCACTGATCGACGTGTGACGCGGGCCAGAACACTTCCTGCCGGGGTCGTGACGGAGACAATTGCACCGGGCCCCTCGCCCGATCGGATCGAGGCCACCGTACCGCTGAGCACGTTCAGCGCAGAAAGCCCTTCGGGCTTTTGGTTTGACAATATGACCTCTTGCGCCGGGATGCGGATGCGCAATTGCGCTCCGACGTCATGCGCAATGCGCGGCAGGAACAATCGTGCGCCGTTGGCATTTAACTCAGTCAGCCCGTCAGTGTGGTGGTGAACGACCTGAACTTCCAAAACAGCCCCAACTGCGCGAACCCCTGCGGGGGCCACCGAAGGATCGGCTAAAACCTCGGAAGCGGGCCCATGACGCACGGCTTTTCCGTCTTGAAGTGCAACAACCGAGGTCGCCAGACGCGCAACTTCAGCCGCCGAGTGGGTTACATAGAGAATAGGAACCGACACCTCATCCCTAAGACGCTCGAAATACGGCAGAATTTCTGCTTTCCGTGCCTCGTCCAGCGCGGCCAGAGGTTCGTCTGCAAGAATAAGGCGCGGGTTTGCCAGCAGCGCCCGCCCAATGGCCACACGTTGCTTCTCACCCCCAGACAACCCAGCTGGACGGCGATCCAGAAGGTGACCAATGCCCAGCATATCAATCACCTTCTCAGGATCTTCCCGTTGCGCTTTTTTCGGAGCAAACCAGCGACCGTAAGCCAGATTTTGCCGTACGGTCAGATGGGGAAACAGCCGCCCTTCCTGAAAGATATACCCCAATCGCCGACGGTGCGGCGGCAGCCATTGTCCGCGATCAGTGTCGAACAAGACCCAATCCTCGACCGCCACACGGCCCGCCTCAGGTCGCAGCAGCCCGGCCACTGCGTTGACGATAGTTGTTTTGCCCGAGCCCGACCGCCCAAACAAGACTGTCACGCCGGGCGGCGCATCAAATCGGACATCCAGATCGAGATCCGGCAAACGATGTTGTAACCGAACAGAAAGGCTCATGACCCGGCCACCCGTGCAGCAGCGCGCCGTCCGACGTATTCTGACAAAAGAAGCGCGCTCATTGCGATAACGATTGAGATAAGGACCAGTCGCGTTGCCGCCGCCTCTCCGCCCGGCACCTGCAGGAATGCATAGACCGCGGACGGAAGCGTTTGAGTCTGTCCGGGAATGTTGGACACAAAGGTGATGGTGGCACCGAACTCGCCCATTGCCTTGGCAAAGGCAAGAATTGCGCCGGCAATGACCCCCGGAAGGATCATCGGCAAGGTCACGGTCAGAAACACCATCGGGCGTGACGCCCCCAGCGTGGCCCCCGCCTGTTCCAGTTTTGGATCCACCGCTTCGATCGACAACCGTATGGCCCGTACCATCAACGGGAAGGCCATGATCCCGGCGGCCAGCGCAGCCCCGGTCCAACGAAACGCGACAACGATCCCGAACTCTGCCAGAACACGCCCAAGCGGTCCTTGAATGCCAAATGTCAGCAACAACAGATACCCCGTGACGACAGGTGGCAGGATCAGGGGCAAATGCACCAGACCATTCAACACCTGACGGCCGGGAAACCGCCAGCGGGCCAGCGCGTAGGCTACGAATATCCCAAACGGCAATGTCGCCAGCGTCGCCCAGAACGAGACGCGCAGAGACAGCTTTAACGCTTCAATTTCGGCAGGGCCTAACCAGTCCACGAGGATCACCCGCCCGGCAGGGAAAATCCCTGCTCCTGAAAAACGGACAACGCCGCATCGCTGCGTAGATGGTCCAGAAAGGCCTGTGCTCCACCCTGTGCAGATGATGTGACGGCCGCAGGATATATGATCTCAGGATGCAGGTCGTCGGGAATGGTCGCCAAAACACTGACCCGCGTTTCCACCTGTGCGTCTGATCGATACACAATACCCAAGGGCGCAGCCCCTGCCGCCACCAGCGCCAGAGCTGCACGAACGTTATCGGTTTGCGCAACATGGTCCTGTAACGCGTCCCATTGGTTCAGGCTTTGCAATGCAGCTTTTCCGTAGATACCGGCTGGCACGGCATCAACCAGAGCCATCGCCAGAAAACCGCCGTTCAATTCGGCCTTTAGGTCGTGACCAGGTTGGATCTCTCCCCAACTTTCTCGACCTGTCGCACCAATCACAACTAGACCATTGCCCAGCAAATCCACCCGCGAATTCGCCCGGATAAAACCGTCCTGCTCCAGTATGTCCATCCAGTCAGGGTTCGCCGAGATGAACACGTCCGCAGGTGCGCCCTGCTGAATTTGGCGCGCCAGCACTGACGAGGCCGCGTAAGAAACCGTGACACGGTGCCCCGTTTCCGTTTCATAGCTTTCAGCAACCTCGTCCAGCGCTGTCTTCAGACTCGCTGCTGCAAAAACCAAAACACCTTCAGCCCCGGCGCGGACTGGCGCGAACGCCAATACACCTAAGACCAATGCCACCATCCAGAAACGGCGGGTGAAGGTTAGGGTCATGTACACTCCCGACCGGAAAATTTCAGTCCCTTCGGGAATATCGGAGGGTACAGCCCCCACGCAAGCGCCTTTGAGAAATTAGCGAGATCGGTGCCGCTGCGTTGCAGAAAGTCCAAAAGGGCCAAGGCGTCGATTAGACATGACCATCATCACACCGCACATATTCAGATTTGCGACAGCGCGGGATTATTCGTTGTTCGGAACTCCAGACGAACAGGGCAACACGGATCGGTCAAAGTATAGAATTCAAGAAAATCTCTCAGACCCTCTTGCACCCGCCCGCAGGCTTGGCTACATGCAGCGTCACGGGTGATTAGCTCAGTTGGTAGAGCGCTTCGTTTACACCGAAGATGTCGGGAGTTCGAGTCTCTCATCACCCACCATTCTTTCCAGAAAAACTTCGACACAGACATACCCCTCGGGGCCTAGCTCCGCTGTTGCATGTCTTGAAAACCTATCTCGAATAGAACCCATCACGCAGTTCTTGCCTCAGACGCAGACGCTCAGGGTATTCCTTCAGAAACTGTTCGGGTGGCTTGCCCTCCCAAACTTGCGCATAAACCCGCATCTTGTTGCCGCCGTAAATCTTTGCAAGGTCCTCGTTTGAATAGCCACGGGCCCATAGGTCATCGGTAATCGCCGCAAGGATTTTGGCCAGTTCGCCGTTACCGGTCGCTCCTTTGTTGAAGGCGTCGATCATATAGCCGCCATCGTCGTACATACTCGCGTTTGCGGTCGCCCATTGTACGACCAGTTCGAGCGAGAACATGTCATCCGTTGCGATCCCAACATGGTCGACACCTACAAGCTGGACATAATAGTCGATCATATCAGCGGCCTGCTTGGGTGAAATATCCTCGGGCCAGACACCATCCATCATCCACTCGGTGAACGTCGGAGAAACGTAGCCACCGGACTTGGCCGCGCGCAGCGCCTCATCGTCGGGAATGGCCCGGTAACACCCTTTTGGCGTCGCATTAGGTCCATTTGCATACAGCCCTGCAGGAACCGAGTGCGTGTAAACATAGGGCACACCGGGATAGTTCGCGTCCATGTAATCCATGGCGTCGTTTGCCGTTTTGGACCCGGTGTGGCTTAGGTCCAGTAGAATGCCGAACCGTACCATTTCGTCGATGACTGACTTCCCCCAAGGGGTTAATCCAATGTCGCGCCCGTTATATGCAGCCAACTGCCCCGATCCAGTCCGGAAAATGTCATTGTAAGCCAGGATCATACTTTTGATCCCCATATCCTTCAGCACTGCCATCTTCCTTAGATCGCCGTCCAGAATCGTGGCCGTTTGGCTGTTCCAAATCACCGCCGTCTTGCCCTGTATGTGGGCAGCCTCAATATCGCGGGTTTCATTCACGATGAGATAGTTTTCCGGTTGCTGCGCCATGGCGGCGCGAAAGTGGTAATGTTGATCAAGAAAGGTGTCGAAAGACATATCCGCAGCAGCCAGCGTCATCTCATGCCCGGTGATACCGTTTTCCCGCGCACGCGCGAAATAAGTATGAAGTTGCTCGTCTTCGGTCCAGCCAGTGCCATAGGGGCTCGCCAACATGCCAAGGACAATTGTATCCTGCACAAACTGCTTCGCTTCTTCTGACGCCTCCCACGTCTTGCTTTCCTCGCTCGCATGTAACGCGCCACCAAAAGTGATCGCTATGGCGCTTACGGCCAACAGGGTCTTCATGACAGAGCCTCCTCAGTTGAGTTGTTTTGCCACCGCATGACGCCCCCTCAGAAAACGATCCGGGTTCTTAGGCCGAACAGTGTGATGTTGTCCTGAGTGGGGTTCAGCAGCGGGTTGGAAATGAACTGCAGTGATGGTGTGATCTGCAACCCTGGTGAGATTGAAAAACGGTAGAAAGCTTCAAGCGTGAACTGTGTCCCGTCTATGCCCCTGGCTTCGGCCCAGTTCAGGCCAACACCAGCCAAATCGGTATTGCGACCGTAATATCCCAGACCGGCAGAGATCGAGCGATCATAAAGCGCGGCGGTTCCTTTTGAGGCCCCCGCCCGAAAGAACGGCATCCACTTATTGTCGACAAACCATGCCGCAGAAAATGCAGCGCCATAGTCTTCCGCTCGGCTGCCATCATCAGCCGCATCCGCATGCCAGAGGGTCAAATGGATATTGTCGAAATAGATACGATCAAAGTCGGACGTGTACCCAAGTTCGAGTGATTTGAAGAGGTTACCATCGCTGAACACATCAAAATTTGGATCAGACGGGTCGGCGTTTGCGTCCGACACGCTCGCAACAGCGTAGAAGTTTTCGCTTAGCTTAACCCCACCCGCGATCCCCAATCCTTGATTGGGTGTATTGATCGTCGGGTTGGTGTTGAAGGACAGGTTCTGGAATCCGCTGTAAGGACTGACCAACCCATAGATGTCCACGAAGTCCGTGACATCGATCTGCCCCACTTGCAGCGTCCACGAACCGTTCTCTGCCCGTTGGGTCCAAAACAGGTTGGTGAGTAACAAACCGCTATCGTTGAACGCTGTCCCCGTGATCGAAAGGGCGCCACCATCAAGCCCGAGAAATTGGGGAGCAACGTCGGTGTAACTGTGCCGCTGTTCGATCTTGAATGTCACAGAGCCACGCTCGGTTGCCTGCCAACTGCCATAGAATCGTGCAATCCCACCGGCCGCTTCACCGGTTCCCAGATCAGCATTCGTGGTTTGGCCAAGCGCCAAGTAATCAATGTTGAAGCGAAACCCGTCCTCGGCCAATCGGTCTTTCCACGTAAACCAACCCGCGGCTACGTTGCGCGGAAAATCCGAACGATATTGCGGGTCAGTCAATCCATCGCCGGGCTGCAGGTCAGCTTGAACCGAAGAAGGTCCGGACAGTCCTTGGGCCGAGGCCGTGCCCGCGGATGAAATGACCAAGGCAATAAGCAGGTTTCTTATCATTCGGATGCTCTTGCCCCGCCCGTCTTGCGATCACCTGCAGCACGGATGCGATCAGCGGCACGCTGTTTCCACTCCAACCTGTCCGCCTGCGTTTCGAGGGTCTCAACACTGTCCGTTTCCAGTTGGAATGTCGCGCTCATGGGCATCAGGCCATCCACGACCATCATGCTGTGAACGGACGGGTCAATTGTCAGCCTGCCCGTCAGTCTTACCGGTTCATGATAATAACTAGGTGTCCAATCGTCGTTCAACCGAACACGGATCATCTGATTAGGAGGGGGCGGAGGCATGTGACTGCACATCCCGCGCTCTGGCACCAAATAGGCCACAGGTCGCCCGTCGGGATCGCTTGGGGCTGGAATGGCAAAGCCGGCCAGTGTGACGGTCTGGCCGTTATGTTGCGGATTTCCATCCGTTGCTGCTTTTCTTCGGCGTTCTGTCACGACCTCCCGCTGATCGAGTAGCCAGTCGATATCAATGTCCTCTGCGGCCAAAGCGTCCTCTGTCGCAGCCAGCAGTTCTTGCCATTTCTGCCGTTCTTCTTCGCTGCCGCTATCCTGCTGCAGCCTGCCGCGCAGTCGTACAACAAACAGAACATCGTCGAACTGTTCCGGGCTGAGATCGCGATAAGGATCTTCAAAGATTTGCGCGGATGGGTCTGGAAGGTCCGCCCAGTCCAACGCAACCCCATTCGCGGCCAACGCGGGAGGACCACACCAAACCAACCCTGCGACTATTGTGGATCGTAACCAATTGCGCATGAACACCCTCCGGCTGCGGTATCAATCAGTCCAGCGTGTTTTTGTATATCACGCCATCCTTCATGATCAGGCGGATAGTTTCAGGGCTTTCCGGCCTGGGGTCCGCACCAAACCACTGATCGCCTGTCCCAACGACCGAGAAATCTTCAAGGGGATTTCCATCGATCAAAAGGATGTCGGCATAAGCCCCTGCTTCGATCACGCCAAGCTTTCCAGCCGTATACGGGTTCATAAAATCACCTGACAAAGCAACGACTTCACCACCCGTCGAGGTCAGCGTGACCATGGACGTGAAGGGCCCGAAAAACTCATTGTTTAGGTGCTTCTCGTAGGCAATTTGGATATTGCACGCCTCCACCGAACCTACACAGTCTGTCTGGAACCCTCGCTTCACCGGGCATTCCTTCATATTGTCGATGTAGCCTGCAAACGTGGCCGAGGCGGATTTTGCTTTGGCAAGGCTGGACGGGACGTTTGCCACCGCAGGAATATCAAGCAAACCGGGATCAAAGGCCGTCAGGTTGGTTGTGATGTATGCCCCCTTTTCGTTCATGACCTGAGCGATTTCACAATCGAACGAAAAACCATGTTCAATCGACATCACACCTGCATCAAGCGCATTCAGGATTGCTTCTTTTCGGTAAGAATGCGCCATGACGTAGCTGCCATACTCATTTGCGACTTGCACGGCTGCTTTGATTTCCTCTGGCGATCCAGCCAGCAATTGCCACGGATCAAAGGCCGAAACCACGCCGCCGGATTGCATGAATTTCAACTGCGTTGCGCCCATGCGAAAGTTGTTGCGCGCGAACTTATAGACGTCATCGACACCGCTGATCTCTTGCGCCAGGTTCAGACGGCTCATGTTCGTTTCAGCGCCCGGTGGTGCCGTGAAATTTGCGAAGTCTGCGTGGCCACCCCGAGTTCCGATGAATGCCCCGGAAGGATAGTACCGGGGGCCGTCAATTTGCCCCGCGTCAATGGCCCGTCGCAGCCCGCCATTGGCGCCACCCGCATCCCTGACTGTGGTAAACCCTTGCATGAGATACATCTCGGCCATCCGCGCACCGTGAATGGCAAAATCCTCCCAAGTCGTGTTGGCCTCCATCGCCGGCAGCGTAGGACCCATCAGCATAAGGTGAGCGTGAAGTTCAATGAAGCCGGGCGTCAGCGTTCGCCCACCGCCGTCAATGACAGCAGCGTTGGGTGCATCGATCGCGTCCACGGATACGGCCTTGATCAGGTTGCCTTCAACAAGAACACTCGCGTTTTTGATACGCTGCTCATTCACGCCATCGAAGACATGGACGTTGGTGAACAATGTTTGCGGCCCCTCCTGATCCTGAGCCGAGGCAAGCATAGGAAAAGCCAAAACCGCTGCGACAGTCACAGTCACGTAAAGGGACATTGGTGAACCGGACATGAGGTCTCCCTTCATATTCATGTTTCTCTAACTGTAGAGCGGAAACTTTTGGCTCGGTTGCCACTTTTGAATTAAGATGTTCGAATATGAAGACTAAAGTGGCCACCGGGTAGAACTGCTGGCCTAACCAAGGGTGACAAGCTTGCCGTTCAACTCAACCTCTCAAGAGCACAGCGAAGGCTTCATCCGCCTTGCTTTAGCAGCCCCGTTTTTGCAGTTTCTCACCACCCGAGGGATCAATCCACAACCAGCTTTGGATCAGGTCGGATTGAAAGCTGAACTCTTGTCTGACCCATCAGTCTATGTCCACTCAGAGTTGGTCTATGGTCTGTTGAATGCCTTCTCTGAATTGTCAGGCGACAGATTTCTTGGACTGAATGTAGGGGAAACATTTGATCTGCAAGGCTGGCCTCCGTTCGCTGAGTCACTGCAGTCGACAAAAACACTGTTCGAATTTTTCGCACGTTTCGTCGGGCTTGTTCCGCAAGAGTCCAATTCTGTGCGGCACAGTCTCGTCATAGAAGCAGACAAAGCGACTTATCGGATTGAGAGACAACAGGAACCAACGGTTCCACCTATTCAGGTCACAGGTTTTGGGGCCGCAATCTACGTGCGTCTGTTGCAAACCGTTGTCGGAAACTCCTGGGACCCTTCCCAAGTGCGTTGGGAAAGCAGATACATCAATGGCCTGCCACTCGATTATAAAGGGATCGATGTCGGCCTTGGGACAGATCCCGGGATGCAAATCAGCTTTCCCGTGGAATGGCTGTTCCTGAACCACGTTTCAAACGCATCGGCTGCGCCTGTCGCCTCAGTTCGGGAAAAGGGGGAAGTGACCGTGGTTGCTGCATTGCGATCTGTCTTGCGCGACAAGTTGGATGAAACTGATTTAGGGCCAGTGGTGGTGGCCGGGTTGCTGGGTATACCGCCAGAACGATTTTCCCGAGCGCTACAGCAGCAAGGCACAACGCTGCCCCGCGAAATCAAGCGGCTGCGCGTTGATGTCGCCAAAGAACATCTGAAAGAAGGTGCAATGACAATTGCCGAGATTGGACTAACGCTCGGCTATTCAGACAAGTCCCATTTCACCCGGTTTTTCCGAGGGCAAACCGGCACAACACCGACGCAATACCGCCTGGAACAAAAGTCAAAGTAAACTTCGCAAGATCCCGCGCTGTATCGGCTTACCCTCCGATTGAATGAATTTCGTCTGAGCAATTGCCCGGCTTCTTGCAACTGGGGTTAAGCTTGGAAGGTCACTGAGCCACGCTTTGTTTTCTTTCTGGCCAAAACTCATCAACAACGACATATGCCGCAATGACAAAGAAAGCGGCGCTGGCGACCTGGAAAACGCGCGTGATGCTTTTGACGTCCGCCTCATCCGAAAACGGAGAAATCGACCCGCCATAAACGATAAGTACCGTCGTTAACGCCGAACCAGCCGCTGCAGCCAGCGGGATCTGAGTTTTTCCAAGTGCCCCGAGTGACAGGCAGAAAAACAGACACACAAGGATCGGCGTCAGAATGACTGGCGCGATGACGTTTAACTCGTAGCAAATAATGGATATTGCCGCTCCGAGAAGGTTTGCCGTCAGCATGGCTTTGGCAACCGTTTTGCCCATCGACGGCATTGCAGCAAGTTGCTGGCTCAGAAGTGCGACAAAGAACAGGACCAAAAACGCAGACGCGCCTGAGATAAAAAACGCCATGGCAAACGGCACCGTAACAAGCGACATTCTTACAATCCGCCGATTGGGGTCAAAGTCCGAAGACGCCGCAGCTTTCTTCTGAACACCCGTCTGAGGTTCGGCAGGTAACAACACAAACATCAGGGTCGATACGAAACCTGCAAATAGCAGGTTCAAAGGTATCCAGAACACAAGCACCAACGCCAAATCCTGTGATTGCAAAACAAGGTTTGGAATCATCAATGCCCCCATCAGGGCGATGACACCGGGCAGAACGCCTGCTCCTGAAACTGACCACATGAAGGACAGGATAATCCCGATGGCCACCAGAATGAGAAACACAACAGGATATGGAGCAAAGACCGACGACAGAAGGAAGGAAATGAACATCAATCCGATTGAAAAGACGAACAGTTTTGCGAAGGCCGCCAAGGGCAACGCAGCAGGTGCCTGAAGGAACAAGGCGGTAAAAACAGCCCCAACCACAGCAAGCGGCCACCCCAGAAACAGACCCAAGGCGAAGACACCGGTCACACCCAGTGCAAGCCGGATAACGGAGTTCCGGTCCTCAGTACGCATAGGACAGGATCGAAACCAAACGAATGTAGGTCCGACCGACCATGTTCAGAAGCGAGTTGTCGCTCAGATACATGATCACATCGGCCTGGCCATTAAGTTGGAAGCGAAGATCATCTTCGGCGTTTCCGGCCTCATATCCTGGCAGAACGATCCGCACCGGAAATCGTTCCGGTTCGCGCAGAAAGCCTTTGGCGCTGGGCGGGCTTGCCAATTGTCCCGGTTCATCTCCACCACTCAGGGATACGGCCGCACTAAAACTTTCGATCACGCCCGGAACAATTTTGCCCGGGTGCATGTCCAGCACGACATCAACCGGCGATCCCACCGAAGCGCGGCCAAGGTTGTTCTCGGTGAAATACGCCTCGACCCAAACATCCGTTGCATCCAAAAACGTCAACAGGTCCTGACCGGATCTTGCATATGTACCGGGGGCGATCAGAAGATTGGATATGACGCCTGTCGCCGGAGCACGCAATTCCGTCCATTCAAGGTTCAGTTCTGCATCTGCCAAAGCCGCCAAAGCGCGCTGAATTTTTGGGTTTTCAATACCGTCATCACCCAGCCTTTGCTTGGCTTTTTCCAAATCCGCTTTGGCATTTTCGAAATTTGCTTCGGATTCTGCAAGCTGCCCGCGGGCGTCATCAGCCTTTGAAACAGCGATCAACCCTTTCTTTTCAAGCGCAAACACGCGCTCGGTTTGAATACGCATCGTATCAAGATCACTTTGCGCCCTGGCCAGTTTGGCTTGTGCAGCGCTTACCTCGGCCGAGGATGCCCCCACTTCCTGTGTGGCCGCTTCCAGATCAGCTTCGGCCTTGTCGCGGTCGATTTCATAAGGTCTTGGGTCAATCCGAACCAGAACATCTCCTGCCGAGACGACCTGACCGTTTTCAACAAGAACCTCGGTCACTGTCCCAGTGACCTGCGGCACGATCTGGGTCGCGATGGCCTTTACTCTGGCGTTCCCGGTGAACGGTGTTTTTCGGTCAGCAACGAGGTACCAGACCAGAAAGATCAGAATGACGGCCAGAGTTGTCCAAATCGTCTTCCTCATTTTGCTTCTCCGTCCGCAACACCTTCAGTTGCGGGAGGGGAGTCGATCCAGACTTTGAACAACTCGTAAAAGACGGCGAACAGAACAGGCCCCATGAAGATGCCGATCAGACCGTAGGCCATCATCCCTCCCAGAACACCGATCAGGATGACCAGCATTGGAGTCTCAAGACCTTTTGAAATGAACACTGGCCTCAGGAAGCTGTCCATTATGGCAACGGGAATGGCCAGAATTGTGAAGATCAAAGCGGTGCCGCCGGACATCGAACTCCATGCGTAGATGACAACCGGCAAAAGAACCAAACCGGGCCCAATCTGAATGATCGAGAGTATCAGGCAGATAAATGCCAACGTTGCAGCAGATGAAATCCCAAAGAGAACCAGCAATATCCAAACAACGACGGCCTGAATGGCCGCCACGCCGATCACGCCCTTGGTCACGTTTCGGATCGTTGCTCCGGCCAGTGTAATGAATTCCCCGCCGCGCGGCGCGAAAACACGGTTCGCAAAACGCTGCAAACCTTGAACCAGAGTTGGTCCAGGGCTGAACAAGGCCCCCATGATCAAAACGGATAAAGCAAGACCAAGAAGTCCGATACCGATCCCCAGAACCTTACCAAAAAGCGATTTGGTGATCTCAAGGATTTGCGCACCGTATTTTGCCAGCGCACCGTCCAGATTGCGTTCAAACATGCCCCAAACTTCGGCAATTTTGTTTCCGACCAGCGGCAGTTCCTTAAGGCCCTCCGGTGCCGGTGGGATTTTCAAATCACCTCTGTCGGCCTGTTCTGCGAAATCTGACCCAAGTTCTGCGGCACCAGATACAGCCGTTGCGACCGGTCCAAGAGTCAACACGAGGCCCAGTAAAACCAGGATTGTAGCAGCAAGCTTTTTCCGACCTCCCATCTTGGATTGCAGCCAATCAAACAATGGGTAAAGCGCGACGCACAGTATCGTGGCCCAGATGACCACACTTGCAAGCGGGGCAACCATGACCAGAGCGCTGTAGAGGAACAATCCGAGAAAGAGCAACCGTATCGCGAGGTCGACAATCTTCGCGTCTTGAGTCTTTTCCATACCATCCCTCCAATATTTGTTTTGTGAACATTATACTCAAAAAACGTAATATGTATATTTTTTAAGCCGCAGAGGACTTTAGCATGTTTAGAAACGTAAGAAGTCGAGCTGCGTTTCAAGCCGATGAAGCACATTGCGGTCTACACAGGCGCAGTGCCGGCTCAATTTGGCGCGGCTTATTTTTGCTTTTTGTCGTCGTCTTGCGACAGGATCGTGTCCGCCACAGTGGTCGCTGCAGTCACAAAGATACCCAGGCCGACAATGATATACACCATCGTAAAAATCTTCCCGGCCGCAGTTTCAGGAGAAAAGTCACCGAACCCAACCGTGGAAATCGTCACAACAGAAAAGTAGATGGAATCCAGCCAGCTCCATCCTTCGACATAGTGATAAAAAACCGACGCCCACAGGATCATACCGGTTGTGAAGGCAAGCAGGCCCTTCACTCTCCCATCCTTAAAGGCGACGCCTATCCCTCGTGTTATTCTGGTTAACGAATTCATAATACCACCATAACAATTTATGCATTTCTACATAGTGTTTTTTGAATTTATCTGCTGAACTCTCTTTCTAGGATTACCGTTTCACTTCGAAGTCGCATGTCCGCGTGGGTCGAAATTCAACTCAGTAAGACCAATGCGCTGCGAACCGCGCGCTTTGTCGAAAACCCGACTCGATACTATTGCTGGCAAAGCCGTCCGGTTCGCAAACACTGGTTTTGAACAAAAAAGGCCGGTCAAAGGACCGGCCTTTAATGGAAGGAAATACGTCGATCAGGGTACCGTTAGAAGCGCCACTCGTAAGAGGCCCAGACCGCCTGTGTCGACACATCGGCACCGACCGTTGACCGGGCCTCAAGATTCAAGCTGCCGCCGTGATCAAACGCCTTCTGGTAACTCAGGCCAATCTCACCAAAAGTATCGGTGCCGCTGCCACCCGACGCTAGCAGCAGCGTGTTGCCGAAGATGGTCACGTCAACTGTAGATGGGCCATCCGAGTCGCGGTGAACAGCGGCGATCGAGGCTGATAGTGTCCCCCCCGCCAAAGCCGTCGAGTACCTTCCACCCAGCCGCGTTTCATTGAAGGTGATGTCCCGCTCTCCGACTGTTGCATTGGCGGGCGCACCCGTTTCGGTATACCTGTCCAGATCTTGCTGGCCGTAGAGGAAACTCGCCTGAGGTGTAATTACTGCGCCGCTTTGCAAGGCGAAGTCCCGCTGGGCTGCAACCAACGCGGTGATCATGTCACTGGAATAGTCAGCCGTCGTGTCCGAACCGCTCACGGTGCGTGTTTCGGTGTGGTCAAGATGGCCATATCCCAGACCAAAACTCAGATCAGCAAATCCAAAATTCTGAGCTACGATCCCGCTAAGATACACACCCGTGGTATCGAAGGATGCGGCACCGAAGGTTCCGTCGTTTTCAAGATAGCTGGCCCCGATACCATACCGCAAGCCCGTCCCCAAATCGCGCGTCACACCGGCGCTGACGCTCCACATATTCGACGACAGCGCCTGTGTGTTCGACCCCGCGTCAGCATCGCTTTGGCTGCCACTGATCAGAAAGTAAGGGCGGAACCCTTCGATCGAACCGCTGCCCTTAGTGCTGACTACAGTCCGTTCCCCGTTGGTGTTCAAATCAGGGGACCCTTGCACTTGACGGGCGAGATCGTAAGACAAGCCTGCTATCTCAAACGATTGGTTCAGGTTCGGTTGTATGTCGTCAGCTTCAAATGAGGCATAAACCGGCGCTGAACCGCCTTCGCCTTCCACAAACCAGCCTTGGGTTGGTGCGGCGACGCTGGTTGCGAAGTCACCTTGCAAGGTATCATCGTCCTGAAAGCGATAGACCTCTCTGCCACCCACGTTCCTCAGATTGACATCGTGATCGCTGACTCTGATCACTCCATCAATACCAGAAGTCGTGTCGACGTTCAGCGTGCCACCTCCGTCACCCAGAAACACGGCGTAGCTCTCGCCGGACGAAGTGGCCGAAACGTCGCCGGTGATGTTGACCGTACCTTCCGTCGTCTCAACGAAAAGACCGTAAGCTATGGCATTCGGGCCATCCGCTGACGCGCTGATCGCGCCGCTATGTGACAGAACTGCACCTGTCGAAAGCAGTTCTGTGTGCAGGCCATATGCGCTGGCTGTACCATCCCCAGATGCAGTGACGCTTATGCTCCCGCTGTTTTCCAACGACCCGTCGATGGCGTTTGCAGAAATACCCCAGGCAGAAACGTCCGACACACCCTGGGTGGTGGCATTCACGGTAACCGATCCGCGGTTGATGAACGAAGCACCGGTCAGGATATCGTTTGGTTCAATCCCAAATGCCTCAGCCCGTGCGCCGCCATTGGCGTCCAAAGACACCATGATGTTGCCCATGTTCTCAAAGCTGCCTTCAATATCTGATACATCAATCCCGTAGGCTGCCGCATCGATTACGTTTGTTGTCATTGCGTTGACACGCACCGCACCGGAATTTGAAAACGCGCCCATCGTGGTGACATCGCCAAGGTCCATGCCATAGGCGTGGGCGAAAAACCCGTTTTGACTTTGCAGCGAAACCGAAAAATCACCCGTGTTTACAAACGACCCATCGACGTCATCTCCGAATATGCCAAATGCCACGCTTCCAAATGAGCTGTCCGCTTGGGTCGCTACGGAAACGGTTCCAGAGTTTGCAAATGTTCCACCAGCCTCAAGCACACCCATCTCAACTCCCGCGGCAAAAGCGGACGAAGAACCACTGTTTCTGGCACTGACCTGGATGCTACCCGAGTTGCTGACTGCACCGCTGATGTCGCCAATCTCAAGACCAGCCGCGTCGGCAGAGGAACTTCCAACCGCTGCGACCGTGATTGTTGCCGAGTTTTGGAACTGCCCCGAAACATCCCCCGTTTCGATACCATCGGCAAAAGCGAAAAACCCTTCGGAAGACACCTGAACCGATCCAGAGTTGGTGACTTGGCCTGCGACGCCACGGATATCGATCCCGTTGGCATGCGCCGATGATCCGGCGACCGCGCTGACCAGAATGCTGCCGCTGTTTTCAAAGGTGCCTGAGACGTCACGCAGGTTAATACCTTCCGCAAACGCACTGGTTCCGTCTGCCATCGCCGAAATCGTACCTGAATTCGTCAATGCCCCAGAGAGTGTTCGCCCATTGATCCCAACTGCAAATGCAGAGGACGTCACCGCAGCTGAAACCGCCAGGTTCCCGCTATTTTGCAACTGACCAGAAATGTTGCCGACACCGATGGCTTCGACACTTGCCTGTGACGCATTGCTTGCTGCGATGCTTATCGCGCCGCTGTTTTGCAGGGTTCCGGAAACCGTGTTCGCCGAAATGCCTTCTACACGCGCGTCGGAACCGTCCGTAGTGATTGCGATTGTACCGCTATTAGCTACAGACCCAGAGATATTGGACAAGCGAAAGCCGCTGACCTCAATGCTGGATCCCTGGACATTCATTTGGATCGTTCCCGAGTTTGTCAGACGTCCCGAGACATCCCGCGTGTCGATCCCGTAGGCGGTCGCGTGACTTGTCGCGGACAATGTGAGGTCCAGTGTGCCAGAGTTGTTCAGCGTACCCGCCACGCTTTGGGCGGTTATGCCATACGCCTCGCCGCTTGAGGCGTTCCGAGCACTGACCACAACGTTTCCGACATTGTTCAAGACCCCAGAACTTCCGATGTCCTGCACCAAAATACCCTGTGCAGAGGGGCTGTCACCGGTTGCTGTGACTGTCATGGTGCCACTGTTTTGCAGTGTCCCCGTCAGATCGCCTGCTTCGATACCAGTCGCGCTCCCGTCTGACGTTGAAAGGGCCGTGACCGTCAAAGTGCCGGTATTTGTAAGGCTTCCGCTTACATCATTGACCAAAATACCGAATGCTGCTGCGCTGCCGCTTGTGGCTTCTGCCCGGGCGAGGATACTGCCACTGTTGGTAAGAGAGCCACCAATGTTGGCGGCTCTGATCCCGCGGGCACCCGCACTTGTGACACCATCTGCCCTAACGTCCAGCGTGCCGGAGTTCGTGACGGATCCCAGAACATCGACAAAGTTCAGCCCGTCAGCAAAGGCGCTGCTTGCATTGGCGATTGCCTGAACATTGACCGAACCGCTATTGGTTAACGTGCCGTTACTGGCCATGTTGCCAACGTCAAACCCGTCGACATTGACACTCAAGCCGTTCGCCACCCCGTTCAAAGAACCAGTGTTGTTCACCGAACCGGTGATTCCAGTGCCGCCGTCGCTGACTTCTATGATGTCAAAAAAGGCGCTGCCATTCGTTGTGGTCACATCGACTGTCAGGGCGCCGCTATTCTCTAAACGGCCTGACATCCTCAGAATTTCGATGACATCAGCACTTGCGTTTGTGTTGCCATTCAGTTGAACCCGGACTGTGCCAGTGTTGGTCAGGTTCCCTGCAAGATCGTTAATCTCGATTCCGTCTCCACCTGCGTTTCCGGTCAGACTTGTAGCAGCAACGCTGATTGGTCCCGAATTGACGACCTGACCCGTTGCCAGATCGATCTGAATGCCATCCACATTGGCGGAAAAGCCGTCCGTGGATGCAGTGACATCGATGCGGCCTGTGTTCGTCAGCACCCCTGCGACACTGGTCGATCGCATACCGTCGCCGACCGCTCTGCTGCTCGTGTCTACATCAACATCGATCGTGCCTGAATTCGTGAGTGTTCCGGCAACGGCCCCTGTCTGAACGCCTGCAGCCGTTCCGAAGGTTAAAGCAGAATTGGCTATGCTGATTGTCCCGGTATTCCGAACTGAGCCGTTAACGTCCCCCAGAACGTCGATACCTTTCAGGTTCGCGGAATCGCCTGCTGCCGCACCCATTGTGATTGTGCCCGAGTTCAGAACAGAACCGGTCAAGTTTCCATTTATGTCAATCGCAGCGCGGGTCCTGTTCACCCCTTCCGGTGACGACAGCAATCCGTCATTGGTCAGAGTACTGGTGTAGTCCGCTACATTGACAACTACGAGGCCCGGACCTGCGAGCGGGTTTACAACAATCGACCCTGAACTGGTGATCGTGTGATCTTCATCCGAAGCACTTACCAACGGCGTGGTTTGAGCGGTCGAGATGACATCCGCACCTGCGATTCCGACTGAAAGTGCTACAAGTGACGCTGTGCTCAAAAAGAGCGATGGCGCGATGCTTGCCACCTTACCTTTGAATTTCGTCAAACGACCACCGCGCGCAACCGCGCGTTTCTTCTGCTCAGTCAGCATAAAACCCCGCCTCACCTGGCTATGTTTCCATTCCCCGTGCCCTCGGTTCGTTCCGAAGTGCACTTGCATTGCGCACCTGTTTAGACACGCGTCAGAACATGGTTAAAGGGTCAATAGAGGCAGGATTATGTCTGAATTTGCTCTTTAGAACTTTGGTTTATGCCTTATTTTTAAGTGTTTATTCCAACCTGAGACTTCCCGAGGGAATGCGCCCCAAATTCAGTCAGATTGTTGGGGTCTGAGTTAAAAGCTCAGGCAACAGATCCGCCATCGGTCAGGTCTTCCAGAAGCGCACTCAGCAATTGAGTTTTCCCGGCATAACCAGATTTTTTGTAAATCGAATTGGTCTGAGCCTTAATCGTGCCTTCCTTGGCATTTCGGATTTCCGCCATCTCGGCCGTCGAACAACCCTTGATCAAAAGCCGTGTGACTTCTCGTTCGGCATCAGAAAACGACCATTCTTCGAAATAGGCGTTCAACAGATCCTCGAATGCCCCGGACGCCCGAGCGACCTTATCCTCAAGCGTTTCTTGGTACCGGCGCATTTTCAGCACCTCGTTCCCCAACACCATGATCGCGCCGAACAAAGACAGCATGATCAGCACTTCCCAGACGTGTATTTCATCCCATTCGTCGATCCAAGCCACGCCCATAGCTTCGCCGATGTCTTCGAACAGCATCACGCAAGCGCAAAACAACGAGGCGAAGAAAGAGAAAGTCAGGCGTTTTTTCGAAGGCATCGACGGAACCATGGTAATTGTGAATTTTCGAGACTGCCTATGTAAATCCTCAGGATCACACAAGCCCACGAGAGGGGACACGACCAAAACATCCGTTTGTCCAACCCGGATTGTGTTTGCCCTGCGCAAGTCGCGAACTGACTCAGGGGTTCAAAGAAGTGAAGCACCAACCTATTAGAACCCACTCGTAGACGGATCACCGCTCAAAAATAGTGAAAAAACAATGGATGCGTAGTTTCCGGCTACCGAATGGCCCATACGACAAGGTCATTCCCGCCCACGTGAAAGATCACTTGCAACAAAAAAGACCGCTAAATAGAGCGGTCTAGGTCAAAGATCTGTAGCTTTGTCGTCAGAGGTCGGAGACCCTGTAGAACTCGGCACCAGCAACCTCAGGATCCCACATCGGTCTAAGACCTCTGGATGCCAACTCATTGCGTAGACGGTCTGGATCACGAACCCAGAAACCATCGATCTGCCAAGGATGTCACCGGCTGGATCAAGGGGCACACACGCCGTAGCAGCGTTTGGTATCTGGTTCGAAAAATCGCTGAGTTGGCAGTCCGGGAGATTGAAGCAACGTCTGACAATGAGCACGATGTGTGGCCAGATGACACCCAGCAAAACGAGCAATGAAGAGTACCGGAACCGGTCTCCCGTTCTTCTGCACCATCGCAAACTACTCGTGCTGGAAGACGAGCTTGTTTGCAGAATTAGAGCCTCTCCTGAAGAAGCGCTCGCACGCCCGAGAATTGGCTTTCTGAGGGCGAACAAGTATTATGCAGAGTTAGCCAATTGCCCGAAAGCGTCATATACAGAGGGGAATGGGAATGTCGGAAGAAGGCCCCAATGAGACTACCGAAGAATTCGAGAAACGCTGCGAGGTAGACGCCATCACGGTGGCCTTTCTCCTCCTCAAAGCAGCTCAATTCGCCTCAGAGGATGGGTTAACGCGAACAAGCATGAGCGCTGATGAGTGGGGAGAACTCGCTCCAAAGCAGGTCTAACAAGGGTAAGTGTCGCCGGTTTTTGAAATTGTGCGATAGGCCGCTCGCAGCCCAAAGCGGACCTTCAAAATCCGACTTTGCAATTCTCGTGTTGCGGACAAAGTGGGATTTCCCTGCGAGTGCTCCAAAGTCCACAACACGAACTTGATACAAGTGACGCTTAATGATCAACCGCACGCTCAAGAAGTGCGTCCAAAACTCTTTGATAGGCCGGTTGGATCCAATCCGAGTCCCAGAACCAGAGCCAAATGCCCCGGTCAACTTCGTGCTGAGTGACACGGGTTCCGCCTTCGACAGGCTCAAGGAGCCACTGATGATCGAAGGTCATGAAACCCGGTACGCCCCCGCTTTGGTGTAGCTGGCGGTTGTCGGTCAGGGTTAGGATTTTGACTTTCATGTCTACGACTGACCCGTCTGGGAATTGTACGGAATTCGCGACAGTGGCGCCTTCGCGATATTGCCCATCTATTGCGACAAAAACCGGGTTCCAGATGGGGTAACTTTCAGTGTCCATCAATACCGCCCAGACCGTCTCCGGCGGTGCGGGGATGATTGTTTCTACATGAAAGGTCTTCTTGGTGAACACGGCCGCCGCAGCCAGAAGGGCCACTAGCGACGGCAGCGTCCACTTTAGGACCGCCCAAGTCATCACAGATATTTGCCAAACCAGATTAGGATCTGGTCTGGGTTTTTTCCGATCCACTCATATGCTGCCATTCGGTTCTGGTTAGCGTTCTTCTTCTTGGGGATTTCGATCCAGGCCATTTCCTTTTCGACGTTCAACTTATCGAAAAAGCTCTCTACGAACGCCTCATCCAAGTAGCCGTCATTGCGGTTCTGTATCACCAGCGTCGGCACCGAGATGTCTTTGGTATGCGGGAACCAGCTTGCTGCTTCGAGATCAAGCCCAGTTCTCTTTTGCATCACCTTGCGAACACTGCCCCTAACAAAACTAGGCAGGCCCATAGCCTTGGCAAAGGTTGGATAGTCCAGCGGCTGCACTGACACCATGGCCTTGATTTGCGGATAAGTCCGCAAGCCGTTTTCCAGACCAAAGGCTTCCGTCGAAGCGCCTTGTCCCATGCAAATACTAAAAAGACCGATAGAGGCGTCCTTGTACTCCGGGTGTGTGGCTATGAAGTCCACCGCAGCCACCACGTCCTTTGCTTCATGTGTCCCCCACGTGATCCAGGGCGGGCTATTGGTGTCGCTCTCACCGTGGCCGCGAAAGTCATACATCAGCACTGTAAAACCTGCCTCATGCAGGTATTTCGCTTGATTGAGGAAGTGAATGTCTTCGTCGTATCCTTTGAGCCATCCCTTGCCTTCGTTGGTGTATCCGGCGCGACAGCACATTGTGCCGAAGTGGCTTTGAATGATCACCTTGTCAGTGTCGCCGGGAATGAGCCAGCCGCGCAGGGTAACCCCGTCGCTTGCTTTGAATTCCACGTCCTCGTAGGCAAGACCGTAGTTGGATGGGCTGTCAAAGAGCGGGGCCTGGCCCGGTTTGAACAGCATGTTTGAAACCATATTGCCGAACATCGTGTTTACTCCGGGATTGGGTCGTGGATCTTGTTTTCAAGGCTGATGAAGCGCGGAACCCCTTCGCGAGACGTGAGGCGGCAGATGCCATCCTTGAACTCATAGGTGTCGCGGTATTCGGCGACGCCGGTGACGCCGAAGTCGTGGGTCATGTCGGCGCCAATAGGGTGGATATAAAACTCCACATAGCTGGTGCCGGTGCCAGTGGTTTCCGAGGTTGGGTTCACACGATGGTTGGTGATCAGGTGCATGAACCGGAACTGATCGCGCCCCTGCTTATAACGAGCCATGATTTCTTTGGCGCCCGTGTGTGTTTCCATCTGCAACTCCATGTTGCTTACCTGCCAAGAACCATCTGAGGTAAACAGATTGGCGAAATTCAGGGCGGTGGCGTCGATATCCTCGTCAGGGTGATCCAGATACCAAGCGTAGTCGGCCCCCAGTTGTTGGCAGGCGACGATCATCCCGGTGTTTCCGGCCAAGACCGGCGAGGCCAGCAAGGTCAGAATGGTAGGGAACAAGGGTCTCATTGTTTATCCTCACTTGTGCGCGTCAAACCAATCGATCATCTGTTGTGGATGGTCGCTGAAGAATTGGTAACCTTTGAATCGCAAAGGCGTGTCTTCGATGTAGTGGATTTTCTTGTCGGCGGTGGGCGCCAGCTCATACATCTCCTGCACGTCCTGCCAGCGTGAGTTCATGTCATCGCGGACCTGCACGAAGAAGGTTGGCAGGGTGATGCCCTTGGCTTTTGGGATGATGTTGTGGTCGTCCACAGTGAGACCGGTGATGTTATTGTAGATCGGCGCGAAGGTGGCAACGCCTTCTTCCGAATTGATGGCCATCTTTTCACACTGCCGTTCAATCGTGGTGCGACCCTTGAGCGGGGCGATGCAGATCATCGACTTTAGGCCCTCGAAGGCTTCAGGGCGCTTGTCCATGGCATTCAGGGTCGCGTTTGCGCCCATGCACATCGTGTACAACGAGATTTCAGTCACGTCTTTGCGGCCCCGGACATAGTCCAACGCGGCCAGCACTTCTTGCCATTCATAGTACCCAACGCCGGAAATGCCGTCAGCGCTGTCCCCGCTGCCACCATGGCCCCGAAGGTCGTAGGCCAGCACGCTATAGCCTGCATCGACCAGCGCCTTGTAACGGGGCAGGAAATTCACTTCGAATCCTCCGGCGAAATCGAGGCCGTCCAGGTGTCCAGCGAACCCATACTTGTTGCCAGGCGAGAAATGGTTGCTGACGATCACATGCCCGGTCGCACCCGGCATGAACCACGCAGACACTTCGACACCATCCTCGGTAACAAATGACACCTCTTCGAAGGCCATGTCATATTCAGCAGGCTTCCTGAGAATTGGCAGGCGGGGCGGCTTTGACAATCCGCTCGCGAGCGCTTCGAGTATATTGTTCTGTTCAGGCGAGATCATTCTGTCCTCATCCGGTTGCGCTGGCAGCTTTACGAGTTTATGAATTTCGTAAAGATGGTATTTAACGAAAAAACGAAAATCGTCAATATGGAAAACACTGAGAACGAGCAGAGATTCGCCCGTGCCGCGCTGGCCGTGTTCAAACGATTTGGCGCGCGGAAGGCCACGATGGAGGAAATCGCAGCGGAGGCAGGCGTTTCGAAGCCGACGCTCTACGCGACATTCCGCAACAAGGATGCGGCTCTGGCCGGGGCAATTCGCTTTTCACAGGGCGCGTTGCTGGGCAAGGTGCGTGAAGATTGGAAATCAACACCGGGGCTCGGCCCCAAACTGGACATCTTTTTCGAGAAACTTGTTATTAGTGGGTTTGACATGTTGCATAGCGCACCCGATGCAAGCGCATTTGAAAATGCTGTCGGCGATGCAAGCTCTGCCGCGATTATTGAGACGAGAGAGGCTGAAATCCTTGCCTTGGCGGAAGCCATGAAAGACAGCGCGGGTTTGGCAAGAAACGGGCTGAGTCCTGAGGCCTTTGCCCGTTTCACGGTAAATGCTGCAATGAACGAAAAGCGGCAGGCAACGCACCGGGAAGACCTAGTCGACTTTCTGGAAACTTTGAAGAAATGTGTTTTGACCGTCGCAGGTTAGACCGTTTCTGGAGGGCTGCACAGGCAAGGCGCGCGGCGTGAATGCCAGCGCGCAACATGCGTTCAGTCGTCGCACTTAAATGCCAGAAAGCTGACCTTCGGGCAGGTCGCAGTATTCGGTAGTAACGGCTCAACGCAGTTATCCGCTGCATTTCGCATGAACGACCGCTTCTGAGTAGTCTGAGTTGCGGGTATCAAAGACCAGTGTCGTAGCTGGTCAGACGAAAGCTACTTGGCTTCACCAACGCCCCCATCGCCGCAAACTCCTCGGCCCAGTTTTGTGCTTGTGCGTTCAAAGCCTCCATGTCCGGGCGGTTTGTCCAATAGTTGACGCAAAGCCAGGCCCCGCCTTCGCCTTGCCCGACCGTTCGGTAGAGAAGCGTGTCGTTCTGGTTCATCTTTTGGGTGATCGCCTCGAAGAATGCGCGCACCTTCTCCGGGTCTGCACCGTCGGCCTGTTCGAATAATACGATCTCGACATGTTTGGGGACCCTTGGGTCATCTGCGCCAACTTTCTGAGTCATACCGCCCTCCAGCCGCTTGAGCGGCATTTGTAGGGTCGTCGGACGATCCTCAGGCGCCGCAAGAGGCCGACCATCAACTGGGCGCGCACCGAAATATAGGTGCCCAGCCGAAAAATGGAGCACTTCGTATTCTGTCGTTGGTGCGTTCGCGGCCACGCCCAAAACAGAGCAACCGCTTTCAAAGATGTCCTGCTCGACACCGACCACCCATTGCTCGGCGCCACATGCTCCCGGATCAGCGCTGTTTAGGAATCCGGCGAACCCCTCCATCTTGGGCGTGACGGTAATCGTTCACGATCAGATCGACTTCTTTAGCCCCCGGCGCCACGTCCGAAGCCCCAACGACGTTCACGTCGCCGCCGAATTTAAGCTCCACGAGGGGCGCGG
Organism: Ruegeria sp. CF8; assembly: GCF_056537285.1. Classification (NCBI taxonomy): domain Bacteria; kingdom Pseudomonadati; phylum Pseudomonadota; class Alphaproteobacteria; order Rhodobacterales; family Roseobacteraceae; genus Ruegeria; species Ruegeria sp. CF8. The sequence continues at coordinate 272,247 of NZ_JBQFRG010000006.1, read as the reverse complement.
AACACGCCGGATCGGCAAATGTCGTGAAGTGAGCGTCAATGCGACCTGGAGCGAAGTTGATAGAACGCTTGAGATACCAAGAGGCAATCCCGTCCGGCCCGGCCTGTGGGCGTAGTTCACAGGCGATGCTCTCCCATGTGCCGTCCAGGTCGATTGATTGATCCTGCGCCGACGCGGGTGTCCCGAGCATACTGGCGACAAGCAGGCAAAGCGAAGAGCGTGGAATTTCCATGGTGATGTCCTGGTTTGTAAAATTGCACAGGCATGCTGACACAATGGAATGACATGAAACAAATCGATCTTTATTATGAAATCATGAATCGAAATGATGCCAATCTTGCGGCCTTGGATTTGAACCTGATCACCGCCATGAGCGCGCTTTTGGAGTACCGGTCGGTTTCAGCAGCAGCAGATTCCGTGGGGCGTACGCAATCCGCCATGTCTCACAGCCTAGCGCGCCTGCGCGACCATTTTCGGGACCCGCTGCTAGTGCGTGACGGCTGGGAGATGCGGCTCACTCCTTTCGCACAGGAATTGCAACCACGAGTTTCCGCCGCGGCAGAGGCCGCCAGATTGATGTTTGCGACAAGTTTTGGGTTCGATCCGGCTACCACCACGCGCCGCATCCGCATTGCGGCACCTGACCTTTGTACATCGCTTTTCACTGGGTTAGTTAGCGAATTGGCCAACCAGGCGCCACTCGCTTGTGTTGAATTCATTGAGAGCAGCCAAGCCCGGCAAGCGGTTTTGAGGTCTGAGGCGGATATCGGACTTGGATTTGGCTTTCCAAAATCAGACCCAAATCTTGTGCTTCACGAGATCGAGCCGCTTGATTGGTGCACATTCGCACCAGATAACCATCAGTTCGTTAGGGACACCTCGGTCGAGACTTGGAGCGCATCCCGGCACATAATTGTGGGAAAAGGCTATGCGCATGAAGGGCCGGTGGAAAAGGCTCTAAAAAAGCACGGAATCAAGCGCCACATCATAAATTACGCGTCGAATTTCTCCGCCGCACTTATTCTGGCATCGGAGACCAACTCTCTGCTGACCACACTCCGAGCACCCTTCGAAAAATCGGCGGAAAGACTAGGTATGAAAGCCACGCCCACACCGTTCATAATGGCGGATGCGCCGGCCGTCATGATGTTTCGCGCTGAATACGGCAATCCATTTTCTGTCTGGCTTAATGAAATTTGTCAGAAAACAATAAGCTGACGTTCGACGCAAGCGCAAAACCCTGTAGTTATTTGCTCACTAATAACATCCTCTTTAACTTGCGCTAGCGACCGGTTACAGCCCGAAGCGGACCTTCAATCCAAGACTTTGCAATTCCGGCTTAGCGGACATTCCCCCCTTTCGAGTCCAAGACGCAATGTCAGCTCAACGCCAAGCCCGTTTGTTCTGTGAAGCCTGTACCACTGTTCGAAGAGTTATCAGTGCGCTTTCCGTGGTCGCTCGATCCCGAGGCGCGCCGATACACAGCCTAAGCCCATTTTGCAGTCCGGAGCGTTCGCCTTTTGCTGCAAACAGAGAAGCGGGGGACACTAGCACATTTGCCTCTGCAAGCGCTTCTACCACCCAGTCTTGCCGAGCGTTGGACGGGAGAGGTAGCAGTACATGCATGCTTTGCGGTCCTGTTACGACCTCCATGCCATCAAGAACACGACGGACAATCGCTTGGCGTTTGAAAACCTCTTTGCGCTTGGCATGCACGACCGCCTTGTATTGACCGGATGCAATGATCTCAGAGGCAACTGAGGCCATAAGTGGTGCGTTCATCCAGACGGAGGCGCGTTGGGCACGGTCCACGGCATCTTTATAGCTGTCTGGCGAAACGAGGAAGCACACCCGCAGGCCAGGAGCCCAACTCTTGGAGAGTGTTCGGATGTAGAGCGTACGATCTGGGGCAAGTTCAGCGAATGACGTTGGCGGCTGTTCGAGCAGGAAGCCATAGGCGTCGTCTTCGATAACCATGACATCATTCGTCTTGGCGATTCTCACGATTTCTGAACGGCGTTCTATCGGCAGCGTGGTCGAAGTCGGGTTTTGTACGTTGGGGATACTGAAAAGTGCTGAGACATCGTGCTTTCGACAAATCCGATCAAAGCTTTCAGGGATTATTCCTTCATCGTCGGCGTCCACTTCTACAACGTCCAAGCGGAGCATCTCACAAGCCAAACGCACCATCGGATAGGTCAGGCGCTCAACGGCTACGACTTGCCCCGGACGGCAGCTTGCCATCAATGCCAACATCAAGGCGTGCTGCCCGCCGCTGCAAATGGTGATCGCCTCATGGCTGTCGATTGGTATGTTGCGATCTTCGTTCAGCCATCTCCAAGCCGTTAGACGGTCATACTCGGACCCCGGATTGTTCCGGTAATCGAGTACATCACAGCCAGGATCGGCCAGTACTTTTGCAATCGCATTTTGGAAGATGCCATCCTGCTCGGGCAGAACCAGGTGGTTCTTGCTGAAGTCCACCACCGCTTCACCCGGGGTCTCGTAGGAAAACTCCATCGCGCGGGCGTCAGCATTCATGCGGACGAAGGTTCCACGTCCGACTTCGCCAATTGTAAGGCCCATTGCTTCCATCTCGGAGAACACCTTCGTTGCGGTGCCCAAAGACAGCCCGTGTCGGTGCGCAAGTTCCCTGTGTGTTGGCAAGCGGTCACCCGGCTTCAGCGTCCCGCTGCGGATATCTCGGGCAAGGTCGGCAGCTACGTCTTTGTACTTTGCACGCATTGGGCGACCCGCTTTTTGAACAATGTAGAGATTGTATTGCATAGCTAAGGTTTCGCAAGGACGCTTCAGATATGAAGGGAAAATCATTGTCTTATATACAATGAAATTATTGACCCTTCGATGTGATACAATCAGATATTTGTTCTATATTACTGATCCATAGAGGCGACGAGAGATGGCGACGATCCCGTCACAAAGGCACCTGTTCGATATCCCGTCAGACTTGGCGTATTTCAACTGTTCGTATAATGCGCCCCTGCTGAAGAAGGCTGGAGAGGTTCTGGTTGAGGGCGCCCTTTCCAAATGTCGCCCCTGGGAACGCAAGCCCAACAACTTCTTCGAAGACGCTGAGGCTTTCCGGACTGCCGCGTCCAGAGCGTTTGGCGTCAGCGCCGACAATTTCGCTGTTACACCGTCGGCCAGCTATGGGTCGTCAACGGCGGCTCGTATCTTGGAAGAGCATCTGACCGATCAGGACGAGATCATCGTTTTGGACGAGGCATTCCCATCCAATTACCTACCGTGGCAGCGCCTGGGTCAAGAAACCGGAGCCGAGTTTGTCGTCGTGCCGACGCCAGAGGACCTCGGATGGACCCAAGCCGTCCTGGACCGCATCACGCCCAGGACCAAGCTGGTTGCCATTCCCAACTGCCATTGGACCAATGGCGCTCTGCTTGACCTCGACAAGATCGCTGAAGCGGCCCGTTCAGTGGGGTCTTACTTCATCCTTGAGGTCACGCAGTCGTTAGGGGCCAAACCAATCGACATCGCTTCACTGAAGCCGGACTTCCTAATCTCCGCCGGATACAAATGGTTGCTTTGCCCCTATGGCCTCAGCCTCTTCTACGCCGATCCCGAGTGGCACGATGCGCGGCCTTTGGAAGAGACATGGCTCAGCCGGGCCGATGCCGAAGTGTTTGAGAACCTCGTTCAGTACAACGACCAATACCAAGTCGGGGCCCGCCGGTTCGAGATGGGGCAAAAGAACATCCCCTCGATCCTGCCCGGTGGCGTTGTGGCATTGGAGCAGATTGCTGATTGGGGTGTGGCCAACATCGCTGAGACCCTTGAAGCCATCAATGACAGCATCGCGGCGATCCTGGAGCCGTTCGGCTTTGTGCCAGTACCTAAAGAGGTCCGGAGCCCTAACATCCTCGGAGCGGGGCTCGAAGGCGGCATTCCAGAGACGCTCCTCCCCAGCTTGGCCGAGCGCAATGTCTATCTCAGCCGTCGCGGCAGCTCCTTGCGGTTCGCCCCATACTTGCATGTCAACGAAGATGACCTCGACCGACTATCCGAAACCCTGAAATCCGTATTCCATTAGAGGCGAGCATCTGCTCGATATCCCATGTCCACTAACCAACGTTTGAAAGACCTTGGCATTCAACTGCCCGACGCTGTAGCCGCTGTGGCCAACTATGTTCCAATTCACATGAGCCCGGACGGCACTCTCCATGTGTCTGGACAAATTGCATTCGTAGATGGGACGTTGGCGGATCGGGGAACACTTGGCAATTCCATATCTGTAGAGGACGCTTATCAATCTGCCCGCACCTGTGCGATCAATGTCCTCGCCCAGGTATCAGCCGCATTGGGCGGAGACATGGACCGGATCGTCTCTTGCCGAAAGCTTACGGTCTTTGTCGCTGCAACTCCCGACTTCGAAGAGCACCCAAAGGTTGCCAACGGGGCCTCGGACCTGATCGTTGAGGTGCTTGGAGAAATTGGCCGACACTCCCGTTCCGCCGTTGGGGTGTCCAGCCTACCTTTCAACGCTCCAGTCGAAGTTGAGGCTGTGTTTGAGGTCAACCCAGCTTCCTGAGATTAGAAATCCAAGCGACAGGGGAAGAACGACGATGAAAACGATTGGCATTTTGGGCGGCATGTCGGCGGCATCGACGCAACTCTACTATCGTGAGCTTTGTGATCTCACCCGCGAAAGACTGGGCGGACTGCATTCCCCTCAATTGTTGATCAGGTCGTTGGATTTTGCGGAGATCGAAGTGCTCCAGGCCAAGGGGTCTTGGCGTGAGGCCGGTGACATCCTAAACCGGGAGGCCCTCGCTCTGGAGCGAGGTGGTGCGGACCTTCTGATCCTGGCCACAAACACCATGCACAAGCTGGCCGATCAAATGATGGAAGATGTCGGCATTCCTTTGATCCATATTGCTGATGCCACAGCAGTAGCAATTCAGTGTGCTGGACTTCAACGCCCTGGACTGATGGCCACAGCGTTCACCATGGAGCAAGCGTTTTACACGGATCGTCTGAGAGCGTCTGGGTTGGAACCGCTTGTCCCAAACGATGATGACCGCGCTGAGACGCACCGGATCATCTATGACGAGCTTTGCAAAGATATCACGACCGAAACCAGTCGGGTGGCCTACGTTGAGATCGCGTCACGGCTAGTGAAGGCAGGAGCGGACTCTCTGATCCTTGGATGCACCGAGGTAGGGATGCTGCTGAACCAAAGCAACGTCACAGTTCCAGTCTTCGATACAACTTTGCTTCACTGCCAAACCGCGCTTGATCGGGCGCTGGTTCCTTGAGCAATGCAAGCCGGGAACCGGTCGTGCTTGAATGTCCATCACGAAGCGGCACGGCATCAGCCATGCATCTTGGCTCCCTCGGTGATCCTATTGACGACTTTCATGTCTGCGCGTAGGGCTATTCGCGACGTCGACACGAGAGTCAGATGTGCCTGAAAGAACGGCTCTTGAAAGCTTGAGGCTTACCTTGCCCAGACCGTTATCAAATCATTTCAATTTCACAGTTCAACTTTCGTGCTCCGACGCCTGATATTCTTCCGACATCAAATTCCGCAACACGTCCACAGCCTGATCTGTCATGGGCGCGTGCCTGTTTGCGGGCCAGGCAACCGCGGTTGTAACGATTGAGATGTCCTCAACCAACGGCACGACCCGAACGTTTTCAGGCGCCAAACGCCTCATTGACCCCGGTACAAGTGCCAATCCCTGTCCGCAACTGACATACGCGAGTTGCGAGGAAATCGAACGCACCTCGTGCAGTATCCTCGGGCTCAACCCATGCTGTCGGCACGCCGATATGATACTGTCGAAATAGACGGGGCTCACCTTTCGTGACGACATGACAAGGGGGCTATCAGCGAGATCGGACAAAGGTACTTGCTCCGCACCAGCGTCAGGGTGATCGGCAGGCATCGCGACCCAAAGCATGTCGAAGGTCACCGGAAACCCCCTAAGACCGTCGCCGGGAGCGCCATCCAAACGATAGAATGCCATGTCTAAAGCGCCGCTGAGCAAACCCGGTGCAGCCTCGACACTGTCGATTTCATGGATTGAAACTGTCAGATGCGGAAGGGCCTCGCGAAGGCTGCGCATCCACTGCGGTATGATATCGGTCATAGCCGACGTTATGGCCCCGACATTCAGAATCCCGGATTGACCGGCGGCGACCTCTCTGACTGTGCGCTCCAAATCCGCAACCTGATCCATGAATTTCCGCGCGGCTGGCAAAAGCGCCACTCCCGCAGCCGTGAGTTTTGTGCCGCGTCTGGATCTGTCGAACAATGTCACACCAAGCGCAGCCTCAAGCGTTTTGATATGTTCAGACAAAGGTGGTTGCGTCATTCCAAGCCGCTCGGCGGCACGCCCGAAATGTCCCTCTTCGGCAACGGCCAAAAACATCCACAATTGACGGTTCAGCCGAAAATCAACCTGCATTTTCGCCATGCTCTTTCATTCGCAAAAGCTATCATAGGAATACTTTAACAGGATTTTCCAGTTTAGCCATGATGTGGCAAAATCGCGGGCAGATTCTTGGAAACGTCAGGCGTTGACCTGCGCCCGCAAACAGCCTGCAATTTGTTAGGCAAGGAAAATGAGCCATGACCAAACACCCGGAATTTCACAATATTGATGATTGCAGTAACGCGATCGTACGGCAACTGGCGGACGGATTGTCAGCGCATATCTACCCAGGCGATCAGGCGATGATTTCCGTCGTCACGGTCCAGCCGGGCGCGTCGGGAAACCTGCACCAGCACCCGGAAGAACAATGGGGCATGTGTCTTGAAGGGTCTGGTATCCGGGTTCAAGGTGACCAGGAAATCCCGTTTGCAAAGGGCGACTTCTGGCGCACACCGGGTGGCGTGCCGCACACGATGCGCGCAGGCGCCGATGGATGTCGCGTTCTGGATATCTTTGCGCCCCCGCGCAATGAATATCGCAAGCCTGGTTCCGGGTTCGGAGCAGGCTGAGCCGTGCCGGTTACGCAGCACAAGGCCGATTTTCCTCGACTTTCCACCGAGGAAATGGCCGCTTGGGCGGGGGCAGAGGCCGCCGCTGTCTCTGATTGTCTTGACCGGGCGCAGGCGATGGATGGGGGCATCCAGCCACTGGCCCCGAACATGCGCTTGGTTGGTCAGGCCCGCACAGTCCGTTGCACAGTGGGTGACAATAGTGCGCTGCATGCCGCACTTGATCTGGTGGAGCGAGGCGATGTCTTGGTTGCGGATGCGGGAAGTTTCCTGGGCAACGCCGTTTGGGGCGGGTTGATGACCGAAGCGGCGCGGCGGAAAGGCATCGCGGGACTTGTCATTGACGGGGCTGTGCGCGACAGGTCGGAAATTACGGCCAGTGCCTTTCCATGTTTTACCCGAGGGACCGTTCCCGCCGGCCCGCACAAGAATTTCGGAGGCGAAATTGACGGCCCAATCGCCTGCGGCGGCGTGGCCGTATGCCCCGGTGACCTAGTGGTGGCGGATGGGGACGGTGTGACAATCGTTCCCTGGTCCCGTGTCGAAATCGTACTTGACGCATATCGATCTTTGAAAGCGAAGGAAGCCCGTGCGTTGGCTGCGCTTGGTAACGGCGGTACGCTGGCAGAAATCTATGGCATACCCGAGGTCACGCGTTTGGAAAGGAAAACCGGATGAGTCCCGAGTTCCAGCAAACCATGCGCAGGCTCTACGTTGATGGCACTGAAGTGAATGTCTCCGCACTCCGACGAAAGGGCGAGAAAGCCCCTATACTATTCCTGCACGGCTTTGGCTCGACCAAAGAGGATTACGCAGATATTCAACGCCACCGGGACTTCGATCAGCACGGGATCTTGGCATATGACGCTCCGGGATGCGGGCGGACGACCTGTGACGACCCCAGCCGCGTTGACATCCCCTTTCTCGTCAACACCGCCCTTGCCATGCTGGACGTCGAGCGGATTGATCACTTTCATCTCGTGGGCCATTCAATGGGTGGCCTCACGGCTTTGATGCTGGCGAGCGCCCATCCGGAACGTGTCCTGAGTTTTTGCGACATAGAAGGCAACATCGCGCCCGAGGACTGTTTCCTCAGCCGTCAGATTCATGACTACCCGGCTGAAAACCCCGAAGCTTTTATGAATGACTTCATCGAACGCGCCAGCCGGGCACCTGCTTGGTCGAGCCCGCTCTTTGCCGCCAGTCTGGCGCATAAGGTACGCCCAAAGGCGGTGCGAGGTATCTTCACCTCGATGGTCGACCTGTCAGACAACGCTGGGCTGATGGAACGGTTTCTTGGCCTGCCGTGCCCGAAGATGTTCATGTACGGCAATCAGAATGCTTCTCTGAGCTATTTGCCCCACATTGCTGCTCAAGGCGTGGAACTCGCTGAAATTCCGGACTGCGGCCATTTTCCGATGTACGCGAACCCGCCCGAAATGTGGCGCCGCATTAACCAGTTTATCACCCGCAGCGAGGCTACGCAGTAACATCGTTTACAACGAATGATTGCTGCGGCCCTCTGGATGTTAGAGTATTTCTGAAGCTGACCTTGCTGACCTTCATGCGTCGCGCAGCATTGAGTGCAATGGGCTCGTAGCGGCCACTCTTTGCGGCAAGCATGTTTGGCTGGAGGCAGCCCAAACCCGACATTCAAAACAAGACTTTGCAATTCCGGCTTTGCGGGACGGAGCGGACAGTCGTCTTGTGCCGCAAGAGGTCTGACTATTGTCATAGTGATTAAGGCCAACACCCGACCGCATTTGCTGCTTCCGCAAATTGTCGGAAACTTCTGGGTTCACGACCCAAAGATCGCTGAAGGCCATTTGAAGTGCTAGCGTTTTTCCCATCAAGTATTTGCGCAACAAGCTTGGCAACAAATTCAGCATCCGCATTCGGAAACCCAGCGGCGATCAGCGTTGTTTCAAACTCCTTGGGTGTGATTGTTTTGTAAGTAATGTTTCGCCCGGTCACGGCCGCAATTTCCGCCACCGCTTCGTCCCAAGTGAGCAAGTCAGCGCCGGTGATTTCATACACTTGTCCGGCGTGGCCCTCTTCCAATAGGGCTGCAACGGCTACGTCCGCTACATCTTCCAGATCTACCCACGGCTCCTTTGCACCGGAGTCGGGAGCCGAGACCTCACCAGCAAGAACGCTTTCAAGGAACCCGCCTTCGCTGAAGTTTTGCATGAACCAACTTGGTTGAAGGATTGTCCATTCAAGAGAAGAGTCCTTGATCAATTGCTCGCACGCCTGAGCGCGCGCCTCGTTGCGCTCTGACAGCATGACGACACGGTGAAGTCCGGCCTCTTCCGCGGCTTTGACAAAGGCTGCAATTACGCCGTGGGCGGAGGGCACAGCGAGGTCTGGAGAATAGGCGACGTAAGCCGATTTTATTCCCGCCAAAGATGCCCGCCATGTTTCAGGGTTTTCCCAATCAAACGGAATAGCGCTTCGCCGTGTTCCGTATCTTGCGGCCAAACCGCGCGCCTCCAGTCGCTTCGCGACCCGTTTCCCTGTTTTACCGGTGGCACCGATGACGAGGATTTCATTGCTCATAAATCTCTCCAGCATTTCGATTTCGGTTTTTCGTTCAACGTGCGAAGTCAGGTCTTGTTTAGACCAAAATGGGTCAAGGCGCGTTCAGCGATCAAAAGCCCTGCCGCTTCCTGCACGAAGTGTCCGCCTTCAGGAATTTCCAGTGGGTCCGGACAGCCCTTGATGAACGTGCGCAGGTGGTTCATCACGTATGGGCCGAGCATTTCATCCTTCATGCCGATGGCCATGAAGCTCTCGCCGTCCCACTCAGACGACCAGAACTGAGCCGCTTTCTGCGAAGTATCCACGCCGGGAGCATCCATGGTGCGTGCAATCAAGTGGGGGAACTTACGAACACCGGCTTTGTAGGTTGCATCCGGGAAAGGTGCTGCATAGGCAGCCGCTGCGGCCACTGACATGCTGGGTTCATTCTTTTGCATGATAAACTCTATGGGAACGTCCGGATCAGAGTCGATGTCCGCCTGCCACGCATCGAAGGCCGGCATATCGACCGGGCCTGCCATGAGCCCCGTGTTCATGATCAAAAGCCGCTTGAACCGCTCTGGCATTTCCATCGGCAGCGTAAGGCCAAGCACACCACCCCAGTCCTGTACTACGAGTGTAATGTTGCGCAGATCGAGACGCTCAATCAGCGCCAGCATATAATCGCGATGGAAGTGGAAGGAGTAGATGTCATCATCCACGGGCTTGTCGGACTTACCAAAACCCAGCCAGTCCGGTGCAATGACACGCGCTCCCGCGCCGACAAAAACCGGGATCATCTTTCGATAGATGTAGCTCCAGCTGGGTTCACCGTGCAGACAGAGGAACACCTCCTGCGCATCAGTGCTCCCTTCGTCGATGTAGTGACCGCGCAGTCCTTCATACCCTGGCAGGTCATCAACGTAGTGCGGTCGGAAGGGATACTCAGACAGTCCTTCAAAATGGATTTCCGGTGTGCGCAAAGCTTCGATCATGGGGATTCTCTCAATTTGGTCACATGACCAAAATTACTAGGTCACTTGACCAACCAGATCAATCCCTTAATTTGTGGAGCGAGAAAAAGAACTGTAGAAACATGTAAGAGGGATTTAAAAATCTAAGGTGGATCAAATAATTACAGCCAGAAACAGATCAGCAAAAGAAGCGCAGATTCTGGAATGCGCGCTCAAACTCTTGATCGAGACAGGAGACGCAGGTCTTACGATGCGCCGGATCGCCGATTGCGCCGGTATGCGATTGAGCAACGTGCAGTACTACTTCAAGTCTCGCGACGATGTTCTCATCGCAATGGTCGCGCAGTACTTCGACGAATGTGCGAAAAGCCTGCAAAAATTGACTGAAGAAAGCATAGCGGAGAGCGAACGCGAACGCGTCCGGTTTCTCGTGACCGCGGGTCTATCGCACGGTCAGCAGATTAGCGACATGTGCCGCGCATTCCGCGAGATCTGGGCAATATCAAGCAGAAATGAAATCGTTGATAACTCCCTAATGGATTACTATCGCCGCTTTGCCGATCTCATGGCGGAATATGCACTTAGCGACGAATTAGACACGGTTGATCGTGAAAAAGTGAAGGCCCTCTTAGTTCCTTATTTCGAGGGATATTCCGTGACAGCGCGATCTTTGGCTGTGGAAAACAATGTTGTCGAGGACATGATAACGGATATTGTTTTAAGTCTGGTGAAGGATGACATGCGCCAATAGCATATAGCTTCCGGAAGAATAGAATCTCGACATTTGCCATCCGTTCAAACTCTGAGAACGAAGGTAGCGACTGCTTTGGGCGCGTAGTCGACCTTCGCCGCCTCCCTTTTAGATGACTGGAGGCAGCCCTAGGCGGACCTTTAGGGAACTTATATCTTGGAGATGCAGGACAAAGCCAACTTGGAAAGGTGAAAAATATCAGACCATTCAGTTTTCACGTAGTCAGTTCCACAGACAAATTCTTAGACCCGATACTTGCCACCTGTTCGTCAGACAACTGCACGCAATGAGACTTTGTTTATCAGCGCTGATACCCCGCGCATCTCTTCTTGAAGTTGCTCATTTCGTCGGTTGTCCTGAAAGCGCTCAACGGAAACAAATACTTCGGCGTCGAAATCTGGATCCACAGTAGCCAAACGTTGAACGGCGCGATGCAAACGGGTCGGGTCATCCAAATGTAAAGCAGCTGCGGCTCTGTAAGCCGCAGCCCGGCGTGTAATACGAGGAAACGCGGTGGCGGCCCGAAAACAAGCTTCCCAATTTCCCAGAACATAATGCGCGATTACACCCACTTCGCGGCAATACTCCGGAAGAAACGGATCTAGTGCCTCCGCGCGCCGCTGAAAATCAAGGCCGGTTTCACCATCCCCAACATAGTTATGAACATTTCCCGCATGCGCAACGATGTACGCGTGGTTCGGTGTTATTTCGAGCGCGCGCGTGTAGTGATAAAGCGCGTTGTCAAAGTCCTCTTTGTACAGGGACAACGATCCCATGATCCGATGCACCTCAGCATCGTTGCCGTCCAATTCCAAAGCCCGACGCCCCATCTCCCAGTACAAATCGTCATCTTTTATCCCAAGCCATTCGTCCCGCGTTGCAACGGCACAAGCCAACCAAGCTTGTGCCCTTCCAAGTTTCGGATCTTTTTCCAAGGCTTTTGTCAGCCATTTAATAGCTTTTTCAGAGTTCTCGCGGGTTACCCCACCGATGCGGTGGTAGTGAAGCCCTCGCTTCAGGCAGTCGTAGGCTACCATGTCATCTGTGGGTTTTGTTTTGGCGGATTTTTCGGCGTCTAGTTCGACGCGACCTGCGACAGCAGCGGATATTTTGGCGACCATATCATCCTGAACGCCAAACAGGTCATCCAAGTTGCAGTCGTAATTTTCCGACCAAACTTGCGCACCGTTTACACCATCATACAGACGCGCTGAAATCCTCACACGCCCTCCGAAAACACGCACTCCACCTTCGACAGCGTAACGAACACCTGTTTCGCTACACACAATTTCCGGAGAAGCTTCGCGCCCTTCCAGTGAAAAGCTGGCATTGCGCGAAATTACAAACAACTCCTTAAAACGAGAAAGTTCGGTGATTAAGTCCTCCGTCAACCCTTCCGCAAAATACCTCTGTTCTTGATCCATACTGCGATTCCGGAATGGAAGAACGATCACACCGTTTTCACGTTGCATAGGTTTGGCAACCGGTGTTTGGGGCACACCTTGTGTCCGCATGAAGCTGTGCAGACCCAATTCTCCCTCAACTGCATAAAGCTCGACAGCCTCCTCGATATTCTTCAATTTTCGAGGGCCAAGCGATTTGAACCTTACCTGCGCGCCACGTTTTGCTTGCTCGAACACGGCATGCGAAACCCAAACCCCGCCTGGATCGGCCTCCGCTTCAATCCGCGCAGCAATATTCACGCCGTCTCCTAGTAAATCCTCCCCATCAACGATCACATCGGCGAGATGGATACCAATACGTAGTTGAAGACCAATTTCTTGAGCGTTGTGAGGGGCCGAGAGTTCGCGCTGCAACTCAAAAGCACCGCGCACAGCTGAAACGGGACTGTTGAATTCTGCTATCGCCCCGTCGCCAGACCAACTTATTACCCTGGCACCATGGTGATCCGCTAACTCTTTTACAATTTTTCGCAGCCGTTTTAAGCGGGATATTGTAGCCGCTTCAGAGCGTTGCATCAGAGCTGAGTATCCGACGACATCCGTCGCAAGCACAGTGGCAAGACGTCGTTCCATGCTACTCTCCAGTTTGGCCTACCCAAGTAGTATAACAGATTGCTAATTCCTTTTCGAACACGCAAATAGGGGAAGCGCTCTGAAGGCCAGTTAAGGAAACCACGTCAAAGTACGCGCCGAGACAAAGAACTGAAGTCCTGCTTTTAAGCTTGAGTGGTCATTCTTCACTCGCACATCAATGGCTGGTGGCAGCCCGAACCCGACCTTCAAAACAAGACTTTGCAATTCCGGTTTTTCAAAACTATCCGAACAAAGATGACATTGCCTTCCGGAAACCGAATGACCACTTTTCGGCTACCAATTTTATCGGAGAAGGCCCTCGCGAGTTAGGCAATGGTCCGCCTCTCAATAGGCTTGTCACTGTCGACTGCCCGTATCCAATGGTTAGTGTGCGGCACTTTCGTTCAAACGATGCAACAGCATAGCTCTATAAGCAGCTCGTTGTTACTCTCCAAGGCAACACCATTCTGTGACGATTATTGACGCTATGCGGCACCCGCACAGCACACCTTGGATGTACCGCCATATGAGAGGAAACGCTATGAGATCAATGCTTTTAGCTTCCGCAGCCCTTCTTTGCGCAGCGCCATCGTTTGCGCAAGAAATCTCACCGCAGCAAAGCCAAGCGGCGATTGGCGCTCCGGAATACTCCCCCTACCTGCACCAAGCGAACCCTCGCCAGGTCTATTGGGGCGACACGCATTTGCATACATCCTTCTCGACGGACGCTGGTATGATCGGCAACCGGCTTGGCCCGGATGAGGCGCTGCGTTTCGCAAAAGGCGAGATGGTTGTCGCGTCCTTTGGCGAGCGCGCAAGGCTGGTAAGGCCGCTGGATTTTCTAGTTATCGCCGATCATGCAGAGAACCTCGGACTGGCGCTTTTGATCGAGGAATCCAATGCCGATTTACTGCGGATACCTTTTGGTCGGGAAGTCCATGACCTTGTTAAGGCCGGTGATCCATGGGGCGCCTATGCCAGATGGGGGGAGGAAGGCATCGCGACAGGAACCGACCTGCTGCCAAATCCCAAACTGGTTGGTAGCATGTGGGACCGGATAGTAGATGACGTCGACAGGCACAACGAGCCGGGTGTCTTCACGGCATTCCATGGATTCGAGTGGACCTCTTCGCCAGACGCCAGAAACCTGCACCGTGTTGTGGTCTTCCGCGATGGCGCGGAAGAGGCTAGGCAGGTCATTCCGTTCTCGACCTTCGACAGCACCGATCCCGAAGATCTTTGGGACTATGTGGAGCGCTACGAGGAACTAACAGGCGGTCAAGCGCTCGCCATTCCGCATAACGGCAATCTTTCCAACGGCCTTATGTTCGCTGTGGAGCGCATGAATGGCGAACCGATAGACGCAGACTACGCCGAGCGGCGTATGCGGTGGGAACCCCTTTACGAGGTGACCCAGATAAAGGGGGATGGAGAGACGCACCCGTTCCTGTCGCCAAATGACGAGTTTGCCGACTACTACAACTGGGACAAGGGTGATTTTGGCTTCAATGCCAAAACGCCGGAGATGCTGGAGTTCGAATATGCGCGTTCTGCGCTCAAGGTCGGACTTGAGCAACAGTCCCAGCTCGGCGTGAACCCGTTCAAATTCGGTATGGTTGGCGCAACGGATAGCCATACATCCTTGTCCACGACACGCGAGGAAAACTATTTCGGCAAGTTTTCGGGCGTTGAACCGGGGACGGAAGAAGAACGGTACGAAGATGTGGTTGTTACGGACAGGCGCGCAGGTAATGACGGTTCTATTACAATCCGCCATTGGGAATCCCTTGCATCCGGCCTTCAAGGGGTCTGGGCACGCGAAAACACCCGTGAAGCCTTGTGGGATGCCATGGCGCGCAAGGAAACCTATGCGACGACAGGCACGCGGATATCCGTTCGCGTCTTTGGCGGATGGGATTTTGAACCAGCTGACGTACATCTGCCGGATTTCGGAGATCAGGGGTACATTCGTGGCGTACCGATGGGCGGAGACCTGATCGCAGCAGCCGATGGTGCCGCGCCTCGGTTTGTCATCAGGGCGCTTCGTGACCCGGACGGTGCAAATCTTGACCGCATCCAAATTGTCAAAGCCTGGCTCGACGACAATGGGGATGCGCAAGAGCGGGTCTTCGAGGTCGCGTGGGCGGGTGATCGGGCCGTCGATGCCGATGGGAAGTTGGGCCCCATCGGCTCAACTGTCGACGTTGAGAACGCCACCTACACAAATGATATAGGACGGGCGTACCTGGCAGGCCACTGGGAGGATCCGGACTTCGATTCCGCGAAGCCCGCGTTTTACTACGTTCGCGTTCTAGAAATCCCGACGCCAACCTGGCTGGCCTACGACCGCGTCCGGTTGGGAGCAGACGTGCCCGAAGAAGGGCTGTTGATCCATCAGGAGCGGGCCTACACCTCACCCATTTGGTATACACCGGGCTGACATCTGTTCGCTCTTGGGTGGAAGTTGGGCGGGACATCGATGCGCGCGAGGGATTTTCGGTCGAATTTCCTGAAGTGGGAGATCGGTTCATTTCCCTTCATATTCAGGACCAAAACCATACATTTGATAAACTTCTGCTATGACGACAACCGAATTTTGCAAAGTCAGCTTCCTGCGCATTGCTGTCATTGGGGTATCGCGCAGCATCGGTCAAAGTGGACTCCGAAGCAGACAGTCGCCGCACTCGGTGAGAGCGACTGCTATGCGGGACACTCCCGACCTACGTACCTCTCAGACCAACGACGGCCCTCGGGCGGTACAGCAAAAAATGAGTGTTGGCGCCCTTGCGCAACGTTAGCCCAAAAGCGAGAGTAGCCTACACAAGAAAAGACCGATTTCGCGCGGCGTCACGACAGCGACTTGACGAGGAGAACCCAGTTTTCGGTCTCAGTCTCCCACCCATCTTTGGCGCATGGGGCTTTATCCAGCTCAGAGTATCCCTTTCGCTCGTATAGACGTCTCGCTCCCACGTTTTCATCAGCGACAATAACGCTCATTTTGTTGTATCCCGCATCTCGGGCTATCTCGTCGGCGACATCGAGTAGTCTTGAACCAAGTCCTTGCCCCCGGTTCTCTGGGTAACAAGCCAGAACATTCACATACCAGCTGTCTAACGCTTTGTTTTCCAGCTCCTGCAAGGGGCGGAACAACGCTGGGAAGTCATCTCCAATTTCTTCTGGTTCTGATCCGATCCCGTAGCCCGTGAGCCCAGCAACTGCCCCGTTTCCATAGTCAATTACAACTACTTGCCCCTCTCGTGCCTTTTCGGCCTGTCGCGCGACCGACGGCCCAAGGATCCTCGCCATCTTGTGCCAGCCCGGTCCAGACATGGAGCGGGAGGCCTTCACCTGCAAAATTCACTAAGTCCGCAAGTGCATGAGCATCAGTTTCAACGGCCAATCTCAAAGGCCTTTCAAGTGGTATCACGTCTAGTACTCCAAAGAATTCAAAGCTTCATAGACATCTCATGCCAAGTCATTCCTCCATGGTCGGAAGTCGATGGCTGCAAATAGCTGTATCCAAATCGCTCATACAGTGGGACGTGATTCTCTTTGCACATAAGGAAGATCGCCGCTTTACCCACTTTTCTCATGCGGTCGACGAATTCAGTCATCAATGCCCGCGATAGGCCCCTTCCCTGATGGGCAGGATCAACGACGACAGACATAATGACGACATTCGGAGCGTCGGGATCATGCCCCACAAGCTCCTTAAATTCCTCATCAGACATTTCGACGTCATGGGCACATCCGCAATTGATAAAGCCAACGATCTCACCTTGTTCTTCAAGAATGAGGAAACCATCGGGATATTCCTCAATCCTCTTGGATATCTTTTTGAGAGTTGCTGCTTCGTCGCCTTCATAGGCAGCAGTTTCAATCTCAAAGCATCGAGTTGCGTCGGAAGGTTTGGCGTTTCGGAACGTGCTCATGCACGTGACACTAAGCGCGTTGGGGCAAGTTGCATAGCCGCCATTGGTTGGGCACGCAGCATTCGGTACTTTGGGCTCAATACCGTGATTTGCTGCATACTGAGCGTATGGCCGCTTTTAACAGGGATCATTTGCCGCTGAGCCTATTATCGCGGTTTATGTCAAATCTGGAGAAGTTCGTTGGATGAGGCCAAAGTCAGCAATTCTTATACGTGAGATTAATTTCGACCTGCGATTGTTGTACGGTATTCTACATGAGGATTTGACATGAAAAAACTTGCAACCATTGACCTGCCCAGGACAAACACAAACGCTTTTGAAGTGCTGGCGCGCTGCCAGTCCGCAGCCGAAAGAGCCGGAGCAGAACAAGCCAGAATTCAGGGCTTCCTTGAGGACGCCGTCCAAGGTGATTATGAGCACTTGTTGCGTGTGGTGAAAACCCACTTCGAGGTCTCTAGCGCCCGGACTTAATTAGTGAGGGCCTGGCGTGCCGTCAGGCCACTAACTCAAAATACTCTCAGTCACCAGTAAGGTTTCCGATTGGCTAGCGATTATTAGCTCCAGCTACTATTGATCGCCTCTCTCGTCATCAATTCTCGTGAGATTTCTGGGTACACTTCCAATCTCGCACTAAAAAAGAAGAAGGCGCCGGTGACCAAAAATCCGGCGCCTTTTTTCCTGCAAAACCGAAGAATTACGAGTTGTGGGCGCTAATGACCTTGTGTATGGGCGCTAAAACCGCCGAAATGGGTTCGTATTGCCTTGCGGTTCAGAAGTTGAGGTCGCACCGAACGGATTAGCCGCACTTAGAATGCCCGCAACTGCGGCAGGTCATGCAGCCCTCGATCATCACCATGTCGTACTGACCGCAGGATGGGCAGGCTTTGCCGCGTGGAGCGTCCATATTGACGACTTGTGCCTGCGGGTCGGATTTAAGCCCCATCCCTTCGCCTTCCAGAAAGCCGATATTGATCATGTGCTGCTCGATCACACCGCCAATCGCGGCCAATATCGACGGGATGTATTTCCCCTGCACCCAGGCCCCACCGCGCGGGTCGAAAACGGCTTTCAGCTCTTCGACAACAAAAGACACATCGCCACCGCGACGGAACACGGCCGAGATCATGCGGGTCAGCGCCAGCGTCCAGGCATAATGCTCCATGTTCTTCGAGTTGATGAACACTTCAAACGGGCGACGGCGGCCTCCGATGACAATATCGTTGATGGTCAGGTAAATCGCGTGCTCGCTGTCGGGCCACTTCAATTTGTATGTGGAACCTTCCAAGGCCTGCGGACGGTCCAGCGGTTCGGACATGTAGATTACGTCTCCGCCATCGACCTCATGGGGCGCATCTGCGCTTTCTCCGGGCACTTTGTCGTCGCTTTCCGAAACGGTCAGGACCGAACCGGTCACATCATTCGGGCGATAGGTCGTGCAGCCTTTACAGCCCTGATCCCAGGCCTGCATGTAGACGTCTTTAAAGGCGTCAAAGCTGATATCTTCGGGGCAGTTGATCGTCTTGGAAATCGAACTGTCGATCCATTTCTGCGCCGCCGCCTGCATCTTGACGTGATCAGACGGGGACAGGGTTTGCGCGTTGACGAAATAGTCCGGCAGTTCCGTGTCACCGAACTTGTCGCGCCACATCTGCACCGCGTAATCCACGACCTCTTCTTCGGTCCGCGAACCGTCTTTCTGCAAAACCTTGCGCGTGTAAGCGTAGGCAAAAACCGGCTCGATACCCGACGACACATTGCCCGCGTACAAAGAGATCGTCCCGGTCGGCGCAATCGAGGTCAAAAGCGCATTGCGGATACCATGGTCTCGGATCGCGTCGCGCACATCCTCATCCATCTGAAGCATCGTGCCGCTGGCCAGATATTTCTCGGCGTTGAACAGGGGGAACGCCCCTTTTTCCTTCGCCAAGTCGACCGACGCCAGATACGCGGCGCGGGCAATTGCGTGCAACCAGCGCTCGGTCTGACGCGCCGCCTCGTCCGAGCCATAGCGCAAGCCCAGCATCAGCAGCGCATCCGCCAGACCGGTTACGCCAAGACCGATGCGGCGCTTGTCTTGCGCCTCAGCCTCTTGCTCGGCCAGCGGGAATTTCGAGGCATCCACCACATTGTCCATCATCCGAACAGCGGTGGCGACAAGCTTTTGCAAAGCCTCCTCGTCCAGATGGGCTGCGTCCTCAAACGGGTCCGCGACCAGACGCGCCAGATTGATCGAACCCAGCAGACACGCGCCATACGGCGGCAGAGGCTGCTCACCACACGGGTTGGTGGCGGCAATGGTTTCAACGTAGCTGAGGTTGTTGGCCTGATTGATGCGGTCGATGAAGATCACGCCCGGCTCGGCATAGTCATAAGTCGCCTGCATGATCTTGTTCCACAGATCACGCGCCTGAACGGTGTGATAGACCTTGTTATCAAACACCAACTCCCACGGGCCATCGGCTTTGACGGCCTCCATGAACGGATCAGTTACAAGCACCGACATGTTGAACATGCGCAGACGGGCCGGATCGGATTTGGCGGTGATGAACTGTTCGATATCGGGATGGTCGCAGCGCATGGTCGCCATCATCGCCCCACGACGTGATCCTGCGGACATGATCGTGCGGCACATGGCATCCCACACATCCATGAAACTCAGCGGGCCCGAGGCATCCGCTGCAACGCCCTTCACATCTGCACCGCGCGGTCGGATGGTCGAGAAATCATACCCTATCCCCCCGCCCTGCTGCATGGTCAGCGCGGCCTCTTTCAGCATATCGAAAATGCCGCCCATGCTGTCGGGCACGGTGCCCATGACGAAGCAGTTGAACAGTGTCACCTGCCGCGCCGTGCCCGCACCCGCCGTGATCCGCCCCGCAGGCAGGTATTTGAAATCCTCCAGCGCCTGGTAGAACTCCTCTTCCCAATGCGCCGGGTCTTTTTCGACCCGCGCCAGATCGCGGGCAATGCGCCGCCAACTGTCTTCCACCGTTTGATCGATGGGTGTGCCGTCCGCTTGTTTAAAGCGGTATTTCATGTCCCAGATCTGCTCGGCGATGGGGGCGGCAAAGCGGCTCATTGGTGATTCCCTGTTCTGAAAGAGGTATTCAGAGTACCCTAATTCACCCCTGCACCACAACACCTTGATGACTGCGTGCTGTGAGCTACAATATAAAGATCGACCTTGGGACGACTCTGTGGGAAAGCTGTGGATAAGTACGTAAACCTCATAAAACTGTCTGTCGGGTCAGAAAGCGTCGATACGCTGATAGCCTGGCAGGATAGCCGCAAGCCGCTGTATCAGGATGGCTGTCCGCGCCACGTGACCCGCATGTGGCCCAAGCGCGAGGCCGAGATTCTGAATGGCGGCTCGATCTATTGGGTTATCAAAGGCGTGATCCAGTGTCGTCAGCGCATCCTGCGATTGGATGAGGTGATCGGAGAGGACGGCATCCGCCGGTGTGCCATTGTGCTAGACCCCGAGGTCCATCGTACTCAGAACGCCCTGAAGCGCCCGTTTCAGGGATGGCGTTATCTCAAGCCTGAGGACACACCAGCTGATTTGCCCAAAAACCGCGAGCAGGACGATGCCCTGCCGGATGACCTCAACCGCGCGCTGGCAGAGATAGGCGTGCTTTAACGCAGCCGATCCAGCAGGTCAGACAGAACCGCTTTCTCCGCCGCGTCGTACTTCGCCACCCGACTGCGCCACAGCGTCGCCTGCGATTGCAGGATCAGACCATCTGACAGGATCTTCAGGTGGTTGGCCCGCAGCGTTTCACCGGTCGAGGTAATATCGGCAATCGCCTCAGCGGTTTCGTTCATCACCGTGCCTTCGGTCGCGCCCTGGCTGTCGACCAAAGTGTAATCGGCCACACCTGCATCGGTCAGGAACTCACGCACCAGCCGGTGATACTTGGTGGCAATCCGAAGGCGGTGGCCATGGGTCTTTCGAAACGCCGCAGCAGCGGCATCCAGATCGTCAAGCGTATCCACATCGACCCAACAGGCTGGCGTTGCAATGATCAGATCCGCCTTGCCGAAGCCAAGCTGCGAAATCTCTTCCAACTGTTGTTCCCAACGCGGCAGTTTCTCGTGCACCAGATCAATCCCGGTGACACCCAGATGAATCCGCCCCGCTGCCAGTTCGCGCGGGATTTCCCCGGCAGACAGCAGAACCAATGAGACCCCATCGATCCCTTCGACCTTGCCCGCATATTCCCGGTCTGATCCGCTGCGGGACAAAGCAATGCCGCGCTTTTCGAACCACGAAAAGGTCTTTTCCATCAACCGGCCCTTCGAGGGCACGCCCAGTTTCAGGCTCATTGCGCGCCCTCCTCGATCTCGAGCATCAGGTCAGGGCGCAACACACCGCCAACAGCCGGGATTTCGGCCCCGTTGCCCAGTTGCCGCGTCAGCGCATCATAGCGCCCGCCGGTCGCGATCGGAGGCAGATCGGGTCGGCCTTCGGCATAAAAACCAAAAACAAACCCGTCGTAATACTCCATCGAGGTCCGGCCATAGGCGGCCTCGAAATCCAAGCGCGCGACGTCGACGCCGCGCGCCTGCAACGCAGCTACGCGCGCCTCCAGCCGGTCCAGCGCCGGGGTGATCTGCGGCAAATCCACTGCGACATCGCGCAGTTGCTCCATCGCGAAGGGCATGGTCTCGCGCACATTCAGCAGCGTTTCCAGGCCGACAAGCTCACTGTCTGAAATCGGTGGGGTATCACGATCTTCGCGCAAAGCTTCGATCCGCGCCTCGATTTCCGAGGCCCGACGTTTACCGATCATCGGCGCGTCAAACACTAACGGGTCGGTGGCGTTCAGCAGATCAGACCGCAACTCGGGCTCTGGCGTCCTGCCCGCGTAACGATCCAGCAGAACACGGAACCGGCGTGGCCGCCACAAGTGGCGCATCAGCGCGGCTTTGCGACGTTCGGTCGTGCGTAACCCGGCTACAGCGGCCGTCAGAATACCAATATCCCCGGTGGCCGCACGCAACGGCAAGCCGCGAAGTTGCAGCGCAAAAAGCGAAAACACCTCGGCATCGGCCCCGGCAGGATCGTTCCGGTCAAACACCTCATAGCCGACCTGAATGTATTCATTGGCCCGGTCCGGGTCGTGTTCCTGCCGCCTAAAAACCTCACCCGAATAGGTATAGCGCGCGGGTTCGGCCCCATCGCTCATGTGCATCTGCACCACTGGCAAGGTGAAATCCGGGCGCAGCATCTGTTCGCCGCGCAGGGCGTCCGAGGTCACATAGGCGCGGGCGCGGATGTCTTCTCCGTAAAGATCCAGCAAAGTCTCCGCCGGCTGCAACAGGGGCGTATCCACGACCTGAGCGCCAGCCGCCTCAAACCGGACACGCATCATCGCGGCGCGGGCCTGTATCTGGGAGCGGTTGGGCATGGCTCAGTCCTGACTGTCCAGAATTTCGCGCACCTTGGCGACCAGATCGCCACGTGGCACTTCGAACTGGCTGGGGCGTTCTTTCCATTCTTCCAGAGTCGCGCTTTCGGCAATCTTCGCGCCCAGGATCAGGTCCTTGATTTGCACGATCCCGTTGGCCTTTTCGTCACCGCCTTCGATCACCGCGATGGGCGAGTTCCGCTTGTCCGCGTACTTCAGCTGATTGCCGAAGTTCTTAGGATTGCCCAAGTAGACTTCAGCCCGAATACCCGCATTACGCAGCTCGGCCACCATCGCCTGATAGTCGGCCATCCGGTCGCGGTCCATCACGGTAACAACCACCGGACCTGTTGCTTGGGCAGCGATCCGGCCCTTTTCGCGCAACGCGGCCAGCAGACGGTCAACGCCGATCGAGATACCGGTCGCAGGCACTTCCTGCCCGGTAAAGCGTTTGACCAGATCGTCATAGCGACCACCGCCAGAGACCGACCCGAATTGCCGTTTGCGGCCTTTCTCGTCGAAAATCTCAAAGGTCAGTTCAGCTTCATAGACCGGGCCGGTGTAGTAACCGAGACCACGCACAACCGAAGGGTCAATCTCGATCCGGTCCGAACCATAGCCACCTGCATCCAGCAGCGCGCCAATTTGTTCCAACTCGGCGATGCCATCCGCGCCGATCTTGCTGTCGCCCACGGCCGCGCGCAGGTTGGCCAGCGTTCCGGCGGTATCTGTGGCCTTTGAGGTCAAAAACGCAATCACGGGCTCGGCCTGATCGTCGCTGAGACCCACGCCGTCGATAAACGCACCCGAGGCGTCCAGACGACCCTTGGTCAGCAGCTCGCGCACACCGACCTCGCCCACTTTGTCGAACTTGTCGATGGTGCGCAGAACGTTGTCGCGCGCGGCGACGTCCTCGCCCAGGCCCATCGCCTCGAGCACACCGTTCAGAACCTTGCGGTTGTTGACGCGCACCAGATAGTCTCCGCGCGGAATGCCGACGGTTTCCAGCGTATCCGACAACATCGCGCAAATCTCGGCATCCGCAGCCATCGAGGCCGTGCCCACCGTATCCGCATCACATTGATAGAACTGACGGTACCGCCCCGGCCCCGGCTTTTCGTTACGCCAGACCGGACCCATCGCATACCGACGGTAAGGCGTCGGCAGGTCGTTGCGGTGTTGTGCGTAGACGCGGGCCAACGGAGCGGTCAGGTCGTAGCGCAGGGCCATCCAATCGCCGTTGCCGCCTTCGTCGAATTCCTGCCAGGCAAAGACGCCTTCGTTTGGGCGATCCACATCGGGCAGGAACTTGCCCAGCGCCTCGACAGTTTCAACGGCGCTGCTTTCCAAGGCGTCAAACCCGTAACGATGATAGACAGCCGCAATCGTCCGCAGCATCTCGGTGCGCTGCGTGACTTCCTCGCCGAAATAGTCACGAAACCCTTTTGGCGTTACGGCCTTGGGGCGGGGCTGTTTCTTGGGCTTGGCCATCGGGGGCGTCCTTCACGGGTCATGTTCCGCGCGCGGTCTATCCCATGGCCCGCATCGGGGCAAGGCGCGCTTTCGCTGGCCATGGCGGCACAGGGTCGCTATGACCGGCACATCAAGGAGTACCCCATGCAGCATCTGGAAGAACAGTTCGCCCATCTGACTCGTACGGTCGAAGAACTGAACGCGGTCGTCACCCGTCAGCAAGGTGAGATCGACCGCCTGACGCGCCGGGTCGAAATGCTGTTGCAGCGCGAGGCAGAACGCGCGCAGGAAGGGTCGGGCGGCGTTGTCTTTGGTGACGAACGCCCGCCACATTACTGAGGACTACAGCCCCAGCGTTGATTTCACCGCATTGTCGACGACACCGCCCAAAAGGGCGTTCTTGTCAGCCGCACACCCCTCGGACAAAGCAGCAATGAACGCTTCGCGCAGCTGGGCTTTTTCCTCATCAGTCGTCGCGTGGTCTTCGATGTTGATTTGCCGGTTGTAGAGCGACAAGGCCGTCATCTTCTCAACAACGGACACAACAAAAGCTTCGTCGCCATCCGCCTCTTCCGCAATCGAGGCGCAGGTGTAGTGCATTACGGGCAATGCGTCCTGCACCATCTGCTCCGCTGCCTCATCAGCCAGCGCAGCTCCGGATAGAGACACGCAAATCCCTATAACAAAAATCTTGGTTAGGGTCATACGCATGGCAATCACTTCCAATTATGTCCGATAATTGCACCGGCCACACCGCCGATGGCCGCCCCTTTGCCGTCGCCGATCAAAGCGCCCACTCCAGCACCGATCAGGGCACCCTCGATCGTCTGCTTTTTCTTCTTGTCGTCTTTGTCATCCGCCAGACCCGCCGAAGCGGACACCAAAGCCAGCGATGCTGCCGCACCAAATACAATTGTTCTGAACGTGAGACCTGCGAACGTCATATCAATGCCCTCCCATGGCATGACCTAAAGACATTTCTGTCAGATCAGCCTAACGAGGCGCTAACTATCTGGCAACAAAGCGGTGTCAGATCTCTTCGACGCTCATCACACCTTCCAGCGATTTAATTGCACCCTTGATCTGAGGGTTTATCGGGAACTCGCGCCCAAGATCCATTTCAACGTCACCCGGCAGGCTTGGGTCCAACAGCAGCAATTGGATCGGACCCCGCGCTGCGCCTTTGGCAGCAGTCGCGGCGTCTTCCAGCACTTTGGCGACGGTTGCTACCGCCTGTGCCTCATCAACGAAAATACGCAGCCCGGTGGCACCGGCTTCGGCCACCAATGAATCCGCTGGTCCAACCGACCGACCCAGCAGCTTGAGCTGGTCCGCTTCCATCGTCGCCTCGGCAGTCAGCACCACCTGCGCACCAGTTTCCAAAAACTCGCGGCATTTCTCCAAAGTGTCCGAAAACAGTGTGACCTCGTAAGCGCCTGTTGGATCCGAGAGCTGCGCAAAAGCAAAGCGGTTGCCCTTGGCCGATTTCCGTTCCTGCCGTCCGGCTACAACACCGGCCATCTTGGCGATCAACGGGCCCGAGCGCGCCTTTTCCGTAACTTCATCCAGCGTTAGCACCTGTTTGCGTTTAAGCGCGGGCATGTAATCGTCCAACGGGTGCCCTGAGAGGTAAAAGCCGATGGCCTTGAATTCCTCACTCAGACGCTCGGCCGGCAACCAATCTGGTGACAATGACAAGCGTGGTTCAGGCAGGTCGTCACCTGCCTCACCAAACAGAGACACCTGGTTCGAGTTCTTCTGCTCGTGAATCGCCGCCGAATACTGCACCAGACGATCAAGGCTTTCGAACACACGCCGACGGTTCTTATCGAGTTCGTCAAAGGCCCCAGCGCGCGCCAGCATTTCCAACGGGCGTTTTCCGACTTTCTTCAGATCCACTCGACGGGCAAAGTCAAAAAGGTTGACGAAGGGTTTTTCGCTTTTTTCATCCTGCGCGCCTCCGGCGCGACGCCCTTCGACCACAAGGTTCATCGCCTCGACACCGACGTTTTTCAAGGCGCCCAGCGCATAGATCAGTTCGCCATTCACAACGTCGAACGTCGCCAAAGAGCGGTTTACACAAGGCGGCACATAGGGCAGTTCCAGCCCTTTGCGGACCTCTTCGAAGTAAATGGCCAACTTGTCGGTCAGGTGGATATCGCAGTTCATGACACCTGCCATGAATTCGACCGGGTGGTTCGCTTTCAGCCAGCCAGTCTGATAACTGACCACCGCATAAGCCGCCGCGTGGGACTTGTTGAAGCCGTAGTTGGCAAACTTGTCCAGCAGGTTCCAGACCTCAGTTGCCTTGGCCTCGTCCACGTCATTCTCGGCAGCACCCTTGAGGAATTTGGGCCGCTCAGCGTCCATCGCCTCCTGGATTTTCTTACCCATCGCGCGGCGTAGCAGGTCCGCGCCACCGAGGCTATATCCCGCCATTTCCTGCGCGATCTGCATCACCTGTTCCTGGTACACGATGATGCCCTGAGTTTCGTCCAGAATGTGGTCGATGGACGGGTGCAGCGTGTCCCGTTCGCTGAGCTTGTTCTTGACCTCGCAGAACTTAGGGATGTTCTCCATCGGGCCGGGACGGTACAGCGCGACGAGGGCGATGATATCTTCGATACAGTCCGGTTTCATCCGCTTGAGCGCATCCATCATGCCCGAGGATTCCACCTGGAACACCGCTACTGTCTTCGCCGCGGAATAGAGCTTATACGTCGCCTCATCATCCAGCGGGATAGCGTTGATTTGATTCACCGCACCTTCGGCAGGTTCATAGAGCTCTGTACCATCAGGACCTATGTGCAGATCGCGACCGGATTTGAAGATCAGATCCATCGCGTTCTGAATCACCGTCAGGGTTTTCAGGCCTAGAAAGTCGAACTTCACCAACCCTGCCTGTTCAACCCATTTCATGTTGAACTGGGTCGCGGGCATGTCCGAGCGTGGATCCTGATACAAAGGCACCAGCGCGTCCAACGGCCGGTCCCCGATCACCACCCCTGCAGCGTGGGTCGAAGCGTTTCGCAGCAAGCCTTCGACCTGTTGGCCGTAGGTCAGAAGGCGATCCACCACCTCTTCATTGCGCGCCTCTTCACGCAGACGAGGTTCGTCCTTCAAGGCTTTCTCGATGGAAACCGGCTTCACGCCTTCAACCGGTATCATCTTGGACAGGCGATCCACCTGACCGTAAGGCATTTGCAATACGCGCCCGATATCGCGCACAGCAGCCTTGGACAGCAAAGCACCGAAGGTGATAATCTGCCCCACCTTGTCGCGCCCGTATTTCTGCTGCACATAGCGGATCACCTCTTCGCGGCGGTCCATGCAGAAGTCGATATCGAAGTCGGGCATAGAAACCCGCTCGGGGTTGAGGAAGCGTTCAAACAGCAACGAATAACGTAACGGATCAAGGTCGGTGATCGTCAGCGCATAAGCCACCAGCGACCCCGCGCCCGAGCCCCGCCCCGGACCCACCGGGATGTCGTGATCCTTGGCCCATTGGATAAAGTCGGCAACGATCAGGAAGTAACCGGGGAACCCCATCCCTTCGATGATGCCCAGTTCGAAATCCAACCGTTCCTGATACTCCTGGGGCGTCACAGCGTGGGGGATCACGGCCAGTCGCTTCTGAAGTCCTTCATTCGCGATGCGGCGCAGTTCGGCCACTTCGTCATCGGCAAACTTCGGCAGGATCGGATCGCGGCGATAGGCCATAAAGGCGCAGCGTTTGGCAATCTCGACCGTGTTCTCGATGGCCTCCGGCAAGTCGGCAAAAAGCGTCACCATCTCCTGCTGCGACTTGAAATAATGCTGCGCGGTCAGGCGGCGGCGGCCATCTTGCTGGTCTACGTAGGCCCCTTCGGCGATGCAGATCAGCGCATCGTGCGCCTCATACATGTCGGAAGTCGGGAAATAGACGTCGTTGGTGGCGACCAGCGGCAGGTTTTTGGCATAGGCCATCTCGACGTGGCCACGTTCTGTCAGGCGTTCCGCTTCTGGCTGGCCGTCCTCCCCCGGATGGCGCTGAAGCTCAATGTAGAGGCGATCCGGGAACATACCAGCCAGCCGATCCACCAGCGCCTCAGCCGCGGGACGTTGACCCTGTTGCAGCAGCATCCCAACCGGTCCGTCTGGACCGCCGGTCAAGCAAATCAAACCGTCCGACCGCTCGGCCAACTCATCCAGCGTGACCTGCGGCAACTGCCCGCCCTTGTCCACGTAAAGGCAGGAACTCAGCTTCATCAGGTTTTCATAACCCACCTCGGATTGCGCCAGCAAAACCAGCGGCGCAGGCGCTTTGGGCTTTTCGCCGGGCTGTGCCTGCACGAAGGTCAGATCGACCTGGCAACCCATGATTGGTTGTATGCCGGCCCCGCTGGCCGAGACTGAGAACTCCAGTGCCGAGAACATCGAATTGGTGTCCGTCACGGCAACGGCGGGCATCTCCATCTTCTCGCACAAAGCGGGCAGCTTTTTCAGCCGCACAGCGCCTTCCAACAGTGAATATTCGGTGTGAACGCGGAGGTGAATGAATCGAGGATTACTGCTCATGCGGGTTAAGCTACCCCAGCCTGTCGCGTTGCAAAAGCGCGAACCGCCGCTTTGGAATGCACAAAAAATCGGCGTTGATTATTCGGCTTTTTCAGAAGGTGCTTCGGGATTGAACGGGCGGCGCATTCAAAAAGCGCTTTATTTACAAACGCCTGCCTTCTACACGAAAGCAAGAATTACATGCCGCGCGTTCCTAATGGTACATCATATAGGCAGTTTTTCTTGCCAGATAAGCCGCGCTGTTTCTAACATCTTACGGCAAGCACTTCGCCCGCCGCTCTTTCTACGTCGCATCGAAGGAGGGCCCAGAGGGCGCAACAGGGTAACGCGACGGGTTTCTCGAATGAATATCACGTTTCTTCTGAACGGAGAGACAGTGGAGCTGACGGATGTCAATCCTACGGCGACCCTGCTGGATTGGCTGCGCGAAGATCGCGGCCTGACCGGCACCAAAGAAGGCTGCAACGAAGGCGATTGCGGGGCCTGCACCGTCATGGTCACGGATGAAAGCGGCCACAAGGCTCTGAACTCCTGCATCCTGTTTCTGCCCCAATTGCACGGCAAGGCTGTGCGTACTGTGGAAGGCGCCAGCGGCCCGAACGGCGAAACCCATCCGGTACAGCAAGCGATGGTGGACTTGCATGGATCTCAATGCGGGTTCTGCACCCCGGGGTTTGTCATGTCGATGGTTGCCAGTCATGCGAATGGCGCAACAGATCACGACACGCAGCTGGCTGGCAACTTGTGCCGTTGCACCGGTTATGCGCCGATTGTCCGAGCAGCCGAAGCCGCAGAAAAAAATCCTGTTCCCGTTTGGGTCCAAGACATGCCTGTTGCCGTAGCCAATACGCGAATGGTGCCGACCTCATCGGATGAACTGGCGGCTTTGTACGCCGAATACCCTGATGCGACGCTCATCGCCGGGGCAACCGATGTTGGTCTTTGGGTTACAAAGCAACTGCGCGATCTGTCTCCCGTGATCTTCCTCAACCGCTGCGAAGATCTGAAGGAAATCACAATCACAGACACCGAAATCCGTTTCGGCGCAATGGTCGACATGAACCGCATGGGGGCCGCGCTGGCCGATCCGCATCCGTCCTATGCCGAGATGATCCGCCGTTACGCCAGCGTTCAGGTCCGCCACGCAGCGACCGTGGGCGGCAACATCGCGAATGGCTCTCCCATCGGCGACAACCCACCAGCACTGATCGCGCTGGGAGCTACATTGCACCTGCGCAAAGGCGACGAAAAACGGTCGATCCCGTTGGAAGAGTTCTTTATTGACTATGGCAAGCAGGATCGTGCCCCTGGCGAGTTCGTCGAAGCCGTCAGCTTCCCGCGTCAGCCCGACAGGTTGAAGGTCTACAAGCTCAGCAAACGGTTCGATCAGGATATTTCGGCCGTGTGCGGGTGCTTCAATATCACCGTTTTGGACGGCACGGTTACCCAAGCACGGATTGCGTTTGGCGGAATGGCAGGTATTCCGAAACGCGCAACCCATGTCGAGGCCGCACTGATCGGCAAACCCTGGACACGCGAGATCGTTCAGGCCGCGCTGCCCACCTTTGCCGAAGACTATTCACCACTCACGGACATGCGCGCCTCGGCCATCTATCGTCTGGAAACGGCCAAAGCGATGCTGGAGCGCTATTTCCTCGAAGACCAAGGTGAAATCACCAACGTGTTGGAGGTTTCAGCATGAGCGTGACCAAACCCCTCCCCCACGACGCGGCACCGCTGCACGTGTCCGGCTCGGCGCGTTATGTGGACGACATCCCGACACCAAAAGGCACGCTGCATCTGGCATTTGGTATCAGCCCGATTGCCAAGGGTAAGATTACCGCGATGGATCTTTCAGATGTGAAGGCCGCCGAAGGTGTCGTGATGGTGATGACGGCCGAGGATCTGCCTTTCGCCAATGACGTCTCGCCCTCGATCCATGATGAACCATTGCTGTCGGACGGCACGGTTCACTATATCGGCCAGCCCGTATTTCTGGTCGTCGCCACCAGCCATCTGGCCGCGCGCAAGGCCGCGCGTCTGGGCAAGATCGACTATGCCGAAGAAACCCCAATCCTGACGGTCGAAGAAGCGCTTGCCGCAGACAGCCGGTTCGAAGATGGCCCGCGTATTTACGCCAAGGGCGATGCGGATGCAGCCATCGCAGGCGCGACACATGTGATTGAAAGCACGTTCGAACTGGGCGGGCAGGAACACTTTTATCTGGAAGGTCAGGCCGCTTTGGCTGTGCCAAATGAAGGCGCGGATATTCTGGTACACAGCTCGACCCAGCACCCGACTGAAATTCAGCACAAGGTGGCAGATGCCTTGGGCGTCCCGATGCACGCCGTCCGTGTCGAAACCCGCCGTATGGGCGGAGGGTTCGGCGGCAAGGAAAGTCAGGGCAATGCACTGGCTGTCGCCTGTGCGGTGGCGGCGCGGGCAACCGGCAAGGCCTGCAAGATGCGCTATGATCGCGACGATGACATGATCATCACCGGCAAGCGCCACGCGTTCCGCATTTCCTACAAAGCCGGGTTCGATAAACATGGCCATATTCAGGGCGTCTCGTTCTACCATTACGCCATCTGCGGCTGGGCGCAGGACTTGTCCCTGCCCGTGGCCGACCGGGCGATGCTGCATTCGGACAATGCTTATCTGCTGCCCAATGCGCGGATCGAAAGCCACCGGTTGAAAACCAACACCCAATCCGCCACCGCCTATCGCGGTTTCGGAGGCCCGCAGGGCATGGTCGGGATCGAGCGTGTCATGGACCACGCCGCGTATGAACTGGGGCTGGACCCGGTCGAGCTGCGCCGCCGGAACTACTATGAACCGGCGCATGCTGTGGCCGAGACGGAACCAGCCGAAAAACCGCTAGGCCACCCCGACCCGCATGAGGACTTGACCAGCCGGGGCGCGGTTGAAACCGGAAACGCGCCGGTGCGACCCCTTCCTGCTGGTGGCAACACGACGCCCTACGGCATGGAGGTCAGTGATTTCGAACTGCACGGAATGACCGATGCACTGCTGAAATCAAGCGATTACGCTGCGCGCAAGGCGGCGATCCAGAAATGGAATGCCAAAAACAGCGTGATCAAGAAAGGCATCGCCTTCTCTCCGGTCAAGTTCGGGATCTCCTTCACCCTGACCCACCTCAATCAGGCGGGTGCGCTGGTGCATGTGTACCAAGACGGCTCGGTCCATCTGAACCACGGTGGCACCGAAATGGGTCAGGGCCTATTCCAGAAGGTCGCGCAGGTCGCTGCATCTCGCTTTGGCATCCCGCTTGAGATGGTGAAGATCACCGCCACCGACACCGCCAAAGTGCCCAACACCTCTGCCACGGCGGCGTCCTCGGGCAGCGATCTGAACGGCATGGCGGTGAAAGCCGCTTGTGATACGATCCGCGACCGGATGGCCGATTATCTGGCGGAACGGCATCAGGCTGATCCTTCTACTGTCGCTTTCTCGGACGGCCACGTTTTGGTTGGGGAAGAGAAGTACACATTCGCCGAAGCTGCAGCGCTGGCCTATCAGGGCCGGATCAGCTTGTCGGCAACCGGGTTCTATAAAACGCCCAAGATCGAATGGGACCGGATCGCTGGACGCGGCCGTCCGTTCTTTTACTTCGCCTACGGCGCTTCGGTCACCGAAGTTGCCGTCGATACTCTGACCGGTGAAAACCGGATTCTACGCACGGACATCCTGCATGACGCGGGCGCATCGTTGAACCCCGCACTGGATATCGGACAGGTCGAAGGCGGTTACGTGCAAGGCGCAGGCTGGCTGACGACCGAAGAACTGGTCTGGGATGGCAAGGGCAACCTGCGCACACATGCGCCCTCGACCTACAAGATCCCTGCCTGCTCTGACCGGCCTGACATTTTCAACGTCGCGCTTTGGGATGGTGCGAACCGCGAGGACACGATCTATCGCTCGAAAGCGGTTGGCGAGCCGCCCTTCATGCTGGGTATCTCTGCCTGGCTGGCCTTGTCCAACGCCGTCGCGGCCTGTGGCGATACCTACCCCGCGCTCAACGCACCTGCCACGGCTGAGGAAGTATGGCGCGGTGTCCAAAGGATGAAGGGAGGCATCTGATGGGATTTGACCTTGAGGCTTTGAGGGAGGCGGTCGAAACCCACGGGCACGTGGTTCGGGTGGTTATTGCCGGGATCAAAGGATCGTCCCCGCGCGAAGTTGGCGCTGCCATGCTCGTCTGGGAGGGCGGTCAAAGCGGCACCATAGGCGGCGGTACACTGGAATATCAGGCTGCCGAAGCGGCGCGGACACAAACACAGGCTTTGCGCCTGACCCATCACGCGCTCGGGCCTGAGATGGGGCAGTGTTGCGGTGGTGCGGTTTCGCTGCTCAGCGAGGTCTATGACCGCGCGGCGCTGGAAACGCTGGACGAAACTCTCATCGCGCGTGCCACATCTGGCGAAGAGATGCCGCTATCTGTCAAACGATTGCTGGCAACCGCGCGTGGTCAGGGCATTCCGCCTGAACCCCAGATGGTTGACGGCTGGATGATCGAGCCTGTTCACAAACCAACCCGAAAGCTTTGGATCTGGGGTGCAGGTCATGTCGGAAGGGCTTTGGTGGATGTTCTTTCACCACTTCCCGACATTGCAATCACCTGGGTCGACACTGGCCCGGATCGATTTCCGAACACAACTCCCAAGGATGTAACCGTGGTTCCCACGGCAATGCCGGTCGAGTTAGTTCGACACGCACCGACAGATGCCGAGCACCTTGTGCTGACATATTCACACAATTTGGACCTGGAGCTGTGCAACAGGCTGCTTTTGCATGATTTCGGCTTTGCGGGGCTGATCGGCTCGGCTACGAAATGGGCGCGATTCCGGTCGCGGCTGGCGGCCCTTGGGCACTCGCCCGAGCGGATCAGCCGGATCACATGTCCGATTGGTGATCCGACCTTGGGCAAACACCCGCAGATGATCGCCGTCGGCGTTGCCGCGCAGCTGTTGCGCCCGGCCCGGCAGAACGAGTTGAAGAAGGACCTGAGCGCGTGACCACTCCACTTCTGAGCCTGCAAGGGCTGACCAAAGCCTATCCCGGCGTCGTGGCCAATGATCAGGTGTCTTTTGACATCGGCGAGGGCGAAGTTCACGCCCTACTGGGCGAAAACGGCGCGGGTAAATCCACGCTGGTCAAGATGATCTACGGGCTGGTGAAGCCCGACAGCGGCACGATGCTGCTGCGCGGTCAGCCCTTTGCGCCCCCCGAGCCGCGCGCCGCGCGGGCGGACGGGATTGCGATGGTGTTCCAGCATTTCTCGTTGTTCGACGCTTTGAACGTGGCCGAAAACATCGCGTTGGGGATGGAGAACCCGCCACCGATGGGCGATCTTTCCTCGCGTATCCGCGAAGTGTCAGAAACATACGGCCTGCCGCTGGACCCATACCGCACGGTTGGCGATCTGTCGGCAGGTGAGCGGCAGCGGGTCGAGATCATCCGTTGCCTGTTGCAGGACCCCAAACTGCTAATCATGGATGAACCGACGAGCGTGCTGACCCCGCAAGAGGTCGATATCCTGTTTGAAACGCTGAACAAGCTGCGATCCGAAGGGACGTCGATCCTGTACATCTCGCACAAGCTGGAGGAAATCCGCACGCTGTGTGATCACGCGACGATCCTGCGGCTGGGCAAGAATGTGGGCGAATGCGTGCCCGCCGAGACATCCGCGCGGGACATGGCCGAGATGATGGTGGGATCAACCCTGCAAACGCCCGAACGGTCGGGGCGTGAGTTTGGTGAAGTTGCGCTGGATGTCAGTGGACTGTCCGTCCCGTCGCCCTCGGAATTCGGTACGGCGTTGAAGAACATCCACATGACTGTCCGCAAGGGTGAGGTTTTGGGCATCGGTGGCGTTGCCGGGAATGGGCAGGATGAATTGCTGGGCGTGTTGTCCGGTGAAATCCTGACCGCCGCGGATGCGATCAAGTTCAACGGTCAAAGAATTGGAAAACTCGGCCCCACCGCGCGGCGCAAATTAGGTGTACTCACGGCCCCTGAAGAGCGGCTGGGTCACGCAGCAGCCCCGGATATGAGCCTGACGGAAAACGCCTTGCTGACCGGATCGGTGAGGGAAGGGCTGGAAAGCAACGGTTTCCTGAAATGGACCGAGACCAAAGGTTTTGCCGAAAAGATCATCAGCGCTTTTGACGTCCGCACGCCGGGTCCTGAGAATGCCGCCCGGTCTTTGTCTGGCGGGAACCTGCAGAAATTCGTAATCGGTCGTGAAGTGTTGCAAGACCCCGATGTTCTGGTTGTAAACCAGCCCACCTGGGGCGTGGATGCTGCTGCTGCGGCATCTATCCGGCAGGCCATTCTGGATCTTGCCGCCAAAGGGACTGCCGTGGTCTGCATCAGCCAGGATCTGGATGAGTTGATGGAAATCTCGGACAGCTTTGCGGCGTTGAATGAAGGACGGCTGAGCGCGCCGCGCCCGACCACAGGTCTGACTGTGGACGAGATCGGCCTGATGATGGGCGGTGCCCATGGCATGGAGGTGGCGCATGTGTGAACCGTGGCGTCGCCTTCGGCGAGAGTGTTTAAAAAAAGAAGAAGAACGCAGGGGGATGAGCAGGTGATTGTGTTGGAGAAACGGCCACAGCCGTCCAAGGCGTGGTCCTATGCGACCCCTCTGGTTGCGGTGCTGGCGACAATGGTGTTTGGAGGGGTGCTGTTTGCCATTCTGGGCAAGAACCCGATCGAAGCCATTGGCACTATTTTCTGGGAACCGCTGTTTGGCGAGTTTGCCTTCTATTATCGCCCACAATTGTTGGTCAAAGGTGCACCATTGGTTTTGATTGCCATCGGTCTGTCGTTGGGCTTTCGGGCTGGTATCTGGAACATCGGCGCCGAAGGGCAATACATCATGGGTGCCATCTTTGGCGCTGGTGCAGGTCTAGCCTTTTATCCTTTGGACGCGTTTTACATCTTCCCGATCATGGTGATCGCGGGCGCGTTCGGCGGCTGGCTCTGGGCAATGATCCCGGCCTTTCTGAAAGTGCGCTTTGGCACCAACGAAATCCTGGTGTCGCTGATGCTGGTCTATGTGGCCGAGCAGATGCTGGCCTCAGTCTCGCTGGGTCTACTGAAGAACCCCGAAGGGTTCGGCTTTCCCGGATCGCGCAACCTGCAGCAATATGACAGCGCGCATAATGCCGAACTGATCGCCGGGTCGGGCATGCATTGGGGCGTCGTCACTGCACTGATTGCCGTGATCTTTGCCTATGTTCTTCTGAACCGGCATATGCTGGGTTTTCACATCCGTCTGACAGGTGAAGCACCTCGTGCGGCAAAATTCGCGGGTGTGAATCCGGCGCGGCTGATCTTGTTCTGCCTGGGTCTGTCCGGGGCACTGGCCGGGCTGGCCGGGATGTTCGAAGTCTCAGGGCCTTCAGGCGTGGTCAGCATTGATTTCAACGTTGGCTATGGCTTCACCGCGATCATCGTGGCCTTTCTGGGACGCCTGCATCCGGTGGGCATCCTGCTGGCCGGTGGCCTGATGGCGTTGACCTATATTGGCGGCGAAATCGCGCAGTCTCAGCTGGGTCTGCCCGCCGCTGCCATCCAGGTGTTCCAGGGGATGCTTTTGTTCTTCCTTTTGGCTTTCGATCTTCTGACCAACTACCGCATCCGTGCGGCGCGTAGCGAGGTAGCTTAATGGACCTTGGTGAAATCAATCCCGTCCTTCTGGTCGCCTCGCTGATGGTGGCTGCAACCCCCCTGCTGCTGGCCGCGATTGGCGAACTGGTCGTTGAAAAAGCAGGTGTTCTGAACCTTGGCGTCGAAGGCATGATGATCGTGGGTGCGATCAGCGGCTTTGCGATCTCTGTCGAGACCGGATCGCCCTGGCTAGGCTTTGTCGCGGCGGCGATTGGCGGTGCGGTTCTGTCACTGCTGTTTGTTTTGCTGACACAGGTGGCCTTGGCCAATCAGGTCGCAAGCGGCTTGGCATTGACCCTGTTCGGTCTGGGATTCAGCGCGCTGATGGGGCAAAGCTATGTGGGCGTCAAACCGCCCAGCATGGGCGATATCCACATCCCGGTAATCAGCGACATTCCCGTTATCGGTCCGATCCTGTTCCAGCATGACCCTATCCTTTATCTCGGCATCGCTTTGACTGCCGCGGTCTGGGCGACGCTGAAATACACCCGCGTCGGTCTGATCCTGCGCGCGGTTGGCGAAAACCACGATGCCGCACACGCGCTGGGCTACAAGGTCATCAAGATCCGCATCATGGCGATCCTGTTCGGCGGGGCCTGTGCGGGTTTGGGCGGTGCCTATATCAGCCTGATCCGCGTGCCGCAGTGGACCGAAGGCATGACAGCAGGTGTGGGCTGGATCGCACTGGCGCTTGTGGTGTTTGCCAGCTGGAAACCATGGCGCGCCTTGCTGGGTGCCTATTTGTTCGGCGGCATCACCGTGTTGCAGCTTAATTTGCAGGCAGCGGGCGTTGCCATTCCTGTCGAGTATCTGGCAATGTCGCCTTACATCATCACGATCCTTGTGCTTGTGATCCTTTCGGCCGACAAGAGCAGCGCACCTGCCTCACTGGGCCGGACCTTCCATGCCTCGCACTAGGGGCCAACTGAACCAACTTGGGGAGTAACACATGAAATTCACTACACTTCTGGCAAGTGCCGCCATGGCACTGGGCCTGGCCTCGGGGGCCATGGCCGAAGACAAAACCAAGGTCGGCTTCGTCTATGTCGGCCCCGTGGGTGACGGTGGCTGGACCTATGAGCACAACAAGGGCCGTCTGGCTGTCGAGGACCACTTTGGCGATAAGGTTGAAACCGTCTTTGTTGAGTCGGTTCCAGAAGGTCCCGATGCTGAGCGTGTGATGACCCAGATGGCGCTGGAGGGCGCTGACCTGATCTTTACCACCTCGTTCGGCTACATGGACCCCACGATCAACGTGGCCAAGAAATTCCCGGATGTGAAGTTCGAGCACGCGACCGGCTATAAGACCGCTGACAATGTATCGGTCTATTCAGCACGTTTCTACGAAGGCCGCGCTGTTCAGGGCCACATCGCGGGTAACATGACCAAGTCGAACATCATCGGCTATATTGGTTCGTACCCGATCCCCGAAGTGATCCGTGGCATCAACTCGGCCTATATCCACGCCAAGAAGGTGAACCCGGACGTCGAGTTCAAGATCGTATGGGCCTACACCTGGTTCGATCCTGCGAAAGAAGCTGACGCCGCCACCGTTCTGATCGAACAGGGCGCCGACGTGATCCTGCAGCACACCGACTCAACCGCGCCTCAGGCTGCGGCTCAGGAAGCGGGCAATGTTGTCACCTTTGGTCAGGCGTCTGACATGAGCGAATACGCCCCTTTCCCGCGCGTGTCTTCGATCATCGATGACTGGGCGCCCTACTACATTGCCCGGACCCAGGCCGTCATGGATGGCACTTGGGAAAGCGCCAACACTTGGGATGGCATCCGCGAAGGCATGGTTGCTATTGGCGAGATTTCGGACGCCGTACCGGCTGATGTGAAGGAAGAGGCGCTGGCACTGAAAGCCGCCATGGCGGCGGGCGAGTACCACCCCTTTACCGGTCCGCTGAAAAAGCAGGACGGCAGCGACTGGTTGGCTGAAGGTGAAGTTGCTGATGATGGCACACTGGCCGGCATGAACTTCTATGTCGAAGGTCTGGAAGGCGAAATCCCGCAGTAAGCTGCTCGGAAAGTACCATGTAAAGGTCCGCAGGTTTTCTGCGGGCCTTTTTTGTTTGCCTCGAAGAACCGCGCCTGGAAATTCAGAGGTTTTGCTCTGCAACGTGATGCAGGCTGAGGCCATCAATTTCGCAAGGTGGTGCTTCATTTGTCACCATGGTGTCGATCCTGTCGAAACCCGCGACCTGAAATTTCGGCGATCTGTTCCATTTGCCCGCGTCAGCCACCAACAGCGCTTGACGGGATTGCTGCAGGATCATGCGACTGACATCTGCGTCAATGGCCTTGTAGTCCAGCAGCCCATGGTCCGGTGACAAACCACCTGCCCCGATCACACCAAAATCTGCGCGGAACCTTTGGTAATCCAGCAGTGTTTGCCCTCCAACCACATCGCGATCTTCAGGCCGCAGGACACCTGCAGTGAAATGGACCTCGGCCGTGACCGAACCGCAAAGGATGGTCGCGACCTCAAGGTTATTAGTGACGACAGTCAGATCGGAATGCTCCAGCAAGGCCTCGGCCACGTATTGCACGGTGGTTCCGATGCCCAGCATCACCGTTGCCCCATGCGGGATCAATTGGGCTGCCGCCTGTCCGATAGCGCGTTTGGCACTTTCATTCATCACGCGACGCGACCTGAAGTTCAGATTGACCGGATTACTTGGGGCTACCACCCCACCATGTACCCGACGCGCGAGACCCTCGTCGCACAGCGCATTAATGTCGCGTCGAATGGTCTGTGTGGCCACGTCAAATTGCCGGGACAAGTCCGTAATCGATTGCAGACCCGACTGACGGACCAGATCCAGGATCGTCCTTTGCCTGTCGTTCAAGTCCAAGACCCCGCCCCTTTCAGATGTTTGGTGCGATCCAATCCGGGTACAACCCGCTGTCATCAATGTATTTTTGCACGCGTTGGCCGGCAAAAAGGCCGTGATTAGTGATCAGAACGGATCTCCAGCCATGCGATTGCGCCCCCAGAATGTCGGTATGCAACGTATCCCCGACCATGACAATGCGACGGGGGTCGACCGCGCCTGACCTGCGTTCGACCTCTTGATACACGGACGCAAATGGCTTGCCATGAAACTGCGGCTTCAGCCCAAGCCGGGATTGCAGATCATGTGCATAAAATCCGGGTTCGCGCGTCAGGCAGGTTTCACGCGGCGCAACCAGATCCGGGTTCGCCACAACAACGGGCCGGGGATTGCGGGCCAGACTGTCGAGCAACAGCGCTTGACGATCGCTGTTCCAGTCCAGCGTGCTCAGAAACAGGATGCCACCCGCCTGATCATAGACTTCAATATCGTCCAGCAGTTGTATTGTGGGTACATCGACCTCATCCCCGGCCCAATCGGCAGGGGCAGCGACGCCCCAACTCTGACCGCTTGGCAGATGCGGTAAATGTCGCTCGCACACCATTCTGCTGGAAACGATTTCTTCCAACGTAAAATCAAAGCCCAGATCCCGGAAAACTTCGCGCGCTTGGGCGGCCGCGTAACTGGCAGCATTGGTCAGCACAAACACTGATTTACCAGCCGCGCGCAGGTCAGACACGCGCCGGGCCGCACCTGGTATCGGGATCGTTCCCGTGTTGAGCACACCATACGCATCAAAGACAAACACGTCGGCATGATCTGCAATTTCCCCCAGATCGGAGATTTGTTGCAACGCGCCCGTTTGGCTTGGCGCTGTGGGCAGGCGATCGCGAATGTCTTCGTACCAGCGAAACGCCATATCCGGCGTGACGGCACGCGAGATGTCGTCCCAGATGGGTCCAGAAGGCTCTTTAGGTGGAGTCGAGGACCGCCTGCTTGTGTCAACGCTCATGTATTCAAACGACGCCCAGAGGCCGCATCAAAAAGATGCAGATCTGACAAAGCCGCCCCAAGTTCCAGTTCACTGCCAGGTTCAGGCATGTGAACACCCTGAAGACGAACACCCAGAGGCGAAGGCGTGCCGTTGGTAGACACTTCGCCATGCACGATCGTGTCCGCGCCAAGCTGTTCGACAAAACCGGTTGTGAG
This sequence comes from Ruegeria sp. CF8, assembly GCF_056537285.1. NCBI lineage: Bacteria > Pseudomonadati > Pseudomonadota > Alphaproteobacteria > Rhodobacterales > Roseobacteraceae > Ruegeria > Ruegeria sp. CF8. The sequence goes on along the minus strand of NZ_JBQFRG010000006.1, from coordinate 231,861 downwards.
CTTTACGTGCATCGCGTGACCGTGCCCACGATGAAGATGTTCCGGGCGAATACCCACATTCACCGATGTGCCTGCCGGTGCCTGAATGGGCGCGTCGGACGCAATCATTTGCTCGCCGATCTGCAAAGAATGCCCATCAGACCCAACCGTTGCGTCGATGAAGTTCATCGCCGGTGTGCCGATAAACTCTGCGACAAAACGCGTTGCCGGGCGCAGATACAAGTCCATCGGTGTGCCGATTTGTTCGATCTGCCCCTCGCTCATGATCACGATGCGGTCTGCCAGCGACATCGCTTCGACCTGATCGTGGGTCACATAGATAAAGGTGCCGTTCAGCCGGGCATGGAGGGCCTTCAGCTCGGCCCGCAATTGGGTACGCAGCTTGGCGTCGAGGTTGGACAGCGGTTCATCGAACAAAAATACTTTCGGTTTGCGTACGATGGCACGCCCCATGGCAACGCGCTGGCGCTGCCCGCCCGAAAGCTGGCGCGGCTTGCGGTCCAGATACTCCGTCAAGCGCAACGTTCGCGAGGCTTCAGCAATGCGCTCGGCAATCTCGTCTTTGGGCAGACCTTCGTTTTTCAGGCCATATTCCATATTCGCGCGCACAGTCATATGCGGGTAAAGCGCATAGTTCTGGAACACCATTGCAATGTCCCGATCTCCGGGTTCCAGATCATTCACACGGCGACCATCGATATCCAGATCACCCGTCGTGATGGTTTCAAGTCCTGCAATCATCCGCAGTATAGTCGACTTGCCACAGCCCGATGGGCCGACCAGTACGATGAACTCACCATCCTGGATCTCGACATTGACGTCGCGCACAGCCGAAACGCCGCCGGGATAGGTTTTGCCCAGGGATCTGATGCTCAGATTGGCCATATTATTTCTCGCTTTCCACAAGCCCTTTGACAAAGAGCTTTTGCATTGCAATCACAACCAGAACCGGCGGGATCATCGCCAGAACGGCCGTGCCCATGATCAGATGCCAAACCGGCAGGCTTTCACCCGAATTCACCATGCGCTGAATGCCCATAACGATGGTGTAGAGACCTTCGTCCGTGGTCACCAAAAGCGGCCACAGGTATTGGTTCCAGCCAAAGATGAAAAGGATGATGAACAGCGCCGCGATGTTTGTGCGGCTCAGCGGCAGCAAGATGTCCCAGAAGAAGCGCAATGGTCCAGCGCGATCGATCCGCGCGGCTTCGACCATTTCATCGGGGATGGTCAGAAAGAACTGACGGAACAAAAGCGTTGCAGTGGCCGAGGCAATCAGCGGCACGATCAGCCCTGCGTAGCTGTTGAGCAGCCCCATTTTGGTGACTACGTCAAAGGTGGGCAGAATGCGCACCTCGACCGGCAGCATCAGGGTGATGAAAATCATCCAGAAAAAGACCATGCGGAACGGAAACTTGAAATAGACCACAGCATAGGCCGAGATGATCGAGATGGCGATTTTGCCGAAGGTGATCCCAAACGCCATAATCGCACTGTTCAGCATCATGCGGCCCAGCGGTACTCCACCCGCTTCGGGCAGGCCCTGGCTGATCAACAGGGAATAGTTCTGCCAGCCCTGATCGCCAAACCACATTGGGATGGGGGATGAGGACAGCGCACCGGCACTGTGTGTTGATGCCACCAGCGCCATCCAGACTGGAAAGCACAGGAACAGAACGCCGGTGATCAGCGCAGCATGGGTCAGAAAGGTCAGGAAGGGGCGATTTTCGACCATCAGTAGTTCACCTTGCGCTCGATATAGCGGAATTGGATGAAGGTCATGCCGACCACCAGCGCCATCAGAATAACCGACTGAGCAGCTGAACTGCCGTAATCCTGACCGACGAAGCCGGTGGAATAGACGCGATAGACAAGGATTGAGGTCGCATCGACCGGGCCCCCTTCGGTTGTCGCGTGGATCAGGGCAAAGGTGTCAAAGAAGGCATAGACAAGATTGACCACAAGAAGAAAGAACGTGGTGGGTGTCAGCAGCGGGAACACGATCGTCCAGAACCGCCGCGCTGGGCTGGCACGGTCAATGGCAGCGGCTTCGATCAGGGATTTCGGGATGCTTTGCAAACCGGCCAAAAAGAACAGGAAGTTATAGCTGATCTGCTTCCACGCCGCCGCAACAATCACCAGCAGCAGTGCCTGATCACCATTCACATAATGGTTCCAGTTCACACCCAACCCTTTCAGCCAATAGGCGACAATTCCAAGGCTCGGGTTCATCAGAAAATACCAGATCACACCTGCCAAAGCCGGCGCAACCGCATAAGGCCAGATGAGCAAGGTACGATACGCGGTCGCGGCCCGGATTACACGGTTGGCCGCAACGGCCAGGCCCAACGAGATGCTCATGGCGAGAGCGGCGACCGAAACGCTGAAAATCAGCGTGGTTTTGAAGGATTTGAGATAACCGGGATCGGCAAACAGTTCAGCATAGTTCTGCATTCCAACCCAGTTGCGGGAAAACCCAAACGCATCTTCAACAAAGAACGAACTTTCCAACGCCTGATAGGATGGCCAGAAAAAGAAGATCAGCGTGATGGCGATCTGTGGTGCCACCAGCAGGTAAGGCAGCAGCTTGGATCGGAAGACGACGCGTTTCTGCATTTCAGATCTCAGTAGTCAGTAGGATCGAGAACGCGGCCCCTTTGAACCAAAGGGGACCGCGCCATAAGGGGGCATCTTAGCTGTTTGCGTCCTGGAACTTGCGCAGCAGGGCGTTACCACGTTTCACAGCATCATCCATTGCGGTCTGAGCATCTTTTTCACCCGACCAGACAGCTTCCAGCTCTTCGTCGATCACGTCGCGGATCTGAACGAAGTTGCCAAAGCGCAGACCTTTCGAAGCCGGTGTGGGCTCGTTCAGGCTCAGCTGTTTGATGGCGGTGTCGGTGCCCGGATCGGTCTCATAGAAACCCTGTTCCTTTGACAGCTCATACGCAGCCGTGGTGATGGGAACGTAACCCGTGGTCTGATGCCAATTGGCTTGCTGCTCTGGCTCTGACAGGAACTGGAAGAACTCGGCCGCGCACTTGTATTCGGGCTGTTCGTGTCCGTTCAGAACCCAAAGGGTCGCGCCACCGATGATCGAGTTCTGCGGCGCGTCAGCCAGAGAGGAATCCAGCGGCAACATGGCTTGACCGAACTCGAAATCCTTGATGTCGTTCTTGAAGCCGCCATAGTAGGCTGACGAGTTGATCCACAGAGCAGTCTCGCCGTTGACGAACTGACCGCGGCTGTCACCCCGACGACCGCCATAGACGAACAGACCCTCTTTGCCCATGTCGGCGATACGTTGGATGTGGTTTACAACCGCGTCGTTGTTGAAGGTGAATTCGGTCGACAGGCCGGCAAAGCCATTTTCTTCAGAACCAAAGTCAATGTTATGCCAAGCCGAATAGTTTTCGAGGTTCGACCACGACTGCCAGCCGAAAGAAAACGGCTTTTCAACACCGTTGGCCTTTAGCGCGCGCGCCACCTCTTCCACTTCATCCCATGTCGTCGGAACGGCAACACCCGCCGCGTCCAGAGCGGTCTTGTTGTACCACAGAACCGGGGTCGACGAGTTGAAAGGCAGCGACAGCAGGTTGCCGTCGGTGTCCGTGTAATATGAAATCACAGCCGGCAGATATTTCGACTGATCGAATTCGATGCCCGCGTCTTCCATCAGCTTGTAGACAGGATAGATCGCACCCTTGTCACCTGCGGCCATCATGGTTGCAGTGCCAACTTCAAAAACCTGAACGATATGCGGCTGCTCGCCCGCGCGGAAGGCGGCGATGGCGGCGGTCATGTTCTCGGTGTAGTTGCCTTTGTAGGTCGAGTTGATCACACAGCTGTCCGACTGTGCGTTGAAATCATCGGCAAACTTGTCGGTGATTTCGCCCAACTGGCCGCCCATGGCGTGCCAGAACTGAACTTCTGCCTTATCGGCGGCAAAGGCGGTAGGCGCAGCGAAAATCGCAGCGGTCGCAGCAGCGTATTTCGTCGTTGTTTTCATTGGATCCTCCAGGCTGGGTCACAAAGCAATGTTGGGGCAGGTCGTGTCAAGATTGACGCCTGACCGCCCTGTAATGCGATTCTGTAACGTTCACATGAAGTACCACAGTGTTCAAATGAACCAAAACGAAGATTTTCTTCTGGCTTTGGCTGCAAACACCAAGCGTTCGATTTCAATTGAACACATAGCGCCCAGTTCCGCGAAATAGACATTCTTGATCACTGGTTGCTGAGCGCAGCTGCATTTACGTCCGTTTCCAGTGTGTCTTAGGTCAAGGCAACTGAACCGAAAGGCAGAGCTTTGGCACCTGCGCTGTTTCGGAACACATTACTCACATTTCAATGAAGGTTTTACGACCGAAGGTCTGTCATTAGATATTTTGCAACCGGTTGCGGGCGTTGGCTGATAGTGCATAATGAACTTACAATGACAATCGCCTCAATGCCCCTTCCCTTTTGCCCTTGGAGCCACCCTTGAGCGTGACACTCAAAGACGTCGCTGCCCTCGCCGGTGTTTCGCGATCCGCTGTCTCTCGCACCTTCACCGAAGGCGCTTCGGTTTCTGCAAAAACTCGCAGCAAGGTCGAAAAAGCGGCGCGCGAATTGGGTTACAGCCCTAACGCGCTTGCTTCGTCTTTGACGACGGGGCGGACAAAGCTGATCGGCTTGATTTCGAACAACTTCCACAACCCCATTTTCCTTGAGGTCTTCGATCAGTTCACACGCGCCCTGCAAGAACGCGGCCTGCGCCCTTTGATCGTGAACCTGACGGATGAGACCGAGCCCGCCAATTCCGTCCGCATGTTGCGGCAATATTCGGTGGATGCTGCCATCGTGGCATCGTCGACGCTGCCGCCCAGCTTTGCCAAGGCGTTCCATGACGCGGGTGTGCCCGTGGTCCACACGTTTGGACGCTCGGCCACTTCACCCGAAGTGCATGTCGTCGGCATCGACAACGTGGAATGCGGGCGTATGGCCGCCCGTGAGCTTTTGGCACGCGGATACACCCGTGTCGGCTATCTGGGCGGTCCCAAAGACGCGACCTCAGCCCTGGACCGACATCGCGGGTTCATGGAAGAGATGGCTGAGCACCCGCAGATTGAAGTAAACCATTGTTTTGCTGGGGCTTACTCTTTCGAGGCCGGGCGGGCCGAGATGCTGGACCTGTTGGCCGACAATCCGGCCCAGGCTTACTTCTGCGGTGACGACATTCTGTCCATTGGCGCACTTTCAGCGCTAAAAGATCACGGTTTGCAGCCGGGCAAAGATGTTGGAATCATTGGATTGAACGACATGGAAATGTCGCGCTGGGAAAACATCGATCTGACGACGATTCACCAGCCGATCAAACAGATCATAACCTCATCTGTCGATCTGGTTGTCGAGATGTTGAAAGAGCCCCAGCGCTATCCCGAGGCCCGTATCTTCCCCTGCCGGGTGATTGAGCGGGGCACGTTGCGGCCCCGCCCCTGATCAGCGGAACATCGGTGGACGGGCATCCTGCCAAGCGCCATCCGCTTTGCCTGAAGCAACAGCCGCATGAACCGCTGCGATGGACCTCACACCATCTGCGGCTCCGGGCAAACCATCCCGGCTTTCACCGCGGATTGCATCGGCCAGATCGCAATAGATATTGGCCACCGCCAGCGGGAAGCCTTCGGGGTGCGCGATTGCGACCCGAGACAAGCGCTGAACCTCGTCATGCAGACCGCCCTCGCCTTTCTCGATGATCTGAGTGCGCCCACCTACCGGGGTATAGATCAGTTGATTAGGTTGCTCGGACGCCCAGCGCAGCCCGCCGGTTTCCCCAAAGACCTGAATATCAAAGCCATGCTGGCGCCCAATCGCCACTGATGACGTCCAAAGGCGTCCGACCGTGCCGCCCTCCATCCGGAAGTTGATCATTGCATCGTCTTCCAGTTCACGGCTCGCGATGGTCGAGGCCAGATCGGCGGAAAGGGTCTTAACCTCGTCATCGCAGATAAAGCTTGCCATATGCAGCGCGTGGATACCGCAATCTGCAAACTGCCCCGAGACACCCGCCATCGCAGGATCATAGCGCCAGCGCACTCGCGGATTGTCCGCATCGGTCGCATCGCCATGATGACCGTGGCTGAAGTTCGTCACCACCAACCGCACCTTGCCGATGTCGCCTGCTCGCACCATCGCACGCGCCTGGCGCACCATTGGGTAAGCGGAATAGCAATAGTTCACCGCGCAGATCTTGCCCGAAGTTTCAGCGACGCGGACGATCTCTTCGCCCTCTTCAACCGTCATGGTCATCGGCTTTTCGCACAACACGTTAAAGCCCGCCTCAAGATACGCCTTGGCGATCTTGAAATGGGTCGAGTTTGGCGTGGCGATGGTCACCAGATCAATTCGATCATCCCGGTCTTTCTCACCCGCCAGCATCTCTTGCCAATCGCCATAGGCGCGATCGGCAGTAACGCCCAGTCGTTGCGCGTATTCGCGACCCGCTTCGGGCCGGTGATCCAGCGCGCCAGCAGCAAATTCAAACAGTCCGTCAGCCTGAGCACCCAAGCGATGGGCAGGCCCAATCTGGCTGCCTTCACCACCCCCGATCATGCCCCATCTCAACTTAGCCATGGTCATCGTCTCTCTTTAGAATTTCATAGATTGAGCGATCAGAAATCGCTGATGTCTTTCCATTGTCGCTGGTCTGACGACGCCAAGGCGGCGGCCAGCACGCGGTTGACCTCGTGCCCGACATGGAAGGTCGGCCAGATCGCCTCTCCGGTGTGTATGGCCTGCAGGAAGTCCTTGGCCTCGATGATAATCTGATCCTGATAACCGGTGCCGTGACCCGGACCCTGACAGAAGGGTTCATAATCCGGGTGCGCGGGGCCTGTCAGAATCTTGGTGAACCCACGCGCGGCTTCGGGCCCTTCCCGCTTATACAGCCACAGCGCGTTCTGATCCTCCTGATCGAACCGGATTGCGCCCTTTGTGCCTGATATTTCATAAGCATAGCCCATTTTTCGACCCGTCGCGACACGGCTGAAATACAGATTGCCCATAACACCGTTTTCGAACCGGCACATCATCTGGGCGTGGTCGTCATTCGTGACTTCGCCTCCGGGCCGAGTTTTATGCACGGTTTCCACATCGGCCATCACCTGCGCAATCGGACCAACCAAGGCCATCGCTCCGTTCACCATATGCGGCGCCAGATCTCCGATTGTGCCATTGGCCATGCCCGTTGTGCGCCACGTGGCGGGGGCCTGCGGATCAGCGTAAAAGTCCTCGGTGTGCTCGCCCCGGAACCACGTGATGTCACCGATCTCTCCATCGGCGATCAGTTGGCGGGCAAACTGGCTGGCGGGCGTGCGAATGTAGTTGAACCCAACCATGTTCACAGCGCCTGCGGCTTCGGCCGCCGCAACCATGGCCTGACTGTCCTCAAGCGATGCACCTAGTGGCTTTTCGCACAAAACGGGCTTGCCCAGACCAAAAGCTGCTTCGGCGATCTGACGATGCGTGGATTGCGGTGAGGCGATCACAATGGCCTCGACCCTGGGGTCTTCAACCAGCACGCGCCAATCGTCAGTTGCGCGGTCAAAACCATAAGCTGTCCGGTAACGTTCAGCGCTTTCGGGGCTGGACGCACAAATGACCTCAAGCCGGGGCCTTAATGCAGTGTTAAAAACCGCGCCGACAGCCGACATGGCAACGGAATGAGCCTTGCCCATATAGCCGCCACCCACAATTCCAATTCCGATTTCAGGCATCTGTAACGGCTCCGAACATATCATTTGCAACCGGTTGCAAAATCAGTATCGTGTGAATCGATTCAGCGCAAGGTCCAAACTTTGCACACCCCACTTTGCCGGAGGACATGACTTGAGCGCTTTGATGGATGGTATCAAAGGAAACCGCTTCGCCGTTCTGGGCCGCGCAGGTATGGACCTGTACGCCGACCCAATCGGAGTCAAAAGCGAAGATGCCGATACGTTCCATGCCGATCTGGGTGGGTCATCTGCAAACATTTGTGCAGGGTTGGTCAAACTGGGCAGTCAAGCGTCGCTGATCACGTCCGTCTCTGATGATGCCGTTGGCCGGTTCTGCCTGAACCGCCTGCACCACTATGGCGTAGACACCTCGTATATCCGCGTTTTGGGCGGTGAATACCGTATGTCGCTGGCCGTCTATGAAAGCCGGATCGAGAACTTTCAGAACGTTATTTACCGCAATGGGGCCGTCGATTTTCAGGTCACTGAAGAGGACATGAACAAGGTCGATTATTCGTCCTTTTCGGCAGTCATCTCGGCGGGCACGGTCTTTGCATCCGAACCATCGCGCAGCGCCACATTCCGTGCGTTCGAAAACGCCCGAGCCGTTGGCCTGCCAATCATCTTCGATATCGACTACCGCCCCTACAGCTGGCCTTCGCCCGAGGTGGCCGCCGAAGTCTTGTCGCGGGCCGGTGAAGCCAGCGACCTGATCGTCGGCAATGACGAAGAGTTCGGGTTCATGGCTGGCGGTATCGACAAGGGCTTTGCCAAGGCCAAGCAGCTGGCGGAAAAACCCGGTCGGATCGTCATCTACAAGATGGGCGAAAAAGGTGCTGTCACGTTGACGGACGGGCAAGAGATCGAAACCGGCATCTACCCGGTCACGGCTGTCAAACCCAACGGGGCAGGCGACAGTTTCATGTCGGGTCTGTTGGCCTCAATTGCTGCGGGGCATGACCTGCGGGATGCGGTCATGCGCGGCTCGGCCTGTGCATCGATCGTCGTATCCCAGCCGGGATGCGCGCCAGCCATGCCAACGACCTCGGAATTGGACGCGTTCCTCGCCTCACACCCCGGCCCGACCACATAGGAGACCCCCATGCACATCGCGCCCTATGACAATCAGAACAATCCGATCGTCGATACCGACGATCCAACAGTTCCGCTGAACTATTTCAACATCGTTAAACTGAAAAAGGGTGAGGCGTTCGAATATCAGGTTCCCGGCTATGAGACCTGCATCGTGCCAGCCACCGGCAGCGTCGACGTCGACGTCGAAGGTGTTGCCTTCCCGAAACTAGGTAACCGGGGCGAAGATGTCTGGGATGGCGAGCCCGAAGGCGTCTATGTGCCTGTCGGCGCGAAAGTGCAGATGGTTTGCATGTCAGATGAGACCGAAGTGTTCATTGCCGGCGCCAAATACGACAAGGTGCTGGACCCGTTTGATGTGCGCCAGCACGACCTTGTTCAATACGGAAGCGACGACACCAAAACGCATCGCAAGATCAAGCACATCCTCGGACAGAAGCAACACGACAAAGTCGGTCGCCTTTTGGTGAGCGAGTTGTTTACCGTTGGTCAGGGCGGCTGGTCGGGCTTTCCCAGCCACAAGCACGACACCAACCGCCTGCCGGACGAAACGCGCCACGACGAGACCTATAACTTCCGCTTCAAACCCAACTGGGGTTCGGGTCTGCAGATGTTGCAACGCGAGGATAACGAACCCGGTGATGCCTATCACATCGTCGATGGCTCAACGATCTGCATCGACAACGGTTACCATCCGTGCTGCGTGCTACCCGGGTATGAGATGTATTATTTCACCATCCTCGGCGGGCTGAGCCAACGCTCGTTGGTGCAGTATTTCCAACCCACACATGCCTATCAGATCGAAACGATCCCGGGCATCAAAGACATGATCGCGAAGTTTAAATGACCCTCGTCACGCTAAAGGACGTCCTGCAACCTGCCTACGAACAGGGCTATGCCGTGGGCGGGCTTGTCACACTCGGCTGGGAAGACATGCGCGCTTATGTGGCCGCTGCCGAAGCCGAGAATGCGCCTGTGATTTTGCAAGCGGGGCCGAGCTGCCGTCAACACACGCCGCTGCCCATTCTCGGCAAAATGTTCCGCTATCTGGCCGAAAACGCCTCGGTCCCGGTCGTGGCTCATCTGGATCACGGTTACACGTTCGAAGACTGCAAGATCGCGCTGGACAGCGGGTTCACATCTTTGATGTTCGACGGGTCCCGCAAACCGTTGCAGCAGAATATTGATGAGACGGCCGCGATTGCAGAAATGGCCCACGCAGCGGGGATATCCTGCGAGGGCGAGATTGGGTTTGTCGGTTATTCTGGCGGTGAAGGATCAAACGGCACCGATCCCGAAGAGGCCGCGAAATTCGCACGTGAAAGCGGGGTGGACGCAATGGCGATTTCGGTCGGCAATGTCCACTTGCAGCAGAACAAAGAAGGTGGCCTGGACGAGACGCGCATCGCCGAGATTGACGCCATGACCGAGGTGCCGTTGGTCATTCACGGCGGGTCAGGCGTGCCGGTGGAACAGCGCATGAAACTGGCTCGAGAGACCTCGATCTGCAAGTTCAACATAGGGACGGAACTGCGTATGGCGTTTGGTCACGCTATGCGAGACGCCGTCAATCGCGATCCTGAAAGGTTTGATCGGGTCACTATCCTGAAAGAAACCCATGACCCGGTCGAGGCCGCCGCCCGCACCGTAATCCGTGCCTTTGGTGCACCGCCTCAAAGGTAAAGTCCGCCAGCGTCCTTAAATCGTAAAGGCAACCCGGAAAGCCTCGAGCGCTGTTTCCGGGTCACCTGCTGCGAAAGCCTCCAGACCGACAGGTCCACTATACCCCATGTCATCCAGCGCCCGTGCAACGGCGGCATAATTGATCTCACCGGTTCCGGGTTCACATCGACCAGGGTTATCCGCAACTTGAACCTCTCCAATCCATGGCAAACATTTCTCGCACCAACGGATCAAATCGCCTTCGCCGATTTGGGTGTGATAAAGGTCCAGATTGATCCGCAGACGCGGGTGGTCGACGGACGAAACCAGCGCCAGAACGTCTTCGGTCGACCCAAAGGGACAACCGGGATGATCCAACAGGTTCAGGTTTTCCAGCGTGAAAACAACATCTTCCTGTTCCGCCAGATCACAGATGCGGTGCAATGTGTCCCGCGCTGTCAGCCACATGTCTCCGGTCACGACCTCGTGCTGCCAGATTGGAATTCCACCATCACCCAAGCCCGTACCGTGCAGGTTCAGACGATCCACGCCCAAGCGCTTGCCAATCTGCGCTGTCTCGCGCACGGATCGCAGCAGCATGTCAGCGCCTTCCTGGTCCGCAAGGCGCCCCTGTAGATACCCGTTCATGATCGTGTAGTTCGCGCCAACGCGTTCCAGCTTGCCCAGATCCCAATCTGGCCAGTTCCAAAGGCCCACACCAAACCCCATTTCGGTCAGCCGCGCGGCACGCCAGTCGATAGGCTTGTCCAGCCAAAGCATCTCAGCGCACGCCGCAAGCTGAAAGGGTTGAGGCATGTCAGTTCTCCAGTTGTTTTGAAATACTCAGATCGAGCCGCCTTCGACCATGAAGTTCCCGGCGCTGCACATAGCGGCGTCGTCTGAGGCTAAAAACAGCACCATTCGCGCGACGTAAACCGGTTCAATCGGGTCCGGCAGGCATTGCCGATCCACTTGCTTGGCCAGTGCTTCCGGCGTGACCCAAAGGTCTTTCTGACGGTCAGTCATGATCCAGCCGGGTACAACCGTGTTCACACGGATGCGATAATCGCCCAACTCGCGCGCCATGGTACGTGTCAGGCCGTGGACTGCGGATTTGGCCGTGGCATAGGCCGGGAAACCCGCCCCGGCCTCCCACCATGAGTTTGACCCGATATTGATGATCGAGCCTGCACCCTTGGCAATCATGCCGGGGGCGACCGACTGAATGGCAAAGAACATGTGACGGATATTGGTCGCCATACGCTCATCCCAATACTCGGGCGTCACATCGCGCCAGTCGTGACGGTCATCATGGGCGGCGTTGTTGACCAGCACATCCGCCTCGCCCAACTCTTCGACCAACTGCCCCATTGCGGCGTTCATCGCCTCAATGTCGCGCAAGTCGCATTGGGCAAACGCGTGCGCGCCATCCAGTTCCGACAGCAAGGCAAGCCCGGCATCGGCGTTGAGATCCAGAAACCCAACCTTCGCCCCCTGTTCGGCAAAGGCCCTTACTGTTTCCGCACCAATTCCCCCAGCACCACCGGTGATGAAAACCGTTTTGCCTGCAAGGCTTGGGTAATTGGCAAACGCATTGCTCATCCGTCACGCTCCATGATCCATTCGACCTCGGGGGCCGGTACAAATCGCCATTTCCGCAAGGGTCCGGCCATGACGTTCAGATAGTACATCTCAAACCCATAGGGTGCGCCGCAAGGGTGATGACCACGCGGGACGGTCACAACATCGCCATCAGATACGGCCATCGTTTCATCCAGCTGACCGTCATCGGTGTAAACCCGCTGTATCCCGAACCCATTGGCAGGGTTGAGCCGATGGTAATAGGTCTCTTCCAGGTAGGTGATCCGGGGGAAGTCATCCTCGTCATGGCGATGACTGGGGTACGAAGACCAGTGCCCGTTTGGTGTGAAGACCTCAGTCACCAGAAGGCTGTCGGCATAGTCCTCATTCTCCATCGCGATGTTATTGATGTATCGCGTGTTCACACCCTTGCCGCGTTCGGTGAGCGTGATGCCATCTGGCCCGATCCGCCGCGCCTTGTGACCGCCCCTGCCCGGAGCCGAACACACGGCCACAATGCAATCGGTCTCGGCGACAGCTTCCCAATCGGTGCCGTTGGGCAGGTACAGACAATGCGGCGGCGTCTTTTCGAACACGTTCATCCGGTCGCCCAAAACGCCCCAATCCTGCCCGGCACCAGTGATTTTCGCCTTGCCTTCGACCATCACCAGAATGGCTTCCCGGTCTCCTGTGACTTCAGCCGCCCGATCCCCGGCCTTTAGGTGATAAAGCCCAAACCCTACATACCGCCATCCAGCGCTGGCCGGGGTGATGTCATGCACCTTGCCACGGATGCCAAAGGGTTTTTTGAGCAGGTCTGCCATAGTTCTTCTCCGATTGGGGCGGGCACAATGACCCGCCCGTTTGGGCCTTATGCGGCCTGCCTGTTACGCAAGGCTGACAAAGCATCGGCCAATTCCGACTCGCTCCATCCCTCTGACACAGCGCGGCGCAGGATATCGGCCTGGCTGTCCGGCGCATTGCCACCCACCGGCGGGTCGGTGTCGAGGTTGGTTGGAAAGGGATAGCCCTCGGCTGTAGCTCCGATCGCAGCTTCAGTTTCCAAGGCACTCAGGTCACCGCGTTGTTTCAAACCCACAAGCGCAGGAAACACGGCCTGAGACATGGCAGCACGGTCGACGGCTTCCATCGCGCGCCCGAAAGCTGACGACACCTGAAGCAAGTTGGCCATCCTGTGAATGTCACTGCTGCTGTTTGCCCCCGCTGCGTGGAAAAGCGCGGGGTTGAAGAACACCGCGTCGCCCTTGTTCAGTGGCAACTGGATGTAGGCCTGCTCGAAATAGTCCCTGTGCGCGGGGTCGTGGAAGGCGAGGTATCCGGGCGCGTAAAGCTGCGAAAATGGTAGCAGCTTGGTTGGCCCGCTTTCTACGGGCATATCGCAATGCGCCACTGCCCCTTGCAGGGTTAGCGCAGCCGTCAGGTGATGGGCATGGGCCGGATACCGCGCTGCGCTGTCCGCTGTCTGGAACCCAAGATGGTAATCCCGATGCGCTTGCTGTGCTTTACCGCCCGGACGCACCTGATTGACCTGCGCGGTCATCTGGTAATTCGGCCCCAGCCACGCCTCACACGCCGCTGCAATTGCTGCATTGCCGAAATAGAGTGCGAACCCTTCCGGATCACGCAGGCACTGTTTTTGCAGCGCATTCCAGATCCGGTCATTGGCACCAGACGCAGCAAAGTGATCGCCCTCGCCGCCAGCGCCCTCGCGCTCTTCTTCGATGATCTCGCGGAAGACGTCGCTTGCCCGGTCGATCACCGATGTGTCTGAATAGGCGCCTTTTAGAACGATCACGCCAGCAGATTTGCCCAGAACCCATGCCCATTCTGCCAGAAGGGACTTTCGCTGATCGGCATCTGACAACGCAGTGCGCAACACGTCCATGTCATAAACTGGCACGTTCTTTTCCACCGATGCGGCATGAGGAACCGCATCGGTTGTCAGGTTTTGTGAGGTCAACACCTTGAATTCATCCAGATCACAGGATTCCCGGTCGAAATACCCGACATACCCAAGTTCCTGATGGACCATGACATACTCCTCTCTCATGGCTTCGGTGTTGCCCCGTGGGGCGGTGACTTAAGTGCTGATCTCCAAACCTGCGTTGCCGCAAACTTCGACGATGTGGTCGTAGCCCATTTGGGAGTACTCGTAGGGCGGCGCCTTGGCGGGGTCCTGTTCTGCCTCGACCACGATCCAGCCGTTGTAATCCATCGCCTTCAATGCATTTGCGACGGCCTGAAAATCGATGCAGCCATCGCCCGGCACGGTGAACGCGCCTGCGATCACTGCATCAAGGAAGCTGCGGTTGTTCTCACGCGTGTCCTGCACGACGCCAGGGCGGATGTCCTTGAAGTGAACGTGATGCACCCGGTCGCCCCAGCGGTTCAACGTGGCCATCACGTCGCCACCGCCAAACAGAAGATGACCGGTATCAAAGCACAGCTTCAGTTCGGGGCCCGAGCCTTCCATCAACCAGTTCACCTCATCCTCGCTTTCGATGATTGTGCCCATGTGATGGTGATACGCCATCGGCATACCTTGATCAGCCTTCCACTTGGCCAACTCGCTCAGCTTGGCGGCATAGGCCAGAACTTCGTCTTTGGACAATTTGGGGCGGTCATTGACTGGTGTGCCGATCTGACCCTGAACGGTATTGGAGCATTCGGCATAAACGATGCAGGGGCTGTTCAGCGCAACAAACTGCTCAACTTGCTCACGAACGGCAGCCACCTCGGCGTCAAAGTCGTTGACCAAGGTTGCGCCCGAACACCAACCGCCACACAGCGCGATATCGTTGGCGTCCAGATAGGCGCGCAAGCCTTCGGTGTCGCCGGGCATCCGCTGGCCACGCTCGACACCGGTATAGCCAATCTCGCGCGCTTCTTTCAGCGCCTGCTCCATCGTATAGGCCGCAGTCAGATCAGGCAGATCGTCATTCTGCCAAGCAATCGGAGAGATACCGATCTTCACGCTCATTTCGTGTTTCTTTCCTTGATGGCGACCTCATAGGCCGCGCGTTTTTCATTCACTTCGGGGCGTATGCTGACCTCGGGCACAGCCACTTCCCACCATGTTCCGCCATATTCAGTCGAGGGGTACGGATCGGTGTCGATCACCACGACGTATGGACCTTTAACGTCTGTACGTTTGGCCAACGCGTCCTCAAGCTCGGAAATTGAGCTGACCTTGACCGAGGTCGCCCCCATCGCCGCGGCATGGGCCGCAAAGTCGATGGCTGAGGCCGTCTCGTGGACCGTGTGGTCGAGAAGGTTGTTAAACTCGGCCCCGCCGGTACCCATCTGCAAACGGTTGATGCAACCGAAGCCTCGGTTGTCGGTAACAACAACGGTGAAGGAAATCCCCATCATCGCTGCCGTCGCCATTTCGGAATTCGCCATCATGTAAGTTCCGTCACCGGTAAAGCAGATCACATCCCGATCCGGCTGGGCCATCTTGATCCCCATGGCACCCGCGATCTCATAACCCATACAGCTGAAACCGTATTCCATGTGATAAGCGCCGGGGCGCGGCGCCTTCCACAGCTTGTGCAACTCACCCGGCATCGTCCCCGCGGCACACATCGCAACGGTGTTTTCATTGGCTGCCCGCTGTACCGCACCGATCACCTGCATATCCGTCGGCAGCGCGTTGCTGTCTGTCGGCGCGTCGGTCACCGCGTCAACTTTGCCAAACCAATCGGATTTCAACGTCGCAGGTAGTTCCGGCGCGCGGTGATCGCCCAACGCTTCGGTCAGTTCACCCAGACCGACCCGAGCGTCAGCTTGCAGCGGCATTGCACCGTGCTTTTCGGCGTCATAAGCGGCAGTATTCAGGCTGATCAGTTCACGCTCGGGGTTGGCAAACAGACCCCAAGACCCGGTGGTGAAATCCTGAAACCGAGTGCCAACGCCCAGCACAAGATCAGCCTCGGCGCAGATGTCGTTGGCAGGTTCGCCGCCCGTGACGCCAATGGGTCCAAGGTTCAGCGGATGATCCCAGGCCAATGCAGATTTTCCCGCCTGTGTTTCTGCCACCGGGATGTTGTGCGCTTCGGCAAAGCTTTGCAGCGCGGCGGTTGCGTCCGAATAATGCACGCCGCCTCCCGCGACGATCACAGGGCGTTTGGCTGCCTTGATTGCCGCCACAGCCCGCGCAAGCTCACCTTCATCCGGACGAATACGACGCTGATACCACACACGTGGTTCAAAGAAGCTTTCGGGATAGTCGTAAGCTTCGGCCTGCACGTCCTGACAAAAGGCCAGTGTCACCGGACCGCAGTCCGCCGGGTCCGTCATCGTGCGAAAGGCACGCGGCAGAGCCGTCAGCAGGTGTTCCGGGCGCGTGATGCGGTCGAAATAGCGGCTGACCGGTCTGAAACAGTCATTCGCACTAATGGTTCCATCCGAGAACACTTCGGGTTGCTGCAAAACCGGATCAGGACCACGCGTCGCAAACACGTCGCCCGGCAGCAGCAAAACCGGCAGGCGGTTCACATGGGCCAGCGCGGCAGCGGTAACCATATTGGTGGCCCCTGGCCCGATTGACGAGGTCACAGCCATCGCTCGCTTGCGGCCCAGTTGCTTGGCATAGGCAATCGCACAATGTGCCATGGTCTGTTCGTTGTGCCCACGATAGGTGGGCAGGCTGTCTTTTACACCATGCAGCGCCTCACCCAACCCGGCGACGTTGCCATGGCCGAAAATGGCCCAGACACCTGCGATAAAGGGCTCTCCGGCCTCGTTCATCTGCGCCCCAAGATAGCGCACCAGAGCCTGCGCCGCGGTCAGTCGGACTGTCTTGCTCATCATGATCCCTTTCAACTTGAAACCGCTGCCAGCGGCCCACAGGTTGCTTTTTTACGAAGATGTCAGGCCAATGACTCAAGCCTGAATTGAGTGTGAGCTCAGGTGTCACCGCCCGGTCGGATGCCCTCGAAAGGGCATCCGGGTGTTCAAAGTTTAGACTGTACCGCCCAAAGACCCTTCCAGCTCGGCCATTTCCTGACCACCGGCCATCAGGTCCTGCAACTGTTCGGGGGTAATCTCACCACGGGTCGCCGTGCCCAGCGTTTTGCCGCGATTCAGCACGGTAAACCGGTCACCCACTGCCAAAGCGTGGCGCACGTTATGGCTGATGAAGACCACGCCAACCCCCTGACTGCGTACCTTGTCGATAGTCGCCAGAACGTTCGAGGTTTGACGTACGCCAAGGGCCGATGTCGGTTCGTCCAAGATCAGAATCTTGGCACCGAAATACACGGCACGAGCAATGGCGACGGTCTGCCGCTCGCCACCTGACAAGGTGCCCACGGCCTGATCCGGCCCGCGCAGGTTGATACCCATTTTGCGCATCTCTTCCATGCAGACATCATTCGCCTGTTCGACATCGAAGCGCTTCATCAGACCTTTGCCTTTGGTCGGTTCGCGCCCCATGAAGAAGTTGCGCGTGACGCTCATCAGCGGGATCATCGCCAGATCCTGGAACACAGTCGCAATGCCCGCCTCCATCGCATCCCGAGGCGTGTCGAAATGCAGCGGTTTGCCTTCAAAGAAGATCTCGCCCTTGGTGGGTTTGTGCACGCCCGACATGGTCTTGATGAAGGTCGATTTCCCTGCACCGTTGTCGCCAAGCAGGCAATGACATTCGCCCGGTTTGACGTCAAAGCTGACGCCCGCCAAAGCAATGATGTTGCCGAAGTGCTTTTCGATGTTCTTCATTTCCACGATGGGCGCCACATCAGCCGCCGCATCACCATGATGGAACTTGGTATCTTCGGTCATATCAACGCTCCCCGGTTACGCGTTTACGGATGGCGTTGTTGAACAGAACCGCAATCAACAGCATCGCGCCCAGGAAAACCTGGAACCAGTCCTGATCAAAGTCCGTATAGGTCAGTCCGATGACAACCATACCGAAGATGATCGCACCAAAGAACGCGCCAATGGCCGAGCCATAACCGCCGGTCAGCAGACAGCCGCCGATCACGGCTGCGATGATCGCCTCAAACTCTTTCTGGAACCCACGACGTGCGTCAGTCGAACCAGCGTCGATCACAGTGATGATGGCCACTAGCGCTGCACAGCAAGCGGTCAGCATGAACAGCGAAACTTTGACCCGGTTCACCGGCACACCAGAGTTTGACGCCGCCGTGCTGTCGCCGCCCGACGCGAAAATCCAGTTCCCTGCCGGGGTTCGCAGCAGCACGTAAGTGGCCGCAAGCGCCAGAACGATGAACCACAGGATTTCAACCGGGATTCCAGGCACTTTGGGCGCACCACTTTTGAAGGTGTCGATCATGCCTTTCTCGGCAAGCCAGGTAAACAGGCCGCCAAATGCCTCGCCTGAAAAGAACGGGGCCAGCCAGTCGTTCTCAACCACGTCACGAACGCCACGCAACTGGGTCGATCCTCCGGTGGCCGCCTTCAGGCCAACCAACGACAGACCGCGTAGAATGAACAGGAAGGCCAGGGTCACGATGAAGGACGGCAGACCTGACCGGATCACGATGTTTCCGTTTATCGCCCCGACAAAAGCTGCGAAGACAAAAGTCATTGGGATCGCAACGATCAGAGGCAACTGCCAGGTGACCACACATACGCCAAAGAACAGGCCCGCAAACGCCACCATCGAGCCGATGGACAGGTCGAACTCGCCTCCGATCATCAACAGCGCGGCACCGATGGCCAGAATTCCCAACTGCGCCGCAGGTGTCATGAAGTTCATGATCCCGGCCAGGGTAAACATCGAGTCGTCTGCTGTGATGGCAAAAAAGATTACAACCAGGACAACACCGGCCATTGCACCGAGTTCGGGCCGTTTCATGAGTTTGGTCATGAAAGGTTCTTTTTTGATCCTTTCGTCCCCGGCGACTTGAGCTGAGTCACTCATCGTTTCCTCCCATTTGGGTTGGAACGGCGCTGCTGCGCCGTCCCGATTTGTTCAGGTTCCGGTGTGGATCAGCGAATGCCCTGCGAGGACAGTTCGATCACCTGAGCGGCCTTGTCCTGAGTCACCAGGTTCGGACCCGAAGGAACGTTACCACCGGGCATCAGGCCGTATTTGGCGTGCAGGCCCATGAAGTTCACCGCCAGATAGCCTTGCAGATACTGCTGCTGGTCGATGGCAAAGGCTGCGTCGCCGTCCGCGATCGACTGCAGGAAGTTCGCCGACAGGTCGAAGGATGCGACATTCACATCACGGCCCGAGGCTTTGACTGCGGCAACGGTCGGCTCACCGGCTGAGCTTGCACCCAGCGCCATCACAGTATCGACCGCTTCGTTTGCGGCCAGAGCAGCGGCAACCTTCGACTCGATCTCCGATGGATCGTTCGAGGTCGGTAGCACCTCGACGTCACCGCCGAAACCTTCTGCAAAACCTGCGCAGCGCAGGTCCAGCGCAACGTTACCGACTTCGTGGTTTACACAAATCGCTGTTTTGCCACCCATCGATGCCAGTTCTGCACCTGCAGCTTTGCCTGCGTCAAACTCGTCCTGACCCACGTGCAGCAAAGCACCCAGGTCTTTCGAAACGTCCGAACCCGAGTTGATCGAGATCACCGGGATACCGGCTGCTACGGCGCGTTCAATTGACGGGCCAAGCGCATCCGCGTCCGGAATCGAAACGATCAGGCCGTCGGGCTCCTGGTTCACGGCAGCATCGATCAATTGCGACATCGCCACCATGTCAAAAGTTTCTGGTGCGCGGTATTCGACGTTCACGCCGACATCCTTACCAGCCTGCTCGACGCCGTTTTTCACAACGTTCCAGAATGCGTCATTGGCCTGTCCGTGCGATACGACCACGATTTCCTGTGCAAACGCAGGTGTCGCCAGGGCCAGGGCCCCCGCAGCAAGTGCGCCTTTCACAAATTTCTTCATTTCAGTTTCCTCCCATGATTTCAGTCTGATCTTAAGTCGGGGGACCAACCCCGATCATCCGGCTATGCCGAATCTGATTGGCTGCGGCACAAAACCGAGCTGGTGTAAGTTTGAAGAATTTCGATCATTTTGCAACCGGTTTCAAAACTTCTTCCATTCGAACCGGTTTCCCGGATTGCATCGACAGGGTCGCAGCCTCGGCCATAGCAAGTGCGGCAACGCCGTCTTTCAACGAAACAGGAACGTCTGAACCGTTCTCAACGGCGTCGACAAAGGCGGCCCATTCCACCCGGTAAGCCGGCATGTAGCGTTCCAGAAAGAAATACGTTGGCTTTGCCCCGACAACGCCTTCTGCTGTTGATTTGACCACCGTATTTTCCAGCATGTTCTGCGCTTGCAGCAATCCGCCTGAACCCAGCAACTCGACCCGCTGGTCATAACCATA
The DNA here is from genome assembly GCF_056537285.1 of Ruegeria sp. CF8. Classification (NCBI taxonomy): domain Bacteria; kingdom Pseudomonadati; phylum Pseudomonadota; class Alphaproteobacteria; order Rhodobacterales; family Roseobacteraceae; genus Ruegeria; species Ruegeria sp. CF8. The sequence goes on along the minus strand of NZ_JBQFRG010000006.1, from coordinate 211,422 downwards.
GGCCGCACGGCGCGAGTTCTTGATGACGGCAATACGACCATCTGCATAAGTCATTGTCACCGCAGCGGTATCCACATCACCGGCCGCACCAATCTCGGCATCTACTAGAGACGACCCGACGGCCGCAATGACATCCGGAACCTCGCCCATAAGGTAGTTTGCCATGTCAAAGTCATGGATCATCATGTCCCGAAACAGCCCACCCGACACTTTGACATAGCTGACTGGCGGCGGTGCCGGGTCAAATGAGGTAATCGACAGCAACTCTGCCTTGCCGATTTCACCCGCCTCTAAACCTGCTTTCAATGCCGAAAAATTAGGGTCGAACCGGCGGTTAAACCCAATCATGACAGGCCGGCCCCGCCCGGACACATTTTTTAGACATTGCGCAGCACGTTCCAGGCTCAGATCAACTGGCTTTTCACACAACACAGCTTTGCCTGCGGCTGTGGCAGCCTCAATCAAGTCGGAATGCGTATCGGTTGGAGTTGCGATCAATACCGCATCAATTTGGGGGTCTGCAATGATCTCGTCCGATCCACGCGCTTGTGCCCCATATGCGCTGGCAAGGCTTTCTGCCGCCTCTGGCACGGCGTCTGAAACAGCACAGAGCTTGCTGTTTGGGTGGGCCGAAATGGCCTGCGCATGTACCCGTCCGATGCGTCCGGCGCCCAGCAAACCAACCTTCAACATACAGCTCTCCCGAATCTAGGTGTTGGCCGTAACAATGATTCTGTTTGCAACCGGTTGCAATATCTTTTTTCAACAGATCAGAAATCTTTGCGACACCCCCTGCGAAGGGGTTCCCAAACAAGGTCTACCGTAGTCCTCCGATGATACACCACGCGCCGAATTCCGCGCATTTGCGCATCTACGGGAATCCCCCAATTTTCGAACGCGGTGAATCAGAGTAGGTTTCAGTTAAGGAACACACACTACCACTCTGTGACCCCTTAAAAGGGGCTGGCATGACCCCCTCGTCCAGCCCCTTAACCTTCCCGAAACCTGTAATGACCAACCAGCCGCACGGTGGCGTCAGCAACACGTCCGAAGTTTGCAAAGCAACGAGTCGTTCTGGCGTTCAGAGCAAAGCGAGCCGTCGTGCTTCCGAGGCTTCAAGTATTTCGTTTGATAATGGCGATCCCTGAAGGACTCGAACCCTCAACCTGCTGATTAGAAGTCAGCTGCTCTATCCAGTTGAGCTAAGGGACCGCTGCGCCCTTCTTGCGGCTTTTATTGTCCGGGTTCAAGGGCCAAGCGCATGAAGGCGCTGTTTGGGTCGTCCTGATAGCCAAAGATCGGGCCGCAATAGGAATATCCCAATGCCTCATAGAGTTTGCGCGCGGCTTCATATTCGGAAAGATGCGCTGCTCCGGTCTCCAGAACCAGCGCCGAGACACCTTCGCTGCGCGCCAGAACGGCTAAATGAGACATGATTATTCGCGCCAGACCACGGCCACGGGCCGAGGCTACAACGTGAACTGATTTCACTTCTGCCGTTCCATCCGGCAAGGTCTTAAGCGCGCCACACCCCAATGCCACATCACCTTCGTAGAGTGCCCAGAAGCGAATCCCGGGCTCACGCAGCGCGTCCACATCAAGCGTATGGTTCGAGGTTTGCGGCGTCGCCTCCCAACTGTGGGCCAGATGGGCCTGAACGATTGGGCGCAGGTCATCTGACCCAGGGTCAGCCGCGCGAATCTCGATCACTTTAGTGGGTCCAGGGGCCGCGCCGGTCGGTGGCGAAATTCTCACCATACCCACGCGCGCGCAGGTTCGGTTTGCGCTTGTGCGGCTCGCTGACCTGCACTTCGATACCGTTGTCTTTGGCGTAGTCCAAAGCCTCTTCCTTGGTGTCGAATTTCAGGCGCACCTGCGTCTGCGTGTCATTAGACGACGTCCAGCCCATCAGCGGATCGACCTCACGCGCTGAGGCCGGGGCGTATTCCAGAACCCATTTGCGGGTTTTGGCCATCCCCGAAGTCATCGCGTTTCGCGAAGGCTGGTAAATCCGTGCGCGCATGTCGCCTCTCCGTACTCACTTGGCTCAGCCGTTTATGCGTCAGAGAGCGTTCGGGGGCAAGATTGCAATTGTCGCGGCTGTTGCCCGCGAACTAATGTCAGAAATTGTCATTGGCCCGGGATAGATCAGAGACACATCAAACGCCGGGGCAACACAATGAGTCACTAACCACATGGCATCAAACTGTGTATAGCCCAATGAATCCGGATCAGCACTTGCAGACGGACAAAATAAGAACAAATGTAGGGGCCTGACTGCGGAGCCTGCCGATGCCTTACGCCCATTCCGACAAGACCCAACTGACCGCCGATGACGTGCGCGCCCGCCTGAAACTGGAAGGCGGCAAGCAGTTTGTGATGCACACCGAATTCAACCCGGCAGGCGACCAGCCGACGGCCATCAGGGAACTGGCCGGCGGCGTATTGGACGGCGAGCGCGATCAGGTTCTACTGGGTGCGACGGGGACAGGGAAAACTTTCACCATGGCCAAGGTGATCGAGGAAACCCAGCGTCCGGCGATTATTCTTGCACCGAACAAAACGCTGGCCGCGCAGCTTTACGGAGAGTTCAAAGGCTTCTTCCCCGAGAACTCGGTGGAATACTTCGTCTCTTACTACGACTACTACCAGCCCGAAGCCTATGTGCCGCGCTCGGACACGTACATTGAGAAAGAATCCCAGATCAACGAACAGATCGACCGGATGCGCCACTCGGCCACGCGGGCGCTGCTGGAACGCGATGACGTGATCATCGTGGCGTCAGTGTCTTGCATCTACGGTATCGGCTCGGTCGAAACCTACGGGGCGATGACGCAGGATCTGAAGGTCGGCAACGAATACGACCAGCGGCAGGTGATGGCCGATCTGGTCGCCCAGCAATACCGCCGCAACGATCAGGCGTTTCAGCGTGGGTCCTTCCGGGTGCGGGGCGATTCACTGGAAATTTGGCCCGCCCACCTTGAGGATCGCGCCTGGAAACTGTCGTTCTTTGGCGAGGAACTGGAACAGATCACCGAATTCGACCCCCTGACCGGCGAACGCGCCGCGACGATGGAGCAGGTGCGCGTTTATGCGAACTCGCACTACGTAACACCGAAACCCACGATGCAGCAGGCGATCATCGGTATCAAAAAGGAACTGCGCATCCGGCTGGACCAACTGGTGGGCGAAGGCAAACTGCTGGAAGCGCAACGTCTGGAACAGCGCACCAATTTCGATCTGGAAATGCTCGAGGCCACTGGCGTCTGCAACGGGATCGAGAACTACTCGCGCTATCTGACAGGCCGCGCACCGGGTGAGCCGCCCCCGACTCTGTTCGAGTTCATTCCCGACAATGCCATCGTCTTTGCCGACGAATCCCACGTCAGCGTTCCGCAGATCGGCGGCATGTATCGGGGAGACTATCGGCGCAAGTTCACACTGGCCGAACACGGATTCCGCCTGCCGTCCTGCATGGACAATCGACCCCTCAAGTTCGAGGAATGGGACGCCATGCGCCCGCAATCGGTCTTCGTCTCGGCCACCCCGGCCAAGTGGGAGATCGAGCAAACCGGCGGCGTTTTCACCGAGCAGGTCATCCGCCCGACCGGCTTGCTGGACCCCGAGGTCGAGATCCGCCCGGTCTCCATGCAGGTCGATGACCTGCTGGACGAAGTGCGCAAAGTTGCCGCCAATGGGTTCCGCACGCTGGTCACCACGCTGACCAAGCGCATGGCCGAGGACCTGACCGAATACCTGCACGAACAGGGCATCAAAGTCCGCTACATGCACTCGGATATCGACACGCTGGAACGCATCGAAATCCTGCGCGACCTGCGGCTGGGGGCATTCGATGTGCTGGTCGGCATCAACCTGCTGCGCGAGGGGCTCGACATCCCGGAATGCGGGTTGGTCGCTATTCTGGATGCCGACAAGGAAGGCTTCCTGCGGTCCGAGACCTCTCTGGTGCAAACCATCGGCCGCGCCGCGCGCAACGCCGATGGCCGGGTGATCATGTATGCCGACAAGATCACCGGCTCGATGGAGCGCGCGCTGAACGAAACCAACCGCCGCCGCGCCAAACAGCTTGCCTATAACGAGGAACACGGCATCACCCCCGAGACGGTGAAAAAGAATGTCGAGGACGTCCTTGCCGGTCTCTACGAAGGCGACGTCGACATGAACCGCGTCACCGCCACCATCGACAAACCGATGCACGGCGCGAATTTGGAAGCCCATCTGGACGGACTGCGCGAGAAGATGCGCAAAGCCGCCGAAAACCTGGAATTCGAAGAAGCCGCCAACATCCGGGATGAGATCAAACGACTGGAAGCGGTCGATCTGGCCGTCGCCGACGACCCGATGGCGCGGCAATGGGCGGTCGAGAAAGCCTCAGAGGATGCGGTGAAGTCGCGCGGACGGTCAACGGCTGGCAGGCCGGGGCAGCGGGGTGGGAATGTGAAGCGGCGGAAGCGGTAATGCGTCTTTAGTTTCTTGGAGTCAGATCATTTACTAGGTGACCGCACACTTTCAATTCATCTTCAAAAAAATCTTTCAGATGCTCTTCTTTTCCTGCTGCAAAATTGAGTTTGTTTTTGAGCGCGTATTGCTTCATTTCTTCAAACGAATTTTCAAAGTCAGAATACAAATCCCCTCCGCACCGACCATATTTCTTCCTGAATTCAATAATTCCATCCTTGAACGCAGGGAAATAATACTCAACATAGTAAGAGAAACTGGACCAGAATATGTCGTCTGGAATAGCCTTCGTTTTGTGATATGATGACACTTGCTCCCAAAAATCAGCAATGATCTGAGCGTTTCCGTCAAATTCCTTGTCACCATGAATCCAGCTTTTTGCCACCTCAGCGCGGGCTATTCTTATCTCCCTTCCCTCGAAGCGAGCTAAAATTGATTCCACTGTCGTTACAACGTTATTTCTCGCCTGCAATCGAACTTGCTTAAAAACGAAAATGGCCGTTGCAAGTACAATCACCGTTTGTAGGAGCGCCCAAAACCATTCGCTCCCTTTTCCGAACACCAACAACTCGCCAATCATCGCAATCTCACAGTTTCAAATGCCACGGCCAACAACCGCAATTCTCGGATTTTCTGAGTTAAAGGTATTTGGTTTTCGCAGATGAGTTAAGTAAAATCATCAAATAGTTGTTCATTTTGCGCAGGAAGGTTTTACCGTTTGTTCGGAAGCCGCCCAAACACATGATGGGGTAAAACCCATCCCGTACCCTCCCCCACCCCTCAAACTTGCACCCCAGCCCCCCTGGGCCTTGTTTTGCCCTGTTCGGCGGCTACATCCCCTCTCATGCGCGCAATCCTGATCTCTCTGATCCTTGCCACCCCGGTCTCCGCATGGGAGGCGACGGTAGGCAATATCTGCACGCTTTCGCATGACACAGGTGCCGCGACGATTTTCCTGACCTATGACCCGTCCGCGCCGCTCTATACGCTGACGGTTACTCGGAAAGATCAGGTCTGGGCTCAGTCCCCGTGGTTTGCCATGCGGTTCGAAGGGCGAAACCCCATCGAAATCGCCACCCCACGCCATGTCTTGTCCGACGGAGGATCTGCATTGACGGTGACAGATACCGGCTTTGGGAACGTGCTGGATGGGCTGGAGTACAACAAGGTCGCCTATGCATTCACGCAAGACGAGATCGCAGAGTTCCCCTTGAGCGATGCAGCACCTCAGGTACGTATCTTTCGCACCTGTGCAGGCACGCATTTGTCCTGACCGGTTTCCTTACGCGCTATGGCCGCACGAATTTGGCGTTACCGACCGCACGTTGTTGCGGCTCTGGGCGGCTTTCTGATTGCGCGGCCCGCGGTGCAGGCGCCTCGGCAAACTCGCAGGCAACGCCGTCTCCGTCCGGGTCATTGCGCGTGTGATACCCCGGCTGACCTTCGCGGAACGGCCCGATTCCCATGGCCTGCGTCGCGTCACACCCCGCCAGAGCGATCAGGTGGATCACGGCCTCATCCCGATTGTACTCGGACACCCGAATGAAAACGCCCACCGCGATCAGTACAGTCGTGAGGGGCAGTAACAGCACCATGACAAGAATGCGCACCGGAGACAGTGCCTGTCGGCGCGTGGCCTCGGCCCGCTGGTGCCGACGGGTTGATCTTGGGTTTAGGTCTGGCGTGTCCTGCGTGGGTTTCTTGAACAGCATGAATGGGTCTTACGATGGATATGTGGCAAAGCCTAGGCAATCGGATCGAAAGGTTGGCGGGCCACCGAATTACGCTTTAGTGTCACTGCCAAACCCTGATTGCGAGGTCTTGCCAAACCGTGACCAGTCCCTACCAAACCCCTGACGAAACGGTCCGCGCGCAGGCCAGAGAGCTTTTGGTGCAGGCGCAGTTTGCTGCGTTGGCTGTTTTGCACCCTCAGACGGGTTTGCCAACACTGTCCCGTATCGCGCTGGCTACGGACTCGGATGGCTGCCCTGTCACGCTGATTTCGTCGCTGGCCGAACACACCCAAGCCCTGAACGCCAATCCCAATGCTGCGCTGCTGGTCGGAGAGCCCGAAGACAAAGGCGACCCGCTGACACATCCCCGTCTGACACTTCACGTAGTAGCGCACTGGGTACATCGGGACGTGCCAGAGTATGCCCCGCTGCGCGAGCGGTATCTGAGCCTCCGGCCCAAGGCAAAGCTGTATATCGATTTCGCAGATTTCAGTTTTGTCAGGTTCGCCCTAAAGGATGGTTTGCTGAACGGCGGTTTTGGCAAAGCCTATCGCCTGACAGCAAGTGATTTCTAACGGTCAGCGCACCACATGCACAGCGCACCCAGCATGTCGCACGACATGTGAAGCAGTTGAGCCCAGCAGCAGATCTTGCATACCCGGCCGGTGCGACGCCATGATAATCAAGTCGGGAGTGTTGGCTTCGGCCCAATCCAGAATTGTGCGGCCAGAGTGCCCTTCGATCACCAATCCCCGCGCATTTGGCAACTGCGATGCCAATTCATCCAATTCCGTCTGAATCGCCTTGCGTGCTTCGGTCAGGTATTCGGGCGGCATGTACGAAATCGCATAGTTCGGAATATGCTCGACCACATGCAACAATGTCACCTGCGCGTCCGGTGTTGCCAACAGTTGAGCCAGTTTCAAAGGCCCGGAGGTGTCTCTTTCAGCATCGAATGAGATAGGGACAAGAATGTTGTGATACATAGTGTGAGCCTCCGTTTTGCAGGCTCACTTTGGAACATACTAATATTGCAGGCTTTGATTCAGGTCAGTAAATTCAGAATGTCTCGGCCACATCATACATGACCGGCTCAAAGCTTTTGCACAATTCGTTGATCTTGCGATTGCGGTCGCGCATCTCAGGCGTCCGCAACATGGCCAGAAAATCATCTCGGCGTTCCCATTGCGAGTAATTGGCGATTCGGGTCTGCGCATCGTTCACATGCAACCCTGCAGACACAAATCCCGGCTGTTTTGAGATGAATTCAGCATAGGCATCGGTCAAGGCTTCCAAAAGGTCCTGACAAGTGCCCGGCGTCATTTCGAAAGTTGTGATAACTGTTTGAACACTGGCGTCTTTGGCGATTTTCGGCATCGGGATTCTCCATTTGCTTTCCTTAGCCTAGCACACTGAAAACAAACGTCGCCAATTTCCTGAAGTCTCGACAAATTGCCCCTGTTACAGCCTAGTGAGTAAGCCGCCCTGTTCAGGGCGGCTTCTGCTGTCGTCAGTTGTCCATCCGAATCAAAGCGGTTACTTCGCCTTTAACCTGTTCAGGCCATCTCAGGATCAAATCTGCACCAAGAGCGCCCTGCTCGGTCAAAACGTGAGGCGTCGCAAAGATATGGTTGTTAAAGACCCCTGTAAGCCCTCCAAGAACAGTTACGCTATCGCAACTGCGAGCTTTACCGTTGAACGGCAGATCACCGTTCGACAAAACCGGCCAATAACTTGCAACCGAGTTTTGCCAGCGCCGGACTCTGAGTGGATGCGCAGATTTCCTGGTAACGCCGTGATACGTGTTGTTTTGAAACGTCACGTTCGTGTGCCTGTTGTTGTTGAGATCCGCAAAGGATGTGTCCACCCTTTCTGCTCGGTCTATCGAACCGCTAGTGGCACGGAACTTGTTGCCTGTTACAGCCAATCCATTCAGGAAATGACCAGCCCCATAAGGCCGCACGACGATGTAGCTGAACCAAGATGGGGCCTGGCTTGAATAAAAGATGTTGTCCGTGATGCTCATGGCACTGAACGAGAAACCACTGGTGTATGTGGGCAGCGGATCCCGTTCATTTGTCCACTCGATAGAGCAATTATCGACATAGTTCTCAGCAATGGTGGAACTGTTATAGGTACCAATCATGATCAGCCCTGCGGTGCGAACACCTTGGGGTATGCCGTCACCCTGAAAAAAGTGATTGCCCAGAACCATGTTGTTGTCGCCACCCAGAACCGCGAAGTGTTTGAAACGCACCGCGTGGTTGTGCCTCAATTTCACGTCGTTCGAATTGGTGTTCAACCCAATCGAGGAACGATCCGTTACAGGGAAGGACTCTTCCGCGGAAAGGAACTGACAATTGTCGATCAGCATACCTTTGCACCCTGTAGCAATCGACGTGATCCCACGGTCTTTTGGGCGGCTGACAAAACAATCCTTCAACTGAAATGTGCTGCCCGAAGCCGCCAGCCGGATGCCGCTGCATCTGCTGTTGCATTGGAACTCAATCTGCTCCATGCCGAACTTGCGCAGGGTGTTAAACCCGCTGAAATCCAGAAGATACTTGAACGCGTGAAACGTGAACGTCTGAGTGCCCGACGCGTTGTAGATAGGCGCGTTCAGGATGATCTCGCCCGCTCCGACGTTTTTCGAACGCACGTAGATTTCACGCCCGACACCACTGCCTTGCACCAGGGAACCGACCGGAATATTCGCAACATTAGCCACATTGGTCAGCCTGTTTTTGTCCGACGGATCATAGGTTGCAACAGACGTGAAAGTCTCGGTGTCCCAAGCTGTGCTGCTTTTAACGTCGAACTGACCATTTCGAATTACCCGGCGGGTCGAGAAGCCACTTTGTTTGTTTGGAACCGCCGCAGCCATATCTATCGGGGCCGTTACGGAAATCTTGCGGCCACCCAAATCAAGCGATTCATGATCCGAGTTGTTCAGCAACGCCTGAAACGCTTTTTTGAAAGCCAGTTCTTCATCCCCAAAAGCCGCTATATAGCTTGGCAGGTGGAAGCCTTTGGTTAGCAACAGCATCTTGTCATCCGGCATCGTAACGGTGCCTTCAAACTCCATCTCAGAGGCCATACTGGTGTTTTCCGCAAGGTGATATGTGCCCTGCGGAACGTAGACCCGGCGCCCGCCAGCGGCCTGATCTGCGGCCTCAAACGCGGTGGAGTCGTCCGTAACACCATCACCGACCGCGCCATAATCCCGAACGTCCACCAGACTGATCATTTCACGAAGGAAGACATTGGTGACATCGGCGATCTCAAGATCATCCACGCGCACCAGGGCACCATTGGCCCCTTCGATGTCCAAGCCGAAATGCCCGTACAATGCGGCAAGACCCCAAGGCATATCCACACCCGGACGCTGACCAGTACCGACAATTGCCGTGATTTCATGCACTGACCCATAGCCTGATAACTGAGTTGCCGGACCCTGCTCCACAACGCCTGCGACATGTGCATCCCCTGCGCCTCCGGCCCAAGCGGCAATTCGCACCGAAGGTAATGGTCCACTAATCGCTTTGACACGCGCTTTGATCTGCAGATAACAGCCGGGCAATATCGGCGTCTGCCCCATATAGCGCAGCTGCTGCGTGGTGTTCACTTTCAGAATCTCAAGACAGCCACCAAAATCCGCATCCGACGGAGCGAAAACTCCGGTTCCAGACCCGCCGTAAGTGGGTGAGCCGGGCGTCCCGTCCCCGGCAGACCAGACTGTCAAGCCATTCGCGAATTGAGGTGGCATGAACACAATGCCGTCAGTGATTGCCTTGTTCATTGAAATCCCTTTCTCAATCGCGTCGCGCAGATCATGCGACGCGTCCAAACCCCGTGTTCAGGTCAACCCCGAACGCGAAAGTCTGGATACCGAAAGGGAATTAACCGCGGCTCATCTCACCGTGACGGTGGTGTTGCCTCAAGCCGCAGGGTCAGCGTTACCCAACAATTGAACGCCATTTATTTTCCAACCACCTTCCAAGGGGATCATTTGATAGTCCAAAATGTGAATGCGCCCATCGCCGTCGGTGATCATGACTTTCTGCCACAATGACCCGGCAACCTCGCGCAGTTCCAGAAAGCGTACATCAGCAGGTCGCCAAACCATGGGATACCCATTACGGACCATAGCTCCAAAGTTGTCTGGATTTTGGAAAAGACGCTGAATGTTGGGGCTGGCAAAGGTAAAAGCCGTCGCGAAATCATCTGCTTTGAAGGCTTGTATCTGCGCCGCGATGTTCGCTTCGATCTCGGAACTTTGAGCATACGCCCCCGACACCAGTCCGGCACTCAAGGAAAGAGCAAGCAATAATCGACGCATGGGGCCACCTCCTGCAGTTAGGGTAGCCCCAGACCTGTTCAGGTCAAATCAGACCAGCTCTCCGGCCAGCGCTTTGTCGATCAGCGCAATCGTCTCGGGCACACCATACAGCGCAATGAAACCTCCGAAACGCGGGCCTTGCGACGCGCCAAGCAGCACTTCGTAAAGGGCTGTGAACCAGCCGCGCATCGGGTCGAACCGCTCGCGCCCGATCGAGTAGACCACCGACTGCAGCGCCTCATCCTCAGTGGGGCCATCAAAGGCTTCAAGCGCAGCCTTCAGTGCCTCCAGTGCCTCGCGCTCCTGAACCGTCGGTGCGCGGTGCTTGCGCGTCGGTTTGACGAAGTCGTTGAAATAACGCACAGCGAACCCAGCCGCCTGATCCAGGTCAGGGTGGCTCTCGGCCGTTGCGTCGGGCGCATAGCGGCGAATAAAGCCCCATAGCGTTTCTTTGTCCTCCGCCCCTGATACGGATGCGAGGTTCAGCAACATCGCAAAGGGCACGATCAGCGTCGATTCAGGAACGTCGCCGCCGTGGATGTGCCAGACAGGGTTGTTCAACTGTGCCTTCAGATCCTGTCCAGGATAGGCCCGCAATTGCTGATGATACTCATCATAAGCTTTCGGGATCACATCAAAATGCATCCGCTTGGCCGTTTTAGGCTTCTGATACATGAAATACGCCAGCGACTCGGTCGGCGCATAGGTCAGCCATTCGTCAATCGACACGCCATTGCCGGACGACTTCGAAATCTTCTGACCGTTCTCATCCAGAAACAGCTCATAACTGAAATGCTCGGGCGCACGTCCACCCAGCGCACGACAGATCGAGTCATAGATCTTTTCGTTCGTCGCATGCTCTTTGCCGTACATCTCGAAATCGACACCCAAGGCTGCCCAGCGCGCGCCAAAATCCGGCTTCCATTGCAGCTTCACATGGCCCCCGGTGACGGGAACGGTCCATTCCTTGCCGGTCTCATCGTCAAAGGTCACGGTATATGTCTCAGCACAGACCTTTTTCATCGGCACATACATGACCCGCCCGCTTTCAGGGTGCAGCGGCAGGAAAATCGAATAAGTCTGTTGACGCTCTTCACGCAAACTCTTGAGCATGATCGACATGATCTCATCATAGCGTTCAACCGCACGTTTGAGGATTTCGTCAAACTGCCCAGACTCGTAGAACTCCTTGGCCGAGTAAAACTCGTATTCAAACCCAAAGGTGTCGAGGAACCGCCGCAGCATCGCGTTGTTATGCGCGCCAAAGCTGTCATATTCACCAAACGGATCCGGCACCGAGGTCAACGGGCGCTGTAAATGCTGCTCCAGAACCTCCGGATTCGGCACATTGCTGGGCACCTTCCGCATCCCGTCCAAATCATCCGAGAAACAGATCAGCTTGGTCGGAATGTCGGAAAGCGCTTCGAACGCACGCTTTACCATTGTGGTCCGAGCAACCTCACCAAAGGTGCCGATATGCGGCAGACCCGAAGGGCCATAACCGGTTTCAAACAGCACATACCCCTTTTCCGGAGCACCTTTCTGGTAGCGTTTGAGCAACCGGCGCGCCTCTTCAAAAGGCCAGGCCTTGGACGACATCGCGGTTTCACGCAGTTCAGACATTTCAATGTGCTCCATCGGGAAAGGTGCCCTGGTTGCCCCATGCAACCGGACCGGCCCCTCCTATTGTGCCAGTGCAGCATGAGTCAATAAAGCAGTCGCCCGTTTCCTGCCATAACTGACCAGAAACCGGTGTTTCTCTATGCTCAAAGGGCTAAAGTCTCCCGCACTGCTCCGAATACTCGAACGCTGTCTTCAAAAGGCCCGAGACGCAGGTTTCACAGCTCAGCCTTACTGAAGCCACAATGATGGGGTGATCATACTCTCCGAAACAAAAAAGACACGGGCCGCACGCTCTGGTTTAGCCTGCATATTTCACGGGCTTCTCAGGCCATGTATGACTAGGGCGAGATCAGGGACCTTCCCGGACCAGAGGACAAAAGATGCGACGCGAAACCACCAATCTGATCCGGTTTGTGCTTGAAGACATCGTGCCGCCAATCTTGCGCGACAGCGCCGCCTTTCACTGGCTGGCACGGCGGGTCTGGGGGGAACATATCACCCGGCTAGCGGCATTCCGTGAACGCGCGCCTTTTCTGACAGACGAAGAATACGAAACCCTGTATCGCGACCATCCGCGCGTTCATGACGGAACCGACAATTCCGAAGCCTGCATAGATCGGATTGCCAAAGACATCGTGGGCGACAGCATCTGCGATGTCGGTTGCGGCACTGGCGTTCTTCTACAGCGTATCCGTGCCCAGCGCCCAGACATAGCCGCCATGACCGGCGTTGATTTTGTGGTCGATGATGCGGAAGCTCTGGACAACATCACATATGTCGCCGCGCGGATCGAAGATCTGCCCTTTGAAGACAAAAGCTTCGATACCGTTATCTGCACCCATGTGATCGAACATCTACTCGATTACCGCCAAGCGATTGCGGAACTGCGCAGGGTCGCGCGAAAGCGCGTCATCATAGTGGTCCCGCGTGAGCGAGAATACCGCTACAGCTTCAATCCGCATTTCAATTTCTTCCCCTACACCCACAGCTTTTTGCGCGCTGTACATCCCAGCCCCAGCGTACATGTTTGCGAAGATATCGGTCGCGACATCTACTATTGCGAAGATCGCCCCGTGGATCAAACCAACGAAAAGCCCGTAAAGGACCAGGCGGCATGAGCGCCACCGCTCCAACGGTTCTGATCTGGACAGGCTTGCTGCTGACACCTGTCATGATTTCGGCCGGTCAGGTGTTGTTCAAGCTCGCAGGCGGGCGGATCGACGGGCGCGACGCCACAGGCTTAGTGGGCGTGATGCACACCCTCTTCGACCCCTTTTTGCTTGTCGCACTTGCGATCTACGGGTCCGCAACGATCCTTTGGATTTACGTCCTCAGACATGTGCCCCTGTCGCAAGCATATCCGTTCATGGCGCTTAGTTTTGTACTGGTTCCACTCGCGTCGTGGCTATTCTTCGGCGAAACGCTGGGGCTGCGTTATTGGATTGGGGCCGGGCTCTTACTGAGCGGAATGGCGGTGATGAATACCTGACCGGTTCGACCTGCCGCACAAACACGGCAAAACAAGATGTTGAACCTGCCCTGCCCCCCTTCTATCCTGCGCCTTTGAAGAACCCCAAGCAGGATGCACCGAATGACCGAGCAAGTTCCCCACCCGATGTCCCCACAGGATTGCCTTGTGGCGATCATGGTTGCGATTTCGGCATCTGACGAGACGATCCGAACCGCTGAACTGGTCAAGATCGAAGTGGCGGTAAACATGCTGCCGGTCTTCGCCGGGTATGATATTGACCGGATGCGCCATGTGTCACAGATCGTGTTTGATCTGTTTGAACAGGAAGATGGGTTGGATGCTCTGTTTGGCCTGATCCGCGACAACCTTCCTGAGCGGCTGAACGAAACAGCTTATGCGCTGGCCTGTGATGTTGCCGCCGCAGACGGATCGCTGGCCGAGACCGAGCTGCGTTTGCTGGAAGAAATCCGGTACGAGCTAAGCATCGACCGCCTGCACGCAGCCGCGATTGAACGCGGAGCCCGCGCGCGTCACGCGGTCTGACGACGGCGTCATCGGGTTTCACGGCTTAACTACCATATAGCGAGCCCCACCGTTCAAGCAGTGCGCGTTGCAGCTTTCGCGACCTTCGGTTCCAGCTGCGCGCGCCCTCCGGACGTTCACGCTGAGCACGTGGTATTTTAGCGCGTTTCGCCACGTCTGCTGTGAAAATGGCAAATGCCAGATCGACCCCGTCTGATGTTGTCAGGAAGCCGCCCAGCCCGGAAACAAAGTTCAGTGTCCCGGTCTTGGCGTCAACCTTTACTGGATGGTTTTTGACGACCCGACCATTCCGATCAGTCAAGGCAAAAGGCTTCATTAAGGGGCGCAATATCCCCGACTTCTGTGCGACCACCAAGGCCGAAACAAGATCTGCGGGCACAATGCGCGAAGCATCACCAAGACCGGAATGATCGACCATGGCAATACCGTTTACACCAAAGCTCTCAGTCGCCCATCGGTTCATCTCGGCTGCCGACTCTGCCAAGTTCCCGGGATAGACACCCCGTGCCTTAGTCGCAGCCATTCCGACCATCTCTGCCGTCAGATTGGTCGAGTATTTCAGCATACCACGCAGAATACTCTCCAATGGATCACTGCGATGCACCACAAGGTCTAACCCCTGCGGTCTCTCTCGTGTCACCTGCACCCGTCCCAGCACGATCCCGTTTGACCGCGCCAAGGTTCGGAACACATCCCCCGCATAAAGCGCGGGTTTACGCACCGGCAACCAGCGGGCACCGCCATTCCCCAACGCACCTTTGGCCACCGTCCAGCGATCCTGCCGCGCACTTGGCTGATAGGTATAAATCGGCAGGCTTCGGCTCTCGACGCGCATCGAGGCTACATCCACCGCAGGAACATAGCGTGCACTGCGCGCGTCCATGCTGACGTCATATCCTTTGCCCGCGCGTTTCCACTCAAAGTGCACACGGTTGAAATTCAACGAAATCCCGCTGACGGCAGGGCTGTAACCCACATGATCCGGCTGCCCGGGGTCGATGCTGAACACAAATGGCAGCGCGCCGTCATAGACCTTGAATGCACCGCGCACCTCGGTAATCCCGGCCTCACGCAGATTGGCCGCCATCGTGGCCAGCGCATCCGTGTCCAACAGTGGATCCCCACCGCCCACCAGGATTAAGTCACCATGCAGAATGCCGTTTTCGATCCGACCATCTGCCACCAAACGGGTTTCAAACCGGTGATCCGCGCCCAGAACATCCAGCGCATAAAGCGCGGTCAACGCTTTGCCGACACTGGCAGGCGGCAAGGCGGCCCCATCGCCAAACACCTCCAGCTGCGCCCCGGTCGCCACATCTGCAACCGCAAATACAACCTCGCCCTTTAGTCCAGCGGCAGCCACCAGACGCTCGGCCCCGCTCAACGGCACCCCGCGAATTTGCGGCCTGAGAGAAACCAGAGGTGCTTGTGCAAGACCCGCTGCCGGGATCAGAGACGCACCCAATCCCCCCAGAAAAACACGACGTGAAAAACGACCAGCCATAGCTGAATTAAAATCCCACAGAATAAAATCACACAACCTCTCATTGAGATTATGCGCCCATAGGGGCTATTCCGGCAACACTTGTGCGCGCCACTCTCCGCGTGTCCGGATTTCGGTCGAGCTGACATCGACCATCGGTACATTGACGAAACACCAGGCCGGGGCCTGCGCGCGGCCCAGCAGATGCCGCGCCTGCCCGTCGATCCGGTATTTCGCATAAAGCCGCGCCGCAGGTGACATCCGCGCCGAAATCCGATCCCCCGGCCGCGCCACCACACCCACAGGCACGCTATCCATGATCAGCCGCCAGTCTTTCCATTTGTGGAACTGCGCCAGATTGTCAGCCCCCATCAACCAGACAAACCGAACCTGCGGATACAGCCGCCGAAGCGCTGCCAGAGTATCCGCCGTCGCCCGCGTACCTGTAAGCGCCTCGATATCCGTCACATCGACCTTCGGGTGCTGCATCACAGCTTTCGCGGCTTGCAGCCGCCGTGCCATCGGGGCTGGCCCATGCTCCTTCAAAGGATTGCCCGGCGAGACCAGCCACCACACCCGATCCAGCCCAAACGCCTTCATCGCTTCAAGCGTTACATGCACATGCCCCCGATGCGGCGGATCAAAAGACCCGCCGAACAGACCAACGACCTGTCCGGGCCGCACATATGGAATATGGCACCGCTCCATCCCCTGCTGATGTTCAGAACTCGGAGGGGTTGTCAATCAACAGGTTGCACCGCATCACCCAACCGGACCCGTCCGGAGTGGAGGACTTCGGCACACCAGCCCCCATGCCCGCGCACGGCAGAATATCCGCCCTTGCCCAACACCTCCTCCATCCGGCTGCATGGCGCGCAGATCACAGTAAAGCGCAGAATGGCCTCGCCCACCTGCACCTCACGCCCCTTCAGCGCTGCCAGGTTAATGCCCGACACCACCAAGTTGCGCCGCAAGATTTCAGGCGCAATCGGCCCCAGCCCGAGATACGATCCTATCGCCGCCAGATGCTCCTGCTGGATCAGCGTCACCGCCCGTTTGCCCGCACGGCTGCGGTCGCCATCGAGACCATGGGCCGAGATCGTGGCCACATCCACAACCTCCATCCCAGCCCGCCTCTCGGGCCGCTGACCGATCCAATAAACGCACCCCGGCTTAGCCCAACTAGCTATGAGGTCTCCCAAAGACATTCAGAGCACCAAATCAGGTAAAAAACGGATGATGATCAACGCGACGGTAACATCCATTGCCACTGACCAAGCTGATCGCCAAAAAAACCGACGGTAAGCTACATCTGCAAGGCTGTTGTGCGACTTCGGAGCTGGAGGCGCTGGCATCATTTTGTCAATGGGCCGAATTGGTTCTTGGTATATTTTCGAACGTGCACGCGACGCATCCCAATGGAACTTCTTCAGGCGGAATATCAAAAAAAGAATCCATCCCAACCCAACCAGACCGGTGGTGAGTTCAATAAATCGCTCTAAGTCCACTAAACTCAACCTTTCATCTAAGGAAATGGCAACGATCCACTTGGAAACGGACTGGCCCTATCTTTATCCAACCACAAAACGTCCTTTCAACCTCTCTTTCCAAGCGTTCCACCATCCGCTATCACACCGCCCAACCCAATTTCCCCTACCCAGAGGACGCGACATGGCCGCCTATCAATATGTCTACCACATGCAGGGTGTCTCCAAGACCTATCCCGGTGGCAAGAAGTGCTTTGAAAACATCCACTTGAGCTTTCTGCCCGGTGTGAAAATCGGTGTCGTCGGCGTCAACGGCGCGGGTAAATCGACGCTGATGAAAATCATGGCCGGCCTCGACACCGATTTCACTGGTGAGGCTTGGGCGGCCGAGGGCGCCAAGGTCGGTTATCTGCCGCAGGAACCGCAGTTGGATGAATCGCTGACCGTCCGCGAAAACGTCATGCTGGGCGTGGCCGCGAAAAAGGCCAAGGTCGACCGCTTCAACGAGATCGCCATGGAGATCGCCGAAAACTACTCGGACGAGCTGATGGAGGAGATGACCACCTTGCAAGACGCGATCGACGCGGAAAACCTGTGGGACCTCGACAGCCAGATCGACGTCTCGATGGAGGCTCTGCGCTGCCCGCCGGACGATGCCAAAATCGCCAACCTCTCGGGTGGTGAGAAACGCCGCGTGGCGCTCTGCAAACTGCTGCTCGAAGCGCCCGACATGCTGCTCTTGGACGAACCGACCAACCACCTGGACGCCGAGACCATCGCCTGGCTGCAACAGCACCTGATCGACTACAAAGGCACCATCCTGATCGTCACTCACGACCGTTATTTCCTGGATGACATCACCGGCTGGATCCTGGAACTCGACCGCGGCCGCGGAATCCCGTACGAGGGCAACTATTCCGCATGGCTGGAACAAAAAGCCAAACGACTGGAGCAGGAAGCCCGCGAGGACAAGTCCAAGCAGAAGACCCTGCAGCGTGAATTGGAGTGGATGCGTCAGGGTCAAAAGGCCCGTCAGGCCAAATCCAAGGCCCGGATTAACGCCTATAACGAACTGGCCGAGCAGTCCGAACGCGAAAAGCTGACCCGCGCCCAGATCGTCATCCCCAACGGCCAGCGCCTTGGTGGCAAGGTGATAGAGGTCGAGGGCCTGTCGAAACATATGGGCGACAAGCAACTGATCGAAGGGCTGGATTTCGCCCTGCCCCCCGGCGGCATCGTCGGCGTCATCGGTCCCAACGGTGCGGGTAAATCGACCCTGTTCAAGATGCTCACCGGTCAGGAACAGCCCGACAGCGGCACCATCACGCTGGGCGACACGGTCGAGCTGTCTTATGTCGACCAGTCCCGCGATGACCTCAAAGACAACGACACCGTGTGGGAAGCGATCACCGGGGGTGCCGAGATCATTCAGCTGGGCGACGCACAGGTCAATTCCCGCGCCTATTGCTCGTCGTTCAACTTCAAGGGCGGCGACCAGCAGAAAAAGGTCTCGCTGCTGTCAGGCGGTGAACGCAACCGCGTCCACATGGCCCGCCTGTTGAAAGAGGGCGGCAACGTCCTGCTGCTCGACGAACCGACCAACGATCTCGACGTCGAAACCCTGCGCGCGCTGGAAGACGCGCTGGTCGATTTCGCCGGTTGCGCTGTTGTGATCTCACACGACCGCTTCTTCCTCGACCGGATTTGTACGCATATTCTGGCGTTTGAGGGTGACGCCCATGTGGAGTGGTTCGAGGGAAACTTCGAGGACTACGAAGAGGACAAAAAGCGCCGTCTGGGACCGGACGCGCTGGAGCCCAAGCGGTTGAAGCATAAGAAGTTTGCGCGGTGAGCAATTTGCTGTAGTTGTTGACTATGGACCTACTTGGTGTTTTTGATCGGCTTTTTTCAGTACTTAGCGCGCTCGCTACCGGGCGCCTGGAGCTTCGAATTGTGAGTCTCATCCGAAACCTTCTGAGAGATTCTGAGTACACAAAAAGAAGATTTGAAACTATTCGTGATGCGATTGGGCTCGATCACTATTCCAAGCACCCAGATGAATTGCGTAAATTGATTTTGATTGCGGGCGGTGTTAGGTACACTGACTCAAATGGTCAGGAGTTGTGGGGACTACCTAAAAGAAACAAACATGAGAAGACTGCACGGTCAGGCTCTAGATCAGGAGCTAAATTACCGTTGCTAATAGCAGTTGTTCTTGCAACAGTATTTCTCGTGCGAGTTTGGGTCGGTAGTTCTCCCTGCAGTGCTGATTTTGCTTCAATGTCGTCACAAGAACTTAGTGAATTTTCAGTTGAGGATCTCAAAAAATGTGGCGTCTTGTAATTTTTAGCTCTATATTTCTGTACTTTGCCAAAATGACTTCTCTACTGTCGGCCGCTGATCTGTCTGTTTGCAGTGCCCTAAATACGGATGACCACAACGATTTGTCACGGGCGATCGAATGCGTCTCAGAGCTATCAAACCAATTAGAGATAGATGGGTGTGATGATATTGAACCAAACGAACGCGGAAGTGTAATTAAGGCGACTCTTTGCTCAGCGCGAATAGTAGGTGCATACGAAAAATTGGATTCTTCGAAAGCCAAATTGAATGATCAAGCTACAGCGCAACTTGCAAACAAGAACAACCAAATATCTGCGCTACAATCTCAACTTGCCAATGTGAAAGTTGCTGCCTGGCACACCTTCTCAATAGGTGAATATGACAGACCAGCTTGGTTCCGTCCGCGTCACTATTGTTACCATGATGTAGATGCAGAAGCAAAAAAACTCTGCGGTGGGAGAGAGCCTCACGTCAATAGAGTGTCGACGCGATCTGGAGATAAATGCGGCTACTCAGCCTTTGTCGTGGCGTGCATTCAAAAATAGCAAACGTGAGATGGGTGCTCGCACCCATCACTCCTCAATTATCCAAAATCAAACCACCTCAAATGATGGGTGAAATCACCCATCCTACGGTTCCCCGAACGCCCCTTCGGTGATGCCACCACTCCAATCCGGACCAATTCGACCCGCACGAATATCGCGATGGATTGACGAATACGGCCAATAGGTTGGATGTTCCACCAACCCATGTTTAACCGGATTACCCCAACAATATGCCATGTGATTTCGGCAATCTCGTTGATCGCGTACAACATGTTCCCAAAACCGGCGTTGCCAAATACAGCGCTTCTGCTTGGCGATCTTCGACCGGCTTCGTGGACCGAACTCCGCCGCGGCTCGCACAAACCGGCTTTTGATAAATCGCCACCGCGTCGAATAATCCGCATCACCCGGCGGCAAAGTCCAAACCGCGTGGATATGATCCGGCAACACAACAAACGCGTCACACCAGAACGGTCTTTCTCTCTGCGTCACGGCGAACGCGGCACGCAAATGCGCCACGTCTTTCACCAACGAATCCGATGATCTGTCGGCCAAAGATACGGTAAAGAAATATTTCGCTCCGGGTATTCGAACGCGTCGGTAGTTGCTCATGCCCGCATCCTGCCGCACGCATGGCCACCAAACGGTTAACCAATTCCACCCTTGCCACAAAGCCACCCCAATGCCATATCCAAAGGGCTTACGTTTTTCTATTTCGACCCACTGTCTCCTTTTACGGCGCTCAGTCTATCGATCCAGACAACGACGCCAGGCTGCCGCATCCACGTGGGCAGCACCAAACAGGAGACAACGGATATGCCCGCAGGCACCGTAAAATGGTTCAACACAACCAAAGGCTACGGCTTTATCGCACCCGAAGATGGCGGCAAAGACATCTTCGTTCACATCTCGGCTGTTGAACGCTCGGGCCTGACCGGTCTGGCCGACAACCAGAAGGTCACGTATGAGCTGCGCGCTGGTCGTGACGGCCGTGAAAGCGCCGACAACATCCAGCTGGCCTGAGCAAGTCAAAGGGTAAGGCGTGGCCTTGCCCTTTCCTTCCTGCTCGCCTGCGTGGCGACAGAAACACATCACGACCACGTGATGTTTGCCCCAGAATTGACCAAATATCATATCATACTGAAACTGTTCTTAAGTTTCATTGGTCTTTCGATGAGGGTTTTCGATGTTTACACGCCGTGTTTTTCTGGCCGGAACAGCTGCCAGCCTGTTGCCGGGAATCGCCAGCGCCAAAAAAGCGGTCGAGTATGATCCGACACCGCAATTCGTGCGCATCAAGAAGCAATTCGTGCCCGGGCAGCTTCTAGTCGCCCCCCGCTCGTTCTATCTTTACTACGTGACTGAGCCTCGCAAAGCGATCCGCTATGGTTGTGGGGTCGGCAAGGCGGGATTGGAATTCACCGGATCCGCGACCATCGACGTGAAAAAGGAATGGCCAACCTGGCGCCCCACCGATGAGATGATCGAACGTGACCCGGTGGCCTACGCAAAATTCAAGGACAATGACTATGTCCAACCCGGTGGCGGAGATAACCCGCTAGGCGCTCGGGCGCTGTATCTGTTTCAGAACGGTGTCGATACGTATTTCCGCATCCACGGCACAACGCAGCCGCAAACCATTGGTCATGCAGTGTCAAACGGGTGCGTCCGTATGCTGAACGAACATGTCATTGACCTATACAATCGCGTCCCAATCGGAACAGTGGTCACGGTCGTCTGATAAAGTCAGGGGGCCGCTGTCTGCCCCACAAGCTCCAGAACGGACGGGCCCAGCGCATCCACGATCCGGGCGACCCCTTCTGCGTTTGGATGAATGCCGTCGGCCTGCATGAACTGCGACACCGCGCCGGGATCACCCTCGGCTGTTAGCCCTTCAAAGAAACTGCTGACAAACAAGGCTCCAAACTTCTGGGCCAATTCGGGATATATGGCGTCAAAAGCCTGCTTGTACTCGGCCCCATAGTTGCCGGGGGCCTGCATACCGATGAGCAGCACGGCAACATCTTCTGCCCGTGCAACCTCAAGGATTTTGCTCAAATTGGCCCTCGATACGGCAGGATCGATCCCGCGCAGTACGTCGTTTCCACCCAAGGCAACGATCATTCCATCCACGTCCGGTGTCAGGGTCCATTCCACCCGCGCGGCCCCACCCGCCGTTGTGTCACCCGAGACACCGGCGTTGATCACCTGCACATCTGCTCCCTGACCCTCAAGCCAACGGTCAAGCTGTGGAACAAACCCGTCTTCTTCCACCAGCCCATAGCCTTGCGTCAACGAGTCCCCCATGGCGGCAATCACCACTTGCTCGGCTGTGGCCGTGAAACCGCAGAAGATAAACAGACCTGTCATCAAAGCCTTGCGCAATGAGGTGATCGCTCCATATCCCAAATGACCGCTCCTGAATCGGGTAAACCCATGACATCTGCTGTTCTCACTCTCCAAAATGCTGCTTTGTCACTGGATGGCAATGCCGGACGGGTCGATATTCTGCATGACATTACGTTGTCTGTGACCAAGGGTGAGACACTCGGCCTGATTGGGCCGTCCGGGTCGGGCAAATCCTCGCTGCTGATGTTGATGGGCGGGCTGGAACAAGCCACCAATGGGCAGATCACCGCGCTGGGTCAGGACCTGACCAACATGGACGAAGACGCACTGGCCCGCTTTCGACGCAACAACATGGGCGTTGTGTTTCAGAACTTCCACCTGATCCCGACCATGACGGCGCTGGAGAACGTGGCAACTCCGCTGGAGTTGGCCGGTGAAAAGGATGCGTTCGACCGTGCCGCGGCTGAGCTGGATGCTGTTGGCCTATCGCATCGGCGCGATCATTACCCGGCACAATTGTCGGGTGGTGAACAGCAAAGGGTGGCTCTTGCGCGTGCCTCTGCACCGCGTCCCAAGATTTTGTTGGCTGATGAACCGACCGGGAATTTGGATGAAACTAACGGCGCCGCGATTGTCGATCTGCTGTTTGGACTGCGCCAGAAATACGAAGCAACCCTGGTTCTTGTCACACACAGCCATTCCCTGGCGGAACGCTGTGACCGGGTCGTTCGTTTGCGCGATGGACGGATCGCCGAAGAAACCCTGCAGGAGGCCGCCGAATGAGCCTGCGGCTGGCGGGGCGGCTCGCCCGTCGCGAATTGCGCGGTGGCTTGCGCGGATTTCGGATCTTTTTGGCCTGCCTGGCCCTCGGCGTTGCCGCCATCGCAGCCGTCGGGTCGGTTCGGCAAGCCATTCAAACCGGATTGGCGCAGGAAGGTGCTTCGCTTTTGGGCGGCGACGCCCAGCTTGAGTTCACTTATCGCTTTGCAGATGAGACCGAGCGTGACTGGATGGAGCAAGCGTCAGAGCAGGTCTCTGAGATCGTCGATTTCCGTTCGATGGCTGTTGTACCCCGTGCCGACGGACCGGAGCGCGCGCTTACCCAGGTCAAGTCCGTCGACACTGCGTACCCCTTGATTGGTTCAGTTGAGCTTGAGCCAGACATCACGCTGGATGACGCCTTAAGCGGCGCATCCGGTTTGCCCGGAGCGATCATGGAGCGCGTGCTGATCGACCGGCTAGGGCTGGCTGTTGGTGATCGCTTCAAGCTTGGTACACAGGAATTTATCCTGACAGCTGCACTGGTGAACGAACCTGACAGCGCGGCAGATGGGTTTGGCCTTGGACCGCGCACATTGGTACGAACCGAGGCGCTACAAACGTCTGGGTTGTTGGAGCCCGGCACTCTGTTTTCGACCAAATACCGTTTGAACTTGCCAGACACGACCGTCCTTGCCGACATCTCCGCCGAAGCTGACAAAGCATTCGACGGCACGGGAATGCGATGGAGTGATGCGCGTAATGGCGCCCCGGGTATTTCGGAGTTTGTCAGCCGCCTCAGCGCGTTTCTGGTTCTTGTTGGCCTTTCTGGCCTTGCCGTAGGCGGTATCGGAGTTTCTGCCGCCGTACGCGCGTACCTGACTCAAAAAACGGAAACCGTTGCGACCCTGCGCACCTTGGGGGCGGACCGCGCCACGATTTTTCAGACCTACATGATTCAAATCGGCGTGCTGTCAGTCATCGGGATTGTCATCGGCCTGGTACTGGGTGGGCTGGCTCCGCTGCTTCTGGCGCCTCTGTTGGAAAGCCAGTTGCCGGTTCCGGCAGTATTCTCGCTTTATCCGCAACCACTGATTGAGGCCGCAATCTATGGGCTGCTTACTGCGTTTCTGTTCACACTCTGGCCCTTGGCCAGAACAGAAGACGTGCGGGCCGCAACCCTGTTTCGCGATGCGCTGAGCACGGCCCGAGCGATCCCACGCCCGATCTACGTCGTTGCCACAGGAATTGGACTTGTGCTGCTTGTCACCGTTGCCGCCTGGTTCAGCGGATCCACTCAATTGACCCTTTGGACAAGCGGCGGGCTTGTGGGCGCGTTGGTTTTGCTGACCCTCTCAGCCTATGCCATTCGCAAACTAGCCCGGGCTGGTGCTCCTCTGGCAAGAGGCCGTCCAGCGCTACGATGGGCCTTGTCCGCCATTTCAGACCCGCGTGAGGGCGCAGGTTCGGTGGTTCTGTCGCTTGGTCTGGGCTTGTCCGTTCTGGCTGCAGTTGGACAGATCGACGGCACGTTGCGCAACGCGATCTCAGGTAACTTGCCAGATGTTGCGCCCTCGTATTTCTTCGTCGACATCCAGAAGGACCAGATGCCAGGCTTTACTGATCGCCTGACCTCGGACCCTGCTGTCAGCCGCATTGAAAGCGCGCCAATGCTGCGCGGGATCATCACGCAGATCAACGGCCGCCCTGCCCGTGACGTGGCTGGCGATCATTGGGTGCTCGAAGGCGACCGTGGTGTCACCTATTCTGCCCAACCTCCGGCAAACGCAAATGTAACCGACGGGGAATGGTGGGCCGAGGATTACTCGGGCACGCCCCAAGTCAGCTTTGCCGCTGAAGAAGCCGCCGAAATGGGCCTACAACTTGGCGACCAACTGACCGTCAACATCCTTGGTCGCGACATAACGGCAGAACTGACATCATTGCGCGAAGTGGATTTCTCGACCGCAGGCATGGGCTTCATCATGTCGATGAACCCCTCCGCCCTGTCCGGAGCGCCGCACAGTTTCATCGCCACTGTCTATGCTGAAGAGCAGGCCGAGGCCGCCATCCTCAGGGATCTCGCAGGTCAGTTCCCGAACATCACAGCCATTCGCGTGCGCGACGCCATCGACCGCGTTTCGGGCCTGCTGGCCGGTATCGCCGCCGCCACATCTTACGGCGCAGGTGTGTCTTTGCTAACCGGATTTTTGGTCTTGATCGGAGCCGCAGCAGCGGGCGAACCTGCCCGCAGATACGAAGCGGCAATCTTGAAAACCCTTGGAGCCAACCGGGGCCGCATCTTACGCAGCTTTGGTCTGCGCTCTGTCTTACTGGGGGCCGCCGCAGGCTGTGTTGCCTTGCTGGTCGGCATTCTGGGCGGCTGGGCCGTTGCCACCTACATTTTCGAGACGGATTTTGCGGTCATCTGGTCTTCGGCGTTGGGCATTGTTCTAGCCGGCATCGGCGTCACACTTTGCGCAGGTCTTGCCTTTGCGTTGCGCCCGCTTTCGGCCCGGCCAGCTCGCATCTTACGCGCCAGCGACTGAGTTCAGCGCACACAGGCCACGGGCTGCAGAAGCTTCAGCAACGGATCGTTGTCGCAGACCAAGGCATCCAGCGAAACATCATCGAGAGAAGCGTAAAACACCTCGGCCGCGTCTTGCAGCGCAAGCCGCAACCGGCAGGCATCCGTCAAGGGGCAGGTATTGTCAGCATCCGCAAAACACTCGGCAATGGGCAAGGCCCCTTCGACATGCCGGAATACAGCGCCGATCCGGATTTCTTCCGCCGGGCGCGCCAGGGACATGCCGCCGTTGCGGCCCCGCTGCGTGCTCAGATAGTTCAACTGGCTCAGTTGATTGATCACTTGTGCCAGATGATTTTCCGAGATGTTGCACACTTCGGCGATCTCCGCCTTCGTGACCAACCTGTCCGGGTGCGCTGCGCAATACATCAACAGGCGCACAGCGATATTCGTCCGTTTGGTAATCCGCATGAGGGCCTCCCTGAATTCAAGATGCAGCCTTATTGCATGTCCGGGAAAAAAGCGGTTTGACATACATCAATCGATCAAAAGGACGCCTTATCCATGCCTGACCCCTATTTCTTTGGCTATGGCAGCCTTGTGAACCTCGCCACCCATGACTTTCCCGACCCGCGCCCCGCGAAACTGAAAGGCTGGAAACGGGCGTGGCGCCATACCGATCTGCGCCCGATCGCGTTCCTGACCGCAATTCCCGACCCCGAGTCCGAGATCGAAGGCATGATCGCCCATGTACCTAAAAACGACTGGGCCGCACTGGATCAGCGGGAATGGGCCTATGACCGGGTTCCGGCAACGAATTCGATTTCACACCCCCTGACGCATGATGTCGAAATCGCGGTTTATGCGGTGCCTCATGACCGACACACCGCGCCCAGCAATCACCATCCCTTGCTGCTCAGTTATATCGACGTTGTAGTGCAGGGATACCTGAGGGCGTTTGGACAAGACGGTGCAGACCGGTTCTTTGCCACAACCGACGGCTGGGACGCGCCCGTTGTGAATGACCGGGCCGAGCCGAAATATCCCCGCCACCAACAGCTCAAACCTGACGAGACAGCATTTGTAGATGACCGACTGGAGCGCGCATCGGTAAAGATCATCCAGCCGCACCAACAAAAAGAGGCAGACGATTTGCCTGCCTCTTTCAAATTCTAAACTTACATCGTCTCGGTAAGGGGCGTTCAGTCCCGTGCACGGATCACCTGCAGCAAAGGCAGCAGCGACGCCATTTCCGGACCCCGCTCCATCCCGGTCAGGGCTTTGCGCAGCGGCATGAACAGACCTTTGCCCTTGCGGCCTGTCGCCTCTTTCACCGCTTTGGTCCAAGCACCCCAAGTCTCCCCATCAAACGGGCCGTCGGGCAGCAAAGCGATAGCTTCGGCAATAAACTCGCGATCTTCATCGGCAATCAAAGGCTCGGCCCCATCGCGGCACAGTTCCCACCAGCCTTTCAGATCGGCCAGAGTTGTGATGTTTTCGCGCGCCATAGCCCAGAAGGGTTCCGCCAAATCAGCCGGAACGCCAGCATCCTCTACCGCATCAGCTACATCTGCCAGCGGCAGCGATTGCAGGTGCTTGGCGGTCAGCGGGAACAGGTCTTGTACGTCGAACTTGGTCGGCGCCGCACCAAACCGGTTCACATCAAACCCTTCGATCAATTCCGCCATGTCCGAGCGCAACTCAACCGGGTCAGACGACCCCAAACGCGCCATCAGGCTCAACAACGCCATCGGCTGAACGCCCTGTTCGCGTAGGTCGCGCAGAGCCAAAGTCCCCAGACGTTTCGACAGTGCCTCTCCCTGCGGGCCAGTCAGCAGCGAGTGGTGGGCAAAACGTGGGCACTGTCCGCCCAGCGCTTCGATGATCTGGATCTGCGTTGCGGTGTTGGTCACGTGGTCCGAGCCGCGCACAACATCGGTCACACCCATTTCGGTATCGTCCACAACGGACGCAATTGTATAAAGCACCTGACCGTCACCACGGATCAGCACTGGGTCAGACACCGAAGCAGCATCAATCGAGATGTCGCCCAGAATACCGTCATTCCACTCGATACGCTCATGATCCAGCTTGAAACGCCATACACCGTTGCCACGTTCGGCGCGCAGAGCGTCTTTTTCGGCATCTGACAGGTTCAGCGCGGCCCGGTCATAGACCGGTGGCTTGCCCATGTTCAGTTGCTTCTTGCGTTTCAGGTCCAGCTCGGTCGGCGTCTCAAACGCCTCATAGAAACGCCCCATTTCACGCAGCTTGTCGGCAGCTTCGGCATAGCGGTCCAGACGGTCCGACTGACGCTCGACCTTGTCCCAATCCAGACCCAGCCACTCCAGATCCTGCTTGATGGCATCGACATATTCTTCTTTCGAGCGTTCGGGATCAGTATCGTCAATACGCAGGATGAATGTACCGCCAGCCTTGCGGGCGATCAGATAGTTCATCAGGGCGGTGCGCAGGTTGCCCACATGGATGTAACCGGTGGGCGACGGGGCGAAACGGGTGGTTGTCATGGGTGTCTCCTGTTGGCGCGGCTCTTGTCACAGGATCGGCTATTTGTCCAGTCGGCAGACCTGTTCACAGCAACGTCAGGTGGCAAGTTCACGCATAGGACCTATCTAAAGGAATGCTGGCACTGACAGGGAGACCCCAAAATGACTATTAAACTGACCCGCCGGGCTGCACTTGGTGCAGCAGCGGCTTTACCTTTTGCCTCTGCCGCTACGCCAATTCTGGCTGCGGGAACCGAAACCAAAGCGAAATCAACCATCGCCAGATCGTTTGCTCTGGGTGATTTCACTGTCACCACATTGCTGGATGGCAGCGTCCCCCGCGATGACGCCAAAGCGCTGTTTGGCCAGGACGTGTCAGATGAAGATTTCGCAAAAGTATCCGCCGAAAACTTCATCTCACCCGACGTGGCGCAGTTCTTCTTCACCCCAACGCTGGTCAATACAGGATCCGAACTTGTTCTGTTTGATACCGGCCTGGGACAAGGCGGTATTCAGACAGCTTTGGCCGATGCGGGCGTCACGCCCGATCAGATCGACGTGGTTGTTATCACTCATATGCACCCCGACCACATTGGCGGCATGACCACAAATGACGCGCCGACCTTCCCGAATGCACGCTATGTCACTGCATCGTCCGAATACAATTTCTGGTCCGGGATGGAAGCCGGAAACCGTGTCGGCGATATGGTCGCGGCCAAGGTCACGCCATTGGCCGAAAAGATGAGCTTTATCGAAGACGGGGGCGAAGTGTCGTCCGGCATCACGGCCATCGCTGCTTATGGACATACGCCCGGTCACACGGTTTTCCATCTGGAAAGCAACGGTCAGCGGCTGGTTCTGACGGCCGATCTGGCCAACCACTATGTATGGTCCTTTGCGCACCCGGAATGGGGCTTTAGCTTTGACGCCGACAAAGAAGCTGCGACTGCATCGCGGCGCAATGTTCTGGGGATGCTGGCCGCAGATAAGGTGCCAATGATCGGCTATCACATGCCCTTTCCAGCCGCTGGCTTTGTAGAGACACGTGGCGAAGGCTTCCGCTTTGTTCCGGTCAGCTATCAGATGATGGGCTAAGCCACTAATACCCCGGATCCGGTCGCACTTTCGAACTGTCGGTGAACCGCGACAGGCTAAACGCGGTCGGATCCACGCAAGGCGTCGTTTCGGCGACAAGATCGGCGATCAATCTCCCGGCACCTGGACCAATGCCAAATCCATGGCCAGAGAATCCTGTGCCTATGAAAAGACCCGGCAACTCATCAACACCTGAGATCACCGGAATAGCATCCGGCGTAACGTCGATCATTCCGGCCCAGCTTTGCACAACTTCGCTTTTCAGCAGCGCCGGGAACCCTTTACAGGCACTGCCCCAAGCGTGCCGCAACGTTTTCTGCGATGGCTCAGGGTCCAAAATTCGGCACTGTTCGAACGGCGTCACATCGGTGGGCAGCCAGCGCCGGTCGTGTCGCGCTTCGATGGTCCAGCGTTTGGACAGGCGAAAGCGCAGAGATTTCCACTCTTGCGCAAAGGCAGGAAGAAACTGCCTCGCAAGCCGGAAAATGTCAGGCACGATGTCCACTGTGTTCTCGTGGCCAGACGCAATGGTATAGCCGCCGTCAGCGCGCTTGCGGATCGCAAAGTCGTCGGACCACAACGCGGGTCCGGGCCCATTGTGCACGGGGGATGTGCGAAGGACCGTGTTCAGAACCTTGAGTTGCGGCAGTTCGACACCTGCGTTGCCTGCAAACAAGCGCGACCACGCCCCACCAGCCAGAACAACCCGGTCGCAGGCCACTTTTCCACGTTCTGTAAAGACACCCGAGACACGCCCTTCACGAGTGTCCAAACTACGTACGGCGCATTGCGTCATGATCACTGTGCCCCGGTTTCGTGCAGCCTCGGCTATGGCCGGAGCAGCCCATTGCGGCTCGGCCCGACCGTCCTGCGGCATGTAAAGCGCTGTTGTCAAACCCGTTTGATGCCCTTGCAGCAAATCGGAAAGCTCACCGCCGGACACTATCCTGGCCCCGGTCTGCAATCCCTCAACATGGCGCATCCACTTTTGCAGGTTGCCTGCGTCTCTTGCGCCAGAGGCCCCAAAAAGGATGCCGGATTGGGTATAGCCTGTTTCGCGCCCCAAACGCTCGTCTAGTGTTTGCCAGATGCGCAACGCCTCTTGCATCAGGGGAATTTCCCTTGGGTCTCGCATACCCAGACGCACCCACCCCCAATTGCGCGAACTCTGCTCGGCTGCGATCTGACCCTTTTCACACAAAAGAACAGAAGCACCGCGTTCAGCCAGTTCCAATGCTGTTGAAACGCCGATGATGCCGCCGCCAATGACAACAACATCCACACGTTTGGGCAGGGCCAGATCAGATTCTACGGGGGTCGGTTTGAGTGCGGTCATCAACAGGTCTTACTCGGTCGCTTGGACCAGTATGGAGACCTGCCTACCGTGGATAAGCAATGGGTATTCAGGGCGATCTTGCTGTATTTTCGACACCTGTGGCTCAGGTGCCGAAATCAGTGTCAGCAAAGAGCGTACTAAGCCGCGCCGGACAATTCCGCCCATTTCTGGCGCAGGATCGCGGAAAGCCCGTTTTGCTTGCGCGCGGCTTGCGCAGTCACGTCTTCCTGACGCAGCAATCTTGGAAACTCTGTGCGGAAATGAGCGGCGGCTTGTTCGTCCAAGTCACGCTGCTCGTCCAGCATATCCGCGATTGCTGCATCCAGCTTTTCTTCATCCAACTCCTGAGGCGGAGATTCCATCGTCCGCAATCGCATAGGAGCATGAAGCGAATTGTCATATTCCTTGTACATAATTACCACCACACCGTTCACTCAGACATCCAACCCAGGATGCGCCACTCGTACCGCGAACCAATTTTACGCGTACCGATTAAATTGCGTCGCACCCGCCCCACATCGGGCAACTTCTAAGCAAAAATGTGGCAGAAAAATGTCAGCAAAACAAGGCTGAGACAGCTGTAAGTGCTTTAAATAACATCCAATTTCCCACGAAATAGATACAATCAATTCAAATGATGATTGACTGTTTCCATGCGAACTGGCCTTGCCCTGAAACTCAGCTCCGATCGCGCCAGCGATTCACAATTGGATAGCGCCGATCCAGCCAAAAAGCCCGTTTGCTGAGCCGAGTCCCGGGCGCGGACTGGAACCGCTTGTATTCACTGATATAGATCAGGTGTTCGACCCGCCGGGCCTCTGCTTCGTCAAACCCGGCAGCGACGCAATCGGCGACGGACCCATCCTGATCGACGAGAATCTCCAGAATACCGTCCAGCACCGGGTAATCGGGCAAGCTGTCGCTGTCTTTCTGATCTTCCCGCAACTCCGCACTTGGCGGTTTGTCGATAACCGACGGGCGGATCACCTCGCCTTCAGGGCCCATCATCCAGTCGCGATGATTGGCGTTGCGCCAACGGCAGGTTTCAAACACGCGGGTTTTGTACAGATCCTTGATCGGATTATAGCCGCCGTTCATGTCGCCATAGATCGTGGCATAGCCCACCGCGACCTCGGACTTGTTGCCGGTGGTCAACAGCATTTCACCAAACTTGTTCGAGATCGCCATCAACAGCAGCCCACGCAGACGGGACTGAATGTTTTCCTCGGTCAGCCCTTCGTCCAACCCTGCAAACAAAGGCGCCAGAGTATTTGTGACCACAGCCCGGCTTTCGGAAATCGGCACGAAATCATAGTGCACGCCCAACGCCTTGGCGACGGCCTCGGCATCATCCAGCGAAGCCTGACTGGTATATTCCGACGGCAACATCACGCAGCGCACGTTTTCGGCCCCGATGGCATCGACCGCGATGGCTGCAACCAACGCGGAATCGACCCCGCCAGAAAGACCAAGAAGCGCCTTCTTGAAACCCGTCTTACCCATATAGTCGCGCAACGACTGCACCATCGCGCGATAATCCTGCTCCCACACATCAGGCTGAGGAACGATTTCGGCAGGCGCGATCAGCCAGCCATCGTCACCACGCTCAAGATCCACGTGTGAGACAGTTTCGTCAAAAACAGGCATCCGAAAGGCCAGCTCTCCACCCGGATTCAGGCCAAAGCTGGCTCCGTCAAAGACCTGATCGTCCTGCCCACCCACCATATTCAGGTAAATCAGTGGCAAACCCGTTTCGACAACACGCGCCACCATATGGTTCAGGCGCACGTCATACTTGTCGCGGAAATAGGGCGATCCGTTGGGGATCAGTAGAAACTCGGCCCCGGTTTCTTCGAGCGTTTCCGCCACGTCCGGGTGCCACCCATCTTCGCAGATCGGGCTGCCAATTCGGAAGTTCCCAACCGAATACGGCCCACCCAGCGGACCGGCATCGTACAGGCGCACTTCGTCAAAAACGGTTTCGTTCGGCAAATGATGTTTCAAGACCTTGCTGGTGATCCGCCCGTTTTTGAGGATCAGGTAGGCGTTGAACAACTTGTCCTCTTCCGCCCAAGGCGCGCCAATGGCAATCGCTGGTCCGTCTGCGCATGTTTTGGCCAACACCTCAACCGCCGCCATGGCCGCACGGTGGAACACTGGCTTCTGGATCAGATCCTGCGTGTTGTACCCGGTGATGAACATCTCGGGGAAGGCCACCAGATCGGCACCGGCTGCTTTGCCTTGCTCCCAAGCGGTAAACGCCTTGGCTGCATTGCCTTCAATGTCGCCCACAGTGGGGTTCAGTTGCGCCAGAGTGATACGGAAACGGTCGGCCATGCTGCCCTCTTGCCTCGTCAGTCCTATTGCCATTTAGCAGATCACCGCGCGAGTAAAAGGCCAATGCGGCAAAAGCCGTTGCCCTGCCCTCGACGGTATCCTAGTTTTGCCTCCAAAGATGCAACCAGCGATGACCCGGCAGGCAGGACCGAAAATGAACGTGATCCGATATTCGATTTTGGCAGCGGGGCTCAGTCTGTCCGCAGCGACGGCGTTTGCACAGGACGGAACAGTCATCATCAAAGATGACGAGGTTGGCGGCGTCTATGAAGGCACCTATGAAAACGGCCTGCGCCACGGGACGGGAACCTACCGGCTGCCCAACGGGTTTGAATACACGGGCGAGTGGGTTGAAGGCGAGATTCAGGGCCAAGGCGTGACCCGCTATCCCGACGGTTCAATCTATGAAGGCAGTTTTGCCAAGGGCCAGCCCGAAGGGCGCGGCAAGATCGTTTACGCCAATGGCAGCAGCTATGACGGTGAATGGTCCAACGGATCGATCAACGGCACAGGTGTTGCCGAATTCGCCAATGGCACCCGCTATGAGGGCGAGTTCAGGAATGCCCAGCGGCACGGCAAAGGCGTTCTGACTTTTCCCGACGGATACATCTATGATGGCGACTGGGTTGATGGACAGCGGCAAGGTAAGGCCAGGATTACCTATGCGGATGGCAGCGTGTATGAAGGGGACGTCAGCGCAGGATTGCGCGATGGCACGGGCAAGCAAACCATGCCCGACGGCATGATCTATTCCGGTGAATGGGCGCAGGATCAGATCACCGGCACCGGTCGTCTGACCTATGCCAATGGCGATGTCTATGAGGGCGAACTGGTAGAAGGGCGCCGTCAGGGCAAAGGCAAAGTGACCCACGCGCAAGGCGACGTATACGAGGGCGATTTTGTCGATGATCGCCGCCAGGGCAAGGGCACATTCACCGGCACGGACGGCTTTGTGTATACCGGCGACTGGAACCAGGGACAGATCGAAGGTCTGGGAGAGCTGACTTATCCCGATGGCTCGGTTTATGTCGGCGATTTTGTTGCCGATTTGGCTGAGGGGACGGGCCGCATCACCTATCCTGATGGGTCAACCTATGAAGGTGATTGGATCGCTGGCGTGATCGAGGGTCAGGGCACAGCCACGTATGCCAACGGAATGATCTACAAAGGCCAGTTCAAGAACGCGCAAAGCCATGGCAAGGGCGTCGTGACGCGCGCGGACGGCTCGGTCTATGACGGCGACTGGGTCGATGGCGTTCGCCAAGGCAAGGGCAAAGCGACCTATTCCGACGGCACCATCTATACTGGTGATTTTCTGAACGGAAAACGGCATGGCGCTGGGGAAATCGTAACACCTGCCGGTTTCAAATACGTAGGCGACTGGTCCGAAGGTAAGATCGAAGGCGTGGGCGTTGCTACCTATTCGAACGGCGATGTGTACGAAGGCAATTTTGTCGACAACAAGCGGCAGGGCAGCGGAACGATGCGCTATGCCAACGGGCAGGAAGAAACCGGTATTTGGGAAAACGGAGTCTTGCCGGGCCGGGCCTCTGACCAGCAAAGCGAGTCAGACACCCCGGATCCACAGCCTGCGCCAGACGATCAGGCCGAAACGCCAGAAGCCTCCGACGGGTAAGCCCTCACCACGGAACGGGTTGCCCGGCCCAATCAAAGAAACCGCCGGTATCCGCTGGTGTAAGTCCATTGATCACGGATAACAGGTTTTGGGCGGCGACCTCCGGCTCGACGGCTGGATGACGGTTCAAGTATTTCTGCGTGAACGCAGTTTTCACGGTTCCCGGATGCAAGGCGACACAAATCGCCTGCTTATGCGTCCGCGACAGTTCGATGGCCGAGGTATGGACAACTTGATTGACCGCAGCCTTGGCGGCCCGGTAGCTGATCCAGCCCCCCATCCGATTGTCCCCGATGGATCCCACACGCGCTGAAAGAACCGCAAAAACCGACCGCCCCTTGCGGGGCAAAAGCCTGTGCGCTCGGCTCAGCACCAAAGCCGGACCTACCGCGTTGAGCGTGAACTGATCCATCATCGCCTTGGCTGAAACCGCACGAATTGTCTTTTCCGGTGCGGCCCCTTCGATCTCTAACGCCCCGGACGCGACCAGTATCAAGTCAAAGGGATCGGTTAGCTTATCAATGATCGGCAACGCGCGGTCGGGGTCAGTCAGATCGAACCCATCCAATGACCGCGACAGACCCGTTACCGAGATACCCTGCCTCTCTAAGGTATTACAAACCGCTGCGCCAATTCCGCCCGAGGCTCCGATGATCAATGCTGTTTTCATCTGCATCCAGCTAGCTGCGCAGAGGGCACAATCAAGTTGGTCTGGAATTAGAAAGCCAGCGCAGGACCTGTTGGACGCAAATTGGTCTTTTCATTCCTGACGGGCTCTGTATAACCTCAATCCCATGATCAACCGTGCAGATATCCTTTGTGCCGACACCGCCCTGCGCGGTGCGTCTCTGCGTGGCCTACTGATCCTAATCCGCCTCTGAGCGTGCCATCCGGCGCGCCCGCTCAGAGGAGGACGCCAGCGCGCCAAGAAGGCTTTAGGACAGACAAGAAAGAGATTCCCATGACCAACGTGACCGACCAAGACCGCGTCTTGATCTTCGATACCACTTTGCGCGACGGCGAGCAGAGCCCCGGCGCGACCATGACCCATGACGAAAAGCTGGAGATTGCCGAACTGCTGGACGAGATGGGCGTCGACATCATCGAAGCCGGTTTCCCCATCGCATCCGAGGGCGATTTCAAGGCTGTTTCCGAGATCGCGCAACGTTCTAAAAACAGCCGTATCTGCGGTCTGGCCCGTGCAAACTTTGCCGACATTGATCGCTGTTGGGAGGCCGTGAAACACGCCGAACAAAACCGGATCCACACGTTTATCGGCACCTCTCCACTGCACCGCGCCATTCCGAACCTGACAATGGATGAGATGGCCGACAAGATCCACGAAACGGTCAGCCATGCGCGCAACTTGTGCGAAAACGTTCAGTGGTCGCCAATGGATGCGACGCGGACCGAGTGGGATTACCTGTGCCGCGTGATCGAGATTGCGATCAAAGCCGGGGCAACCACGATCAACATTCCAGATACTGTGGGATACACGGCACCCGTCGAGTCCGCGGACCTGATCAAACGCCTGATCGAAACGGTTCCGGGCGCGGATGAGGTGATCTTTGCTACCCACTGCCACAATGACCTTGGCATGGCGACCGCGAACTCGCTGGCGGCCGTTGCGGGGGGCGCGCGTCAGATCGAATGCACAATCAACGGGTTGGGCGAACGCGCAGGCAACACAGCGCTGGAAGAAGTCGTGATGGCGCTGCGCACCCGCAATGATATCATGCCGTGGCACACGGGTATCGACACCACCAAGATCATGCACATCTCACGCAGGGTGGCGACGGTGTCGGGCTTTAACGTGCAGTTCAACAAGGCCATCGTCGGCAAGAACGCCTTTGCGCATGAAAGCGGCATCCATCAGGACGGGATGCTCAAGAACCGCGAAAACTTCGAGATCATGCGCCCCGAGGACATTGGCCTGTCCGGTACTTCTCTGCCGCTGGGCAAACACTCGGGCCGCGCGGCCCTGCGCGACAAACTTGAGACTTTGGGTTTTGAGGTTGGTGACAACCAGTTGCGCGACATTTTCGTGCGGTTCAAGGATCTGGCCGACCGCAAGAAAGAGGTGTTTGACGACGACCTCATCGCCTTGATGACCATGGATGAACACGACGACTACCTGCAGCTTGTCTCAATGAAAGTGACCTGCGGGACGGGTGGTCAGGCAGAATCCACAGTCGAGCTGGAAATGGATGGCAAGGACATTATCGCCACTGAACATGGCGACGGACCGGTGGACGCGACCTTCAAAGCGATCCGGGCCATCTATCCCAACACAGCCCGTTTGCAGCTGTATCAGGTTCACGCTGTCACCGAAGGCACCGATGCGCAGGCCACAGTGTCTGTTCGCCTCAGCGAGGACGGCATGATCGCAACCGGACAGTCCGCCAATACCGATACGGTTGTGGCCTCGGCCAAAGCCTATATTCACGCGCTGAACCGTTTGATCGTGCGCCGTGAAAAAACCGGCCCCGGCGTGGACACGCGCGAGATCAGTTACAAAGACCTGACCTGAACGGCCCAAGGGTTCCCGCACCCGCGGCGGCCCGGCTTCGCCGTCCCTTCTTGGGTTTTGGGCCCGGCAGCGCGCTTATGGCGCGCTGCCGGGCCCAACTTGTTTGACGGCATCTTTGATGCAGGCAAACGAGGCGGAAGCATTGATAGGTTTCACCCAACTTCTGTTCAAAGCTGGTCAAAAAAGGAGGACAGACGCTTCATTTCGCCATTGATGCCAAACGGCGCGTTGATGATGAACATGCCGGAACCGATCATCCGGTGGCCTTCACGAACCGGGGGGAACGTCACCTCGTGACAGACAGCTTTGGGTAAATTTTGCGACTTCAAAGCACGGATCATGGCCTGGTGGCGCTTGTCCGAGAGTATTGGATACCACAACGCTATGACCCCAACGTTCCATTTGCGGTGAAGCTTGGCGATGATGCCTGGCATACGATCATAGTCGGTTTTCACCTCATAGCTCGGGTCGATCAGCAGCATCCCCCTGCGAGGTGTAGGTGGCAGCAAGGATTGCGCCAGCGCAAAACCGTCTTGCTGGTAAACCTTGGCCCCATAGGGCGACATGGCCAAGGCCAGAGCGGCATGTTCTTGGGGGTGAAGTTCTGCAAAATGCAAACTGTCCTGGTCCCGCAGCAGATTGGCCGCAACCAGGGGTGAGCCCGGATAGGCGGCATTGCCGTGACGGTTTTGAACGCTTTCCAAAACTTGGGCCATCGGATGATCAGGTCCGAACCACCCTTCTTGCTGCGCCCGCTTAATCCCCGCTGCGGCCTCTCCGGTGCGCACAGCTTCCTCCGCATCCAGCTTGTACAACCCTCGACCGGAATGCGTTTCGACATAGCTGAGCGGCTTGTCCTTGCGTGTCAGATAATTCAGCACCCAGGCCAACAATGCGTGCTTTTGGACATCAGCCAGATTACCGGCGTGGTAAATGTGTTGATAAGAGAGCATTTTGCCTTCTAAAGTCCCAATCAATAAGGCGGAAAGGTGCTGATTGTCGCGGAATCAGCCCTTTTACCGGGCGTGATGGCACCCTATAAGTCATCCGTCCCGGAACCGTCGAGTCGCGGGCAGTAGAAAAACCGACATACAGGATCAGGGGAAACATGGGGATCTTTGGCAATCTGGGCGGCCTGTTCACAGCGGACATGGCTATCGACCT
Source organism: Ruegeria sp. CF8 (assembly GCF_056537285.1). Classification (NCBI taxonomy): domain Bacteria; kingdom Pseudomonadati; phylum Pseudomonadota; class Alphaproteobacteria; order Rhodobacterales; family Roseobacteraceae; genus Ruegeria; species Ruegeria sp. CF8. The sequence goes on along the minus strand of NZ_JBQFRG010000006.1, from coordinate 173,136 downwards.
TGGAACAGCAAACACGCTGGTTTACGTCAAGGGGCGCGGTGTCATCCTGTCTGAACCCTCGGTGGTTGCCTATCACGTCAAGGACGGTGTGAAGAAAGTTCTCGCTGTTGGCGAAGACGCCAAGCTGATGCTGGGCCGGACGCCCGGTTCAATCGAAGCCATCCGACCGATGCGTGAAGGTGTGATCGCGGATTTCGACACGGCGGAAGAGATGATCAAGCACTTCATCCGCAAGGTGCACAAGCGCTCGACCTTCTCAAAACCCAAGATCATCGTCTGTGTGCCCCATGGTGCGACCCCGGTCGAAAAACGCGCAATCCGTCAGTCGGTTCTATCCGCAGGCGCGCGCCGTGCGGGCCTGATCGCCGAACCAATTGCAGCCGCGATTGGCGCCGGGATGCCGATCACCGACCCAACCGGCAACATGGTCGTCGACATCGGCGGCGGTACAACCGAAGTTGCGGTTCTGTCGCTGGGTGACATTGTTTACGCCCGCTCGGTCCGCGTTGGTGGCGACCGTATGGACGAAGCCATCATTTCGTATCTGCGTCGTCAGCAGAACCTGCTGGTGGGTGAATCCACGGCTGAACGGATCAAAACCACCATCGGCACCGCCCGTATGCCCGACGATGGCCGTGGTCAGTCGATGCACATCCGTGGGCGTGACCTGCTGAACGGTGTGCCCAAGGAAATCGAGATCAGCCAGGCTCAGGTGGCCGAAGCGCTCTCGGAACCCGTGCAGCAGATTTGCGAGGCGGTTATGACCGCTCTGGAAACCACGCCACCCGATCTGGCGGCGGATATTGTGGACCGGGGCGTGATGTTGACCGGCGGCGGTGCGCTGCTGGGTGATCTGGATCTGGCCCTGCGCGAACAGACTGGTCTGGCCGTGTCGATTGCCGACGAAAGCCTGAATTGTGTGGCTTTGGGCACCGGCAAGGCGCTAGAATATGAAAAACAGCTGCGCCACGCGATTGACTACGAGAGCTGAGGCGCGCACCTTTTAGGGGCAGTCTGAATTCGGCACGAGCAGCACGGGAAGGTAACCTGTGGCAAAAGACCGATCACAGCGCGATGACTACACTACCCCCTTGCGTCGTTTGTTGCTGGGGATCGTGATCCTTTGTCTGTTGGGAATCTTCCTGATCTGGCGCATCGACAGCCCGCGCGTTGAACGGTTTCGCGCGCAAGTGGTGGATGCTGTTGTACCCTCGATGGAGTGGGCCATGGTGCCTGTGACTGCGACAGTCAATCTTGTTCGTGACTTCCAAAGCTATCAGCGCCTGAGCGAGCAAAACCGCGAACTGCGCAGCGAACTGCGCCTGATGCGCGCCTGGAAAGAAGCGGCACTGCAACTGGAGCAGGAAAACGCGCGTTTGTTGGATCTCAACAATGTACGTCTTGATCCGCGCCTGACCTATATCACCGGTGTGGTTATGGCCGACAGCGGCTCACCTTTCCGGCAGTCAGTTCTGCTAAACGTAGGTGAGCGCGACGGCATCGTCGATGGGTGGGCCACGATGGACGGCATCGGCCTTGTCGGTCGGATCTCGGGCGTCGGTTCAGATACAGCCCGCGTCATTCTGGTGACAGATGCAACCAGCGCCATACCCGCTACCATCCAGCCTTCGGGCCAGACCGCGTTGATCAAAGGGGACAACACGTCGGCGCCAGTTGTCGAATTCCTCGAAAGCCGTGAACTGGTCCGCCCCGGCGACCGGGTTATTACGTCAGGTGACGGTGGCGTTTTCCCGGCTGGTTTGCTGATTGGCCAGATCGCAACGGATCCGGGCGGCCGGTTGCGGGTGCGTCTGTCCGCTGATTTCGAACGGCTGGAGTTTCTGCGCGTTCTACGCTTCAACTCGGCCCCGATCATTCGGGACCCCGGCGGCATAGTGGGTCCAACCCGGCCCGAAGCCGCCCTGTCGCCTGAAGAGCTTAGTGATGGATAAGTCTGCCTCGCATAACTGGGCGATGCGCGGTCTCTACGCAGCGCTGGCTTTTTGTGTGCTGTTCCTGCATTTGTTGCCGCTGGATGCGCAACCAGATCGCTGGCCTTTTCCCGACGTTCTGATTGCCCTAACTTTCGCCTGGGTGCTGCGCCGCCCCGACTATGTTCCAACCTTGCTTGTGGCTGTCGTGATGCTGATGGCCGACCTTCTTCTGCAACGCCCACCGGGCCTTTTGGCGGCACTGGTTGTCTTTGGATCAGCCTATCTGCGTTCGGCGGCACCGGGTATGAAAGATGCCGGTTTCGTCGGAGAATGGATGTCGGTTAGCGTGGTCATCGCGGGTGTGTTTTTCGCGAACAGGATCGTTCTTTCAATCTTGTCCGTGCAACAGGCCGCTTTGTTGCCTGTCATGATCCAGCTCGTGCTGACAATTGTCTGTTATCCGGTCATCGTTGCACTGAGCCAAAGTGTGTTCGGTGTCCGTCGCATGACCGTTTCTGATACCGGCGCGGTAGGAGGTCGGGCATGAAGCCGCGCAAGCCCAAATCACAGGGCCTAGCCTATAAACGCTTGCCACGGCGTGCGCTGTTGTTGGGCGGCCTACAGGCCGCCTTCATTGGCGGGCTGGCGGCACGTATGCGGTTCATGCAAGTGGATCAGGCCGATGAGTATCGCCTGCTGGCCGAAGAAAACCGCATCAATATCCGCCTGATCCCCCCAAATCGCGGACGAATCTATGACCGCAACGGGCAGATCATTGGCCAGAACTCGCCATCCTACCGTATCGTGATTGTGCGCGAAGACGCCGGTGATGTGGATCAGGTGATCGGAAAATTGTCGGAACTGATCCCGCTGAACGATGATGAGATCGAACGCGCCCGGACCGAGATGCGCCGCTCGGCCCCGTTCCTGCCGGTCACGCTGGCCGATCAGGTCACGTGGGAGGACATATCGAAAGTTGCCGTCAATGCCCCAGCCTTGCCGGGTGTCACACCCGAAGTTGGTCTGACACGGCAATACCCACGCTATGAAGACTTTGCTCATATCGTCGGCTATGTCGGGCCGGTCAGTGATTACGACCTCAGCCAGATCGAAGACCCTGAACCCGTTCTGCGAATCCCCCGGTTTCAAATCGGCAAAGTGGGCCTAGAGGCAAAACAGGAAATCTCATTGCGCGGCAAGGCCGGTGCCAAGCGTGTCGAAGTCAACGCAACCGGTCGCGTCATGCGCGAGCTGGACCGACAGGAAGGCCAGCCCGGAGCCGACTTGCAACTGTCTGTTGATGCGGACCTGCAACAATACGCACAGGCACGTTTGGCGGGCGAAAGCGCCGCTGCCGTTGTTATCGATTGTGAAACCGGTGATCTGCGCGCGATGGCTTCGGCCCCTAGCTTCGATCCCAACCTGTTTGTGCGCGGTATCTCGGTCGCAGATTACCGCATGCTGACGCAAGACAAGTACCGTCCGCTGGCAAATAAGACAGTTCAGGGCACTTACCCTCCGGGTTCGACCTTTAAAATGGTCACTGCGTTGGCCGCGCTTGAGGCCGGAGTCGTCGGCCCCGGAAACACCGTTTACTGCCCCGGCCATCTGAAAGTTGGTAGCCGCCGCTTCCACTGCTGGAAGCGTGGTGGCCATGGCATGGTGGACCTCAACACTTCGCTGAAACGCAGTTGCGACGTGTATTATTACGACGTAGCGATAAAGGTCGGCATCGACAGAATCTCGGAGATGGCCAACAAGCTTGGACTGGGCATCAAGCATGACATCCCCATGTCCGCTGTGCGCGCGGGGTTGGCACCCAACCAGGAATGGAAACAAAGGATCCACGGCGAAGAATGGCTTATCGGCGACACGGCCAACGCGTCCATTGGACAAGGCTTTATGTTGGCCTCGCCAATGCAATTGGCCGTTATGACCGCGCGGATCGCCACTGGTCGTGCGGTTTCGCCTCGTCTGGTGCGGTCGATCAACGGGGTTGAACAACCCAGCGGTGCGGGAGAACCGCTTGAGATCAGTCCCGCCAATCTCAAACACATCCGCGAGGCGATGTGGGCCGTTTCCAACGATCGACGTGGCACGGCTTATCGTAGCCGTATTATCGCGGAAGATTTCCGCATGGCGGGAAAAACAGGCACCAGTCAGGTTCGAAACATTACCAAGGCCGAACGCGCAGCAGGCGTGATCCGAAACGAAGACTTACCCTGGGAACGTCGCGACCACGCGTTGTTTGTCAGTTTTGCCCCCTACGACAAACCCAAATACGCGATTGCCGTCGTGGTCGAACATGGTGGCGGAGGGTCCAAGGCCGCAGCCCCAGTGGCGCGGGACATCATGCTACAGGCTCTTTATAACGGCACGCCACCGCTCGACGCATACCCTGCCGGCGACCGTGACCGTATTAAGGAACAGCAAAAACAGCTCGAGGGCGACCGTCGCCCCAAAGCACGTCCTGACGAAAAGGACCGCGCATGAGCTATCTTGAGTACGCGGTCAAATCCACACCGTCTGGATTTCGAAAATTCCTGTACATGAACTGGCCGCTGACCCTGCTGCTAATCAGCACAGCCAGCGCTGGATTCCTGATGTTGTATTCGGTTGCCGGAGGATCCTGGACGCCTTGGGCAGAACCGCAGATGGAACGGTTCGGGCTTGGCCTCACAGCGATGTTCATCATAGCACTGGTCCCAATCTGGTTCTGGCGCAATATGTCCGTTCTGGCCTATCTGGGCTCGGTCGCGTTGCTGGTGTTTGTCGAACTGTTCGGCACCATCGGCATGGGCGCGCAGCGCTGGATCGACCTTGGATTCATGCGCCTACAACCATCAGAAGTGATGAAAGTCGCGCTGGTGATGGTTCTGGCGGCCTATTACGATTGGCTGCCATCCCACAAGACGTCCCGACCGCTTTGGGTCTTTTTCCCGGTGGCGTTGATCTTTCTGCCGACCCTTTTGGTCCTGAAACAACCCGACCTTGGTACTTCGATCCTTCTTCTGGCCGCGGGTGGCGGGCTGATGTTTCTGGCGGGCGTCCATTGGGCGTATTTTGCTGCCGTTATCGCAGCAGTTGTGGGCTTAATCGCCACTGTATTCAACAGCCGAGGGACCGAGTGGCAATTGCTCAAGGACTATCAGTTCCGCAGGATTGACACGTTTCTGGACCCCTCAACCGATCCACTGGGTGCAGGGTATCACATCACGCAGTCCAAGATCGCCCTTGGGTCCGGGGGCTGGAATGGGCGTGGGTTCATGCAAGGGACACAGTCGCGGTTAAACTTCCTGCCTGAAAAGCACACCGACTTCATTTTCACGACGCTGGCAGAAGAGTTCGGATTTGTCGGCGGCATCACCCTGTTGATCCTGTACGCGCTGATCCTTGTGTTCTGCATGGTAACTGCGCTTGCGACCAAGGATCGGTTTTCTTCACTGGTCACTATGGGCATTGCTTTGAACTTCTTCCTGTTCTTTGCCGTCAACATGTCGATGGTGATGGGCATGGCCCCGGTCGTTGGCGTGCCGCTGCCAATGGTTAGCTATGGCGGTTCGGCCATGCTGGTTCTGATGGCCGCGTTCGGCATCGTTCAAAGCGCACATATCCATCGCCCTCGTTGATCTGAAAGGCCCCCGATGCCCGCAAACGTCCTGTTTTCCGCACGCCCAGCGCTTTGGCCCGTGTATGAACCGCTGCTGACCAATTTCCTGGCAGAAGCAAACGTCGACGCACGGCTGAGCACCGAGTTTGCGCCGGATCAGGTCGACTATGTCGTCTATGCTCCGAATGGCGGCTTGCAAGACTTCACCCCTTTTACGCGACTCAAAGCGGTGCTGAGCCTTTGGGCGGGCGTCGAGAAGATTGCGGATAATGAAACGCTGATTGTCCCATTGGCACGGATGGTGGATCACGGGCTGACGCAGGGCATGACCGAATGGGTGGTGGGCCACGTGCTGCGCTATCATCTGGGAATGGACCGGCACATTACCGTGCAAGATGGCGTCTGGGCCCCCGTTGCCCCGCCCTTGGCCCAAGAGCGTAACGTCTGTATTTTGGGATTGGGCACGTTGGGTGAGGCCGCAGCCCGAGCCCTGACAGCGCTAAACTTTCAAGTTACCGGTTGGAGCCGCACCGCCAAAGACATTCCCGGTGTTGTTTGTCTGCACGGTCCAGAAGGGCTGCGGCAAGCGCTTTCTCAGGCAGAGATCGTGGTGCTGTTGCTGCCTGATACACCTGCCACGGAAAACGCGCTGAACGCCGAAACGCTGGCCATGCTGCCTAAAGGTGCACGGATCATCAACCCGGGTCGCGGACCGCTAATTGATGACGATGCGCTGTTGGATGCCCTAAACACGGGTCAGGTCGGTCATGCGACACTGGATGTTTTTCGCGTCGAGCCTTTACCCGCCGATCACCCCTATTGGGCGCACCCGAATGTCACCGTCACTCCGCATATCGCGTCAGAAACCCGCCCGGTCACAGCCGCGCAGGTCATTTGCGAGAATATCCGGCGGGGTGAGGCCGGTGAGCCCTTTGTGCACCTTGTAGATCGCGCTCTGGGCTACTGAACTCAGGCCGCGATCAATCCGCGGCCTTTCAACAGGGCGTCCACACCCGGCAATCGACCCCGGAACGCCAGATACAGGTCTTCCGCCTCACGCGACCCGCCGGTGGACAGGATGTTGTCTTCCAGCGCCTTGGCGCGTTCGGGATCAAAGGCGCCGCCTGCCTCTTGGAAGGCGGCGAAGGCGTCAGCATCCATCACCTCGGACCACATGTAACTGTAATAGCCCGAGCTATAGCCATCACCGGCAAAGACATGGGCAAAATGGGGCGTGGCGTGGCGCATTCCGATAGCATGTGGCATCCCCAGATCCGCCAAAACTTCGGCCTGTTTTGCCATCGGATCTGCCGGGGCATCCCCATCATGGAAGGCCAGATCAACGAGCGCGGAGGCAACATATTCCACCGTTTGGAACCCTTGATCGAAATTGGCAGCGTTCAACACTTTCTGCAGCATCTCCTGCGGCATCGGCTCGCCCGTTTCGGCATGGGTCGCAAACTCAGCCAGAACCTCGGGCACTTCCAGCCAGTGTTCGTAAAGCTGGCTGGGCAGTTCGACAAAATCGCGCGCGACCGAGGTGCCTGAGATGCTCTCATAGGTCACATTTGACAGCATCTGATGCAGGGCATGGCCGAATTCGTGGAATAATGTCCGCGCGTCGTCATAAGATAGAAGCGCCGGATCACCCTTGGCAAAATTGCAGACATTGATCACAACAGGTGCCTGAACCTGCGGGAATTTCGCCTGCGCCCGCATCGCGCTGCACCACGCGCCAGACCGCTTCGATCCCCGCGCAAAGTAGTCACCGATGAAAACAGCAATATGCTGACCGTCACGTGTGACTTCCCAAGCCCGGCAATCGGGGTGGTAGAGCGGTACGTCCAGCGGCGCGAATTCCAATCCGAACAGGCGGTTTGCGCAGGCGAATGATGCTTCGATCATACGGTCCAGTTGCAAATAGGGTTTCAGGGCCGCCTCATCCAGATCGTGTTCCGCCTTACGCCGCTTTTCGGCATAGTAGCGCCAGTCCCAGGCTTCCAGCGGACCGTTGATACCGTCTTCCTGCATCATCCGCGTCAGAATTTCAGCGTCTGCATCGGCGCGGGACTTGGCCGGTTCCCAAACCTGCATCAACAGCTCACGCACGCGGTCCGGCGTGCGGGCCATTTCGGTTTCCAGCTTGTAATCGGCGAAACTGTCATAGCCCAGCAGCTTGGCGCGTTCCTCACGCAGCGTCAAAATCCGGGCCGCGATGTCGCGATTGTCGGTCTCGCCGCCATTGGCCCCACGCGCAGCCCAAGCGCGATAGGCTTTTTCGCGCAGGTCTCGACGGGGTGAGAATTGCAGGAACGGCACAATCAGCGACCGCGACAAGGTCACCACCGGTCCTTGCGCCTCTTTCTCTTTCCCTGCAGCGCGGGCTGCGTCCACGACAAAATCCGGCAGGCCCTGCAGATCCTCTTCGGTCAGATCCATGAACCAGTCCCGCTCATCTGCCAACAGGTTTTGAGTAAAGGACGTGCCCAAAGAGGCGAGGCGCGACTTAATCTCTTGCATCCGGGTGTCGTCATCCCCTGCCAGCGCTGCGCCAGCACGTACAAACCCCCGATGGGTCAGCATCAGCACACGCGCCTGTTCTTCGGTCAGGTTCAGATCGTCGCGCCGCGCCCACAGGTCGGCCACGCGTTTGAACAGCGCCTTGTTCGAGGAAATACCGGAAAAATGCGCCGACAGCTTGGGTGAGAACTCTCGCTGCAACTCTTCACGTCTGGGATTGCTGTCTGCACCTGCAACTGTGAAAAAGACCGACATAACCTTGTCCAAATGCTCGCCCGCAGCCTCCAAAGCCTCAATCGTATTGGCAAAGGTCGGAGCCTCAGAATTCTCGGCAATCGCCGTGATCTGATCGTTATGCGCCGTCATTGCCTGATCCAGCGCCGGGGCGAAATCATCGTCCGAGATTTCGGCAAAGGGGGCAATTTCAAATGGGGTCGTCCAGCTGGACAGGATCGGGTTGGTCATTCGGATCTCCTTTGACCCTATAGCTAAGCCGCCAAGGCCGGGTGTTCCAGAACCCTTAGCCTGCGTAATGAAAGGTTAATCATTCGCGGTGCCGCAGACAGGGCAATCGGCGCGACGCGTCAGTGTGATTTTTCGGCTTTCGCCGTACAGAGCGTCATAGATCAGCATCTCGCCACGCAGCGCCATGCCTGCGCCGGTGATCACCTTGATCGCTTCGACTGCCATCATCGATCCAACAACGCCGGGCAAGGGGCCGATCACACCGGCCTCGGAACAGGACGGGGCCAGACCGGGGGCCGGAGCCTCGGGGAATATGCACTGATAGCAAGGGCTGCCATTGGCCGGGTCGAACACACTCAGCTGCCCTTCCCACTGCGACAAAGCCCCCGAGATTAGCGGTTTGCCCAGTGCGACGGCAGTTCGGTTCGCCAGATAGCGCGTGTCAAAGTTATCGGTCCCGTCAAGGATCAGGTCGAAATCGGCAAACAAATCGGCCGCGATCTCATCACTTAACCGGCGATGATAGGGCAGAACCACCACGTTCGGGTTCTGCGCCTCCATCGCTTGCTGGGCCGAAAAAACCTTGGGCATCCCGATATCTGCGTCGCGGTGAATGACCTGCCGCTGTAGGTTGGCGTTCTCGACGACGTCATCATCTATGACACCGATTTTGCCCACACCCGCTGCAGCCAGATATTGTAAAGCCGGGGCACCCAAACCACCCGCGCCAATCACTAGAACCAGTGCTTTTTTCAGCTTTTTCTGCCCCGGACCACCCAATTCGCGCAATACGATGTGACGGGCATAGCGGTCCAGCTCGGTCTCGGTAAATCGGTCGGTGGGCATGGCAGGTTCCTGATCTGAAACGGGTTTTGCGCGATTGCGCAGGGCTTTCAGCCCCCTGCCATACACCAAAACAATCGCGCCGAAACCCACGAGGATCAACCACATTGCCGCCGAGCCACCCGTCGCCTGACGCAGCGGATGCCCGTCTGGCAAGATCAGATGAGACAGGATCACTCCGACCAACAGCACACTGACCGAAACCACACGCGCTGTTTTTGATGTACCGGCGATATAGCCAACACCCCAGAGCCCCGCGGCCAGAACAAAAACCAGCAGCATCAGCCGCGCCCGGTTGAGCCAAAGCCGCCGGACCCGCGACTGGTTTCGCCCAATTCCTCAGCCAGTTCGAATGTGGCCTGCACAACCGGTGCGACCACCAGTTGCGCGATGCGCTCGCCATGAACAATCTCGAACCGGTCCTGACCTGCATTCATCACGATTACGCCCAAGGGTCCCCGATAGTCACTGTCGATGGTGCCCGGCGTGTTAGGCAGTGTAATCCCGTGTTTCAGCGCAAGGCCCGAGCGGGGACGGACCTGAACCTCGTATCCTTGCGGAATTTCGATGCGCAGGCCGGTCGGCACGAGGGCGCGTTGCCCGGGTTCCAACACAATAGGGGTGCCATCTGACAGGTTGGCGCGCACATCCGCCCCGGCGGCACCGGTTGTTTCGTAAGACGGAAGCGCGACAGCGGGGTCTGCACCGTCTTCGCGGATCACTCGAATTGCAACCATGCCTTTGCCTTTCCTTTAGCCTGCCAATGCATCCGCGATCTTTGCCGCCAGACGCCGGGCAACTTCGTCCTTGCCCAAGCGCGGCCATTCCTCGGCCCCACTGTCCGAGATCAGAATGACCGCATTCTCGGATCCACCCATGATGCCGGTTGCCGGGCTGACATCGTTCGCAACGATCCAATCACAGCCTTTGCGAAGACGTTTGGCGGTGGCGTGTTCAACCACATCGTCCGTTTCAGCCGCAAAGCCAACCACCAGCGACGGGCGGCCCACATCCATCTGGGACACACGTTTCAGAATGTCCGGGTTTTCGGCAAATTCCAGAACCGGCAGGCCATCCCGGCTTTTCTTTAGCTTCTTGTCCGATGCGCTGGCCACACGCCAATCCGCTACTGCCGCCGCGAACACACCCGCATCGACGGGCAGAGCGGAATCAACCGCGTCAGACATCTGTTGCGCCGTCTCAACCGGTACGACCTGTACACCTGCCGGAGGAGGCACGTCTGCTGGACCAGTGACAAAAATCACTTCGGCCCCCAAATCCGACAACGCCCGTGCCACGGCGGAACCCTGCGCCCCGGACGACCGGTTCGCGATATAGCGCACCGGATCAATTGGTTCGTGCGTGGGGCCCGAGGTCACCAGCACGCGCTTGCCAGCCAAAGGACCTTTCGTCATTTGGGTCTCAATCGCCGCAACGATCTCCAACGGCTCGGACATGCGACCCGGACCGTATTCGCCGCAGGCCATATCGCCCTCGTTCGGTCCAACAAAGCGTACCCCATCGGCCTGCAGCTGCTTTAAGTTGCGTTGCGTTGCCGGGTGGTCCCACATCCGTACATTCATCGCGGGCGCACACAGAACAGGTGTGTCGGTCGCCATCAGAAGGGTAGATGCCAGATCGTTGGCCAGCCCAGAAGCCATCTTGCCCATCAGATCCGCTGTTGCAGGGGCCACAATGATCAAATCGGCCGAGCGTGACAGCTGAATGTGGCCCATCTCGGCCTCATCGGTCAGATCGAACAGATCGCGATAAACCTTTTCACCGGCGAGGGCAGATACAGACAAGGGCGTCACAAATTCTTCTGCTGCGCGGGTCAGAACCGGCGTCACATCAGCTCCACGCTCGCGAAGCCTGCGGATCAGATCCAGCGACTTATAGGCCGCAATCCCGCCGCCAATGATCAGCAAAATGCGTTTGGATGACAGCATGATCAGCCCTTCCTGTCCCGGTCGGCCCCGACATTAGGCAAGGCTAGCAGGTAGTTCCAGCGATTAATTCTGCACCTGAAACGCCGCACAGGGGTCTTCACGCTCTATCGATGGGCTATCTATTACCACGTCGAAATCGCCATCGATAATCCCGTCTTCGGATTGTCCTACTGCAACAACCTTCCACCCCGGGGAAAGACGCGCAAGATAGGTCGGGATCCCACGATCCTTGCGCGCATGACCATTGCCGGTGATCACTGCAACCGGTCCGCCGGTTTCATCCATCGCACGCACCACCGCACGGGCGAGCACCGCGTCACGCAAGCGTTGAATTGCAACCATCTGAGGCAACATTTCAGCTGGCAACGCGTCGCAATGGGCGGCCAGTTGATCCGCCTCGCGCGCTGCCTGTTCATCGGGTGGCAAAGGAACCGTCAGTCCAAATCGTGCTGCATCCGCGCCCAAAGCGGTGGCCGCCCCGCGTTCCATCGCAGCGCGTGCGGCAGTCCTTGGCACCATAGCCCCGTACACGGGCGCGGTTGAAGCTTGAAAAACTGGATAATACATGCTGAGCGGAGGCCACCCGCTTTCGGCCCATTTCAGGATACGGCCTAGCTCTTCCGGGTCCGATACTGCCTTTTGCGCCAGCCGCTGCGCGCCTTCTTCAGTGACCATCTCCCACACAACAGCCGAAGGGGAAAAAGCGGTTAAGGCCGCAGCCTGAATGTGGTGATGGGTGGGGTTGTCGTGCACCTCACCCAGGATCAAGACATCAGCGCCCTGCATCGCAGTCAGCGCTGCGTCAGGTATTAAAGCCTCTGCTCCGCCAGGTCGCACTGCGGCGACCATAAGGCCCAGAACACACACAAGAATCGCAAGATGTTTCATGCAAGGAAGTGTTGCACCTCGCGCGACTGACCTTCAAGGTTCTTACGCATTTTTGAAAAGGCTGCGGCCTCTAGCTGCCGTACACGCTCTTTTGACAGGCCCAGCTCGTCTCCAAGGCTTTCCAACGTCCTTGCAGGCTCTCGCAGCTTGCGCTCACGCACAATGAAACGTTCGCGATCGTTCAGCGCGTTCATCGCAGTCAGCAACCACTCGCGCAGTTGCGCCGTGTCATGGCTGTGTTCAACAGACTCCGCGGCCTGTTCGCGATCATCCTCTAGCGCATCGATCCACTCGCGCCCATCCTCGTCCGCAGACTGCACTGCGTTCAGCGAAAAGTCTGAACCGGAGAGACGCCCTTCCATCATTTCAACATCGCGCAGGGGAACGCCAATTTCGGTGGCAATCATCTGATGCAGCTGGTGACGATCTAACTCCAAACCTTCGGTCGCTGCCTCGCGTTCCAACCGGGCCTGAACCCGCCGCATATTAAAAAACAACGACTTTTGGGCGGATGTGGACCCTGTCCTAACCATTGACCAATTGCGCATCACATAGTCCTGAATGCTCGCTTTGATCCACCAAACGGCATAGGTCGAGAAACGCACACCGCGATCAGGGTCGAACTTGTCTGCCGCCTTCATCAGACCCAGCCCAGCCTCTTGAATGAGGTCATTCATAGGCGCGCCATAGCGTTTGAATTTGGCAGCCATCGAAATCGCCAGCCGCATGTACGCGGTGATCAACCGGTGCAGCGCTTGTTCATCACGCTCGTCGCGCCAAGCGTAAGCCAGCTTTAGTTCGGTTTCCGCATCCAGCAACTCAGCCTTCATCGCTTGCCGGGACATCGAAAAGTCTGTCGTGTTATCCAGTGCCATCAACCTCTCCCCTGTTTTGCAGGCGCTGGCCGGACTTGCTTTGCCGACCTATGACCGATACGCAAAACAGCACTATGTGGATCATCTAAAGGTAAGAATTGTGTCGTCGGATTTAACCTTGGTTCTTGGAGGGGCTGCCTCGGGCAAGTCGGCCTTTGCTGAAGAACTTATTGTTTCCACGGGGAAAAATCGGAATTATCTTGCGACATCACAAGTGTTTGATGACGAGATGCGCCAAAAAGTTAAGCGCCATCTTTTACAGCGTGGCGACGGCTGGACCACGGTTGAAGAGCCTCTTGATCTGGGACCGGTTCTGGCCGGCATACCGCACGATCAGATTTGCCTGATCGATTGCGCCACCATGTGGCTAAGCAACCATCTTCTGGCGGAATCCGATCTGGAAACGGCACAGACCAACCTGTTGCACGCCCTGAACGCTTGCCCGGCCCAGGTTGTGATTGTCTCGAATGAGGTAGGTCACGGGATCGTCCCGGACAACGCTCTGGCCCGCAGGTTTCGCGAGGCGCAGGGGCGGCTAAACATCGCGCTCGCTGCTCAGGCGGATCTGGTTGTACAGGTTACAGCCGGACTACCCTTGGTTTTGAAAGGCCAAATGCCATGACGCGGCTGCATCTTGTGCGGCACGGGCCGACGCATGCAAAAACCATGGTGGGCTGGTCTGATCTGCCTGCGGACCTGAGCGATACGGAAGCCCTGAGGCGGCTGAACGATTACTTGCCATCCGAAGCGTTGGTGATCTCGTCCGACCTGTCCCGCGCCGTCGACACAGCATCAGCCATTCAGGGCCTGCGCCATCGCTTGCCTCACAATCCGGACCTTCGGGAAATCAATTTTGGCAGCTGGGAATTACGCGGATTCGCAGATATCGAAGCTGAAGACCCTGAACTGGCCTTCGCATATTGGGACGATCCGGGTGATGTCCGCCCACCGCAGGGCGAAAGCTGGAACGACGTCCGCACCCGGGTCGATGCCGCGATCGACGCGCTTGTGGCTCTGCACACGGGGCGCGACCTGGTGATCGTTGCACATTTCGGCGTGATCCTCACGCAAGTGCAGCGCGCTTTGGATCTGGATGGACAGCAGACCTTTTCGCACCGGATCGACAATCTGTCTGTGACAGACATTACCTTAGGCGCCAACTCATGGTCGGTCGGCAAGATCAATCACCTTCCGTGAACTGACCCCGCACAAATCACTGTTTTACTGGTCAACCGGCCTGCGGCATCGTTCAAGCATGACTTATGATTTGTATATCGGTGACCGCCTCTTCTCCAGTTGGTCTATGCGCGGCTGGTTGATGCTCGAGAAATTCAATCTGCCTTATCGCAGCCACATGATCGGCCTGTACTCGGGCAGCATGAAACAAGACATGCGACCGCTGGCCCCGGCCCGTCTGGTTCCCGCCTTGCGCCTGCCAGAGGGAACGGTTGTGGGAGAAAGCCTGGCCATGGCCGAAACGCTGGCCGAGCGTCACCCGGAAGCCGGGCTGTGGCCGTCTGATCCGTCAGCCCGGGCCACCGCGCGCTGGCTCAGCGCCGAAATGGTTGCCGGTTTCAGCGCGCTGCGCGGCCAATGCCCGATGCAATTACAGCAAGTGTGGCAAGGGTTTACCCCGGCTTCTGAGACGCTGGCAGATCTTGAACGGATTGAGACGCTCTGGGCGCATGCGAGGCGCATTTCTGGCGCGGAAGAAGGTCCGATGTTTGGCGCATATTCTCTAGCAGATGTCTTCTATACGCCTGTTGCCGCGCGGATCATCGGCTATGGGCTGCCAGTGTCCGAGGCGAACCGGGCCTATTGTTTGGACCTCCTGTCGGATCCAGCCGTCAGACAATGGCGCGCAATGGGCATGACAGTTCGATACGACCCATTCCCGTATCCGCAGGAGCTGCCGTCGATGCCTTGGCCGGTCGGCGGGGACTCGAATGCCAAACCGGTGTCAGGCGGTCCTTCCGTCAACGAGGCTTGCCCATACTCCGGCAAACCGGTTGCTGATTTTCTGGAATTGGATGGCCAACGCTGGGGGTTCTGCAATCCGTTCTGCCGCGACAAAACCGTGGCTGACCCCGACGCGTGGCCCAAATTCACCGCTTTGCGTGCGGCCGTTAACGACTCTTAAACCCCAACCATGGCAGCAACGTCCTGTTAACCAATATCAGGACTGCCATGGTTGCCCGTGCCCATACCGTCGCCTTTCAAGGGGTCGAAGCCCGCCCAGTCGAAGTGCAATGCGCTGTATCGCCAGGCCTGCCCGCCTTTTCCATCGTGGGCCTGCCGGACAAGGCGGTATCAGAAGCGCGCGACCGGGTCCGCAGCGCACTGAGCGCGATGGCTATCGCCCTGCCCTCAAAGCGGATCACCATCAACCTGTCCCCCGCCGACCTACCCAAGGAAGGAAGCCATTTCGACCTGCCCATAGCTGTCGCGCTGTTGTCGGCCCTAGAGATCATTCCTGCCGACGCCGCAGAAAGCACCGTAGCTTTGGGAGAGCTTTCACTCGACGGCTCTCTGGTCCCGGTGGTCGGAGCGCTGCCTGCGGCGATGACGGCGGCATCAGATGATCGCATGTTGCTATGCCCCCGCGCCTCCAGCGCCGAGGCGGCGTGGGTCGACGCAACCCAAGTGATCGGCGCGGGATCTCTGGGCGATGTTGTGCGCCACTTCTCAGGCCAATCCCCCCTGCCAGCCGCCCAGCCCGGCGAGGTGAACCTGACGCCCAGCGCGCGGGACCTGCGCGACGTAAAAGGGCAGGAACGCGCCAAACGCGCCCTGGAAATCGCTGCAGCGGGGCGTCACCATCTGATCATGATCGGAACGCCGGGATCGGGTAAATCTATGCTGGCCGCGCGGCTTCCCGGCATCTTGCCCCCACTGACCGCAGTTGAAGCTTTGGAAACCTCGATGATCCAGTCCTTGTGCGGTTTACTGGACGAAGGCGGCATCAATCGCACGCGCCCGTTTCGCGAGCCCCACCATACGGCCTCGATGGCCGCAATCGTCGGGGGCGGTAAAGGGGCTAAACCCGGTGAGATTTCGCTGGCTCATAACGGCGTGCTTTTCATGGATGAATTCCCTGAGTTTCCGCGCACCGTTCTGGAAACCTTGCGCCAGCCCATCGAAACCGGCGAAGTCATGGTGGCGCGCGCCAATGCCCACGTAAAATACCCTTGCCGTTTTATGCTGGTGGCGGCAGCCAACCCCTGCAAATGCGGCTATCTAACAGACCCCTCTCGCGCCTGCTCACGCGCACCGGGCTGTGGCGAGGACTATCTGAACCGCATCTCAGGGCCGTTGATGGACAGGTTCGACCTGAGGATCGAAGTACCGCCGGTGGAATTCACCGATCTCGACTTGCCGCCGTCTGGCGACAGCTCTGCTACGGTTGCTGAACGGGTCGAAAACGCCCGCGCAATTCAGGCGAACCGATTTCAAGACACCCCACATCTGCGCCAAAACGCGGATGCAGAAGGGAAGGTTTTGGAAGAGATCGCAACACCTGATGCGGAAGGCAAAGAGCTGTTGCTGAAAGCGGCAGACCGGTTTGGCCTGTCCGCCCGCGCGTTTCACCGCATTCTGCGCGTGGCGCGTACAATCGCCGATCTGGAAGGATCCGCAAACGTCCGCAGACCGCACGTGGCCGAGGCGCTGAGCTTTCGCATCAGCGCCCGGGTCATGGCTTAGATCTTCGCTTCGATGGCCTGCCAGATTTTTTCGGCAATGTTGACGCCGTCGAAGCGCTCAAGCTCCTGAATGCCGGTGGGCGAGGTCACGTTGATCTCGGTCAGATAGTCGCCAATCACGTCGATCCCGACAAATATCTGACCTTTTTCTTTCAGCAGGGGCCCGATAGCTGCGCAAATTTCAAGATCACGATCTGACAGACCGATCTTTTCCGGACGCCCGCCCACATGCATGTTCGATCGTGTCTCGCCTGCAGCAGGAACCCGATTGATCGCGCCAACGGGCTCGCCATCGACCAAAATCACCCGTTTGTCGCCATTGCTGACGTCAGGCAGGAATTTTTGCACGATCAGAGGCTCACGCGAGAACCCGGTGAACAGCTCGTGCAGAGACGTCAGGTTGCGATCATTGGCATCCAGTCGGAACACGCCTGCACCGCCATTGCCATAGAGCGGCTTAAGGATGATATCGCCGTGCTTTTCCTTGAACGCTTTGATCGTCTGCAGATCACGCGCAATGGTTGTCGGCGGCGTTAGATCGGGGAAATCCAGCACCAGCAGCTTTTCCGGATAATTGCGCACCCAGAACGGGTCGTTGACCACCAGCGTCTGACCCTTGAGACGATCCAGCAAATGCGTGGACGTGATGTAGTGCATGTCAAACGGAGGGTCCTGTCGCAACCAGACCACATCAAAATCAGCCAGATCAACCTCGCGTTCCGGTCCCAGCACCGCCGGATCGCCGGCGATGCGCTGCACAGTCATGTCATGACCTCGCGCCGTGATGCGGCCTTCTTGATAGGCCAGTTGATCAGGCCCGTAGAAAAACAGCGAATGCCCGCGCGCCTGCGCCTCTTCCGCCAGCCGAAATGAGCTGTCCGCGTTGATGTCCACGGCCCCGATCGGGTCCATTTGAAAGGCGATTTTCATGGCATGTCCCTCAGTTTCACGCCAGATACATGGCCCAGCAGGCCCTTGGGTTCAATGGGGCTTAGGCGTGACCAAAGGCGTTTTCGATGATTTGAACTGCACCAGACGCATCCACCAGAGCCGCGTCAAAGCGCACGTCGGTGAGTTGTCCATTTGGTTCATTCTCTAAGAACTGAGCAGCCGAAGCGTAGATTCGATCGATCTGTCTGGGGCTGATCCGGGCTGCCGCCTTGTCAAAGCTGCTGCTTTTCTTGACTTCAATGAACACAAGTCCCGCGCCATTGCGCGCGATCAGATCAATTTCACCGCCCGCGCCGCGCCAGCGCCGATGCAGAATGGCCATGCCACGACGCTCATAGTCCTCGGCAACCCGCAGCTCTGCGGCCTGCCCGGCATGATATGAAACAGAGCCCTGATTTGCCCGCCGACCCATATCGTCATTTTCCCAGTTTCAGAGCTTTCTGGTAAATCGGTCGGCGCGGCAGGTCATACATTTTTGAAACAAGATCCGCCGCATCCCGAACCGAGTGGCTTTCCAACGCTCGCTTCAGTGCCTCTTCTACGTCGGATTCGTTAACGCTTTGCGAATGGCCACGATCCACCAGAACAACGATTTCACCTTTGACCGACTTGTCTTGGTAATCTTGGGCCAAATCGGCCAGGGTGCCACGGCGAATCTCTTCGAATTTCTTCGTCAGTTCGCGACACAGCGCCGCCTGTCGGTCTGCTCCCAGAACCATGGCCAGATCTGACAAGCTGGCGGATACACGTTTTGGAGATTCATAAAAAACTAACGTACCCGGAATATCCTTCAGCGCCTCAATCCTGGCGCGGCGTGCGCCGGACGCGTTCGGTAGAAAACCAGCAAAAAAGAAAGCGTCTGTCGGAAGACCCGCCAAGGTCAAAGCCGTCAAAGCTGCCGACGCGCCGGGGGCACAGGTCACCATGTGCCCGGCCTCAGCCGCCTGCTTTCCCAGATCATAGCCCGGATCCGCAATAAGTGGCATTCCAGCCTCTGAGGCGTAGGCAACTGACTGCCCCTGCGCCAGCGCCTCCACGATTTTGGCGCGCGCTCCTGCGCCGCTGTGATCATGGTAGGCATGGATTCGGCGCCCCTCCAAAGGGACGCCGTGAATCTCCATCAAACGGCGCAAACTGCGGGTGTCTTCCGCTGCGATCACGTCGGCTGATGCCAGAACATCCAACGCCCTGAGCGTAATATCGCGCGCAGTTCCAATCGGAGTGGCAACAAAGTACAGGCCCGCAGCCAATCTGATCTTTTGGAAATTCAAAGCTGGACCCTCACAGCGTGACGTTTATTATCGCGGCTCGACAGAACAGAAGCATTCAAGGCCGCCGGATCAGGGAGTTTTCATTTAGATGTTCACCGTTTGCAAGCCCGTAAGCAAGTTGGCGAAAGCTGCTGCTGCCCTGACAACCGCGGCGTTTCTGGCCGCCTGTGAACCGGGCGGCCTTGGCGGTGGACCGTCGATCAATACTTCTGCCCCGGTTCCTGTGGCTTTACTTGTGCCCAGCGGGTCTGGCCAATCAGGTGATGCTGCATTAGCACAAAGCCTGGAAAATGCAGCGCGTCTGGCAATGTCTGATCTGCCCAACGTGACCATCGACCTGCGTGTTTACGACACAGCCGGAAACCCGAACACGGCGACTGCGGTGGCCCAGCAAGCCGTTGCGGATGGTGCCAAGATCATCATCGGGCCGGTCTATGCGCAGGCCGCAAATGCCGCCGGACTGGCGGTATTGAACAACAATATCAACGTGCTTTCGTTTTCGAACAACACCAGCATCGCGGGTGGAAACGTCTTTGTTCTTGGCCCCACGTTTGACAACACAGCCAACCGGTTGGTGAGCTATGCGGGAAGTCAGGGCAAAGCCAACACAGTGATCGTGCACAGCAACGACGCCGCAGGTCAGCTGGGCCAAGCCGCAATTGCAAGCGCACTTGCCAGCAGCCGGGTCAACAACGCCGGCACTGTTGGATACGACCGTTCGCAGCAGGGCGTTATCAACTCGGTGCCCTCAATCAAAGCCACGGTTGATTCGACAGGGGCCGATTCGATTTTCCTGACGGCCACAACGGCAGGTGCATTGCCTTTGTTCTCGCAATTGCTGCCTGAGGCTGGAGTGTCGCCCGCGACCACGCAATTTATCGGCCTGACGCGCTGGGATATTCCTCCACAGACGCTTGAGTTGCCGGGCGTGCAAGGCGGATGGTTCGCTCTGCCCGATCCATCCAAGGCTCAGGCATATCGTCAACGTTACAACGCGACATATGGCGAAGCGCCCCATCCGATCAGCGGGTTGGCCTATGACGGTATCGCAGCCATCGGCGCGTTGGTCAGTCAGGGCAAATCCGATGCTCTGACCGCGTCAGCGCTGACACAAAACGCCGGTTTCCAGGGCGTTGGCGGCATTTTCCGCCTGCGCCCGAACGGCACCAACGAACGCGGTCTGGCGGTCGCCACGATCCAGAACAAACAGGTGGTTGTGATTGACCCTGCCCCACAAAGCTTCTCTGGCGCCGGCTTCTGATCTGCCGGGCGCCAGCCCTGTGCCTGAAAGCTCGTTAATCTGCCCCGCTGAAGACATCTTCGACAGTGCCAGCGTCAATGACGCGCTGGCGCTGGCGTTTGAGTCGTGCACGGACAACAGCAAAATGCGGGCCGAAACGGTGCGTATTCTGCGTGACGCGCAAAAGGCCGGGCGCGCTGCTATTGCCGAAGCCTTTGGCAAAAAGCCCTTCGAGGCGCGCGCACTGACGCGGTCCTATACCTATCTGACGGATCAGTTGGTCGGTACGGCGATGCTGGTGTCCAGCACACGCCTACATCCGCTTGCAACGCCCACCCAAGGCGAGAAGATTGCGGTTTTGGCGGTCGGCGGGTACGGGCGCGGAGAAATGGCGCCATCTTCGGATGTCGACCTGCTGTTTCTGACCCCCTATAAAATCACAGCTTGGGCCGAGAGCGTCATCGAATCGATGCTCTACATTCTGTGGGACTTGCGGCTGAAAGTCGGCCATTCCTCTCGTACGATCAAAGACTGCTTGCGGCTGGGCGCCGAGGATTTCACCATCCGCACCGCCATGTTGGAACAACGCTATCTGGCCGGTGACAAGGCCCTTGCGGACGAGCTGGATCAACGTCTGAAAAGCGATTTGTTCAAGGGAACCGAACGCGAATTCATCGAAGCCAAGCTGAAAGAACGGGACGAGCGCCACCTGAAACAAGGTGAGCGCTACATGGTCGAACCCAATGTGAAAGAAGGCAAAGGCGGCCTGCGTGATCTTCAATCGCTCTATTGGATCGCAAAATATGTCTATGGCGTGCAGGACGTGGCCGAACTCGTTCCTCTGGGTTTGTTCACGCCAGAAGAATTCGAGACCTTTGTTCAGGCCGAAGAGTTCCTGTGGGCCGTGCGATCGCATCTGCATCTGGTGACGGGCCGCGCCACCGAGCAACTGACGTTTGACATGCAGGTCGAAGTGGCCGCACGCATGGGCTATGAGGATCGCGCCGGGCGACGGGCGGTCGAGGTCTTCATGCAGCGCTACTTCCGCGAGGCAACTCGGGTCGGTGAACTGACACGGATTTTCCTGACCAAGCTCGAAGCGCTGCATATGAAAAGCGCGCCGTTGCTGGAGCGTATTTTCCGCAGAAGCCCAAGGGTCAAGGATGGCTATAGAGTGGTTCACGGGCGTCTCGACGTAGCCGACCCCGACACGTTCCTGTTGGACAAACTAAACCTTCTGCGTTTGTTCGAAGAAGGGCTGCGCACCGGCATGCTGATCCATCCGGATGCAATGCGCCTTGTCAGCGCCAATCTACATCTTATCGATGACGAGATGCGCAACGACAAAGAAGCCAAACGCATTTTTCTGGATCTTATGCTGAAACACGGCAACCCGGAACGTGCGTTGCGGCGGATGAACGAACTGGGAGTTCTATCGGCCTTTTTGCCCGAGTTCGAGCACATCGTAGCGATGATGCAGTTCAATATGTATCACAGCTATACGGTGGACGAGCATACCATCCAATGCATCATTAACCTTGCCCAGATCGAGCGCGGTGAACTGGTGGAATCCCTGCCGCTTGCCTCATCGATCCTTGAGCGCGGGGTCAATCGAAAGGTGCTGTACGTCGCATTGCTGCTGCACGACATTGCCAAAGGCCGCCCCGAGGATCATTCGATACTGGGCGCACAGATCGCGCGCAAAGTGGCCCCGCGATTGGGGCTGAGCAAATCAGAGTCCGAAACGGTTGAATGGCTGGTTCGGTATCACCTGCTGATGTCGGACATGGCGCAAAAACGCGACATCTCGGACCCACGGACCGTTCGTGATTTTGCCAAGGCCGTTCAAACGGTCAAACGGCTGGATCTGCTAACTGTTCTAACCGTCTGTGACATTCGCGGCGTCGGCCCCAACACCTGGAACAATTGGAAAGCCACGTTGCTGCGCGCCTTGCACGCAGAGACCAAGCGTGCGCTGGAAACTGGTATGGAAGACCTCAACCGCGCCAATCGCGGGGCTGAGGCCAAGAAGGCCCTGCGCACGGAATTGGCGGGCTGGTCCAAAACAGACCTCAAAACTGAAACAGCGCGTCACTATGATCCGTATTGGCAGGGTCTTAATCTGGCGACGCATGTCGAATTTGCAGAGATGCTGCACGCACTGGACCAAAGCGGTGATCCGGGCGCGATGGAAATCAGGCTTGAACCTGACGAGGATCGCGACGCTACGCGGGCATGCTTTGCAATGGGCGACCATCCAGGGATTTTTGCCCGCATTGCCGGGGCATTGGCCCTTGTCGGCGCGAATGTTGTAGACGCCCGCAGCTACACCACAAAAGACGGTTACGTCACGGATGCATTCTGGATTCAGGACGCCGAAGGGCGTCCGTTCGAAGCCGCGCGTCTGCCCCGCCTGACGCAGATGATCCACAAGACGCTGCGCGGCGAAGTGGTTGCCAAGGAAGCCCTGAAATCACGCGACAAGATCAAGAAACGCGAGCGTGCCTTCAACGTGCCGACCCATATCACTTTCGACAATGATGGGTCTGAAATCTACACGATCATCGAAGTTGACACGCGTGACCGCCCCGGTCTGCTTTATGACCTGACCCGGACGTTGGCAGCGGCGAATGTGTACATTGCCAATGCCGTGATTGCGACCTACGGCGAACAGGTGGTGGACGCCTTTTACGTCAAGGACATGTTCGGACTGAAATACCATTCGGAAAGCAAGCAGCGCGGGCTTGAGGCGAAGTTGCGCAAGGCGATCACCGAAGGCGCCGAGCGTGCGGCCTCATGAAGCAAATCCGGTTGATTTCGGGCTTTTTCACGGTCGGCTTCTGGACACTCGCCAGCCGCATTCTGGGGTTTCTGCGGGAAATTCTGCTGACCGCGCTGATCGGCCCCGGGCCGGTTATGGACGCGTTTGTTGCGGCCTTCCGCCTGCCGAACATGTTCCGCCGCTTTTTTGCCGAAGGTGCCTTTAACGCGGCCTTTGTGCCCATGTTCTCAAAGCGGTTGGAAGCGGATGAGAATCCGCAGGGCTTTGCGCAGGATGCGTTCAACCTGTTGGCGCTTGCTGTTTTGGCACTGGTTGGGCTTGCGCTGGTTTTCATGCCCGGTTTGGTGTGGCTGACAGCCGAAGGGTTTTATGGCGATGAGCGCTTCGATCTGGCGGTGGATTATGGGTATGTCGTTTTCCCTTACATCCTGTTCATGTCTCTGGCCGCCCTCTTTTCCGGTGTCCTGAACGCAACCGGTCGGTTCGCGGCGGCAGCTGCCGCACCAGTTTTGCTGAACATCTTTGCCTGCACGGCCCTGATCACCGGGGCCCTTTCAGGCGGCGAGGTCATCCGGTGGCTGATCTCGGTTATTCCGGCTGCAGGTATCGCACAATTGGCGCTGGTCTGGGTTGCAACGGAACGGGCCGGTATCCGCATTCGGCCAGGCCTGCCTAAACTCACGCCCGAGATGCGCAGGATGGTCCGCATCGCGGTCCCTGCCGCTCTAGCGATGGGGGTCACGCAGGTTAATCTGGTCGTCGGGCAGTTGGTGGCGTCGAAAACCGAAAAGGCCGTGAGCTGGCTGTTTGCTGCAGATCGGCTGTACCAACTACCGCTAGGCGTGGTCGGTATCGCCATCGGTATTGTTCTGCTGCCCGACCTGTCGCGACGACTGCGTGCCGAGGACAAAGAAGGCGCACGCAACGCGTTTTCCCGTGCCGGAGAGTTCATGTTGCTGCTGACCCTGCCTTCGACCGTGGCGTTTCTGGTCATCCCGAACCCGCTGGTCTCAGTCCTGTTCGAACGGGGGCAATTCACCACCGAGGATACCACAGCCACAGCGCTGGCCGTTGCCATCTATGGCATCGGACTACCTGCCTTCATGCTGCAAAAACTGCTGCAACCACTGTATTTTGCACGCGAGAATACGCGCTCTCCGTTTCACTATGCTGTCGTGGCAATGATCGTGAATGCTGCTTTGGCGTTTGGCCTCTTCCCGCTTGTGGGCTGGATCGCACCCGCCATTGCTGCATCAACAGCGGGTTGGGCCATGGTCGTTCTATTGGCATTTGGGGCGCGAAACATGGGGGAAGAGGCGCGGTTCGATGACCGGTTCAAACAACGCGCGGGTCGGATCGTGCTGGCCTCGATTGGCATGGGCGTGGTCTTGTATGCGGCGCTTCTGGCGTTTGGTTGGACGTTGAATGTTCCCGGTTGGAGATATCTGGCGCTGTTTGTCCTGATTATCGTCGCTGCGGCTTCTTATTTTGGTCTAGGTCACCTCTTGGGCGCATTCAAACTGTCCGAGTTCAAACGCGCCCTGCGCCGATCCTGATCAATCGCGGCGTATGCGCCCGACGATGCGGTCCCAGGCACCGGGTGCGACAAGGAAAGAGACGCCGAAACCGGTGGCAAACCCACCCAAATCAGCAACCCATTCCCAATTGCCGCCAAAGATCAGGCCAAACAGAAATTGAATGCCCATAAGAACGGCAATGAGCTGAAATGCCCGTGCCTGATTTGCGCCAACCAAAGACAGCTTTCGCCACAACAACCAAGTAAATGCGCCGATAAGGCCGTAAACCGGTGGAAACCCTCCGATCAGAGGATAGCGGGGATCCAACAGAACGGCATAAGCCAACGCGCCCCCGATCCCTGAGACGACAAAGATCAGCAGCATGGGGAAGCCGCCAAACACTTCACCGACCATCTTGCCCATGGCCAGAACGAAGACGCAAACAAACACCGCCTGTGTGAAATTGGCCGAGACAAACGGATAGGTCACGAACCGGATCACATGTTCAAACGGCCAGCGCCCGTTCAGCACCATCCAGTCGAAGATATCCGCCGAAAACGCATAGTGTTGTATCGCGTCCAGCCGCCAGCCGACCGCTGTTGGCCCTCCGACCAAACCGCGCGATCCCAGCGTAAAAGCGAGTTCAATGCCGATGATGAACAGAACCAGCGCCACAACAACGGGCGGCAAAGGGTTCACGGCGGGTGTGTAATGCTCACTGCTCATTGGGCGGGCCTTTCGCGGCTGTTGACGTCCCTGTGCCTCATGGGTAAGCGACGGGGGCTGATTTTTCCAGACGGGAGTTCCCTTCGATGACCGAGACCCAGTTCACGCCGCGCGTGTTTTCCGGCATCCAGCCTTCGGGCGGGCTGACCCTGGGCAACTATCTGGGCGCAATGAAGCGCTTTGTGGATATGCAGGGTGCAGATTTCGAAACCATCTATTGCATGGTCGATCTGCACGCGATCACCACATGGCAGGACCCCGCCGCGCTGTCCCACAACACTCGCGAATTATGCGCAGGCTTCATCGCAGCGGGCATCGACCCCGAACAGTCGATTTTGTTCAACCAAAGCCAGGTGCCCGAACATGCACAACTGGGCTGGATCTTTAACTGCGTCGCCCGGATGGGCTGGATGCAACGCATGACCCAGTGGAAGGACAAGGCAGGCAAGAACCAGCAGAACGCTTCGCTGGGGTTGTTTGCCTACCCGTCGCTGATGGCGGCTGACATTCTGATCTATCACGCGACCCATGTGCCGGTCGGTGAGGATCAGAAACAGCATCTGGAGTTGACCCGTGATATCGCCATCAAGTTCAACAACGACTTTGGCGTCGACTTCTTCCCAATCACCGAGCCGGTAATCGAAGGCGCGGCCACCCGCGTCATGAGCTTGCGGGACGGGTCCAAGAAGATGTCAAAATCCGATCCGTCAGACATGAGCCGGATCAACCTGACCGATGATGCCGACGCGATTGCCAAGAAAATCCGTAAGGCCAAGACCGACCCGGACGCGCTGCCGTCGGATGTTGATGGGCTCGAGGATCGCCCCGAAGCGCGCAATCTGGTCAATATCTACGCGGCGCTGAACGATCAAAGTGTCGAGCAGGTTCTGGCCGAGGTCGGCGGCAAGCAGTTTGGTGACTTTAAACCGATGCTTGCCGATCTGGCGGTGGCGAAACTGGCGCCGATCTCGACCGAAATGTCTCGTTTGATGGCAGATCAGGCTGAAATTGATCGCATCCTGGCACGCGGAGCCGAGCGTGCGCGTGAGATTGCTGCTCCGATCCTGCACAAGACCTACGAAATCGTAGGCATGGTTGGGTCAGCATCACGCTGATTGCACTGGACCTTTTTCTGACGCCCTCCTAGGTTTGCCCAAAGCTTGGGAGGGCATCATGGCAACAGGCAAGAATATCCGCACATATTTCGAAGGCCAGTGGCATGAAGGGGATGCCCCCATCATGCGCGCCGCCGATCACGGGGCCTGGTTGGGGTCTTCCGTCTTTGATGGCGCTCGATATTTCGAGGGCCTTGCACCCGACTTGCACGCGCATTGTGCGCGGGTAAACCGATCTGCAGAAGCTTTGATGCTGACCCCGACTGTAACAGCTAAACATATGGTGGAGTTGGTGCGCGAAGGGTTGCAATCCTACGACGCAGATACCGCTGTCTATATTCGGCCGATGTATTGGGGGATCGACGGCGACCAGACCGCCATTGTCCCACAGGAAAACAGCACAGGCTTTGCCATTTGTCTGGAAGAGATCCCGATGGCACCGGACACAGCCTCGGTCACTTTGACAACCACAAGGTTTCGCCGCCCTGTTTTGGAAAGTGCAGTTGTAAACGCCAAGGCCGGTTGCCTGTACCCCAACAACGCACGCATGTTGCAAGAGGCCCGGTCAAAGGGGTTCTCGAACGCTCTGGTCGCTGACGCGATGGGGAACGTGGCTGAAACCGCAACGGCCAACATCTTTATGGTCAAAGATGGTGAGGTCTTCACCCCGGCCCCCAACGGCACGTTTCTGGCGGGGATCACGCGCGCGCGACATATCAAGAACTTGCGCGACGACGGTGTTGCGGTCCACGAAACGGTTTTGAGTTTCGAGGATTTTCACGAGGCAGACGAAGTGTTCATGTCAGGCAACATGAACAAGGTGACACCTGTTACAGCTCTGGACGATACGCAATTTCAAGTTGGCCCTATTGCCCGCCGCGCCCGTGGACTTTACTGGGATTGGGCTGCAAGCGAACGCTAGCATGTCACTTTGAACGTGTCCGAGTTGCCACAGCGCAACCGCTGGGGCATGATCTGTGAAACTTGAAGAGGACACCCATGCGTAAGTTTCTAGTTGTTCTGGATGACAGCCGCGAATGCCTGAACGCCATGCGCTTTGCCGCGATGCGTGCGGCGCATACCGGTGGCGGAGTGACGATACTGTCGGTGATCCCGCCAGACGAGTTCAACCACTGGATCGGTGTCGCCGAAACCATGCGCGAAGAAGCGCGAGAGCGTATCCATGCGCATTACGAGGTTTTTGCAAAATGGATGCGTGACAAACAGAATGTGGAACCGGAACTGGCTATCCGCGAAGGCGATCCGGTGCCACAGATCATAGAACATGTGCAGTCCGATCCCGAAATCGGAGTTCTTGTGCTTGGGGCGGGGACGGACAAAAAGGGGCCAGGCCCGCTGGTGACTCAGTTGACGAAAAACTCGGGTAGCCTTCCGATCCCGATCACCATTGTTCCTGGCGATCTGAGCAAAGAAAAGCTGGAAGAAATCACCTGAGGACTGACGATGGCGAGGACGATACAGTTCTGGTTCGAATTCGCCTCGACCTATTCCTATCTCAGCGCAATGCGGATCGAAGCTGCGGCACAAGCCAAGGGTGTTGCGGTCGAATGGCAACCTTTTTTGCTTGGTCCCATTTTTGCAGCTCAGGGATGGCAAACTTCTCCGTTTAATCTCTACCCTGCCAAAGGGCGATACATGTGGCGTGACATGGAGCGTTTATGTGCGGCGCGGGGGTTGCCACTTGTAAGGCCTGAGCCCTTTCCGCAGAATTCTCTTTCGGCAGCGCGTCTGTCGCTGGCTATTGAAGATCAAAAAGAGCGGGCCGCTTTTGTCAGGGCAGTCTACAGCGCAGAGTTTGGAGCGGGGCACGATATCTCGGATCAGAATGTGCTGATGGACTGTCTGGAAGCGGCAGGCTTGCCAACTGACACTCTGGGCCGCGTGCAGGACCCGGACATCAAGGCTGCGCTGTTTGCACAATCCAACCGCGCCAAAGACCTTGATCTGTTCGGAGCGCCCAGTTTTCTGGTCGAAGACGAACTGTATTGGGGCGACGATCGTCTGGATGAGGCGCTGGAACACGCGGCTTCAATTTAGAACTGTTCCAAATCTTGACTTCCCACGCCCCTGCGCGCATATCAGAGGCACATCAGACGGAGCTGCCTCATGTTCATCCAGACCGAATCCACCCCAAACCCGGCCACGTTGAAGTTCCTGCCCGGCCAAACGGTGCTTGAGGCTGGAACTGCAGATTTCCCAACGCCAGACGCGGGAGAGAAATCTCCTCTGGCCAAACGGATCTTTGCTGTTAACGGTGTGACCGGCGTGTTCTTTGGCAACGATTTTGTCACTGTCACCAAATCCGATGACGTTCAGTGGGATCACATCAAACCGGCGATCCTGGGTGCGGTGATGGAGCACTACCAATCGGGTCAACCAGTGATGGGCGCTGATGCAACTGCCGCATCTGGCCATGCGGAACACACTGGGGAAGACGCTGAAATCGTCAATCAGATCAAAGACCTGCTGGACAGCCGCGTGCGCCCGGCGGTGGCTCAGGACGGTGGTGACATCACCTTCCACGGCTTTGATCGCGGCATCGTTTATCTACACATGCAGGGGGCCTGCGCGGGCTGCCCGTCTTCGACGCTGACACTGAAGATGGGCATCGAGAACCTACTGCGCCACTACATCCCCGAAGTGACCGAGGTTCGCCCTGTTGCCGTCTGACCCGACGATTCTGTCATTTGATACATCGGCCGCGCATTGCGCGGCCGCTTTGTTGCGCGGCGGTGAAATCGTCACTTCTCGGGCCGAAGCAATGTCACGCGGGCAGGCCGAACGCCTGATGCCGATGCTCGAAGACGTACTCGCTCAGGGTGGTTGTTCTTGGTCCGATCTTGACGCCATAGGCGTGGGTGTCGGACCGGGTAATTTTACTGGCATTCGAATCTCGGTCTCTGCCGCGCGCGGGCTTGCCTTGGGCCTCGGCGTACCGGCAGTTGGTGTTTCAGGCTTCGATGCTTTGATGGAGCTAGGCGCTGCGGACCAGATTCCATGTGTCCCAGCCCCGCGCGACCAGGTTTATGTTCGGGCCCTCGGCGCCGATCCACGCCTGATGCCCAGGGTAGAGGCCGAGGCACTTGGGTCGCTGTTTTCCTGCAATGACCCGGACCAACACGCCCAAGCCATTGCGCGTCTGACGGCTGAACGTTGGCGCGATGTCAGCGCACCGCCGGCACCGCTGTATGTCCGGCCCGCAGATGCGGCCCCGTCGCGTGATGTGCCTCCGGTCTTGTTGGACGAATGACGCCGCACGATATGGCAACGACTCATGCCGCTGCGTTCACGCAGTCGCGCCCCTGGTCCGCCAGCGAATTTGAAAGCCTTCTGGACAACCCGTTTACGCATTACGTTGGTGATCCGCGTTGCTTTGCGTTGTTTCAGGTGATCGCCGGCGAGGCCGAGCTGCTAACAATTGCGACTCACCCTTCGGTACAACGTCAGGGGCTGGCCCTGGAAACGATGCGTGAATGGCACCGTCAGGCCGCAGCCATGGAGGCAAACCGGGCCTTCCTAGACGTCGCAGCTGACAATGTGGCGGCAATCGCCTTGTATGAACGCTGCGGGTATCATCGTTGCGGCGTGCGGCGTGCGTATTATTCGCGCGAAACGGGCACAAAAACCGACGCTCTGGTGATGGAATGCCACCTGCCCTAAGGGCAAGTGAACATTTTTTGGACCATTTGGTCAGGAATCAATTGACCATGACGGTTGCAAACCCCCTTAATACCCGCCATCACAACAGTTATGCTCGCTAAACGTGGGTAAACGGGACTAATCTGATCCCGTGCCAACATAAAACTGGGAGACCGAAATGACCCTGATGAAATCCTTGATGAGCGCTGCCGCCGCCGTCGCTCTGACTGCAGGTGCCGCTCTGGCTGAACCGGCGCTGATCTTTGATCTGGGCGGCAAATTTGACAAATCGTTCAACGAAGCCGCCTATAACGGCGCGCAGCGTTGGGCAAATGAGACCGGTGGCAAGTACCGTGAGATCGAAATCCAGTCGGAAGCACAGCGTGAGCAGGCCCTGCGCCGCTTTGCTGAATCCGGTGCAAACCCGATCATCACCATGGGCTTTGGTATGGCTGATCCGCTGTCAGCAGTCGCTGGCGATTATCCGGACACCAAGTTCGTCGCTGTTGACGTGAACTGGCTGGACATTCCAAACATCCGTCAGATTGGCTTCGCCGAGCATGAAGGTTCGTACCTGGTTGGCATGATGGCCGCGATGGCGTCGGAATCGGGCACTGTTGGTTTCATCGGCGGTATGGATATTCCGCTGATCCGTCACTTTGGCTGTGGATACGCGCAGGGTGCCAAGGCTGTGAATCCTGACATCAACGTCGTGGCCAACATGACCGGCACCACTCCGGCAGCGTGGAATGATCCTGTGAAAGGATCCGAACTGACCAAGGCACAGATCAGCCAGGGCGCAGACGTGATCTATGCCGCAGCCGGTGGCACAGGCGTTGGTGTTCTGCAAACCGCAGCCGACGAAGGAATCCTGTCAATCGGCGTGGACAGCAACCAGAACCACCTGCACCCGGGCAAAGTTCTGACCTCGATGCTCAAGCGCGTGGATGTTGCCGTTTATGAAGCGATGAAAGCAGGCGACGACGTAGAAACCGGTATCTTCACCATGGGTCTGGCCGAAGACGGTGTTGGCGTTGCGATGGATGAAAACAACGAATCCCTCGTGTCCGTCCGTATGGCAGACGCTGTGGACGATGCGCGCAGCGCCATCATCAACGGCGACATTAACGTTGTCAGCTATTACGAGAACGACAGCTGTCCGGCACTGCAGTTCTAAAATACATGCGGGGTGGGGGTTTCCTCCGCCCCGTTTTCCACTCTGCCGCGCCGTCCGTGCGGCCCTTTCGGCAATTGAGGACAAGACATGACCGTCCCCGCCATTGAGCTCAAAGGGATTTCCAAAGCCTTTGGGCCGGTTCAGGCCAACAAAGACATCTCCATCAGTGTCGCCCCCGGTACAATACACGGGATCATCGGTGAAAACGGCGCGGGCAAATCCACGCTGATGAGCATCCTCTACGGCTTCTACAAAGCCGACAAAGGTGAGATCTGGATCAACGGATCTAAGACAGACATCCCTGACAGCCAGGCCGCAATCGCCGCAGGCATCGGGATGGTATTCCAGCATTTCAAGCTGGTTGAAAACTTTACCGTTCTGGAAAACATCGTGCTGGGTGCCGAAGATGGTGGGCTGCTTGCCCCGTCTCTGGCAAAGGCGCGTAAAGAGCTGAAAGATCTGGAAGAAGAGTACGAACTGTTCGTCGACCCCGACAAGCGTATCGACGAGATCGGCGTGGGCATGCAACAGCGCGTCGAGATCCTGAAGGCGTTGTATCGGAAGGCTGAGATTCTGATTCTGGACGAACCTACCGGCGTTCTGACCCCGGCTGAAGCGGATCAGCTGTTCCGCATTCTCGACCGCCTGCGGGCCGAGGGGAAAACGATCATCGTGATTACGCACAAACTGCGTGAGATCATGGAGAATACCGACACCGTCTCGGTCATGCGACGGGGACAGATGACGGCAACTGTCAAAACGTCCGAAACCAGCCCCGAAGAGTTGGCCGAGCTGATGGTAGGCCGCAAGGTTCTGCTTCAGGTCGACAAAGTTCCTGCCAAACCCGGTCAACCCATTCTTGAGATTGAAAAACTGAGCGTTTTCGATTCGACCGGAGTGGAACGGGTCAAAGGCATTGATCTGACCGTCCGCGCAGGTGAAATCGTCGGCATCGCCGGGGTGGCTGGCAACGGACAATCCGAGCTGCTTGAGGTTCTGGGCGGTATGCGCCCGGGCCAAGGTTCGATCAAATTGAATGGTCAGCCTTTGGCGCTGAGTGGCGCAGGGTCGGACGGTCAGGCCCGCCGCGCCCGGCATATCGCACATGTGCCGGAAGACCGGCAGCGCGAAGGTTTGATTATGGATTTCCACGCGTGGGAAAACGTCGCCTTCGGCTATCATCGTGACCCGGCATACAAACGCGGCATCTTCATGGACAATGCCGCCTTGCGCGCCGATACCGAAGCCAAGATTGAAAAATTCGACGTCCGCCCGCCCGATCCATGGTTGGCGGCCAAGAGCTTTTCTGGCGGCAACCAGCAAAAGATCGTTGTCGCACGCGAGATCGAGCGCAACCCGGATCTGCTGCTGGTCGGACAACCCACACGCGGCGTAGACATCGGTGCGATCGAGTTCATTCACAAGCAGATCGTCGCTCTGCGTGATCAGGGCAAAGCCATTCTGTTGGTCTCGGTCGAGCTGGAAGAGATCTTTTCGCTTTCCGACCGGATCGCGGTGATGTTTGACGGACACATCATGGGTGAACGACTGCCCCATGAGACGGATGAAAAAGAACTGGGCCTGTTGATGGCCGGTGTTGCGGGAGAGGCCGCGTAACATGGAAAAAATGCCCAAATGGGCCGATGTCGTTCTGATCCCGCTGATCAGTCTGATACTGGCCGCTATCTTGTCGGCGCTGGTCATCCTCGCCATCGGAGAAAACCCGATCGAAGCGGTTCAGCTTATGGTGACCGGCGCGCTGGGGTCGACCTATGGCTGGGGCTACACGCTTTACTATGCGACGAATTTCATGTTCACCGGTCTTGCAGTTGCCGTCGCGTTTCATGCACGTCTCTTTAACATCGGTGGCGAAGGTCAGGCGATGCTGGGCGGGCTTGGCGTCGCCATGGTCTGCCTTTATGTCGACTGGCCCCATTGGAGCATAGCCTTGCTCGCGGCCTGCGCCGCATCAATGCTGTTCGGTGCGTTTTGGGCCGCCATTCCGGCCTATTTGCAAGCCAAACGCGGCAGCCACATCGTGATCACCACGATCATGTTCAACTTTATCGCGGCCGCGTTCCTGAACTACATGCTGGTCAATGTCATGCGCCCGCAAGGATCGCAGGACCCGGCCACCGCAAGATTCCCTGAAACCGTTCACCTGCCGACCTTCCAGTCGATGTTCTCGACCGCTGAGAATGTGGTGTTCCGCGGGGCTCCGGCGAACATCACGTTCTTCATCGCGCTGCTGGCCTGTGTCGTTGTCTGGGCGCTGATCTGGCGGACCCGGTTGGGGTACGAAATCCGCGCCTATGGCCACTCGGAAACCGGGGCGGTTTACGCTGGCATTTCCCCCGTGCGGATCACCATCATTGCCATGCTCATTTCGGGCGCGCTGGCGGGTTTGATGGCCATCAACAACGTGATGGGCGAGGCAGAGCGGCTGGTTCTGAACTCGACCGAGGGCGCGGGCTTCATCGGTATCGCCGTTGCGCTGATGGGCCGGTCCCACCCGTTCGGCGTTTTTCTGGCCGCCTTGCTGTTTGGCTTCCTCTATCAGGGCGGGGCGGAACTGGCCTTGTGGGCCTCGATCCCGCGTGAGCTGATCGTTGTTATTCAGGCGTTGGTCATTCTGTTCACCGGAGCTCTGGACAACATGGTGCGAATGCCGCTTGAAAAACTGTTCCTTGGTATGCGGAAGAGGGCTGAGTGATGGAATTCTTCGTTACCCTCATCCAGGTCCTGGATTCGACCATTCGCCTGTCCACCCCACTGCTGTTGGCCTGTCTGGCCGGTCTCTATTCGGAACGTGCTGGTATCTTTGACATTGGCCTCGAAGGCAAAATGCTGATGGCGGCATTCTTTTCCGCAGCCATCGCAGCGGTTACCGGCTCGGTTTGGCTGGGCTTGCTGGCGGGCATTGCAGCTTCATTGTTGCTGTCAGGGCTCCACGGGCTGGCGTCAATTACATTCCGGGGCAATCAGCTTATCTCGGGCGTGGCGATCAACTTCCTCGCTTCGGGTTTGACCGTACTGGTCGCCCAAAGCTGGTTCCAGCAAGGCGGGCGGACACCGTCCCTGTTTGGAGGTGGGCGGTTTGAGCCCATCAATTTCCCATTTGCGGAAGCGATCAGCGGTGTGCCGATTATCGGCCCGATTTATTCCGAATTGCTCTCGGGTCACTCGATCCTGGTCTATGTGGCGTTTCTGATGGTTCCGGCGACATGGTGGGTTCTGTATCGCACCCGCTTTGGCCTGCGATTGCGGGCAGTGGGTGAGAACCCGGCTGCGGTTGATACAGCGGGCGTATCCGTGGTTGGCCTGCGTTTCGCGGCAGTCGCGATCTGTGGCGTTTTGTGCGGTATTGCGGGAGCATATCTGGCCACTGCATTGCAGGCCGGCTTCGTCAAGGAAATGACGGCCGGACGCGGGTTCATTGCACTGGCGGCGCTCATCTTTGCGAAATGGCGCCCCTGGCATGCCATGTGGGCCTGTCTGCTGTTTGGCCTGCTGCAAGCCGTTGCCCTGCGATTCCAGAATATCGATCTGGGTGGAATTGTGATCCCGGTGCAAGTAATGGACGCCCTGCCCTACATCCTGACTGTTGTGATTCTGGCCGGGTTTGTCGGCAAAGCCGTTCCCCCGCGCGCCGGTGGCGAACCGTACGTGAAGGAACGCTGATAAGTCCAGTTCAGGATCAATTCTGGGTCCTGTTCGCTGCAGAGCGGCATGCAGAGTTGATTTTGCATGCCGCACCCGTTCTAAGGGGGTATGCAAGTCTACCTGCCCATAGCCAAAGTACCTGTCAGCGCCTTCCCTACGTCGGGCGTTGCCTTCAAGATTGGAATTGATCTCGTTTTGCAGTCAGAAGACATCTTTTGGCTGATCAAGCCGGGAGGCATGTGACAATGATATACATGCAAAAAACTGCATCAATGGCTTACCAATGGACTGCATGCGGCAGCGCGGCGACGCAAAACACAAAGTGACGGTATCATGTACATTTACCTGCCCATAGCCGAAGTATCGGTGAACGCATTCCTCCTGCTTGGTCTGGGTGGAATGGTTGGCGTCTTGTCCGGAATGTTCGGGGTCGGCGGCGGTTTTCTTATGACGCCGCTGCTGTTCTTCATCGGCATTCCGCCAGCGGTGGCGGTTGCGACCGAGGCCAATCAGATTGTTGCTTCGTCCTTTTCCGGCGTGTTGGCCCATTTCCGACGAAAAACCGTAGACCTAAAGATGGGGACTGTGTTGCTGGTCGGGGGCCTGATCGGGGCCGCTTTGGGTGTGGTTGTCTTCAACTATCTCAAAAGCCTGGGTCAGGTCGATCTGCTGGTCAAACTGTGTTACGTCGTTTTCCTTGGCGTCATCGGAAGCCTGATGTTCGTCGAAAGCCTCAGGGCACTGCGCAAGGCGAAAAGAGGCGGAGCTGTTGCCGCCAAACGCCGTCAGCGGGGCTGGATTCATGCCCTGCCCTTCAAAATGAGGTTCCGCACATCAGGCCTTTATATCTCGGTCATTCCACCGGTTTTGGTTGGACTTTGCGTCGGGGTTTTGTCTGCAATCATGGGTGTCGGCGGCGGCTTTATCATGGTTCCCGCCATGATTTACCTGTTGGGCATGCCCACAAAGGTTGTTGTCGGCACTTCGCTGTTTCAAATCATCTTTGTAACGGCCTTCACCACAATGCTGCACGCCACCACGAACTATACGGTGGACATTGTTCTGGCGGTTCTGCTGCTGGTTGGCGGCGTGATTGGCGCGCAGATCGGTACCGTGATTGGCGCGCGTATGCCGGCAGAGCAACTGCGCGTTTTGCTGGCTGCTTTGGTTCTGGCGGTGTGCGGCAAGCTTGCGCTTGATCTGCTTCTTGAACCTGCCGAGCTTTATTCGCTTGGAACTGGCGGAGGGCACTGAGAATGCTGCGATCACTCATTGCCGCCTTTTGTCTTTTGTGCCTGCCCGCGTTCGCTGCGGAAGAACAGGTTGTTCTTGGTCTTAGCCAGGATCGCGTTGCGATCACAGCGACCTTTGACGGCTCAGAGCTTCTCATTTTCGGGGCCATCAAACGGGAAACCCCGATTCCGTCCGGCCCACCGGTCGAGGTCATCGTTGCGGTCGCTGGTCCGTCCGAGCCTGTCACGGTACGCCGCAAAGAACGGAAGCTGGGGATCTGGGTCAACACCGACAGTGTTCTCGTCGATCTTGCGCCCAGCTTTTACGCGGTCGCGACCAGCGGACCGTTGGATGACATTCTGACGGACACCGAAGATCTTCGTTATCGCATTTCGATAGAACGTGCGATCCGGTCCGTTGGTGCCGCGATGCATATCCGCGGCGCGCAGGATTTCGCAGACGCGGTAGTTCGCATTCGCGAGGAAGAAGACTTGTATTCCATCCGCGAAGACACGGTTGCCGTGGACGAACAAACACTGTTTCGCACCTCAATCGACATGCCTGCCGACCTGACCGAGGGGGATTACACCGCCCGTATCTTCCTGACACGCGGTGGCGAGGTAGTTTCGCAGTACGAAACAACCATCGATGTTCGCAAAGTTGGCCTGGAACGATTCCTGTACAACATGTCGCGTCAGCAACCTGTCTGGTACGGTCTGATGTCTCTGGTCATCGCAATTGCTGCTGGCTGGGGCGCTTCGACGGCATTCCGTCTGTTGCGCGACAAGTAACGGTTATCCCCTTCCGATATAGGGCATAGTCGTGGCCATGACAGTCATGAACTGAACATTCGCCTCAGGCGGCAGGGTTGCCATATGCAGAACTGATCGCGCCGCGTCTTCGACGGCCATGGTCGGGTCAGGCGTTTCCCCCGCCGCCTGCGCCGCGTCCACCAACCCCTGAACCATCTGCGTCCGGGCGTTCCCGATGTCGATCTGCCCGCAGGCTATTCCAAAGAACCGCCCGTCCAAAGACAGGCTGCGGGTCAGCCCGGTAATCGCATGTTTTGTCGCCGAATAATGCACTGAATTCGGACGTGGCACATGAGCGGCTATTGAGCCGTTATTGATGATGCGTCCGCCCTGAGGGTCCTGATGCCGCATGATCCCAAAGGCTTCGCGTGCGCACAGATACATGCCGTTCAGATTGACGTTGACGCTTTGATACCAATCCTCCAGCGCAATTTCGTCAATAGTACCGCCCGGTGCAAAGATGCCTGCATTGTTGAACAGGACGTCCAGACGCCCTACCTCGTCCGTGAACTTGCCGAACGCCGTCTTCACAGCCTCAGGATCTGTTACATCCGCAGGCAGCGCAACGGCGTTTCTGTGCTTTTGCGCTAGGGCATTCAGCTTATCCGCACGGCGTGCCAGCACTCCGACTGTCCACCCTTGGGCCAGGAACAATTCCGCCGTGGCCAGACCTATGCCAGAGCTTGCGCCGGTAACGATGATGGATGTCATGTCTCTTCCGCCTCCAATGTCAGTGACGCCGCTGGGATAGCCCGCAGGTCATCCACCCGCAGCGGGTAAGTTGGCTTCGACAATCGGTTGCGGACGACCCAGATCAGACGTTCCTGCGCGCGCGTGATCGCCACATAAGCCAAACGTTTCCACAAAGGTTGTCCGGCCTCTGTCCGGCCCATTCGGGCTGCGGCGTAGATGTCCGGTGCAAAAACCTGAACCGTGTCCCACTGAGAACCTTGCGCCTTATGTATCGTCACTGCCGCACCGTGCAGGAACGTTGCGCCCATACGCGCCGCAAAGGGAATGAACGGTTCTTCCTCATCCGGCTTCTCGATCTGCACAATCGACGCCGCGCTGACCTGAGGGTCTTCGGCACCCATCACATGCAGCCGCGAGAATCCCGGCTTTCGCCCCGGCCCCAGGTACACGACTTGTGCCCCCTTAATCAGCCCACGCGCTTCAAGATCCAGCCGTTTTTTGCGATGTTTCAAAGGCAGCTCAATCCCGTCGCAAATCAGCGGTTCCCCTTCCAGAAGCTCAGTCTCTGGTGCGCCATGGACGTTCCTGAAAGCCTGAATAAGTCGAATGCGTGTCGCGTTGCGCCAAACCAAAACCGGGCTACGCGCCATCAGGTCGACCTCGACCCGCTGCCCCCAGATGACCCTGTCGTCGCGGCGGGCTGTCTCTTCGACCAAACGCTCGAAGTCTTCAAACCCCATCGCCGGGTCTGCCAGAGCATGTGCCAGATCGAGGATTGGGTTGTCTGCATCCTGTCTGTGAACGCGTTGAAGCGTCAGTTTTCTGGGCTCGGGCAACGCCTCGAACACCATGCTGCCCGATTGATTTACCGGTGCCAGCTGTGCCGGATCACCGAATAACAAAAGGGTTGGAAAAATCTCTTTCAGATCCTCGAATTGACGGTCGTCCAGCATCGACGCTTCATCGACAAACCCGATGTCCAAAGGTTCGTCGCGCCGTTTCCACCCCGTGATGAAATCCGACCCTCGCAATCCGGCAGCAGCCAGTGCCCCAGGCATGGACTTGTTGTTTTCGTAAAACGCCGCAGCCCGATCCAGGGCTTCATCGGTCAGTCCTTCAATCTCAGGACGTTCATCGTTGCCCGCCAGCCATTCAGCGATGCGCTCGTATTCCGGGTCGTACACAGGCGTGTAGAGAATGCGGTGAATTGTGGTGGCGGGCACGCCGCGCAGACGCAGAACACTTGCGGCCTTGTTGGTGGGGGCCAGGATAGCAAGGCTACGCTTGTCCCTGGACTTGCGACTTTCATAGTCGCCGGACACCACCTGCACCCCGGTCTCTGCCAACGCTTTGTAAAGTTCAGCCAAAAGCAGGGTTTTTCCGGAGCCAGCCTTGCCGATCACGGCCATTACGCCCGATTTCCCTGCTCCAGGCAGCTTGAGTAAGGCGTCATCTTCCAGATCGACACCCGCTGATCGCAGCATCTCGGCGATGCTGTCAAATGCGGCGGCCTGGTCATCCGAGAAGGTTACATTTTGCAAAGACATGGCGCGACCCTACAGGGCCACGCCGACCATCACCAGATGCGGAATGGCGTTTTCAACCACTCATGCGGACAAGGCAAACCGGTGCTGTTTTTTGGGCCCAAATGCCGTGTTGAACCATAGGCGCGACAGTTCACGTGGGATGCCTGCCCGTTCCGCCACGCGGTTGCAGTCATCCGCCGAATAAGGCCATAACCCGACCGAGATTTGATCCCGTCCACTGCCCTGGGTGCCCAGAACCTCGGGCGACGAGCCGATCAAGCGATAGATACGGATCATGCGTGCGTCAAAAACACCCGCGATATGGGTCAGGCCAAAACCCTCCATCATCTCACCGCCGCTCAGCATAATAGCCCCGGCCGTATGAGGGCCTGCGTTGCGTGACAGGCAGAACCGTGTCACTTCCCAGATCAACGGGCTGCAAATGGGTCTGCCGCCGTTGAGATGCCCGAAAACCTCGTTGATCATCACCCGGCCCGTTGTGGGCAGCACCCGCATCGACCCGCCATGACTGCCGTCCGGCTCTTCCCAAATGACGTAAAGAGGGTTGAGCGTATCGTACTCGTCCCGTTCCTCCCCTCGTTCGTTGACATGGACATCCCACCCCAGCCGGGTTTTGAACTGATCCGCACGATCCCTGAACATCCCCTCTGCCAGAGTCGGAAATCTGTGCAACTCATCGGCATATAAATAACGCAACATGACTTGTTCCCCTTGTCGTCCTGTGCAGGAACGAAGGGGGTACAGAGTCATGGTTAATTTAGGGTGTGGAGGCCGCTCGACCCTTAAACCACTATTAATCCTCGGCTGAGCGCGGTTGCAATTGCATGAGTGGTGTTATGGGCACCCAATTTGGACCGGGCGCTTTCGATGTACACACGTAAAGTATGCTCTGAAATCGACAGCGAATGCGCCACTTGGGCACGGCTGTAACCCAAGGCCAAAAGGGTGATCGCGTCAATTTCCCGTGGTGAGAGGTTGCGTGTGGAATCCGGTTGCCTGTCTTTCTCGAACTCCAGAGCCTTGCGATTGATGTAATGCGCAACCAGGATCAGGTCCCGCCCATAAGTCGAAATAAAGCGTTGCCAGATCTGATCATCACAACTGTGATTTACGGTGAACAAGGCAAATTGCCCGTTCGGTCCTCGGATCGGAATAGAATATCCCTGATTGCCGACTCCGTGGTTTCTGGCATCTTCAAGAAAGGATTTTGCAACCCTGCTCGACCAATCCAGTGATTTCCAGTCGACAGGATGAAACCTTTGGAAACATCCGAGAATAACAGGATCAATCCGGTGATAATTTTTGTCTCGGTAACGTTCGTCCCAGGCATCTGAGTAGGTAGTGTAACCGTATTGATCGCCGGCACCGTCAACCCAATGATAGGTCAGATGATCGACCTGCAGAACACCTCGCAATCGCTCGGCAACGTTGCTGAGCTCTTCAAGCGTGTTGGTGTTTTCCAAATCCTGTAGGATTTGACCCAATTCGACTTCTGTTCCCATCCGCGGGCGCTCGTGCCTCGTTCTTCAGGGACGCAATCTCGGCCGCAGCGATCAGCCTTGTGTCATCCAGCTGCTCGGCAAGCGCGCTCAACCCGTTCGCAACGGCGAAAGCATTGAGGTCCGACAATACGTCCAATATCCACTCATTCTGCGCCATTAGGGTCTCTCTGAAACAGTTAACGAAGCGTTAACACAACCATAACATGTGTTATCTTTTTCGACCTATTCACTGGTTTCTACTCCGCAAAAATAGCGGGTCCAAGAATTGTAAGTCTTTGAAAGATCAAAAACCTTCAGCTGAAAACGAAACACCCGCCAACCGGCCGAGCGATTCGCGGGTGTTTCTTTTCTGCAACCTGACAGATGATCAGCCTGCGTCGAGAACCTCTTCCAGAGTGCGCAAACCAGTGCGGGGGGCTTGAACAAGGACAGACATGTTGCCCGGCTTGTGTTCGTTCCGCAGCATCTTCATGTGCGCCTCGGGCAGATCGTTCCATGTGAACACTTCTGACATGCAGGGATCCAGGCGACGCTCGACCATCAGCTTGTTTGCGGCAGCCGCCTGTTTCAGATGCGCAAAATGCGACCCTTGCAAGCGCTTCTGGTGCATCCACATGTAACGCACATCGAAGGTGCAGTTGAAGCCGGTAGTACCGGCGCAGATCACGACCATACCGCCCTTTTTGACAACAAAGGTCGAGACCGGGAACGTGCTTTCACCGGGGTGTTCAAACACCATATCCACGTTGTTGCCCTTGCCGGTGATGTCCCAGATCGCCTTGCCGAACTTGCGTGCTTCTTTGAACCATTCGGCATATTCCGGCGTGTTAACCGTGGGAAGCTGGCCCCAGCAGTTGAAGTCTTTCCGGTTCAGAACGCCCTTGGCACCCAACCCCATGACAAAGTCACGTTTGCTTTCGTCCGAGATTACGCCAATTGCATTTGCACCGGCCGTGTTGATCAGCTGGATCGCATAGGAACCCAGACCGCCCGACGCACCCCAAACCAGAACATTCTGGCCCGGTTTCAGGTCATGCGGCTCGTGACCAAAAAGCATCCGGTAAGCGGTCGCCAGCGTCAGCGTGTAGCACGCTGCTTCTTCCCAAGTCAGATGCTTGGGGCGCGGCATAAGCTGTTGCGCCTGAACGCGGGTGAACTGGCTGAACGACCCGTCCGGCGTCTCATAGCCCCAGATCCGCTGGCTGGGTGAATACATCGGATCGCCACCGTTGCATTCTTCGTCATCGCCATCGTCCTGGTTGCAATGAATGACAACCTCATCACCCACTTTCCAGCGCTTCACCTTGTCGCCAACGGCCCAGACAATGCCCGACGCGTCCGAACCGGCGATGTGATATGGGGCTTTGTGGCCATCAAACGGGCTGATCGGTTGCCCCAAGGCTGCCCAGACGCCGTTGTAGTTGACGCCAGCCGCCATCACCAAAACCAGCACCTCGTTGCTGTCCAGTTCAGGCACGTCGACCACTTCTTGCTGCATCGCAGTGTTCGGCTCGCCATGGCGTTCCTTACGGATGGCCCAGGCGTACATCTGCTTGGGGACAAATCCCATCGGAGGGATCTCACCCATTTCATAGAGGTCCTTTTCAGGTGCCTCGTACGACGCGATACCGCTTTCGGTGTCCAAAGCCATGCTGGCCTCCTTTTTCTAATGTCGTTGCCGCAACGCAGAATCGCGCGCTTCACAAGATGAGATATTTGCCGCTGAGTAATAATGCAACCGTTTTTGGCGTTGATTTGTAATTTTATGACCCAGCAAGTGCAGAAAGTTATTTCGCAGACGCAGTATTTGAAGTTTTTTTGCGAACAGGCACCGAGGCTGCGTAATAATCCAGCAAATCCACTCGCTGGCCTGAAAGTTTTAGAGTGTCCTCCTGACGGCTTAAGATCCTGCGTTCGACCAACTGATTCAGAGCGTTTTCAACCGCTGCTTGATCCATGTGTGACTCATGACCGTCCTCGGCCAACATGGACAGCACTTGGGCACGCACGTCTTCTTCCGGCAGAGAACCCTTTTCCTGCAACAAACGGCACGCCGCAGGTGCCGGAACCTGCGGAACGGCTTGACCGATACGTTGCATCAACTCGCGGGCCAGATCCGTCATGACATCGTCATTGCTGACAGCGCGGAATTCCTTCAGCGAAATCGGGACCCCATATCGCACAGAAGCGACGCCAAACCGCTTGTACCGCCCGATCAGACGCCGCCAGAGCTGTTTGAGGATCCAGCGCGAGATCACCCCGATCCGAGCACGGAATCGGCGCTCCGACCCCAAGGCTGCGCGGGTCAGGATGGTATCTTCAAGCACCCGGTCATAGTTCAGTGCGACGGGAACAAAAACCACATCACGCCCGTCCGGCGAGGTGCCATCCATAATGTACTTCAACAAACCCAGCTTTGGGCGACCCAATGCGCCGGTCAGGCTTAAGCCGCCTTCCGGGAACATGGCTTGCGTCACACCAGCTTCGGTCGCATGGCGCACATAGCAGGACAGCACTTGCCGATAGAGCTCGCTGCCTGATTTACGCCGAATGAAATAAGCCCCCATCGCACGGATCAAACGGCTCAGCGGCCAAACGCGCGCCCATTCCCCAACCGCGTAAGACAAGGCCGATTGCTGCGCAGCCAGATAGGTGACAAGCACATAATCCATATTACTGCGGTGGTTCATTACAAAAACCACCGTCGCGTCCGGGTCGATGTTTTTTATCTCAGCCTCATCTTCATAACTGAGTCGGACCTCATAAAACGTGTTGCTCAACAGACGGGCGAGACGGATCGCAAAGCTGAAATAGGCAAAGGCAGAAAACGACGGAACAATCTCACGCGCATAGCGGCGGGCTTTTTCAAACGCGACCGCCTCGGGTATGCCTTCGTCCTGCGCATGTTGTTGAACCGCACGTCCGACCTGAGGGTCGTAAATCAACCGCTGGATCATGTCGTGTCGCCGCGCCAGCTTAAACGGCTGGATAGGACGTTGAAGCCTTTGATTCATTCGCGAAACGGCCCGTTCCAACCTGCGGCGGAAGAACCAGCGCACCGAAGGGAACAGAAAATGCGATGCAAAAGTGACCATGGCAAAGACCACGATCAGCAGGAAAAGCCAAAGCGGAAGTTCCACGGTTTGCGTCATGGCGGCACATTGCCACCAATCGCAACTGCCCACAATCTGAACAATTGAAGGATGCCGCAACGCAGCGAATTGACATATCCCAAAAATTGCGCTTTAGAACCTCAGGACGTAATTTTATTGCCCATCGAAACACGAGGCCCCGCTATGACGCAGACGCAGAAAGATCGCCCCTGGCTCATCCGAACCTATGCCGGTCATTCCACGGCCAAAGCCTCGAACGCGCTTTATCGTGGGAACCTGGCGAAAGGGCAAACCGGCCTGTCCGTGGCTTTCGATTTGCCCACGCAAACGGGTTATGACAGCGACCACACCTTGGCGCGGGGTGAAGTTGGAAAAGTGGGTGTTCCCGTTTGTCATCTGGGCGACATGCGGGTTCTGTTCGACCAGATTCCGCTGGAGCAGATGAACACCTCGATGACGATCAACGCCACAGCCCCATGGCTTTTGGCGCTATATATCGCCGTCGCGGAAGAGCAAGGCGCAGACGTGTCGAAATTGCAGGGCACGGTTCAGAATGACCTGATCAAGGAATATCTGAGCCGCGGCACTTATGTTTGCCCGCCCAAACCGTCGCTCAAGATGATCGCGGACGTCGCCGAGTATTGCTATACCAACGTTCCCAAGTGGAACCCGATGAATGTGTGCTCGTACCACCTGCAGGAAGCGGGCGCGACACCGGAACAGGAACTGGCCTATGCGCTGGCCACCGCCATCGCTGTGTTGGACGAACTGCGCCCGCGCGTTCCGGCTGAGGATTTCCCAGCGCTTTGTGGCCGGATTTCGTTTTTCGTAAACGCGGGCATCCGCTTTGTTACCGAAATGTGCAAGATGCGCGCCTTTGTCGATCTTTGGGACGAGATTCTGCAACAACGCTATGGTGTCGAGAACCCCAAATTCCGCCGATTCCGCTATGGCGTTCAGGTAAACTCGTTGGGTCTGACGGAACAGCAGCCAGAAAACAACGTCT
This sequence comes from Ruegeria sp. CF8, assembly GCF_056537285.1. Lineage (NCBI taxonomy): Bacteria > Pseudomonadati > Pseudomonadota > Alphaproteobacteria > Rhodobacterales > Roseobacteraceae > Ruegeria > Ruegeria sp. CF8. The sequence continues at coordinate 128,343 of NZ_JBQFRG010000006.1, read as the reverse complement.
ATAGGATCCTGATCGAGATGCTGGCCGTAACGCTGTCGAAAAACGCGCGGGCCCGCGCGGTGCAATTGCCCGCCTGGAACGAGGCTCTTGGCCTGCCGCGCCCTTGGGATCAGCAATGGTCGATGCGGATGCAGCAGATTCTGGCCTATGAGACCGATTTGCTGGAGTTCGACGATCTGTTCGATGGTAACCCTGCCGTTGACGCCAAAGTTGAAGACCTGAAAACAGGTGCGCGAGCCGAGTTGGCGAACCTGGACTCGATGGGGGGCGCGGTGGCCTCGATCGAGTACATGAAATCCCGTCTTGTGGATTCAAACGCAGACAGGCTGAACCGTATCGAACGGAATGAAACCGTCGTTGTTGGTGTAAACAAATGGATCGAAGGTGAGGCCTCACCTTTGCAGACCGAAGACGGCGGTATCATGGTTGTCGATCCCGCGGTCGAGCAGGAACAGATCAACCGCCTGAACCAATGGCGTGAAGAACGCGACGATGCTGCGGTCAAAGCAGCTTTGGCCGCCTTGCGCGAAGCGGCGCAGACCGGAGCTAACGTGATGCAGCCTTCAATCGCTGCCGCCAAGGCAGGTGTCACCACAGGCGAATGGGCGGAAGAGATGCGCAAGGTCTACGGCACCTATCGCGGCCCAACCGGTGTCTCGGGATCTGTTTCGAACAAAACCGAAGGGTTGGACGATCTGCGTGCTGCTGTCGACGCGGTCAGTGACAAGCTGGGCCGCCGTCTCAAGTTCCTGGTCGGCAAGCCGGGATTGGATGGCCATTCAAACGGGGCCGAACAGATTGCCTTTCGCGCGCGCGATTGCGGTATGGACATCAGCTATGAGGGCATCCGCCTGACCCCAGAGGAAATCGTGGACGCTGCACGCGAAGACGATGCGCATGTGATTGGCCTGTCCATCCTGTCCGGAAGCCATTTGCCGCTGGTCGCAGATGTCTTGGCGCGCCTGCAAAACGCTGGGTTGTCTCATATCCCGGTTGTGGTCGGAGGAATTATTCCCGATGAAGATGCCGAAAAATTGAAAGCAATGGGTGTGGCCAAGGTTTACACCCCTAAGAACTTTGAATTGAACGCAATTATGGGCGATATTGTTGTTTTAGCTGATCCCAAAACTCTTGCCGCTGAATAATTGAGGCTTTTACTTCTTTTTTCCCCGTTTCTGTCCTTTATATCTTTGGGATGGAATAATCCTGTTATTGGAAATACGGTGCGCGCCAATGCGCACCGTAATTTAGTTAAATCGGAGAGGACTGATGGGGATCAATCTCGAACAAATGTCACGAAAAGAGCTGTTATCTTTACGTGATGAAATAGAAAAAGCGCTTGTCAGAGCCGAAAAACGCGAACGGCAAGAAGCATTGAAGGCGGCAGAAAAAGCCGCGGCGGAGTTCGGGTTTTCGTTGTCTGAATTGTCCAGCGATGCGCCACGTGGCGGAAAATCGCCTAAATCCAAAGCAAAATACCGCAACCCGTCGAACCCGAACCAGACTTGGTCAGGCCGTGGCCGTAAACCTCAATGGGTGCATGACGCCCTAAAGGCGGGTGCGGATATTTCCGAACTGGAAATTTGATCAAGGTAAATTGAACAAATGACCATTCACATTGGCGCCGAAAAAGGCGAAATCGCGGAAACCGTTTTATTGCCCGGAGATCCTTATCGGGCAAAATGGGCTGCTGAAACGTTTTTGACCGACGTAAAGCAAGTCAATAACGTTCGAGGAATGCTTGGCTTTACCGGAAAATGGAAAGGAAACCCTGTTACAATTCAGGGCAGTGGCATGGGGATGCCCTCTCTTTCCATTTACGTGAATGAACTGATCCGCGATTACGATGCAAAAACTCTGATCCGTATCGGCTCATGTGGCGGCATGCAGGACAGTGTTAAAGTGCGTGATGTCATTCTGGCAATGACATCTACCACGCTCAGCACCCCTTCGCGGGGCATAATGAAAGAGCTGAACTTTGCCCCCTGCGCCGACTGGGATTTGCTGAAGGCGGCGGCAGCGGCGGCAGCGGACAAGGGAACGCCGACGCATGTTGGCGGCATATATTCCTCCGATGTCTTCTACGACGAACGCCCGGATCTGAACGAACAGATGGTCCGCCACGGCATTCTGGGCGTCGAAATGGAAGCTGCGGAACTGTACATCCTGGCGGCACGCCACAAGTGTCGGGCGTTGGCCGTGCTGACAGTTTCCGACCACCTTTTGACCGGAGAAGCTCTGCCGTCGTCTGAACGCGAGCGCAGTTTTGGTGACATGGTGGAAATTGCCCTTCAGGCGGCCTTCCCGAACAGCTGACAGAAGCCAGGCATCACCAGGTGCCTGTCGGATTTATCGCCCGTGCGTGCGATCATACCCATTGCGCGCCGGGCTTTCCCACCCCTTCAAATCACGTTCAGCGGGTGCGAAAGTTTCGACCAGCAGCGGGAAACAGGCGGCCGTGTCCGAAGAATGCTCGGACGAACAATCCCCACCCGGGCAAGCGCTTAGATTGCCAATCAGATCAATCTCGGCAAAGAACTCAAGATAGTCGCCGGGACGCACGGGTGAGGCTTTCATAAAGTATTGACCGGTATCGCGCGTAAACCCTGTGCACATAAAGACATTCAGCACGTCATGCACTGCAAGTTCAGCCTCGGCCAACGGCAGATCCAGATGGTCCGCAAGCGCGCGGGTCAGGTTTGAATGGCAGCAGTGGTGGTATTGCGTGCCCGACAACAAGTTGCCCGTATAGGGATCGCATCGCGTACCAATAACGTCATGGACCGACCCGCCAAAGGCGTCGATCCCGTACCATTCCAGCGTGTCCTCAATGATCGTGGCCATGGGGCGCAGATGGGGAAAACTGGACCACATCCGCTCTCCGGTGGTCAGATGCGTTCCATGCAAGGCGCGAGTTTTCCCAGAATAGAACCGCTCGGCCAGGTCATTGCGATTCCATATGTTTAAATCACCGACCTGAGGACCTTCGACGGATGTGATACGAAAAAAGTGCCCTGCCGGCACCTCAAAACAGCGCGCATCGCGCGGAGGAACCAGAACCTCACCCGTTTTGATTGCGCCTTGGCGCAGGGTTCGCATCCAGGACACATCGGGTCGCGGCAATGCGTCGTTTGGATAGCAAATGACAGGGGCGACCGCACGACGGGCATCGGCGTCCTCGGGTTGGCGGATTGTGTTTTCGGAACCGTTCATGGTCAGAAGAGTGGCGCATTACGCCGGCCCCGAAAAGCCAGAACTTTCAGGAATCACGTGCCTTCAGACACTTCATGGGTTGTTCCTGGGCGGCAATCTCAGCCCCGCAGAAACTACACCGCCAGAGGCCGTGGCTTTTGTCTTGCCGCCACCGACAATCACGTGTCAGCGAAGAATGGCGCGCGCGCCAGAAAAAGTAGGCGAACACTCCGGCCGCCAGCAGAAGCAGAAGAACAGGCATTCCTCTGCTTTGCTGATTGCCGAACGTTTTTCAAGTGCCGCAGTCTGTTGTCAGGCGGCGTTTGCATATTCGAACAGTTCGGGTTCCTTGTCAGCTTGAACCGGCTCTGGTGTGTAATAAGCCCATGCTTGTTCAAGCAGTTCCAACGCTTGCTTGGCGTCGAATTTTTGTTTGGAAGTATCTTTGCTCATCGGAGTGATCCTGACTTAATCTCATCACTCCTCCCTGACCAAAAAATAAGGCAACGCAGCCGGGGCTGCATCGCCTAATTTTGCAAGTTGGACATGCGATTATCGCAAAACGCAACGTCGCTTATACAGCGCGTTCCACCATCATCTTCTTGATTTCGGCAATCGCCTTGGCCGGGTTCAGACCTTTAGGGCAGGTCTTGGCGCAATTCATGATGGTGTGACAACGATAGAGCTTGAACGGATCTTCCAGCTCATCCAGACGTTCACCCGTGGCCTCATCGCGGCTGTCGATGATCCAGCGATAGGCGTGCAACAACGCGGCGGGGCCAAGATACCGGTCACCGTTCCACCAATAGCTGGGGCACGAGGTCGAGCAGCTTGCACACATCACGCATTCATAGAGACCATCCAGCTTCTTGCGATCCTCGATCGATTGCTTCCATTCTTTCGCAGGGCGGTTGGTCTTGGTTTCCAGCCACGGCATGATCGACGCGTGCTGCGCATAGAAATGGGTCAGGTCAGGGATCAGGTCCTTGACTATCGGCATATGCGGCAGCGGATAGATCTTCACGTCGCCCTTGATCTCATCCATGCCGTAAATACAGGCCAACGTGTTGATCCCGTCGATGTTCATCGCACAAGAGCCACAGATGCCTTCGCGGCAAGACCGGCGGAAGGTCAATGTCGGGTCGATCTCGTTCTTGATCTTGATCAGAGCGTCCAGAACCATCGGGCCGCATGTATCCATGTCGACGAAATAGGTATCCACACGCGGGTTCTGACCGTCATCGGGGTTCCAGCGATAGATCTGGAACTTGCGCACATTCTTCGCGCCATCCGGCTTGGGCCAGGTCTTGCCGGTGGTAATCCGGGAATTCTTGGGCAGGGTCAGTTGAACCATGTCAATTCTCCATTCAGCACAAGGCCGCCTTTCAGCCTGTCCGGGCGCGATCAGACGCCCCTCGGTTATAATGGCCCCAATGGGCAATGTTCACGTCAAAATCCGGCGAGAGCCAGTCCGCAACGCGTTGTGGGTCATCTTTGTCGATATCATAGCGCAGGAAGCGAGGATTTCCGTCGAAATAGGCTTCGACCTCGGCGTGGTGCACATCGTACATATGCGCCCAGCCCTGTTTCACCTCATCCGCCATCTGTCCATTAGCCTTGCAGCACCGCTCCAGATAGCCACCGCTGGAATGGCTGGCCCGTGACGTGATCCAATCCTCGCAATTGCGCGTGTTCAGCAGAAAGTAAGCGTCCGGGTAAGCCGCGTGCAGTTCCCGAAAGAGCCGAGCACCGTCGAGCATGAAGCGTGAATTGACAAAGGCAATGTCAGTGAACGCCCTGACCGCACCAAACCCATCCAAGGGTCTACGCCCCATGGCAATGTTGGTCATCATACGATGCGCCAGATTTTGACCCTGTTCATCTTCCCAATGCACGGACGGAATTCCGCTGTTTTGGAACAGTTTGTGAAACGAGGTCGTCGCACAACGGTTCAACCCGATCAGGATGATCTTGGGGTCGCTTGACCCGGACTTCAAAACTTCGACTGTCATGACAAGCACCAAGCACGCGCCATCCGCAGGCTGATTACCTGCATCAGGATCGCGGATATTTGGCGCTTGTGCAGCATTGCCTGCTTTCCCTTCCCTTAGAACGTCCGCGCTTTGGGCGCGATTTTCTGCAGGCTGATACCGCCTTGTTCCTCGGTCGTCAGCGGATCAACGATGACCGGGCGATAGCTCAGCTCAACTGCGTTGCCTTCAACGCGGCTGACTGTATGCACACGCCAGTTTTCATCGTCACGTTCGCTAAAGTCCTCATGCGCGTGGGCACCACGAGATTCCTTACGCGCCTCAGCACCGACGATGGTCGCCAGCGCGTTGGGCATAAGGTTGGTTAGCTCCAGCGTTTCCATCAGGTCGCTGTTCCAGACCAACGAACGGTCTGTGACTTTCAGATCGTCCATCTTGGAAGCAATCGCGGTCATCTTTTCGACGCCTTCAGCCATGGTTTTGGCCGTACGGAACACGGCTGCATCCGCCTGCATGGTTTTCTGCATCTCAAGCCGCAATTCCGCAGTCGCAACTGAACCGTTGGCGTTGCGGACTTCATCGAACCGGTCAAAGGCTTTATCGACCGACGCCTGGTTCAGAACCGGATTCGGCGCTTCGGCATCCACAACTTTACCAGCGCGGATCGCGGCCGCGCGGCCAAACACCACGAGGTCGATCAGCGAGTTAGACCCCAGACGGTTCGCACCGTGGACCGAAGCACAACCCGCTTCACCCACAGCCATCAAGCCAGGAACGACGGCCGTTGGGTCGTCGGCGGTGGGGTTCAGAACCTCACCCCAATAGTTGGTCGGAATGCCACCCATGTTGTAGTGAACGGTCGGCAGAACCGGGATTGGTTCCTTGGTTACGTCGACCCCCGCAAAGATCTTTGCGCTTTCCGAGATACCCGGCAAACGTTCGGCCAAAGCTTCGGCGGGCAGGTGTGACAGGTTCAGGTGAATGTGATCCCCTTCCGCGCCGACACCACGACCTTCTCGGATCTCCATCGTCATCGAGCGCGAGACATAATCACGCGGCGCGAGGTCTTTGTACTGGGGCGCATAGCGCTCCATGAACCGCTCGCCTTCCGAGTTTGTCAGATAGCCACCCTCGCCGCGCGCACCTTCGGTGATCAGACAGCCCGAGCCGTAGATGCCGGTTGGGTGGAATTGAACGAATTCCATGTCCTGCAATGCCAGACCCGCGCGGGCCACCATGCCGCCGCCGTCGCCGGTGCAGGTATGGGCCGATGTGGCGCTGAAATATGCCCGGCCATAACCGCCAGTCGCCAGAACAACCATTTTAGCATTGAAGACATGCATCGTGCCGTCGTCCAGCTTCCAGCAGACAACGCCCTGACACTGACCGTCCTCAGACATGATCAGGTCGATCGCGAAGTATTCGATGTAGAACTCGGCGTTGTTTTTCAGCGACTGACCATACAGCGTATGCAGGATCGCGTGGCCGGTCCGGTCCGCAGCGGCGCAGGTCCGCTGCACGGCGGGGCCTTCACCAAACTCGGTTGTGTGACCGCCGAACGGGCGCTGATAGATCTTGCCTTCTTCAGTGCGGCTGAATGGAACGCCGTAATGCTCCAACTCGTACACGGCCTTGGGCGCTTCCCGCGCGAGGTATTCCATCGCATCGGTATCACCCAGCCAGTCGGACCCTTTGACAGTGTCATACATGTGCCACTGCCAGTGGTCAGGACCCATGTTCGACAAGGACGCCGCGATACCACCCTGAGCCGCCACTGTGTGCGATCGGGTTGGGAAAACCTTGGTCACGCACGCGGTGCGCAACCCCTGTTCTGCCATACCCAACGTTGCCCGCAGACCGGCCCCACCGGCGCCGACAACGACCACGTCATAATCATGCGTTTCGTATTCGTATGCAGCCATTTCTTTCAGCTCCGGGAATTAAAGGGCAATGCGTGCGATCGCGAAAATGCCAGCCGCTGCTGCGCCGTAGGACAGGCAGGTGACCAGAATGATCAGGACCTTTTCAAGCGTGCCGTGAACATAGTCTTCCAACATCACCTGCGCGCCATCCGCGAAATGCTTGAAACCAACCGCCAGCGTCAGCGCTGCAAGAATCGCAGGGAAGGGCCGTGAATAGTAGTCCAGAACCACATCAAACGGCTGACCCAGAATGGGGCCAAACGTGAAGACAAACAAAGGCACTAGGATCAGCAGCGCCACCGAGCTGACTTTCATGGCCCAGAAATGGGCGGTGCCGGATTTCGCCGAGCCAAGGCCAGCGGCGCGTTTGCGGTCGGTCAGATAACGCATCTCAGTCCTCCAATCACGCGACGATGACAAGGGTCAGAAGGGTCAGGACAACCGATCCGATGACAACGGCCCAACCCAGTTTGGTCGCTGTTGGAAGGTCCAAGCCAAGCGCGTTGTCCCAGATCAGGTGCCGCACACCGGCCAGCGTGTGATACCAAAGGCCCCAAACAGAAAGCGCCATCACCAAATCCCCGATCATCGAGGTGATCACCCCGTTCGCTATGGCAAACGCTTCGGGCGATGTGGCAGCGGCCAAGAACCACCAAACGATCAGCAGGCCCGCCACGAGCAAGGCGTTTCCTGTGATACGTGTCAGGATGGATGTGACCGACGTCAGCTGTGGACGATAGATCGACAGATGCGGCGAAAGTGGGCGATTGCCCCGATTTACATCGGCCATGGCGGCTCCTTTTCGGTTGGCTACCGAACGTTTTACTGTTTTTTGCGACACTGTCACGTGCTGCGGTTGCAAAAAACAGCAAATTCAGCTCAAACTAGCGGATAATCTCAATATGTGATCACACAAAATAATGTCGTGATCACATATGACATTCCCCTTCATCAATGTTAGCGATTTCAAAGGCAAAAGGATGTGATCACGAATCTTGTGATACGTCACTTAAGCCCTGCGGTTTGCTGCGTCACTTCGCGCAACAGTTTTCTGCGAATTCGTTCCGGGTAGTCGGCAAACCCGGCTGCCGAAACCACAAAAGCACCTTCACCCACTATGACATTCTCAAAGAAATATGCCGTCAAATCCGGCTCACTCTCTTCAATGGCCAGGGCGTTGACGACAACACCTCGGTCCCGCAAGGCGGCGTGAACTTGCGTCGGCTCGACGCCCTCATTGGATACCCCGTCGCCCGACAAATCGATAAGATGCCGGGTGCAGTGGGACACCGGCTCGAAGGAGTCGAGTGTTGTTTGAAGCGCTTCCCCAATCGCGGTTGAAAAGTTCCGCCAGATGCGCGGATCCTCAGAAACCTGATCCGCAAACTTATCCAAAGCAGCGAAACTGTCGATACGGGTCCAGGGGATCGTGATCCGCTGACGCGACGACCCGGTCCATTGCACCAGCATCAACTGCGCCTGACCGCGGACCAATGCCTCGGAGACGATCGGATCGCGCAGACCAGCGGCCAGGCCGTCCATCTGAATGCGGTACTCGGTGCCGTCGACCGAACCAGACACATCTACGGCCAAGGCCAAAGCCAGATCACAGGCTTGGGCTGCGGGTGCCAGAAACAGACTGGCCACTATCGCTCGCAGAGTATTCATGGTGCAAACCTAGCACGGCTTGCACGCATTGCATTCACATAACTGTCAGTTCGACTATTGCGGCATCAGCGCCCAATAATCGAGGTCCAGAAGTACGTCCGACACGTACCGACCCTCGTCATTTTTTAACGCGAATGGTGCGCCCCCTTTGGTGGCGACCAGACGCAACCGGATCGCCCCCACGCCGGGCACGCCAGTCTCTGCCTTGTCCAGAACCTCGGACCACGCTTTGATGGTATCGCCTGCAAAACAAGGGTTCGCATGCGCGCCACCGTTCAGGCCAACGATCATCTGCGCATTTGCCAAGCCATTGAACGACAGGGTGCGCGCCATCGAAATGACGTGACCCCCATAGATCAGGCGGCCCTCAGGTCGGAACGTCAGGTCGAAATGCACTTTGGCGGTATTCTGCCACAGGCGCGTGGCCAACATATGCTCGGCCTCTTCAACGGTGACACCGTCCACGTGGTCGATGGTCTCACCGATGTCATAATCGCCCCAGCGATGCGGCTCACCAGCCAACGCAAAATCGAAATTCGAGAAATCAAGGCCCTCGGGCACGATTAGGTCTTGAGGGTCAAGAGCCTTCTTCAACTCGGGAACAACTGTCTCAGGCGCAGGCGCATCGACATTTGCTTTGCGCACCATAACCCAGCGAACGTATTCGATGACCACCTCGTCCAACTGGTTCAGCCCGCGGGTGCGCACCCACACAACTCCGGTTTTCCCGTTCGAGTTCTGCTTGACCCCGATCACCTCGGACACCGAACGCAATGTGTCACCTGCATAGACGGGCTTTAGCCAACGGCCTTCTGCATAACCAAGATTGGCAACAGCGTTCAGCGATACATCGGGCACTGTTTTGCCAAACACCAAATGGAAAGCGACCAGATCATCAATGGGGCTTTCCGGCAAACCACAATCTCGGGCAAATTCATCCGATGAATACAACGCATGACGCGCGGGATAGAGCGCGTGATACAAACCACGCTCTCCTTCGGTCACTGTGCGCGGTACGGCATGTTTCAGCACCTGCCCGACGGCATAGTCCTCGAAAAAACGGCCCGGATTTGTTTTTGCCATCACTGCTGTCCCAGTTTCATTTCAGGGGAATAGTCGGCCTCGACCTCTTTGGTCACAGCCTGCGCACAAAGCATCACGTTGTTTGCTGTGTCGAAGGCATAGGACGGGTCGCCATACAGTTCCCACCCTTTTGCCAGCGCGTCCGACACTTTGTGACAGAAGGCAGATGTGTCTTCTTCGGTCAACAAACGGTAGAGTTTTGCCATTGCCCTGAGGTCCTTATGAGCCGAACGGAGACGGGCCGACAAGCCCATGGATATACCCGATGATCCCCAGCAGGACGATCGACGCCACAAAGAACATCGCATCCTTGCCGTAAGTTCCAGGCTCAGCCGGGCTCCAATCGGGTTCGGACTTGTTGATCACGATCACCTCGACCACGGCCCAGGCCAGAAGCCCGCCAAACAGGATGATCGAAGCCAGATCGCCGTTCACCAGCAAATGCGCAAAGGCCCACAGTTTGAAGCCGCCAAGCATCGGATGGCGCAGCTTGTTCAGCAAACGGCCTTTTGTGCCAGCAGGGCTCATCATGTAGATCGCGATGAGAACCAACAGGTTGTTTACGTGGATCAGAAAGGTCGGCGGTGCCCAGACATAGATGAAATCGGTCATACGATAGCCGAAGATCATCAACAGAACCGACGCAACCAGCGCTAAGGCAACTGCGCCCTTGCCGCTTTCGCCCATTGCGGCCCGGCGTTCAGGCGCAACGCGTTTGAACAGGTGCGCCGCCCACCACAGCGCCACACCGAGAATTAGAAGAACAAAGCCCATGCTGGCTTACCCCGCTTGCAAAGCTGAAATCGCCTCTGCTTTTGCCAGAATTTCGCGGGCCGTTGCAACGTGCAGGTTTTCAACAATTTTGCCATCGACAACAGCAACACCCTGCCCCTGCGCTTCGACTTCTTCAAAAGCTGTGATTTGGCGGCGGGCCAAATCGATCTCGTCGTCGGACGGTGCGTAGGCGGCGTTCGTGATCTCTACCTGAGCTGGATGAATCAATGTCTTACCGTCGAAACCCATATCGCGACCTTGTGAACATTCAGCGGCCAGACCTTCGCCATCCTTGAACGCGTTGTATACGCCATCCACGATGATCAGACCTTCGGCCTTGGCAGCCAGCAAGCACAGACCCAGTGACGTCATAAGCGGCAGGCGGTCGGGGCGGAAACGGGTTTGCAGCTCTTTCGCCAGATCATTGGTGCCCATGACAAAGCCAGCCATCAGAGGATGAGCAGCAATCTCTGCCGCGTTGAGCATCCCGCGCGGCGTCTCCATCATGGCCCAAATCGGCAAATCTCCGGTGATCGCTGCAAGTGCATCCACGTCGGCCGCCGAGTTTACCTTGGGCAACAGAACAACGTCGGCGTCCATGTCACGCACCGCCTCAGCGTCGGCGCGACCCCATTTGGTGTCCAACCCGTTGATGCGAACGATCTTGACCCGCGACCCATAGCCACCAGCGGCCAATGCCGTCTTTAGCGTTTCACGCGCGTTGTCTTTCTCGTCTGCTGCAACAGCATCCTCCAGATCAAAGATGATCGCATCCACAGCAAGGGTCCGGGCCTTGTCCAGAGCCCGGTCTCTGGAACCAGGGATGTAAAGAACCGAACGATAGGGGCGCTGACGAGGATCCATGGACCACTCCCATTGAAATAAAGTTGCGCGGAATGGGGCATTTTTTGCCGGAAAGTTCAAGAAGAAATTTGCCGCAGCGCAGCAAACGCGACGCAACGTGCTTTGCCTTAACCGAATTTCGCCACCTCGGCTCCACCCTGAACAGCTGATGGAATCGAAGGGGTACGGGATGGATACGACACTGTTCAAGATGACGATGGGTCTGGGGATCATGGTTCTGGCGGCACAACAGGTACAGGCTGCGGGCCAGAACTGTGCACCGCGAGAGGACGTGTTGACACGGCTTCATGAAACTTATGGCGAAACGCGCCGGGGCTTTGGGCTGGCCCGGCAAGGCGCGGTTATGGAACTTTTCGCTTCGGGCAAAAGCGGCAGTTGGACGATCACTGTGACTTTGCCGAACGGGATCACGTGCCAGGTGGCCTCTGGTCAGGCTTATGAGGAAGTCGCGGACGCCTTGCCACCGAATACCTGATTACATGAGCGCGTCCCAGATCAGTTTGCTGCCCGTTAAGGTTAGCAACACGTAGGCAATCCCAAAGAACAGGCGTTCGGACATCATGAAATGCGCCCGAACGCCAAGCCAGGCTCCAAGAATGGCAAAGGGTGTCAGCAACAGGTCCGCCAACGCCGTGTGCCACGTGAACAGGCCTAAAAATGCGTAAGGCACAAACTTTGCGATGTTGATGACCCAAAAGACCAGCACAGTGCTGGCCTGAAACTCGGTCTTCGACAGTTTTTGTGACAACAGGTATACCGCCGCGGGCGGGCCTCCTGCATGACTGACAAAACTGGTAAAGCCTGCGACCAGCCCGGCAAAAAGCCCCGCAGACGGTGGCAGGCGATTGGCAAATCCGCGCACCCAGCCATTGGTCTGAGCAATGTGCCAGATAACAAACCCGACCGAAATGCCGCCGATCAGTAGTCTCAACAGATCGTCGTCCGTTGCCCTATACAGCCAAGCGCCCAGCGCGACGCCTGGCACTGCGCCCAAAATCAGCAGGCGGGAATCCGGCCAACTCCACCGCTTCCAATAAGGCCCCAGCGTGGCCACGTCGATGACCATCAGGATTGGCAGCATCAGCGCCAGGGCCTGTCCGGGTTCCAGGATCAGTGCCAGAATCGACGAAGACGCAAAAGCCACGCCTGAGCCGAAACCGCCCTTTGAGATACCTGCAAATATCACCGCAGGGATCGCCACAGCAAAAAACATCAGGTTCAATTCGAACATGCGCCGGTCCCGGTTTTGGCTTGTCTCAAAGGCCCTTTAGCGCAATCACACGGGTCCCTGCAAACGGTATGCGGTTGTATGCCACGTCGCAGAACTCTTGCCTATTGCGGTTTTAACGACTAGCACGACCGCGATTTCAAAACCGACCGGAGATATTCCAAATGGCCAGACCCAAGATTGCGCTGATCGGCGCGGGGAACATCGGCGGCACGCTCGCGCATCTTGCAGCTGTCAAAGAACTGGGTGACGTAGTCCTGTTTGACATCGCTGACGGACTGCCGCAGGGCAAGGCGCTCGACATTGCCGAGTCCGGCCCATCCGAAGGCTTTGACGCCTCAATGAAGGGCACCAGCGATTATACCGATATCGCCGGTGCGGACGTATGCATCGTGACCGCAGGCGTGGCTCGCAAGCCAGGCATGAGCCGCGATGACCTGCTGGGCATCAACCTGAAAGTCATGAAGTCGGTCGGTGAAGGCATTGCCGCGCACGCACCTGACGCGTTCGTGATCTGCATCACCAACCCGCTGGACGCAATGGTGTGGGCTCTGCGCGAATTCTCGGGTCTGCCGCACAACAAGGTTTGCGGCATGGCTGGTGTTCTGGACTCGGCGCGCTTCGCACACTTCCTGTCGGAAGAATTCAACGTCTCGATGCGGGACGTCACCGCATTTGTGCTGGGTGGCCACGGCGACACCATGGTGCCGTCAGTCCGTTACTCGACTGTTGCTGGCATCCCGCTGCCTGATCTGGTCGAAATGGGTTGGACCACACAAGAGAAACTGGACGCCATCGTTCAGCGCACCCGCGATGGTGGCGCCGAGATCGTTGGCCTGCTGAAAACCGGCTCGGCTTATTACGCGCCCGCCACCTCGGCAATCGAGATGGCTGAAGCCTATCTGAAAGACCAGAAACGCGTTCTGCCTTGCGCTGCCTACTGTAGTGGTGAGCTGGGTGTTGATGGCCTGTACGTTGGCGTTCCGACTGTCATCGGTGCAGGTGGTGTTGAACGTATCGTCGACATCAAACTGAACGAAGACGAGCAGGCCGGTTTTGACAACTCGGTCAACGCCGTGAAGGGCCTGATCGACGCATGCAAAGGTATCGACAGCTCGCTGGCGTAAACCTGCGTTCAGAATGGAACTTAAAACCGGCCCGTTTTCGGGCCGGTTTTCTTTTGACCCGCATTGACCAGGGTCGCTCATGTTGGCGCAAACGTCGCAAATCCCTTTTTTGAATGTGATTTTCGGTCCTCGTTCAGATTTTTCGAATCAATTCATCCTTTAGTTATTTTTGTGATCACACCCTAAAAACCCGTGATCACAAATAGCGAAAATCTTCACTAAAAACCCCTTGGGCATCAAAAAACCCTTTAAATTTGACCGCTAGACACCCCTATAACGGTTTAAACGCAGTCAGACGGGACAATTTCGATGAACATTCACGAATATCAGGCCAAAGCTCTTCTTCGCAGCTATGGCGCTCCGGTCTCCGATGGTCGCGCCGTGCTGCGCGCCGAGGAAGCCAAAACCGCAGCCGGTGAACTGGACGGCCCGCTTTGGGTGGTCAAAGCGCAAATCCACGCAGGCGGGCGCGGCAAGGGTTCCTTCAAAGAAGCAGACGCCGGTGAAAAAGGCGGTGTCCGTCTGACCAAATCGGTCGAAGAAGCCGCTGAAGAAGCCAAGAAGATGCTGGGCCGTACGCTGGTCACGCATCAGACGGGTCCCGCAGGCAAGCAGGTCAACCGCATCTACATCGAAGCCGGTTCGGGCATCGAACGTGAACTGTACCTGGCCCTTCTGGTGGACCGCCAGACCAGCCGCATTTCGTTTGTCTGCTCGACCGAAGGCGGCATGGACATCGAAGAAGTGGCTGCCGCGACGCCCGAGAAAATCCTGTCTTTCTCTGTCGATCCGGCCACCGGGTATCAGGCGTATCACGGCCGTCGCATCGCCTTCTCGTTGGGCCTGGAAGGCGCACAGGTCAAACAATGCGTCAAGTTGATGAACCAGCTGTACAACGCCTTCGTCGAGAAAGACATGGAGATGCTGGAGATCAACCCGCTGATCGTTTCGGACAGCGGCGACCTCAAGGTGTTGGACGCCAAGGTCGGGTTTGACGGCAACGCGGTCTACCGCCACCCGGATATCGCCGAACTGCGCGACACGACCGAGGAAGACCCCAAGGAACTGGAAGCCTCGAAATACGATCTGAACTATATCGCGCTGGATGGTGAGATCGGCTGCATGGTGAACGGCGCAGGTCTGGCGATGGCCACCATGGACATCATCAAACTGTACGGGGCCGAGCCTGCCAACTTCCTCGACGTGGGCGGTGGTGCGACCAAAGAGAAAGTGACCGAGGCATTCAAGATCATCACGTCGGACCCGCAGGTCAAAGGCATTCTGGTCAACATCTTCGGCGGCATCATGCGCTGTGACGTCATCGCCGAGGGCGTGGTCGCCGCGGTGAAAGAGGTCGGCCTGCAGGTTCCGCTGGTCGTGCGTCTGGAAGGCACGAATGTCGAAAAAGGCAAAGAGATCATCAACACATCTGGCCTGGACGTGATTGCGGCGGACAACCTGAAAGACGGTGCCGAGAAGATCGTGAAGGCGGTTAAAGGGTGAACACAGGCCGACGTATAAGTCTGCTGTCGGGATTGTTGGCCGCGGGCGCTTTGCTCTCTGCTTGTGATGAAAGCCCTTCAAGGCTTTCATCCGGAGGAAACGTAGCGCAACAAGCGGCCAATGCGTTCTCAAGCACTTGTCTGGCAAGCTTGCCCGATTTCAGTGATTTTCAAAGTAACGCACGGGCTGCTTCGTTGAATGCCACAAGGGATCTAGGTCAAATTCATTCAGCATATGTCGTGCCGAATAGCGAGATATTTGTCGGCCTTCAGAGCCTCCCAGGTGCGCCTGACGTCGAGGTCTGCGGTGTTAGAGCGATCAGTTCTGAGCCTCCGTCAGTCATTGGGAATGCTATTTTGAAAGCAGCCCTCTCGACTGTGGGCTCAGGAACTGAAAAAGAGTTTCCATCCGAAAGGTTCGAATACGCTATCCAGCTTCCGAACGGTAGCCTTCTCACACACGACGCAAAAGACATGGGGAGCACAACAAGCAACGTGTTTCTGATTTCTCAACCAGTACCGCAGGGAAGAGTCCCGTCGCTAATTTACGGCGAATAGGCGCGCCCTCAGGAACCCAATAAAGGAGAACGCCAAATGGCAGTCCTCATCGACGAAAGAACCAAAGTGATCTGCCGGGGCTTTACCGGCTCTCAAAACAGATTGCGTTGGATGCGGACTGCCTGATCTGTCTGGACCTCTAAACCAATGACCATCCCCATCTTCCTCATAGGTCTAGAACGCGCCACCGGGCGGGCGCGTTTGATGGAGCAGGAGCTGCAACAAGCAGGCCTGTCGGCAACACGCGTTAATGCTGTTGATTGCGACGCCGCCACCCGTGAGGATTTCCTGCGCGAGTGCAAGACCGAGGGGCCGTGGGGCTATTTCCACACCAAGGACATGGCCTGCACCCTCAGCCATGCCAAAGCGTGGGAGGCATTGATCGACTCGGGCGCGGAACAGGCGTTGATCCTTGAGGATGACGTGTTCCTGAGCCCGGAACTGGCCGATTGGCTGAATGACCCCTCCTGGTGGCCCGCAGATGCCGATATCGTCCGGTTTGAACGTTGGCGCAGCACCAAGCTCTATGTCGCGCTCGGGCGCAAGCGGTTGTTCCATCTGGGGCGCGAGCTGCGCCTGATGCGGTCTCGTCATCCCGGAGGCGCGGCCTACGCGCTGACACGTCAAGCGGCACAGCATTTTCTGGCGCAGAAACCCTATGACATCACGTTGGACGGGCTGTTGTTCAACCCGTCAGCCTCACCAGCGGCCCGTCAGATCAACATCTATCAGGTGATCCCGGCCATGGTCGAACAGGGCAACGAAGCGCCCGGTGAATACAACATGGGCGCGCCGCGCAGCCGACCCAAAGGCTGGCCATTGGTTCGTCAAAAGATCCGACGCGGCATTGCTGAAATCAGCAGCGGTCTTCGCACAACGGCCAATCTGGCCTTGGGTCGTGCCACGCTCGAAAAAATTACCTATGCGCCGCAGGTTCTGCCGGCGACTGAACCCAATCAATCCAACACCGCCTAGAGAAAGGGACAAAATGGCAGTCCTCATCGACGAAAACACCAAAGTGATCTGTCAGGGCTTTACCGGCTCGCAAGGCACATTCCACAGCGAACAGGCCATTGCCTATGGCACCAAGATGGTCGGCGGCGTGACCCCCGGCAAAGGCGGGATGGAGCATCTGGGCCTGCCCGTGTTCAACTCGGTCCACGAGGCCAAGCATGTGACCGAAGCCAACGCCTCGGTAATCTACGTACCGCCGCCGTTTGCAGCTGATTCGATCCTGGAAGCGATTGATGCCGAGATGGAAGTGATCGTCTGCATTACCGAAGGTATCCCGGTTCTGGACATGATGAAGGTGAAGCGCGCGCTGGAAGGCAGCAAGTCGCGCCTGATCGGCCCGAACTGCCCCGGTGTCATCACGCCCGATGCCTGCAAGATCGGCATCATGCCCGGCCACATCCACAAGCGCGGCTCTGTCGGCGTTGTGTCGCGTTCGGGCACCCTGACCTATGAGGCCGTCAAGCAGACCACCGATGTCGGTCTGGGCCAGTCCACCTGCGTGGGCATCGGCGGCGACCCGATCAAAGGCACCGAGCATATCGACGTGCTGGAATGGTTCCTGGCCGATGACGAAACCACATCGATCATCATGATCGGTGAGATCGGTGGCTCGGCCGAGGAAGAAGCCGCGCAGTTCCTGGCGGATGAGGCCAAGAAGGGCCGCAAAAAGCCGACCGCCGGTTTCATCGCTGGCCGTACAGCCCCTCCGGGCCGCCGCATGGGCCACGCAGGTGCGATCGTCGCCGGTGGCAAGGGCGGTGCCGAGGACAAGATCGAAGCGATGCGCTCGGCCGGTATTGTCGTAGCTGAAAGCCCGGCGCAGCTGGGTGAAGCTGTGCTGGAAGCGATAGGGTAAGAGCCCATGTCAAGCGGCGGACAGGAGTACAAAGCTAAACACCTGCCGCCGCAGGGCGTTTTTGAATTAGTGCAGATGAGCCAACTTATGGTTCAAGGTGAAGAAGAAAATATTGAACCAATTCTGCGCGAAAATGCTTTTGAAAGTATGTCTCCTGCCTTTCAGATTCCGGGAAGACTAATGCTGCATGCATATGCGCAGTTCGCGTCTAGCTCGCAGGATTTGTCAGATCAGGAGGTGCGCGATCAGACAATTCAGTTTCTAGATGGTGAAGGTTATCTGGATATGACCCCGGATGCAGATACGGTGAATTGGCTCAGGCCGGACGGCTTGCTTCTCGACTACCGATACTTTGGAAGTGACCAAAAACAAATTTACAAGAACGTGGAAGCGTCCGTAGAAGTCACAATCGGTTGGATTGGGACATGTGATTTGGACGGCGTGTATTCAACCGCCGCGAACTACGGAATAAAAGCGAACATTCCTTGGTCACCACCAAAAGATCCGTATTGCCAGATGACACCAAGAGTGGAGTTTTCGCAGAAAAAAGAGCCGGAACTTCCTGTCATGAACGGTCAAGTATCGAACTTTCTGCCGGATGAGCGAACTAAGAGGATTGCCGGTTTGAACCTGACCTTCGCATATCTTCATGTTACCGCAAGGCGACCGAAGCCGGGGGCAATCGCATGACCTTCTCCGACGCCGTCCGCACCTGTTTTTCCAAGTTCTTCACCTTCTCGGGCCGTGCCTCGCGGTCTGAGTATTGGTTCTTTTTCCTGTTCGTTGTGATCTGGGGCTTCATCGCCGGGATCATCGACTGGCAGTTCTTCACGCAGGTCTCGGTCACCGAAAGCGAAGAGGTGAAATCCGTC
This sequence comes from Ruegeria sp. CF8, assembly GCF_056537285.1. Lineage (NCBI taxonomy): Bacteria > Pseudomonadati > Pseudomonadota > Alphaproteobacteria > Rhodobacterales > Roseobacteraceae > Ruegeria > Ruegeria sp. CF8. The sequence continues at coordinate 109,692 of NZ_JBQFRG010000006.1, read as the reverse complement.
ACCGCCACGTCCAGCCAACCGGTCCAAAGCATTGTCGGCCTGATTGTCTTTTTCCCCCACCTGGCCGTCGCATGGCGGCGGATGCATGACACCGGGCGCAGCGGGCTTTACGCCTTGCTGCCGATCCTTCTGATCCTTGGCGCCTTTGCGGTTCTGATCTTTGGCATTGGTATTGCCAGCCAGTTCCATGGCGGAACGCTCGACATATTGTTTACCCGCGCAACATTGCTGATCGTCATTCCGACACTTATCGTTCTTTTTGTGTCGCCCCTTCTGGTGCTGTGGTGGCTGACCCGCCCCAGCCAACCAGGCACCAACCAATACGGTCCCAACCCATATGAGGTAGCCCAATGACCGAACACTCGCCCAACTCTGCCTTTCATGCCTCAAGCTTCATGCAGGGGCACAATGCCGAATATCTGGAGCAGCTTTACGCCCAATACACCAAGAACCCCGGTGCCGTAGACGCGGCCTGGGTTGAGTTCTTCAAGGCTATGGGTGACGCCGCGCCGGATGTGCAGCGCGAGGCCGAAGGGCCTTCTTGGGCGCGGACCGACTGGCCGCCCATGCCTGCCGATGATCTCACCGGCGCGCTGACCGGGGAATGGGCCGAGATTGACGCCAAAGCGGCGAGTAAGAAGATCAAGGACAAGGCCGAAGCAAAGGGCGTCGAGGTCAGCGACGACGAGATCAAACGCGCCGTGCTGGACAGCCTGCGCGCGCTGATGCTTATCCGGGCCTATCGGATCCGGGGCCATCTGGCCGCCGATCTGGACCCGTTGGGGATGCGCACGGCATCCAATCACCCGGAGCTGGATCCAAAGACCTACGGCTTCACCGACGCCGACATGGATCGCCCGATCTTTATCGACAACGTTTTGGGGCTTCAGGTGGCCTCGATGCGGCAGATCGTCGAGATCGTCAAGCGGACCTATTGTGGCACCTTTGCGCTGCAATACATGCATATCTCGAACCCCGAAGAGGCCGCATGGCTGAAAGAACGGATCGAGGGGTATGGCAAGGAAATCGCGTTCACCAAGGAAGGCCGTAAGGCAATCCTGAATAAGATGGTTGAGGCCGAGGGTTTCGAAAAGTTCTTGCACGTCAAATACATGGGCACCAAACGCTTTGGTCTGGACGGCGGTGAAGCGCTGATCCCTGCGATGGAGCAGATCATCAAGCGCGGTGGTGCGCTTGGCCTCAGCGACATCGTCATCGGGATGCCGCACCGGGGGCGTCTGAACATTCTGGCCAATGTGATGGGCAAACCATACCGCGCCATCTTCAACGAATTCCAGGGCGGCAGCTTCAAGCCCGAGGATGTGGATGGTTCAGGCGACGTGAAATACCACCTCGGCGCATCCAGCGACCGTGAATTCGATGGCAACTCTGTGCACCTGTCGCTGACCGCCAACCCCTCACACCTTGAGGCCGTGAACCCGGTGGTTCTGGGCAAGGTTCGCGCCAAACAGGATCAGCTCGGTGACACGGATCGCACCAAGGTTATGGCTATCCTGTTGCATGGCGACGCGGCGTTTGCCGGTCAGGGTGTCGTGGCCGAAGGGTTTGGTCTGTCTGGTCTGCGCGGTCACAAGACCGGCGGCACCATGCATATCGTGGTAAACAACCAGATCGGCTTTACCACTGCGCCGCACTTCTCGCGCTCGAGCCCCTATCCGACGGATATCGCGTTGATGGTTGAAGCGCCGATCTTCCATGTGAACGGGGATGACCCCGAAGCCGTGGTACATGCCGCCAAGGTGGCAACCGAGTTCCGTCAGAAATTCCACAAAGATGTCGTGCTGGATATCTTCTGCTACCGCCGGTTTGGTCACAACGAGGGCGACGAGCCCATGTTCACCAACCCGATCATGTACAAAAAGATCAAAACGCACAAAACCACGCTGTCTCTGTACACCGAGCGTTTGGTTAAAGACGGCCTGATTCCCGAGGGCGAGATCGAGGACATGAAGGCTGCCTTCCAGGCGCATCTGAACGACGAGTTCGAAGCCGGAAAAGACTATAAACCCAACAAGGCCGACTGGCTGGATGGGCGCTGGTCACATCTGGACAAGAACAAAGACGAATACATGCGCGGTGAGACCGCGATCACGCCCGAGACGCTGGCCGAAGTTGGCGGCGCGCTGACCCGCGCCCCGGCTGGGTTTGCATTGCACAAGACAGTCGGCCGTCTGCTGGACCACAAGAAGCAGATGTTTGAATCCGGCACTGGTTTTGATTGGGCCACCGGTGAGGCGCTGGCCTTCGGATCGCTGTTGACCGAAGGCTACCCGGTGCGTCTGGCCGGGCAGGACGCCACGCGAGGCACGTTCAGCCAGCGCCATTCGGGATTCATCCATCAGGAAACCGAAGAGCGTTACTACCCGTTGAACAACATTCGCGCAGGGCAGTCGCACTACGAAGTGATCGACTCGATGCTGTCTGAATATGCGGTGCTTGGGTTTGAATACGGTTATTCGCTGGCCGAACCCAATGCGCTGGTTCTTTGGGAAGCTCAGTTCGGCGATTTCGCCAACGGCGCGCAGATCATGTTTGACCAGTTCATCAGTTCAGGTGAATCGAAATGGCTGCGGATGTCCGGTCTGGTCACGCTGCTGCCGCACGGGTTCGAAGGGCAAGGTCCCGAACACTCGTCCGCACGTCTGGAACGGTTCCTGCAGATGTGCGGTCAGGACAACTGGATCGTGGCGAACTGTACGACGCCCGCAAACTATTTCCACATCCTGCGCCGTCAGCTGCATCGCACCTTCCGCAAGCCGCTGATCCTTGTGACACCCAAATCGCTGCTGCGCCACAAACTGGCCGTCAGCACCGCCGAGGATTTCACAACCGGTTCCAGCTTCCACCGGGTGCTGTGGGATGACGCGCAAAAAGGGAATTCAGACACTAAGCTGGTGGCGGATGACAAGATCAAGCGGGTCGTCATGTGCTCGGGTAAGGTCTATTTCGACCTGTTGGAAGAGCGTGACGCGCGTGGCATCGACGACATTTACCTGATGCGGATCGAGCAATATTACCCCTTCCCTGCGCACTCGCTGATTAATGAGCTTGAGCGCTTCAAAGGGGCCGAGATGGTCTGGTGTCAGGAAGAGCCCAAGAACCAGGGTGCCTGGTCCTTCATTGAACCCAATATCGAATGGGTTCTGACCCGGATCGGCGCAAAACACACCCGCCCGACCTATGCCGGTCGCGCAACATCGGCCTCGCCCGCGACGGGTCTGGCCAGCCAACACAAAGCCCAACAAGAAGCGCTGGTGAACGAAGCGCTGAGCATCAAAGGAAAGTAAGCGATGACGATTGAAGTTCGTGTTCCCACGCTTGGCGAGTCGGTCACCGAAGCCACCGTTGCCACATGGTTCAAAAAACCCGGCGATGCAGTCGCCGTGGATGAAATGCTGTGTGAGTTGGAAACTGACAAGGTCACAGTGGAAGTGCCTTCTCCCTCTGCGGGTGTGATGGCAGAGATTGTAGCCGCCGAAGGCGACACCGTTGGTGTTGATGCACTGCTTGCGACCATCACGGCTGGCGAAGGTGCAGCCCCTGCCCCGGCTGCAGCACCGGCAGCAGCGGCCCCTGCTGCCGCGCCCGCTGCTGCGGGTGGGTCTGTTGATGTGATGGTTCCTACACTTGGAGAATCCGTCACGGAAGCCACCGTTTCAACTTGGTTCAAACAGGTTGGCGACAGCGTTGCGCAGGACGAAATGCTGTGTGAGCTGGAAACCGACAAAGTCTCGGTCGAGGTTCCGGCCCCGGCTGCGGGTGTTCTCGCTGAAATCGTCGCGCCAGAAGGTGCAACTGTGGATGCAACAGCCAAGCTGGCGGTAATTTCTGGCGCTGCAGCAGGTGCGGCACCTGCACCTGCTCAGGCGGCAGCAGCGGCCCCGGCAGCCGCAAGCACCGGCAAGGACGTGGCGAATGCACCCTCTGCTGAGAAAGCGATGGCAGAGGCTGGTTTGTCCGCTGATCAGGTCACCGGCACTGGTCGCGATGGCCGCATCATGAAAGAAGACGTGGCAAAGGCTGTCTCTTCGGCTGCGGCTCCGGCGCCAGCACCGGCGGCACCGGCCCCTGTTGCTCAGGCTCCACGAGCACCGGTTGCTGCCGAAGACGAGGCCCGCGAAGAACGCGTGCGCATGACCCGTCTGCGTCAGACCATCGCCAAGCGTCTCAAGGATGCGCAAAATACGGCTGCGATCCTGACCACCTATAATGAGGTGGACATGACCGAGGTGATGGCCCTGCGGAACCAATACAAAGACCAGTTCGAGAAGAAACATGGCGTCCGCCTTGGCTTTATGTCGTTCTTCACCAAAGCCTGCTGCCACGCGTTGAAAGAAGTGCCCGAGGTGAATGCCGAGATTGACGGCAATGACATCGTCTACAAAAACTTCGTCCACATGGGCGTCGCCGCCGGCACACCGCAAGGTCTGGTGGTTCCGGTCATCCGTGATGCGGACAGCATGTCCTTTGCCGCGATCGAAAAAGCTATCGCCGAGAAAGGCAAGCGTGCCCGCGACGGTAAGCTGTCCATGGCCGAAATGCAGGGCGGTACCTTCACCATATCGAACGGCGGTGTCTACGGTTCGCTTATGTCCTCGCCGATTCTGAACCCCCCGCAGTCGGGCATTCTGGGGATGCACAAGATTCAGGATCGTCCAATGGTCATCAATGGTGAGATCAAGATCCGCCCGATGATGTACCTAGCCCTGTCCTATGACCACCGGATCGTCGATGGCAAAGGAGCGGTGACCTTCCTGGTTCGCGTGAAAGAGGCGCTGGAAGATCCGCGCCGCCTGTTGATGGATCTGTAATCATGGCGACACATGTACTTTGGCAGGCCGATGTAGCCGATTTTGACGTCTGGCTGAAGGTATTCCAGGAAGACAAACCGATGAGGGAGGCCGCGGGTATCCGCGACCTCCATATCTGGCGCGACCCTGAACAGAAAGATCATGCCGTGGCTTTGTTGGAAATCACCGATTTGGAGCGCGCGCAGAACTTTATCGAGTCAGAAGAGCTTGCCATGCACCATGAACGTGGCGGCGTGGCCCATATCCACACAAAAGTTCTGACACCCGTCTGAACGTGATGGCGGAGTTTCAGGGACGACACAGCTTTTGCAAACGCGCCGCCCCCGAACTCATACGTACTCAAAACGGCGTCTTGAAATGAACGCAGAACTGACAGCACTGACCATGGCCGCCCTTCTACAGGTATTGCAATTTGTTCTCATGGCAGTCCCTGCAAATCTGGAATTGGGTCCGGGTAAAACCATGTCCGCACGTGACAGGACCAGATTGGGTGGTTCCCTGGAAGATCAGCTCTCGGATGGGACAGCCCGGCTCTACCGGGCCCTCAACAACCATTTCGAAGGTTTGATCCTGTTTGCCATAGCTTGTGTTGTCGTCACCGTTTCAGGCAAGGAAAACGCACTGACGGCTACCTGCGCCTGGACCTATCTGATCGCGCGCGTGTTGTATGTTCCCGCATATTATTTCGGTTGGAAACCATGGCGCAGCGTCATTTGGTTCGTCGGGTTTCTGGCCACCACCCTTATGCTCTTGGTGGTGCTGTTGTGAGCCCGCCTGTATACATCCTGTTCAGAGGTTCATGCCCTGCGACAGCCCGAATTCTCAAGGAGACCCTTCATGGCAAACTATGACGTTATCGTAATCGGCGCCGGCCCCGGCGGCTATGTCTGCGCCATCCGCTGCGCCCAACTGGGTTTGAAAACCGCCGTGGTCGAAGGGCGCGAGACGCTGGGCGGCACCTGTCTGAACGTGGGCTGTATCCCGTCTAAGGCGTTGCTGCACGCCTCGCACCAGTTGCACGAGGCCGAGCATAACTTTGCCAAGATGGGTCTTAAAGGCAAAGCGCCTTCGGTCGACTGGAAGCAGATGCAGGCCTACAAGGACGAGGTGATCGAAGGCAACACCAAAGGCATCGAGTTCCTGTTCAAGAAGAACAAGATCGACTGGCTGAAGGGCTGGGGTTCCATCCCCGCCGCCGGTCAGGTCAAGGTCGGCGACGAAGTTCACGAGACCAAGAACATCATTATCGCTTCTGGCTCTGAACCGTCTTCGCTGCCGGGCGTCGAAGTAGACGAGAAAGTCGTTGTGACCTCGACCGGAGCACTGTCACTGGGCAAGATCCCGAAGAAAATTGTTGTCATCGGCGCGGGCGTGATCGGGCTTGAGCTGGGTTCTGTCTACAGCCGTCTTGGTTCCGAGGTAACGGTGATCGAATTCCTCAAAGAAATCACGCCCGGTATGGACCCCGAAGTGCAAAAGACGTTCCAGCGCATCTTGAAGAAGCAAGGCCTGAACTTTGTGATGGGTGCTGCGGTGCAAAAGACCGAAGCGACCAAAACCAAGGCCAAGGTCACCTACAAACTGCTCAAGGATGACAGCGAGCACGTGATCGACGCTGATACCGTTCTGGTCGCCACTGGGCGCAAGCCGTATTCCGACGGTTTGGGGCTGGACGCCTTGGGTGTTGAGATGACCCAACGCGGCCAGATCAAGGTTGGTTCAGACTGGCAAACCAACGTGCCGGGCATCTATGCCATCGGCGACGTCACCGAAGGCCCGATGCTGGCGCACAAAGCCGAAGACGAGGGCATGGCCGCCGCAGAGCAGGTTGCGGGCAAACATGGGCATGTGAACTATGGCGTCATTCCCGGCGTGATCTACACATGGCCTGAAGTCGCAAATGTGGGTGAGACCGAAGCAACGCTGAAGGAACAAGGGCGCGCCTATAAAGTCGGCAAGTTCATGTTCATGGGCAACGGCCGCGCCAAGGCAAACTTTGCCTCGGACGGGTTCGTGAAAATCCTCGCCGACAAGGAAACAGACCGCATTCTTGGGGCTCACATCATCGGCCCGGCTGCGGGTGATCTGATACATGAGGTCTGTGTTGCGATGGAGTTCGGTGCTTCGGCAGAAGACCTGGCCCTGACCTGCCACGCGCACCCAACCTATTCAGAGGCCGTGCGCGAAGCCGCGCTGGCCTGCGGTGACGGGCCAATTCACTCCTGATCCGATACTTGTGAAACCGGAGTATTGCGAGGCTCTGCCTCGCGCTCCGAGGTATTTTGAGCCAGATGAAGCGGGGGGACCCCGACTTTGTCTGGCTCTAAGTATTTCAGGGCAGGTGCGGCGTTGCAGAACCGCAGTCACCACATGGTTTTCCGGGCGCGCCCATGCCATTCCGCATCATAATTTGCGCCACCTTCGTCGCCGCCGGATGCCTCGGCAAGCAGCTCTCCCACGGTTGGAAGCAGCGCGCTTTCATCCTCGCTGGTCCAGGTTCGGGCCCGCATCAAAGCGCGCGCGCATTGGCTGTAAATTTCGCCGATCTCAATCAGAATAACGGTCGCTGGGCGCTTGCCGTGTTTTTCAAACCGGGCGCGTAGGTCTTCGTCAGCCGTGAGTTTTGCGGTTCCGTTCAATCGAATGACTGTGTTCGATCCGGGTACGAAAAACATCAATGAAACACGTGGGTCGCGCACGATGTTCCGCAGGGAATCCAAACGGTTGTTGCCGCGCCAATCTGGCATGGCCAGCGTGCTTGGGTCCAACTCCAGCGCAACCGGGCCATCATCGCCACGCGGGCTGCCGTCCACGCCTTCCGGACCGACCGTACTGAGCACACAGAGGCGCGATGCCATAATCCACTTGCGATACAGAGGCGTCAGTCGGTGAACGACCTTACGCAAAGATGGTGCGCCGGGTTTCCCATAGTAGGTTTCCAGCGTTGCAATGTCGTCAATGGTGTCCATCAGGATCAAACCCCACTTCGCGCATCAGTTCATTTGAGCGTGTTTCAATCACATCTTCCAACCGACCAAGAAAATCGTCGCGCTCAACGCCGGGCTCAATTGGCTCAAGAAAATCCACGATCGCGAGGCCGGGCTTGCGCATGACCCCGGTCCGGGGCCAGAACACTCCGGCGTTTGTAGCCACTGGCACACACGGAACTCCGAGACCTTCATAAAGAACGGCTGTGCCGATCTTGTAAGGTTTCTTAACCCCTGGTGCGACACGCGTTCCTTGCGGATAGATCACCAGTTGCCCGGGTTCTGAAAACTCTTTCGCCACGTCCTTGACCATTTTGGCCACCGCTGCGCCGCGCTTGCCGCGATTGACCGGAATACAACCAAGCCGACGGGCATACATTCCGATGACTGGTGTAAACAGAAGTTCACGCTTCATGATGAACTTCCCATGGGGAATAGCGCTGAAGATCATGATGATATCAAGGAACGACTGGTGCTTGGCACCCACAACCACTTCATTGGTTGGCGCGCTGCCCCGAACTTCGCAGCGAATACCCACCATCCAACGGGCCAGCCACATGGTACTGCGCGCATAGGTCTTGCATGCCCTCAGAGCCCCACGTTTGGAGAACAGAGCGTAAGGCAGAAACACAATGCCAAGGATCAGCATCCAGGCGTAAATCACGATCATGAAGACCAAAGAGCGCACCCACTGAACGGCTTTGAACATCAGGAAAGCTCCTTCAACTTGCGTCGGGCCGCAGCCCATGTGGCGAAAAAGGCGACAGCCGCGCCGAGTATTGGGATGAGAATTGGCAGTACCCAATCTGTGCCTTGAAAGCCCACCCCGCTCAGAAAGCCGCCCGCATCCGAGGCTTCGGGCAGCAACAAAACGCCCGTCATACCTAGCAGGGTCCCGACCAAGGCCCCGAAAAAAGCGCGATAGGTAAAGCGCCGGACAAATGCCCCTGCGATAAAACCATCCCGCGCGCCAACCAGACGCAACACCTCGATGATCTGAGCATTCGCCGCCAGAGATGCATTTGCCGCAAGGGTGATCATGGCGGCGGTCGCTCCTCCGATCAGCAGGATCGAGATCCACCCCAAACGCCGCAGAGACATCGCCGCCTCGACAAGGGGTTCACGCCATCGCGTGTGATCATCCAGCACCGCGCCTGGCACTTCTGCTCCCAGACGCAAACGCAGGCCCATCACGTCCATTCCTGGTTCGCCTTCGGTGATTTCGATGAGCTGCGGAATGGGCAAAGTATCCAAAGGCAGGTCTGGTCCGAACCACGGCGACAAAAGCGCGGCCTGTTCCTCGGCGCTTAAGGCGCGAGCAGACGCAACGCCGGGAGTTTGGCCGAGTACTGTAAGCGCGGCTTCGGTCTGCGCAGCGAGCTGCTCTGCGGGGGCATTTATCCTCAGGGTTGCCGCCCCCGCCAGTTCCGAGGCCCAGCGGTCGGCAATCCGGCCAGACGCAAGCGCCAACGCCAGTGCAAACACCACCAGAAATGCCATCGCCCCGGCAACAAACAAAGTCAGATGAGCGGTGTACCCAGTTGGGGGAACAACACGGTTCGCCCGCGAATCGCCACGCAGCAGGGTGTTTACCTCAGCTCTGGTCATAGGTCGGCCCCCGCCAGATGCAGCTTGCGCTGAGAGATGCGCAATACGCGTGCCTGAACCTGGCTTTTGGCCGCGCGGATCAGGCTCATGTCATGGGTTGCAATCAAGACCGTCTTGCCCATGCGGTTCAACTCGATCAGCAGGCGCAGCAGACGTTGGGACATTTCCCAATCCACATTGCCAGTGGGCTCGTCCGCCAAGACAACATCAGGCGACAGGATGACAGCGCGGGCCAAGGCAGCGCGCTGACGTTCGCCTCCGGACAATTCAGGCGGGTGTGCTTCGAGCCGCGCGCCGAGCCCCACCCAACTGAGCAATTCGTTCAGATTGTCCTGTTCTGACGTTTCAGAGCGCCCGGACACCATCAGCGGCAAAGCCACGTTTTCCGCAAGCGTCATATGGTCCAGGAACTGACAATCCTGATGTACGACACCGACACGACGGCGCAGCACAGCCAGTTGATCCCGGTCAAGTGAGGAAATGTCCTGACCAAATACGCTCAGACGCCCCGAGGTTGGAAGCAGGGCCCCATAACACAGTTTCAGCAGCGTTGTTTTGCCCGCCCCGGACGGGCCGGTCAGAAAATGAAACGACCCCGGCTGCAATTGAACCGAGACGTCGCTCAGCAATTCGCCGCCACCATAGGTGTAGCTGACATTTTCCAGCTCGATCACACGTGCCCCCTTTATTTGCCGCTCTTCTTGCCCGAGCAGGGTGGCGGATTCAATGGCTCTACCGAGTCCAATTGGTGACACTTGGCCCATGAAACCGAAAACGCCCTTTGCTGACGGGTCTTAACGGAATATCATCCCTGAAAAAACTATTATCGGCCCATCGCCCGGCCGAGGAGGCAGCATGCGTCTTACATGTCCGAATTGCGGTGCGCAGTACGAAGTTCCTGACGAGGTTATTCCTGAGGAAGGTCGCGACGTGCAGTGTTCCAACTGCGATCAGACCTGGTTTCAGCCGAAGCACCCTGAAGCACCTGTAACCGCGCCGGTTGAAGACGCCGAAGCGCCAGAACAGGAACAGGAACAGGTTGAAGCGGCGGATCAGCCGACAGAAGAACCCGAGACCAAAGAAGAGGTCACCTCTGACGTTGCGGACGCTGCGGCATCTACAGGCAACGTCGATCCGTCGGTCGCCAACATTCTGAAAGAAGAAGCGGCGCGCGAGGCAGAGTTGCGTGCGCAAGAAGGCAGCAATCTGGAAAGCCAGCCCGATCTGGGATTGGATCAACCGCCGGAGCCTAAGGTTAAGCCCAAGCGGCCAGCCGCCTCGGAGACTGCTGTTGACGCTGGTCAAAAGGATGCGCTTCCGGATGTCGAGGCGATCAATTCCAGTATGCGCACGGCCGAGGCGGAAGACACAGAGCCAGCCCCGCGCAAATCAGGCGGGTTCCTTCGTGGATTTGCGCTGATGCTGATTATCGGCGTGATTCTGTACTTGATCTACGGCAACGCGCAGCAGATCGGTGAGGCTGTGCCACAGGCGGACCCACTACTCAGCTCATATGTGTCCTTGGTGGATCAGGCCCGCATCTGGCTTGAAGCTCAGGCCGGCGCTCAGAACTAAAGTTAAAACCGCTCCAACAGACGTTTGAGGTATTCCAGCTCAATCTCGGGGCGGTCCGTTTCTCCGGTCCGGCGGCGGATTTCGTCCAGCAACTCGCGCGCCCGGCGATAGACGTCTTCGCCCTGCAGCAGGTTTTCGTCAGTTGATATCGAACCACCGGCCCCGGGGTTGCGGCCCAGAGGATCGCGGTTGTTGGCTTGTGCCTCACCTTCCTGCGTGCCCTGACCCGGCTGGTTTTGCTGGTTCTGGGCCATGGCCTCTCCCAGTGAACGCATCCCCTCGCGCAGCGCTTCCATGGCCTCTGACTGACGGTCAATGGCCTCGGCCAGATCATCCCCGCGCAGGGCCTGTTCCGCCTCGTCCATGGCACGACCGGCGCGGCCAAGCGCATCCCGGGCGGCGTCACCTTCAGGTGTACCAGCACCCGGCAAATTCTGTTGCTGGCGATTCAACTCATTGCGCAGGGCCTGCTGACGGTCCGCCAGTGATCCCTGCCCCTGCTCACCCTCTCCGGCCTGATCCGAGCCTTGGCCCTGACCACCCTGACCTTCGTGGCTTTGCCCCCGGCCAAGCCCGCCATTGCGGCCTTCATTGCCTTGACTTTCACCGGATTGCGCACCGGGGTTGAACTGTTCTTGCAAGTCGCGGAACGCCTGATCGCTCAGACCTTGCTGTTCGCGAAGGGTTTCAGCCAGACCTTCCATCGCCTGCTGCCCTTCGGACTGTTGGCCTTGCCCCTGGCCCTGGGTCACGCGCATGTTTTCCATCATCTGCTGGAACTCTTCCAGCGCCTGCTGGGCTTCGGCCATACGGCCTTGCTCCATCAGCTCCTGAATGCGGTCCATCATGCGCTGCAGGTCATCCTGCGTCATCTGTAGGGATTCACCGCTCTGTCCGGGCTGGTTTTCGCCTTCCTGACCATTCTGCTGAGCAAGACGTTGTAGCTGCTGCAGGTAATCCTGCGTCGCTTCGCGCAACTCTTGCATAAGCTCGGCGATTTCTTCGTCGCTAGCCCCGTTTTGCATCGCTTCGGTCAAACGCTCTTGTGCGCGCCGCATACGTTCCAATGCGTCCGCCAAGGTGCCATCCTCGATCAACACGGCAAGCTCCCACAGGGCTTGCGCGATCTCTTCCTGCTGCTCCGGGTTCAGCGCTCCGTAAGTCTGGAAGGCTTCCAGCCGCCGTAAGGCCACCCGCAAGCGCAGGTAAGCAGTGTCCGACCGGAACAAATCCTCTGGCAGATGAGAGACCGCCCGCAACAGCTGCGACACGCGCGGCGCATTGGACCGCGACCAGAGCAGATCACGCCGTTGTTCGATCACCGCTGCCGCCAGCGGGTCGAAGAATCGACGGGCCGGCAACGCAGTCATAAATGGCTCGGACGCCGACTGCTGATCAGCCGCATCCACCGCCATCAGGGTGATCTTCACCGGCAGGTGAGCCCAGGGATGTTGCGAAAAATCTTCGATCAGATCTTCGCTGAAATCCGCACGGTCGCCGGTGATCGGCATCGGCAATTCGATCTCAATCACCTCGCGCGGCTCGGGCTTGATCGTCAGACCATGACGGCGTTCGACCGACGCCAGATCCAGTTCGATCCGGGCCGAGCCCGAGACCACGCCATAGTCGTCGCTGGCGACAAAGGGCAGCTTCATTTGCCCGCCCGCCTCGGCTTTGGCAGATCCGGCAACAGCGATCTTCGGTGTTGCATCGTCGATGACCTGAACGGCCCATTCGCGGCCTGCAGGGCCTTCAATGCGCATTTGGCCAGAACGTTCGGCCACAAATTCCTGTTCGGGGTCGGTTGCAGCCTGAGTGCCCACGACCGAGCTGTTTTCAGTCAGGCTATGTGCGCCGACCTCACCATACATCCGCAGGGTAATGCGGCTGCCTTTCGGGACTGACAGCTCTGTATCGGCTTGATCCGCAAGATACAGCGTTGGCAGGCCGGTGTATCTCGGGGGTTCAACCCAACCTTCCCAGGTCGGGCCTTGCCCTGCATTTGCGGTTCCCGGCGTCATATCGGCCACCGAACCTACGCGCCACAACGAGCCGAACAGGATCGCCACCACAAAAGCCAACAGCGCTGCATAGCGCAACGCGTAAGGATCACGCGACGCCAACCGCAGGTCAGGTTTGGCAGGTGCAGCCTCTGCGGCGCGCTGCGCCATCCGGTCTTTGTGAGCTTGCCACAGTGCGACCGAATCCTGATCTGCGGACCCAATCGCCTGATCATCCAAAAGGGCCTGGATTGGACGACCCGGCAATGTCTCATCCAACCGCATGAGCGCATCCGCACGAGACGGTAGGCTAACTCTTCTCAGCCCCCAAACACCCGCCACAACTATCGCAATCAACGACAGCGCGCCCGCGCCCCAAACGATCTCAACGGACAGTTGGTCTTGCAGACCCAACATCAAAGCCGCAAGCAGAACCATGAGGATCGAGAACAGCGGCCAGAACGCACGCAATACCTGTTCAGCCACCATGCCCATGTGGGTCAACCACAAGGACAAGCGCGGAATGGGCAGGTTTGATCTGTTGGTCAAGGCGGGCCTCCGGGGTTGGGCCCGTGCGGTTATCGCATCAGAGCCACGAAGGTATGGTATCGCGGTTTATGATTTCGTCAAAGCTTGGCCGTTCACGAATGACTGCAAATTGATCACCATTGACCAAAACTTCGGGGATCAGGGGGCGGGTGTTGTATTCGCTGGCCATAACCGCTCCGTACGCGCCTGCGCTACGGAAGGCGATCAGATCCCCTGATTTCAAAGCCGGCATATTGCGTTGCTTGGCAAAGGTATCCCCCGATTCGCATACCGGACCCACGATGTCGTAGGGTTGCTGTTCAACCCCAGCCGCCGGTTCCTGTACCGCAACGATGTCGTGATGCGCCTCGTACATCGCCGGGCGGATCAGGTCGTTCATGGCACCGTCGAGGATTAGGAAATCGCGACCTTCGCCAGACTTCACGTAAATCACTTTGCTAACCATCAACCCAGCATTGCCCGCGATCAGGCGGCCCGGCTCGATCTCGATCTCGCAGCCCAGATGGCCGAGTGTTTTCTTGATCAGGGCGCCATATTCCACCGGCAACGGTGGCGCGTCATTCGAACGGGTGTAGGGGATGCCCAACCCGCCACCCAGATCGAGGCGGCGAATATTGTGACCTTCAGCGCGCAACTGTTCGGTTAGCTCTGCAACCTTGGTATAGGCCAGCTCAAATGGCTCAAGCTCGGTCAATTGCGAACCAATATGGACGTCGATGCCTATCACTTCCAAGCCCGGCAGGCTGGCGGCATGAGCATAGACCTCGGACGCGCGGGCAATCGGAATGCCGAACTTGTTTTCGGACTTGCCGGTTGCGATCTTGGCGTGGGTCTTCGCATCTACGTCCGGGTTCACCCGAACGGTGATCGGGGCGACAACGCCCAGCTCCAACGCAACAGCGTTGATCACTTCCATCTCAGGCTCTGATTCAACATTGAACTGACGGATACCTCCGGTCAGCGCTGTCCGAATCTCTTCCGCTGTTTTGCCAACACCAGAAAAGACGATCTTGTCGCCCGGAACGCCTGCGGCTTTGGCACGCAGGTATTCCCCGCCCGAAACCACATCCATCCCCGCGCCCGCCTGCGCCAGCGTTTTCAGAATGGCCTGGTTGCTGGCCGCCTTCATCGCATAGCAGACCAGATGATCGGTACCCTCAAGCGCGTCATCAAACAGCTTGAAATGCCGCAGCAGTGTCGCCGTCGAATAGACGTAAAACGGGGTTCCGACCGCTGCTGCGATTTCGGAAACAGGGACATCCTCGGCGAAAAGCGCGCCGTCGCGGTAGAGAAAATGATCCATACCTGCGCGCTTAGACCAGAAGAGGACTACGGATCAATGGATTCTGAACCCATTGCACCCGTTTAATTTCTGGTTGAAACACCCACGCGGCCATAGCCCGAGATCGAAATGCCACTGCCCGACTGTTTGGGTTCGGCCGCAGGTTCCGGACGCGGCGCGGTAGAAGGGTCGCACGCCGCTAGTGTAGCGAATGCCAGAATCAGTCCTACAAGTCTCATGTCAGCGTCTTTTCGTCTTAAATTTCTGCGCAACGTTACGCGTGTCATAGGTGGGGTATCAGGTCCGGCTGTACAACATAGATTTTCAGAATCCCAGATAGATCCCCAGCGGCCCCCGGCTCAGGCCAACGCCGCCGGCGACGTAGGTTCCGCCCGAACCCACGCCAATCGTCGCACTGGCTGTAGGTTGAACTGCCGTCGGCTGGCTCGGCTCTCCATCAGCCCCGCAACCGGCCAAAAGAAGGCCAGATGCCACTAATGCAAGCACACGAACAGCTGTCATCACACCAACGCCTTCCATCGTTCGATCTGGGTACGTACCTGATCAGGGGCCGTACCGCCGTAAGACTGGCGCGAGTTTACCGAGTTTTGCACGGTAAGAACAGAATAGACGTCATCGGTGATATCTGCGTGAACCGATTGCATATTCTCAAGCGTCAGATCAGGCAGATCGCACCCCTTGCTTTCAGCCATGGCCACCAGCGATCCGGTGACGTGGTGTGCATCGCGGAACGGCAGGCCCAAAACCCGCACCAGCCAGTCAGCCAGATCGGTCGCGGTCGAGAAACCAGACCCCGCAGCCGCTGCCAGGCTGTCCCGGTTGGCGGTCATATCCTTCACCATGCCTTCCATCGCAGCCAGCGCCAGCATCCAGTTATCGGCAGCGTCAAAGACCTGTTCCTTGTCTTCCTGCATGTCCTTGGAATAGGCCAGCGGCAGGCCCTTCATCACCATCATCAGCGCGGTGTTGGCCCCATAGATACGCCCCACTTTGGCGCGGATCAGCTCGGCCGCGTCAGGGTTCTTCTTCTGCGGCATGATCGAAGACCCTGTCGAGAAGCGGTCGGATAGGGTCACAAACCGGAACTGGGCTGAGGACCAGATCACAAGTTCCTCGGCAAAACGAGACAGATGGACGGCGCAGATTGACGCGGTCGACAGGAACTCCAACGCAAAGTCGCGGTCGCTGACAGCATCCAATGAGTTCGCAGCGGGGCGGTCAAAGCCCAGCGCTTCGGCGGTCATGTGGCGGTCAATAGGGAACGACGTTCCGGCCAGCGCTGCGGCACCCAGTGGAGATTCATTCATGCGTGCGCGCGCATCGCGCACACGAGACAGGTCACGGCCAAACATCTCGACATAGGCCATCATATGGTGGCCCCATGTTACCGGCTGCGCGGTTTGCAGGTGGGTGAAACCGGGCATGACCCAATCGGCACCTGCCTCAGCCTGCGCCAAAAGCGCGCGGATCAGGGCCAAAAGGCCCGATTCCGCCGCGTCCAACTGATCCCGCACCCAGAGTTTGAAATCGGTCGCCACCTGGTCATTACGCGAACGACCTGTGTGCAAACGGCCTGCGGGCTCACCAATCACCTCTTTCAGCCGCGCCTCGACATTCATGTGAATGTCTTCCAAAGCGGTCGAAAACTGAAATTCACCGTTTTGGATTTCTGACAAAACGGTGAGCAGCCCTTCCCGAATAGCTTCGGCGTCACTATCACTTATGACGCCTGTGGCAGCCAACATGGCGGCATGGGCGCGCGAGCCTGCGATGTCCTGGGCTGCCATCCGCTGATCGAACCCGATCGAGGCGTTGATTGCCTCCATGATCGCGTCTGGACCGGCGGCAAAGCGGCCGCCCCACATCTGGTTCGAGGATTGATCGGTCATGTAAGAAAACCCGGAGTTGATATGCGCCTATTTCGTCTGATCCCCCTTTATATGGCCCTTGCGCTGGGTGCAAACGCCGCTTTGGCGACCGATGCGGAAACGCTTGCCCCCCTTCGGGAAGACAGCCTGAAACGCTTGATCCTGCATAAGGAACCCAAACCCGCAAAATCGATCGAGTTCCAGCTGGAAGATGATGGTGGTGTCGGCACGCTGGCGGATTACGAGGGCAAATACGTGCTGTTGAATTTCTGGGCCACATGGTGTGCGCCGTGTCGCAAAGAGATGCCGCAGATCGCGGAGCTTCAGGAAGAGTTCGGAGGTGACAAGTTCCAGGTCCTGACACTGGCCACCGGTCGCAACTCTCCCGCTGGGATCACCAAGTTCTTTGAAGAAAATGGCATCGAAAACCTCCCGCGCCATCAGGACCCAAGCTCAGCTGCTGCACGGGAATTCGGCGTGATCGCGCTGCCCATTACAGTAATTCTGGACCCTGAAGGTCAGGAAATTGCGCGCCTGATCGGCGATGCCGAATGGAATTCGGACAGCGCCAAAGCAATTATTTCGACGCTTGTGGAAGCCAATAGCTGACGCCTGCGCGGCTTCCCCCTGTTTGTGCTACACTTGAACCGGCCCGAATGGGTCGGTTTTCGTTTGTAACCTTATGGGAAGGAGGCTGCGATGAAACCGGTGGTTCTTTTGATTGGGAAGCTGCCAAACGTGATCGGCGATGTGGCCAGACAACTGGATCATCTGCCGATTCAATGGCTGGGCGCGCATGACACGGACGAAGTCCGAAAGCAGTTGGATGCCGAACCTCGGATCACCTGCGCCATTTTGGGGGCAGGTCTGGATGATACGATACGCGGTGAGATGGTTGGTATCATTGCCGCCCGCCGTCCGGATATCTGTATCCATCTCAAGGATCGGGCATCAGGCCCAGATGGGCTGGTGCCCTTTGTCCAGCGTGTTGTTCAGTACGAAATCCTTGAACGTCTGGAACGCACCTGACGCAACGCCACCTTTGACAGCCCCAACGCGTCTTTGCAGGGTGTCCGCAGGAGGATGGGATGCCGTTGGAAATATTATTGGTTCTGGTGGTCGGAGGAATCGCCGGGATCACATTGCTTTTGCATCTGACGGGCCGTTCGGAGCCTTTTGTGCTGACACCCGAAACCGCACGCGCGCAATGGCTGCGGCATGCACCGGACGACACCATCATTGATGTCACGATCTCGAATGACCGTCACGCGGCACTGGTACGTACCGAAACCGGTGCCGGGCTGCTGTGGTCCTTCGGTGCCGACACTGTGGCCCGACATTTGCTGGATTTCGATTGGATCGAACACCCAGAAGGCTTTGAAATCCAGTTTCATGACTTCGGCACCCCAGGCACTCTTATCCACCTGGACGAAATTGAGCGCGCCCACTGGCGTCACCTGATGGAGCCCGAATGACCGACCAGATCAGTTTCCCCGATGCCGTTCAGTGGGCGGTTCCCTTTTTTGTGGCCGCGATTTTGGCGGAATTTTTGTGGATCGCCGTCAAAGGGAAAGGTGGGCGATACGAAACGCGTGATGCAGTGACCTCTCTAATCATGGGTGCAGGCAATATCGCGTCCGGGTTTCTGCTGGGCTTCATTGCCTATGGCTTTTTCATGTGGCTGTGGCAGATCACACCGCTGGATCTTGGCACGTCGATCCCGGTGATCATTCTGTGCTTTGTGCTGGACGATTTTCGTTACTACTGGGTGCATCGTTTTGGACATCGCATCCGCTGGGTTTGGGCAAACCACGTCAATCACCACAGCTCACAGCATTACAACCTGACCACCGCTTTGCGGCAGCCCTGGACCTATACCTTTACGCTGATGATGGTCGTGCGCGCGCCTTTGATCCTGATCGGGTTTCATCCTGCCATGGTCCTGTTCGTCGGCGGGTTAAACCTGATCTATCAGTTCTGGATTCACACCGAGGCTATCGGAAAGATGCCCCGCTGGTTCGAAGCCATTATGAACACACCCAGCCATCACCGCGCCCATCACGGCCGGAATGCGCGGTACTTGGATTGCAATTATGCGGGTGTCTTCATCATCTGGGACAAGATGTTCGGAACCTTTGTACCCGAGCAAGAGAACGACCGGGTTGATTTCGGACTGGTTCACAATATCGGCACTTTCAACCCGCTGCGCGTGGCCTTTCACGAATGGGTCGGCATCTGGCGGGACGCGACCCAAAGCGGTCTGACTTTGCGTCAAAGACTGGCCTACTGTTTTGCCCCGCCGGGATACAGCCACGACGGCAGCCGCGATAACTCGGACCAGATAAAGGCCAAACACCTAGCCCGTCATCCGGAAGATCGCGGAACGCCCGGTTTTGAGCGTTTCGACAAAAAACTGCCCAGTGGGCAGGCAGAGCGTGTGTGAAACAGGCGGTCGTACGCCTGCTACACTTGAAATTCAGACTTCATGGTCCATATCGACACTCATCTGTAGACAAAGAGTAAACGAGGGTCGGTATGAACCGTTTGGCAGTCATTTCAACCTATGTCGGGTTGTCCGGCCTTGTACTCGCAATGATCGCAGCCTTGAACACCGTCTCGCCGGTATGGATCGCATTGGGCTTTGCGCTGATGATGTCGGGCGCCTTAGGAGCAGTGTTGAGCGCAGCGACGTCCGTGGCCCGTGCCTGGAACGCCTCACGGTAATTCCACAAACTACTATCCCTTTAACCGCAGATTCATCTGTTTCCCCCGAAACTGTGTCGAAACACCTGCCCCGGACATACCGTCTGTCACGGGCTGATGGGAATCGCCGCTATGGGAAACAAGAAACGACTGAATGTGCCCGATGGGTCAGAAAGCCCGCTGAACGCTGCGGTGTCGACTCGCGATCGTTCTATTGTGCAGATGGCAACCGAAGCGGTGAAGCACAAACAATGCAAGCTGGCATTTCAACCGGTCGTACAGGCAAATGCTCCTAATGGCATTGCGTTTTATGAAGGGTTCATACGGGTACTGGATGAAACCGGAAGGGTTATTCCCGCACGCGAGTTCATGCCACAACTCGAAAACACCCCGATTGGCCGGGATCTGGATTGCGTTGCACTGGAATTTGGATTGCGAACACTGGTGAGAAACCCCGAGATCAGGCTATCGATCAATATGTCAGCCCGCTCGATCGGGTATTCCAGGTGGTCGGCAACACTTGATCGGTTCCTAAAGCGGGACGTTTCGTTGGGCGAACGGCTGATCCTTGAGATTTCGGAAAGCTCTGCCATGCAAGTGCCGGAACTGGTGATCGATTTCATGGACCGCCTGCAAGATCGTGGCATCGCATTTGCTTTGGACGATTTCGGTGCCAGTAATTTTTGCTTTCGCCATTTTCGCGAGTTCTTGTTCGATGCCGTAAAGATTGATGGACAGTTTGTCAGAGGTATCAGCAACAATCCCGACAATCAGACACTGGTGCGTGCTCTGATCGCTGTCGCCCGTGAATTTGAAATTCTGGTCACCGCCGAATCGGTTGAAACACAGGAAGATGCAGCGTTTTTAGCGTCCAGCGGTGTGGATTGCATGCAAGGATACCTGTTTGGTGCACCTAGTGTCACCGCCCCCTGGAAGCAGGAAAGGCGTTCAAAAACAGGAAGTTGACCTAACGTCAATCAGCAAACTCCCCTCATTTTCAACGCTGAGACAAGCTGTCCGTTGCTGCAAGTGCAGCACTACGCTATTGCATGGGTACTTGAGCGGGGAACACGGGGCGCTCTTGTTTCGGGGGGCACCTCTCGACCTGCGCCGTCAGAAATTCCGCTGGCCCATGACGGTAAAGGACTGACCATATGACCAATGTAGTAATCGCATCCGCTGCACGCACAGGCGTCGGCAGCTTTGGTGGTTCATTTGCGAACACCCCTGCACATGATCTGGGCGCTGCCGTCCTGGAAGCAGTTGTAGAGCGCGCCGGAGTTGACAAAGGCGAAGTCAGCGAAACCATCATGGGACAGGTTCTGACAGCCGCCCAGGGGCAGAACCCCGCACGTCAGGCCCACATCAACGCCGGTCTGCCGCAGGAAAGCGCGGCCTGGGGGATCAACCAGGTGTGTGGATCGGGCCTGCGCGCTGTCGCACTGGGCGCTCAGCATATTCAGCTGGGTGACGCAGACATCGTTGCCGCCGGTGGGCAGGAAAACATGACCCTGTCGCCCCACGCCGCCGCTTTGCGTGCAGGCCACAAAATGGGGGACATGAAGTATATCGACACGATGATCCGCGACGGTTTGTGGGATGCCTTCAACGGGTATCACATGGGTCAGACCGCAGAGAACGTGGCCGAGAAATGGCAAATCAGCCGTGATCAGCAGGACGAATTCGCAGTTGCTTCGCAGAACAAGGCCGAAGCAGCGCAAAAGGCTGGCAAGTTCGCAGATGAAATCGTGCCCTTCACCATCAAGACCCGCAAGGGCGACATCGTGATGGACAAGGACGAATACATCCGCCACGGAGCAACCATTGAAGCCATGGGCAAACTGCGCCCGGCCTTCACCAAAGATGGTTCGGTTACTGCCGCCAACGCGTCGGGCCTGAATGACGGTGCTGCGGCGACCCTGCTGATGTCTGCAGAAAATGCCGAGAAACGCGGGATTGAGCCTCTGGCCCGCATCGCGTCCTACGCAACCGCCGGTCTGGACCCGTCGATCATGGGCGTCGGCCCGATCTACGCTTCGCGCAAGGCGCTGGAAAAGGCAGGCTGGTCGGTTGACGATCTGGATCTGGTTGAGGCCAACGAAGCCTTTGCCGCGCAAGCCTGCGCCGTGAACAAGGACATGGGCTGGGATCCGTCGATCGTAAACGTAAACGGTGGCGCTATCGCCATCGGCCACCCGATCGGCGCATCGGGCTGCCGTGTCTTGAACACGCTTCTGTTCGAAATGAAGCGCCGCGACGCCAAGAAGGGTCTGGCGACCCTCTGCATTGGTGGCGGCATGGGTGTCGCGCTGTGTGTGGAGCGCGACTAAGTGCACTGAAACCTAAATATCAAAGGGCGTCCGTCGGACGCCCTTTTTTGTTACAAAAGGCTCATACCCCTTGGATGCGACGATATTGCCACCCGAAAAGATCAGATCCACGACGAAACAATATTGCGCACGATCACCTCTCAGAGTAACAGCATTACCAAGACGACTAAAATTGAAGGAGTCATAAATGGCACGTACAGCACTCGTCACCGGCGGTTCCCGCGGTATTGGCGCATCAATTTCCAAGGCGCTCAAAGCTGAAGGATACAATGTTGCCGCCACCTATGCAGGCAATGACGAAGCCGCCGCGAAGTTCACCGAAGAAACCGGTATCAAGACCTATAAGTGGAACGTCGCTGATTATGACGAATCCAAAGCGGGCATCGAAAAAGTCGAAGCCGAGGTTGGCCCCATCGACATCGTTGTCGCCAACGCGGGTATCACACGTGACGCACCGTTCCACAAAATGACACCCGATCAGTGGAAAGACGTGATCGACACCAACCTGACCGGCGTGTTCAACACAGTTCATCCAGTTTGGCCCGGTATGCGCGAACGCAAGTTTGGTCGCGTGATCGTCATCAGCTCGATCAACGGCCAGAAAGGTCAATTTGCGCAAGTGAACTATGCCGCGACCAAAGCTGGCGACCTGGGCATCGTAAAGTCCCTGGCGCAGGAAGGTGCGCGCGCGGGTATCACAGCCAACGCAATCTGCCCCGGCTACATCGCAACTGAAATGGTCATGGCTGTACCAGAAAAGGTCCGCGAATCCATCATCGGCCAAATCCCGGCAGGCCGTTTGGGCGAGCCCGAGGAAATCGCACGCTGTGTAGCGTTCCTGGCCTCGGACGACTCGCAGTTCATCAACGGCTCGACCATCTCGGCCAACGGTGCGCAGTTCTTCGTCTGATCCATTTATCAGATGAAAAAACGGGCCGGTCCTTTTGGGCCGGCCCTTTCTTATCCCGTAAGATCGCGCGCGCTGCGATCAGCGGGAACCGAAAATGCGCTTCCAGAATTGCCAAATGACACGGCTGCGTTCTTGATGGGCGCGCAGGATCGCCATCTGGGCGGCGGGATTTGTCGTCATCTCGATCATGGCTGTCTCCTATTCAAATCAGTTTTGTTTGACCTGAAATGAATATGAAGGTTACTTATGAGAGCTACAAACGAGCTTTCTTGGGTCTTCAGTTAAGTTTTACTTCACTATGAGCGATTATCTTCCCCCGCTGACCGCGCTCCGTGCGTTTGACGCTGCAGCCCGACATATGTCTTTCGCGAAAGCCGCGGCAGAACTGCATGTGACGCCAGCAGCCCTGTCCTTTCAGATCAAATCGCTTGAGGAACATCTGGGCCGACCATTGTTTCGCCGTCTGAACCGGGCCGTAGAGCTGACCGAGGCAGGCCGCACTCTGGCACCCGGTGCCGCTGAAGGCTTTGCTGCATTGCAAGCCGCATGGCGCGCCGTGCGCAGGCAGGAAGATGACATCAGCCTAACTGTGACCGCCGGTCCAGCTTTGACGGCCAAATGGTTGGCGCCGCGGCTTTACGAGTTTGCCCGTGCGCATCCTGAAATTGATCTGAAGTTCTCGGCCACTCTGCGCAATATGGACCTTGAGAGGGACGATGTGGATGTCGCCATCCGCTTTGGGAATTCCGCTGACGAAGGGCTGTATTCCGTCCCCGTGCGAAAGGAATGGCTGACACCGGTCATGACACCGGAACTGGCGGAACAATTCGACACTCCGGAAAGCCTGCGGCACGCCCCCTTAATCCATGACGATTCGATCAATTTTCTGACCCCGCCCTGCGACTGGCCTGCCTGGTTTCGTGCCGTAGGGGTCGATTTCACGCCGACCCATGGCGCGCATTTTTCAAATGCCGATCACGCGATTGATGCCGCCGTCGCAGGTGTTGGCGTGGCGCTTGGGCGACGCGCCATGATTCTCAAGGACTTGACCGAAGGCCGCTTGGTCGCGCCGTTCAAGGTGGCGTTGGAAACACAGGGGCGGTTCAGGTTTCTTTGCCTTCCCGGGGCCGAAAAGAAACCTCAGATCGCGGCGTTTCGCGATTGGTTCCTAACCGAGATTGAAAAAACCGCGCATATATCGGATGAGTTCAAGATCATACCGATTGAAGAGGTTTCCAACCGATGACCAAAATGCGCGCAACGGCCATCGGTTTTGTGGCCGTCTTGCTGTGGGCTTTGCTGGCGTTATTCACGGTCGGTTCTGCTCCCACGCCGCCCCTATTGCTGAACACAATCTGTTTTACGATTGGTGGCACACTTGGATTGATCTGGGCCGCTGCCACGGGCGGGTTGAGCAGTTTGAAACGCGTTCCCTGGACCACCTACTTGTTTGGTGCTTTGGGTCTGTTCGGGTATCACGCCCTTTATTTTTCTGCCCTGCGCATGGCCCCAGCTGCCGAGGCTGGGCTGATCGCCTATCTCTGGCCTTTGCTCATCGTGCTCATGTCGGGACTGCTACCCGGCGAGCATCTACGCATCGGGCATATGATCGGGGCCTGTCTTGGCTTTGCAGGTGCGGCCGTAATCATCGCAGGTGGCGGCGGCGCTGGTTTTCAGGCCCAACACCTGCCCGGATATGCATTGGCCCTGCTCTGCGCTCTGACATGGTCAGGCTATTCCGTTCTGTCTCGTAAGCTGGGCGACACGCCCACTAGTTCGGTCGCAGTGTTTTGCCTTGCAGCCGCAGTGGCGTCTGGCCTGCTGCACGTGTTTTTGGAAGACACAGTGTTTCCGCTCACGCCCCTTGGCTGGGCGTCGGTTCTGGCGCTTGGCCTTGGGCCTGTCGGGCTTGCATTCTATGTGTGGGACATCGGGGTCAAGCAAGGCGACATTCAAATGCTTGGAACCTCGTCTTACGCGGCCCCTTTGTTGTCAACGCTGGCTTTGGTTGTGGCCGGGATCGCCGCCCCATCCTGGGGGCTTGCGATCGCGGCCTTGTTGATCACCGGCGGGGCCTTGATCGCAGCCCGCGCCAGCCTGAAATCTTAGGCAGACAGGCGTTCGATCTCTTCCTTCAGTTTGAGCTTCTGTTTCTTCAACTGAGCAATATGGAGATCATCAATGCCCGGCGAGCGTTGGGCTTGTTCCACTTCGAGACCGAGAGATTCGTGCTTTTTCTTCAGTTCCGTCAGATGTGCGCTCACGCTCATTGCGATCCTCCTTGTTTACGTGTGTGTAGTTCACGTAAGAAGTTGACCACATCGTTTCCACCCTGTCACGCTGCACAAGCACAGAATCTGTAATAAATCCGACAAAATCGGCTGGTCATTGCCGATCGACGTCAGAACCGGGGCAACGGAGCAGCCTGCCGAAGCACTGCGGAAACCTGCTTGGTATAGCTTTCACCATCCGTTTCATGGCGTTCACCCACGTGAAGAATCAAAGGTGCGTGGAGGCGAAACGCCGCACGGCCCCCTTTGCGCGCCCGCAAAATCACCAGTTCGGCCTCACGGCCAGTACGCGCACAAAGAGGCAGCACTTCAAGCGAACCCAGCCTGCCGACGCAGGCCGCGATCATATCCGGCAGGCGATCTGCCTTTTGGATCATGTGCAGATACCCTTGCGGGGCCAGACGTTTGGCCGCCACGGAAATCCAGTCCTGCAAAGGTGTGTCTTCTCCCAACGCGATGCTGCGGCCGGTGTCGTTGGCGCGACTATGTGCTCCGGCCCGGTAATAGGGGGGATTGGCAATGACATGATCGTACTGACGCTGCCGGATTGCTGTTGGCAAAACTGTCAGGTCTGCTTCGACCAAATCCAGGTCTACACCGTTCATTTCTGCGTTCCGACGCGCCAAATCTGCGTAGGTCGACTGTAATTCGACCCCAGTCAGCTTCAAACCCGGCACCCGAGCGGACAAGCACAGAATAGCAGCCCCCGCGCCACACCCCAACTCTAACACCGACTGACCGGTCCGGGCAGGCACTGACGCGGCAAGAAAAACCGGGTCTACACCGGCGCGATAACCGGCTTCGGGTTGCAGCAGTCGAACCCGGCCACCCAGGAAATCGTTACGGGTCAGTTCTTTGTCTTCAAAGCGGGTCATCGGCCCAGCGGAATCTCGTTATCGCGCATCACACGTTCGGCGCGAGTCAGATCTTCGGACCGCACCATCAGGCGGCGCGGAAAGATTCCGATACCACCTTCGAGGATGCTCATATTTACGTCCATCTGAAAGCAGTCTATATCCTCGCCTTCAAGAAGAGCGGATGCAAAGGCCAGGATTGTCGGATCGGTACTGCGCAATAGTTCTTTCATGGGGATGGATGTAAGGGCAAGGCGAGGCGGAAGTCGAGCCTTGTATCAGGAGTGTGATGACCGTCGACATGATTTCAAAACCGCATGAGCGCCTCGCCGAATTGTTGGCGGGCGAGATGGAGGCCGTAAACGGCCTGATCCGCACGCGGATGGCGTCGGACCATGCGCCACGAATCCCAGAGGTGACGCAACATCTTGTGGAAGCGGGCGGAAAGCGACTGCGTCCGATGCTGACATTGGCGGCGGCGCGCTTTTTTGGGTATACCGGTGATCACCATGTGCGGCTTGCGGCCACGGTCGAATTTATCCATACCGCGACGCTGCTGCATGACGATGTGGTAGACGAAAGCGCCCAACGGCGCGGTCGTCCCACTGCAAATTTGCTGTGGGACAACAAATCCAGCGTTCTGGTCGGCGATTACCTGTTTTCACGCAGCTTCCAGCTGATGGTCGAAACCGGCTCGCTGCGGGTGCTGGACATTCTGGCCAACGCCTCTGCCACGATTGCCGAAGGCGAAGTGCTGCAGATGACAGCAGCTACCGATCTGCGTACGGATGAGAGCGTCTATCTGCAGGTCGTTCGCGGCAAGACAGCCGCCCTGTTTTCCGCCGCAACCGAAGTGGGTGGTGTGATCGCTGGCGCTTCGGAAGAACAAGTTAAAGCTCTGTTCGATTACGGCGATTCATTGGGGATTGCCTTCCAGATCGCAGACGACCTGCTGGACTATCAGGGCGACAGCAAAGCAACCGGAAAGAACGTGGGCGATGATTTCCGCGAGCGCAAGCTGACCCTACCGGTGATCAAAGCCGTGGCCCAAGCAACACCGGACGAGCGCGCATTCTGGGAGCGGACGATTGAAAAAGGCCGTCAACAGGACGGCGATCTGGATCATGCGCTGCGTTTGATGGGCAAATACGCCACGCTGGAAGAGACCCGGCAAGACGCTTTGGGTTGGGCAAACAAGGCCAAGGCGTCGCTGGATGTGTTACCGGATCACGAAATTCGCAGCCTGCTGCGTGAACTGGCGGACTACGTGGTTTCGCGCCTCAATTGAGTTGTGTGGCGCGGCACCACCAATCAGGATGGGCTGCGCCAATCTCATAAGCTGCGAAGTGTGCGTCTTTCATCGTCGGATACAACGCAAAGCAGGTTGACCCAGAACCTGACATGCGCGCGATAAGGGCGCGATTGGTCGCTTGCAGCCCGTCCAGAACCTGTTCAATCTCGCGCGCAGCGCCCATGGCGGGTACTTCCAAATCGTTACGCTGATCGTTTAGCCACAAGGCGCAGTCGGTGGTGTTTTGAAAATCAGGGATATGCTCAGGCATCGGCAGATTGTCTCGGCTCGCCAGCGCATTGAACACGGCCCCCGTTGGCACATGCACATTCGGGTTGACCAACAGCGCGGGCAAGTGCGGCAAGTTCACTGCGCTCAGTTGATCACCAATGCCCTGCATTCTGATTGCTCGGCTTTCCTGACAGACGGGCACATCTGCCCCAAGTGACAGGGGCAGACCCGGCGGGGCGTCATAACCCTGCCCAGCCAAAGCCCCAAGCGTGGCCGCAGCATCCGACGAGCCGCCCCCAATGCCGGCTCCATGGGGCAAGGATTTGCTGAGATCGATTTGTCCGGTCCAACCCACGCCCTCGGCGGCCTTCCACACCAGATTTCGGCTGTCCGCGGGGACGCCATCGGCAAACTCGCCGCGTACATCCATGGACAATGCGGGGCCGGGTTTGAACGTCAGTTGATCGCCCAAATCAGCAAAAACCACCAATGAATCCAACAGGTGATAGCCATCTGTCCGGAGGCCGGTCACATGTAGGGTCAGGTTGATCTTGGCTGGCGCAAACGCCTTAATTTCCATTAGCGACCTTCAAAGGCTCTGCACCTTCTTCGGCCAAAACGGCATCCAGCCCAACTTCGATCTTGCGGCGAATGCGCTCTGGGTCGGCTTCGCCATCGGTATCTTCGGGATCAATGAAGGACAGCGCCCGTTTCCACTGGAATTCAGCCTCGCGCGCACGGCCTACGGCCCAGTAGACATCGCCAAGATGGTCGTTCACCACCGGATCGACAGGCATCAGCTCAACGGCGCGTTCCATCTGCTCAACCGCTTCGTCATAGCGACCCAGACGGAACAGGACCCAGCCCAAGCTGTCGACGATGTAGCCGCTGTCCGGGCGGGCTGCCACGGCGCGTTGGATCATGTCCAGCGCCTCGTCCAGCTTCTCTTTACGCTCGACAAGCGAATAGCCCAGATAGTTCAGAACCTGCGGTTGGTCCGGGTTCAGTTCAAGCGCCCGCCGGAAGTCAGCTTCGGCCTGATCCCATTGTTTCAGCCGCTCATGGCTGATGCCACGGGCATAATGCAAGAACCAGTTGCCGCCCGCTGCGTTGTCCGTCAGCCCGATTGCAGTGTCATAAGACGTCACTGCCGCCTGGTAGTTTTCCTGACGTCGCTGCAGATCGGCCAAGGCCACATGCACACCCGGAAGGTCGGGGTCTTGCGCTGCAAGGTTTTGCAAAACCTCAACGGCAGCATCGGTTTTCCCCGAACGGTCCAGAACTTCGGCCCGGCCTAGTTCAGCCGCGTGGTGATCGTTGCTGTCTGCCGGAACCATGCGATAGGCAGAAACCGCCAGATCATATTGCTCCAGTTGATCCAGAAGATCAGCGCTCAGCAGAATGGCATCTACGTGATCAGGGCGTAAAAAACTGGCCAATCGTGTATAGAGAAGAACGTAGTCCGGCGACGCTTCGGTATTCAGCGCAGCTCCGACGGTAAAGAAAATCTCGGCCATGCCATCCCGCGCCGAGCGGACATGGGTGAAGGGGAGTGTTTCACCCGCCTCCAGCTGTCTGGTGTAGGTCTCTATGGTCGGGTCGCTACCGGCGACAAAGACGTCCTCGAGAAACTGAATGGCGTCTTCGTTCCGGTCCAGTTGCGACAGGACTTCTGTTCGTGCCAATGCCGCCCGGCGTGTAAAGCGCGCAACCGCACCGTCATTATCCGCAAAAATCGCTTCGGCACCTTCAAAGTCGCCGATCGAGGCCAATGCCATGGCCTTGTGATACAACGCAAATTCTTCCAGGCCGTCTTGCGTGGCTACCGTATCAAACTGCTGCATCGCCTTGGTCATTTCACCCTGGCCCAGATGGGCCCAGGCGACCATCAAGCCGTCCACCAGCGGTCCGACGCCCTGAGTTTCCGGGTTGCGGGTCAGAAGGACGTCAAACTTGCCATCTGCAACCAAATTGGCCGCAATCGCCATGCGCGCGGCCTGGCTGGGCAGGTTCGCTTCTTCGATCTGCTCGGCAATAGGTAAGGCGCGCTCAATCTCACCCAGCGCGAGGCGTGCCACCACAACGCTTTCCAAAAGCAACGGGTTTTGTGAATCGAATTTCAGAGCCTGTGCATAGTACCGCTCGGCAGCGGTATAATCACTTTCGTAAATTGCCTGCCGCCCGGCCAGATACGACCCTGCGCCCGAGTCTGAGAACGCCGGGACTGCGACCGACGACATGAGCAGCACGGACAGAGCCGCGCGACGAACCAGGGAAACCACCGAAATCCTGCCTTGCTATCGTTGACTGACAAACAAGCTAGGGCTTTGGCTGGCAAGAGGCAATGGCAGAGCCTTCACGACCCTGCCAGTGCCCAGTTTTTTGCTTACATGTTGGGATAGTTCGGACCGTCCCCACCCTGCGGCGTGGTCCAAGTGATGTTTTGGCTTGGATCCTTGATGTCGCAGGTTTTGCAGTGCACGCAATTCTGGAAGTTGATGACGAATCGCGGACCGGTTGTCTCATCCTCGACCACCTCATAGACGCCAGCCGGGCAATAGCGCTGCGCTGGTTCGTCAAACTTGGGCAGGTTGACCTTCACCGGCACTTCGGGGTCGGCCAGTCGCAAGTGGCAAGGCTGGCTTTCCTCGTGATTGGTCGCGGCGAAGGACACGTTGGTCAAGCGATCAAACGACAGCACGCCGTCGGGCTTCGGGTAGTCGATGGGCTGGTGCTTGCTTGCATCTTCGGTCGAATCTGCATCGTTCTTGCCGTGTCCGACCGTGCCGAACAGCGAGAAACCCAGCGTGTTGGTCCACATGTCCAGACCGCCCAGCATCAGCGACGCGGTCAGACCCCATTTCGACCAGATCGGCTTGACGTTCCGGACCTTCTTCAAATCGCTGCCGATGGCACCATCGCGCACTTCGGTCTCGTATGCGGTCAGCTCATCACCCGAACGCTCGGCCTTGATGGCGTCGAACGCGGCCTCTGCCGCAGCCTTACCTGAAAGCATCGCGTTATGGTTGCCCTTGATGCGCGGCACGTTGACCATGCCCGCCGAGCAGCCCAGCAGCGCCACACCCGGTGCCACCAGCTTGGGCATCGACTGATAGCCGCCTTCGGTGATCGCACGCGCGCCATAAGCCACGCGCTTGCCGCCTTTCAGCAGGTCGGCCACCATCGGATGGTGCTTGAAGCGCTGGAATTCCATGTAGGGATACAGGTGCGGATTCTTGTAATTCAGGTGAACCACGAAACCGACATAGACCTGATTGTTTTCAAGATGATAGATGAACGACCCGCCGCCGGCGTTGCTGCCCAGCGGCCAGCCCATCGTGTGCGTGACCGAACCTTCTTTGTGCTTGGCCGGGTCGATCTCCCAGATCTCTTTCATGCCAACGCCGTATTTCTGCACTTCCTTACCGGCTTGCAGATCGTATTTGGCGATCACTTCCTTGGACAGCGAGCCGCGCACACCTTCCGACAGGAAGACATATTTCCCATGTAGTTCCATGCCCGGCTCGGTGTTGGGTCCGTAGGAGCCATCGGCTTCCAGACCGAATACACCGGCGACAACGCCTTTGACTTCGCCGTTTTCGCCATAGACCAATTCCGAACACGCCATGCCCGGGAAGATTTCAACGCCAAGCTCTTCTGCCTGTTCCGCCATCCAACGGCAGACGTTGCCCATCGAGACAATGTAGTTGCCGTGGTTGTTCATAAGCGGCGGCATCGGGAAGTTGGGGATACGAAGCTTGCCCGCTTCGCCCAGCATGTAGAAGTTGTCTTCATGCACAGGCACATTCAGCGGAGCGCCCTTTTCTTTCCAATCGGGGATCAGAGCGTCCAGGCCACAGGGGTCAAGCACTGCACCCGACAGGATATGCGCGCCAACTTCCGAGCCTTTTTCCAGAACCACGACGTTCAGGTCGGCATCCAGCTGTTTCAGACGGATGGCCGCCGACAGGCCCGCAGGGCCTGCACCCACGATCACCACGTCGTATTCCATCGCTTCGCGTTCAATCTCGGCCATCGCGGGCTCCTTAGCTAACTTTCCGAATTGGCGCTTTCTACATGCGGTCGGCGCAATATTGTTTCACGGCTGATTACATGGTTGCAAAGACCTTGGTCAATCGAAACACGGCGTAACAATGCCGCTATTCGACACTTCAAGCTTCTGGTGTGTCCCCCATCAGATACCTGGGACCGCTACCATTGGATTTTATCCGGTCATCGGGGTTGTAAAGCGCACATTTTGGCAGACTGAGACACCCGCACCCGATGCACCCGTCCAGATTGTCGCGCAACCGCGTCAACGTATCGATTCGCTGATCCAGATGGGCACGCAGTTGCACGCTTATGTCCTTCCAATCCTGCGGCGTTGGGGTGCGGTGTCCGGGCAAGCCCGACAGCACCTCGCGGATTTCGGGCAGGGTCAGACCAAACTGCTGCGCAATCATCACAAAGCTCAATCGCCGAATATCTGCACGCTGATAACGCCGCTGACCTCCCGCATTGCGCCAAGGTGATATCAAACCCTGCGCCTCGTAGTACCGGATAGCCGACACCGCCAACCCGGTACGCCGGGCCAATGCGCCGATTGCCAGCCCTTCTGAAACAGCCATCACATCCTCAAAAAAAATACCTTGACCTAAAGTTAGGTTTAGAAATTACCGTTAGTCGGGACAAGCCAAAAAAACAGGAGATCCTATGATGGCAACGCTTGAACACACCAATTTCACTGTCCGCGACCCACAGGCTTCAGCCGCTTGGATGGAACAGGTCTTTGACTGGAAAACCCGTTGGGAAGGACCGGCAACCTTGGGTGGCTACACAGTCCATGTGGGCAGTGCGCATACATATCTGGCGCTTTACACGCCGCAAGACCCTAAACCCCTGGCCAACAGCAGCTATGACGTTGTTGGTGGCCTGAACCATGTCGGCGTGTTGGTGGAAGATATCGATGCGACCGAAGCCAAAGTTCGAAAAGCAGGGTTCGAGCCTCATAACCACGCGGACTACGAACCGGGGCGCAGGTTCTATTTCCGCGACGACAACGGTATCGAATTCGAGGTTGTACAATATGATTGAGATGATGTGGCTCTGCACCCCTTCGCAGCGATGGCACAGATCCCGGCATCCTGATCATCGCCACAGACCGCAGCCAAAATCCACAAGACGGCGCGAAGTCGCGAATTGATCGCTGCAACTGCTGTCCCCCCTTGCATTTCACGCAGTATTTGGGTCAGGTAACTGCCAACCCAACATTCGCCCCGACGCTTCCGTGCGGCGGGGCGACTCAATTTATACGTGGACGTAGAGAGTATGGAAAAGATCCCGATGACGCCTGCGGGCAATGCCGCGCTTGCGGCTGAGCTGAAGAACCTCAAATCCGTTGAACGCCCGGCGATCATCGAAGCGATTGCCTCGGCGCGCGAGTTGGGCGACCTGAAGGAAAATGCCGAGTATCACTCGGCCCGTGAAAAGCAGGGTTTCATCGAAGGCCGCATCAAAGAACTGGAAGGCATTCTGTCGCTGGCCGATGTCATTGATCCGGCAAAGTTGTCTGGGGCAGTGAAGTTCGGTGCAAAGGTGACCTTGGTCGACGAAGACACTGATGAAGAGAAAACCTGGCAGATCGTTGGCGAGTACGAAGCCAATATTGAAGCCGGCCTGCTGAACATCAAATCCCCCATCGCCCGTGCCCTAATTGGCAAGGACGAAGGCGACAGTGTTGAAGTGCGCACCCCCGGTGGCGTGCGTTCCTACGAAATTCTGAGTATCGAGTACGCCTGACCGGAGCGCATGTAATGTCGGGGCCCAAACCTGACCCGGAAACCGAAAAACCGACCTCGCTGGGCATCTATGATCGCCCAAAGGCGCCGTCTGTCACCGAGATTGAGATCGCTGCCCTTGTGCTCAGCCTGATCTGGCTGGTGGTGTCGGTTGTCTTTCTGGTGCTTCCCGAGCGGGGTCAAAACGGTGGGTTCATCGTCACCTTCCTGGCGGTGTTCATGCCCGTGGCCATGATCTGGGTTGCGGCCACAGCGATGCGTGCCAGCCGGGTCATGCGTGAAGAAAGCGCGCGGCTGCAAACGGCGATTGATGCGATCCGGCAGGCCTATGTGGCGCAGCAGCAGCGGGCCTCCAGCACTTATGAGCCTGCTGTGACCAAAAAGCTGGACGAAATCGCAGCGGCCACCCGGAAAACAGAAAACGCGCTGGCGACGTTCTCGACCAAGCGCACCAGTCCGACTGCAAGTGCGACGCAAGCTTCTGCTTCGGGCGACCAAACCTCGCTTGAGCTGGGAACGCCTGCGGAAGACATCGCGCCGCCGCTCAGCACAGCCATTTTCATCCGGGCACTGAACTTCCCGGAAACGCAGGATGATACCGAAGGGTTCAATGCACTGCGCGTCGCGCTGAAAGACCGCAAGACAGCGCAGCTTGTGCAAGCCTCGCAGGACGTTCTGACGCTGCTCAGCCAGGAAGGCATCTATATGGATGACCTGCGTCCTGACATGGCCCGGCCTGAAATCTGGCGCCAATTCGCCCAAGGCACACGCGGCCGCGCTGTGGCCGCGTTAGGAGGTGTCCGCGACAGGTCCTCTCTGGCGCTGACAGCGGCACGCATGAAACAGGACCCGATTTTCCGCGACGCTGCCCATCATTTCCTGCGCCGTTTTGACAAGATGATGGCCGAGTTCGAACCCACCGCAAGCGACTCGGAACTCAGCGCACTGGGTGAAACGCGTACTGCCAGGGCCTTTATGTTGTTGGGTCGCGTGGCAGGAACCTTCGACTAGGAATGTGCCACAGGCCAAGACATCTTGGTCGCGCTGCTAAAGCCGAAGAGGTATTTGAGAGGCCCGGTTTTTTCCTCAGCCACTGGCCGGAACCCTTCGCGCTCGTACAAGGCCCGGGCGCGCGGGTTGGTATCGATCACATCCAGCTGAACCTCTGACATGTTCCGATCGCGGGCCTCTTGTTTAATGGCATTCAAAAGGGCCGTACCCACGCCTCTGCCACGGGCTTCAGCGGCGACAAATATGCCATCCATCTGAAACACTCCCGGTTTCAGTTCACGTTCCAGCAGGCTTAATATGCAGGCGCGCCACATGGCCCCGAACCAGCCATAAGTTCCGGCAAGATCAGACATACTGCCACCGGCCAAACCACCGTCGCGCGTTTTGAACCCCGCCAGCCCCAACATATGGCCCGCGTCATCGCGCGCGACGAGTGCGAAATTCGGGTTCAGAGCGATTTCAAAAAAGGCCAAGCCTCTTTCATCGGGCCCCATGACCTTGTGCAGCTTGGACGAGAACGCCTGCCAGAACAGCGCCGCTGCCTGCCCGCGTTCGTGATCACTGAAGCCGGATGAAATTGCGATGGTCAAATACCAAAGCTCCCGTACGGTATGAAACGCACTGTATCGCCCGGTTTGATGTGCCGCGCGCCATCCTCGATTTCGACCAACCCTTCGGCCCAGCTGAGGCCGCTGATCCGGCCCGAGCCTTCCGAATGAAACACTTCGGCCCGCCCATCCCGCATCCTGGCACGCAAGTATTCACGGCGGCCCGGTTTTTTGCGTTTCTCAAACGCGGAAGGAACGTCAAACCCTTGCGGTTCCGTCCAGCCTTCGCCCGACATCAAGCTAAGCGCGGGGCGCGCAAAGATCAGCGTGCAGACCATGGCAGCCACCGGGTTGCCCGGCAGGCCAAAGACCGGCACGCCTGACCACAAACCCAAAGCCAGCGGGCGCCCCGGCTTTAACGCGATCCGCCAGTGCTGCATCGCCCCCGCCTCTTGCAACAGGGCAGACACATGATCTTCGTCACCGGCAGACGCGCCGCCGCTGGTCAGGATCACATCAGCCCGCGCTGCGGCTTGATCCAACCGGTCCCGCAATGCACTCCGATCATCCGCGACACGCCCCATGTCAACAGGCACAAATCCCATGCGTTCGATCAACGAAAGCAGCATCGGGCGGTTGGCATCGAAAATCTGTCCAGGGCCGGCGCTTTCTCCGGGTTCGATCAACTCATCACCAGTCGAGACCACCGCCACGCGCAGCGGCTGACGCACATTCACCTGCGCGATGCCCACGGCAGACAGCAACGCAAGATCGGCAGGAGTCAAGCGACGCCCGGCGGGCAAAGCCATATCACCTACCACCACATCTTCACCCGCGCGCCGCGTGTTCGCGCCTTTTTTCAGCGGGCCGCGGAAGGCAATATGGCCGTCTTTGACCGTGACATCCTCTTCCAGAATAACCGTATCCACACCGGCAGGCAGTGCAGCGCCCGTCAGGACACGCAAAGCCCGACCTTTCGGCACATGACCGTCAAACGGTATTCCCGCTGCCGCGCGCCCATCCACCAGCGGCATGACCTGCGTGCCATCCGGTGCGGGGCCCGTAAACCCGAACCCGTCCACGGCCGTGTTGGGCTGTGGCGGATTTGAGTGTTGGGCGATCACGTCCTCGGCCAGAATGCGGCCACTTGCCTTGGTCAGCGCAAGCGTTTCCACTGACGTGATCGGATGCAATCTGTCGCGCAGATAGGCCAACGCCTCGTCTACAGGTGTCCACTCCACCCCGGCAGGCAACGCGAAACAATCGTTTCGCAATGGGGGTGGGGCTATGTTCGGCTTGTCCTGAGCTACACCCAATATCCAACCTTCCTCTGCCGCTGAGACATTCAATTGCGTATCCAACTCCTGCTCTGTCAAACGCGACAGAGTCAAGGCGACCTGTTCGACCTGCCAGGCATCCTTTATCCTTCCTTGAGGAGGTTCGCCTAAGTTGAGCGAGGGCCAGATTTCCACAAAAGCAACTGGCTTATCCAGTGTTTCAAACGGCCAGACCGCAATCTTCCCTGCGAAAAGGTGGCGGAGGCGGTTCAGAACCGGCAGCCCCATCATTACCTGCCCGCCAACAGCCCCCGCACCTGCCATCTGCCAGCAGGTGAAGCTGCCCTTGGCCAGGGTTTCTACAACGCGACGGTCCGGGAAAGGGTTGGAATAGTCCGTTTTCCTGCGCGGCAAACCATCGATGTCACGACGCAAACCGTTCATCCAGAAAGGGCCTTTTCCGCCAAACTTCAAGTTGATCCGGCCCGCCAGATCAAAACGGTTGTTCGCCTTGGGTGTATCCTCAATACGTCGTTCGAACCAGTCCCACAAAACCAGCGGGTCGTCCGAACCCGTCATCGCCCGGGCGAACCCGGCCGGATAGCTAAACGGGAAATCAAACCCCAAAAACAGGCGGCGACCGGCCTCAAGCTCGGTACGGATCAGAGCCTCAAGCCATTGTTCTGCGACCTCCCGGTTGCGCAGGTACTCGGGCTCCAACAAACACCGCTCACGCACAATGCTGGCCCAAATCGCATCTTTGCGCGGGGTCGGCCCGGTGTCGTTTCCGCCAGACCAATCCACCATTGCAAAGGTCTGGAACAGGCTCACAAACCGACCTCTTTCAGGATGAAATCCGCAATCCCGGCAGTGTCGTCCAAGTCGAAAACCGGGCGGTCCAGATCTAACGGAATGTCGCTGGCTACGGCCCGAATAGTCGTGTTCTTTGGGGCCATCAGCGCATGGCCCGCCTCAGCGCGGAAAGCTTCGACCTTGGGGTGGTCTTCGCGCTTGAAACCTTCGATCAAAACCAGGTCAACCGGAGAAAGCCGTGCAAGCAGATCAGCCAATGGCGGCTCGGGCGCGCCGCGCAGCTCTTGCATCACGGCTATGCGCTGGCCTGAGGCAAGCAAGACTTCACTGGCCCCTGCGACGCGGTGGCGGTGACTGTCGGTGCCGGGTTGATCCACATCGACACTGTGATGCGCATGTTTGACGGTCGATACCGTAAAGCCCCGGCCAGTGATCTCGACCACCAGCCGTTCCATCAGCCCGGTTTTGCCAGCATTCTTCCAGCCGGTAACGCCAAAGACCCTCATGCCTGCTCCAACAACGTCCGGGCGTGATCCAGATCTTCCGGCGTGTTGACGTTGAAGAACGGATCAAACGGATCGGCATCGAACAACGCCTCACGCCCATCATGTTTGTCTGTCCATAACACCACCTTGCGCAACCCGTCCGTCAGCGCCGCCCGCAGATCATCGCGCAGCGCGACGGGCCAGAGACCGAATGTCGGATGCCGGTTAACCCGCTTGCCGCCGCCGGATTTCAGCGCCGCGTCGCCGGTGCGTGGGGTCGTAGCCAGAACCAGCGGGTGCACCTGCCCCTTTGCCGCTTTTTGCAATCGCACCACTAAATCGCGTGGGAAGAACGGCGTATCCGCAGCAGCGGTCACAATGCTGTCCGCGCCTTGCTCTGCCGCCCAGTCGAGCCCGGCCAGCACCCCGGCCAAAGGGCCCGCGAACCCTTCGATTGTATCAGGAAGCACAGGCAGGTTTAGGTCGGAAAACCGTTCGGGGTCGCCGTTGGCGTTCAGAGCCAGCCCACTGACCTGTGGGGACAGGCGTTCGATCACATGTGAGAGCAAGCTTTGCCCATCGATCTGCAACAGACCCTTGTCGCCGCCGCCCATTCGGGTCGCCTGCCCACCTGCGAGGATAATGCCGAGCGGTTTATTCATCACGTCACCCATTGGCACTCTTCCGACGATGCTTCTTGTCTTCCACCGCAACGGTTGACGGATCCACGTCGCGCAGCAGCCGGTCTTCGCCTGACAGGCAGACAAAGCGCTGTCCGCGCATCCGGCCGATCAGGGTCAGCCCAACCTCGCGCGCGATCTCGACGCCCCAAGCGGTGAAACCCGAACGAGACGCTAATACAGGGATACCCATCATAGCCGTTTTGATCACCATCTCGGATGTCAGGCGACCTGTGGTGTAAAGGATCTTGTCCGCCGCACTTTCGCCTTCGGACAGCATCCAACCTGCGATCTTGTCGACGGCGTTGTGGCGGCCCACGTCCTCCATATAGACCAGCGGGCGGTTTTCGCGGCACAGGACCGTGCCGTGAATTGCGCCCGCCTCAAGATACAGCGACGGGGTGCGGTTGATTTTAGAGGCCAGATCGTACAGCCAAGAAGTCCGCACCTGAACCTGCGGCAGTTGCACGTCCTCGAGCCCCTCCATCATGTCGCCGAACACTGTTCCAACGGCGCAGCCGCTGGTGCGGGTCTTTTTCTTCAGCTTGTCTTCGTATGATGTCGCGCGCGCCGTACGGACAACTACGGTCTCAAGATCGTCGTCATACTCCACGCGCGTAATCTGATCATCCGCCAAAAGCATCCCCTGATTGCGCAGGAAGCCCAGCGCCAGGTATTCCGGATAGTCGCCAATGGTCATCGCCGTCACGATTTCCTGAGAATTGAGGAAGATCGTCAAAGGGCGTTCTTCGACCACCGAGATCTTGCTGACCTCGCCGTTCTGGTCCACACCCTCAACCGCACGGGTCAGGCGCGCGGCGCCAGGATCGGGCGCGATAAGATAGTCTGACAGGTCGAATTCCGTGGCCAATTGCAACCCCTTCTCAAGACAGTTACTGCTGCTCGCGTCACCATAGGATTTAGCCATGGCCGCTGCCACATCCAAGTCATACTTCTGGAAAGGTTTTCGGGACGGAACGCCCTTTGTCTTTGTCGCCGTCCCCTTTGGTCTGTTGTTCGGCGTTTTCGCGACCGAAGCCGGGTTGGAAATTGTTCAAACCATCGCCTTTTCGGCGACGGTGTTTGCCGGAGCCGCCCAGTTCACGGCGCTACAGCTTTTGCAGGATCAGACACCAACAATAATCGTGTTGATCTCGGCGCTGGCCGTGAACTTGAGGGTCGCGATGTATTCCGCATCTCTCACGCCCTATCTCGGTGCGGCCCCTCTTTGGCAGCGCGCCTGTGCCGCCTATCTGATCGTCGATCAGTCTTATGCCTGTTCGATTGTGCGATTCGAGAAGGAACCTGACCTGACGATTTCCCAGCGCATGGCATATTTCTTTGGCTCGGTTACGCCGATCACGCCGCTTTGGATCTTAGCGACCATCATCGGCGCTGTCCTTGGGGCGCAAATCCCGGAAAGCTGGGCGTTGGATTTTGCTCTGCCGATTACTTTTCTGGCTATGGTCGGGCCGATGATGCGCACCTTGGCGCATGTGATCGCGGCGTTGGTCGCCATAGTCGTCGCACTGCTGACAGTGGGTGTTCCGTACAATCTGGGTCTGTTGATTGCCGGTGCGGCGGGGATGATGGCCGGTGCACAGGCCGAGCTCATGCTGGAACGGAGGTCGTCATGACCCAGATCGACCCAACTACCATGTGGATCATCATTGTGGGCCTTGCGGTGGGCAGCTATGCGCTGCGATTTACTTTTATCGGCCTTGTCGGGGATCGCCCGATGCCCCCCTGGCTGCTGCGCCACCTGCGCTATACGGCTGTCGCAATTCTGCCCGCGCTGATTGCGCCGTTGGTGGTGTGGCCCTCTGCGACCGGAGGACAGCCGGACATCCCCCGGATGTCGGCGGCAGCCGTGGCACTGATTGTGGGTCTGATCAGCAAGAACGTATTGGTGGCGATCTTTTCAGGGGCCGCCACGCTATATGGATTGCTGTATCTATTGGGATAACGCAGCGTCCAGCTGATTGAGGCGCGCGTTATTGGCGGCTAGACCTTTTTGAAGGTCGGCATCGTCACTTTCGCGGTATTCTTCGGTTACTACACCCGGCAATTGCGCAAATTGATCGGACAATTTGATCGGGTAGAAGGTCACATCGATCTGTTCGAACCCCGGCACCTGCTGAAGCAGCTGCGCAGTGGCGTTGGCACAGAATGCCCCGGCGACAGGGCCGGATTGTTTTGCCAGCTGCAGGGCGATTTCAGCTTGCTGCGGTGTGACTTGAACGGTCTGGATACGGGCATAATGCGTTTCCCGCGCGTGCGAGCTGCGATAGGCCTGCTCGACCGCCGGCGTGATTCCGTACAAAACATCGTCCTTGACCGGTACGATATCTGCTCGAAACGAACCAGCCGGGTCAAAGATCACGCGCTCGCTGCCCGAAATCATCAACGACGTATGCGCGCCTGACCCGCTGCGCGTGTTAATCATCGTGTACAGCGTCAATGTAGACGGCCCGGGGTCACTATAGGATCGAGCAACGATTTCAGCCCGATCCGCCTGCGGGCGGTTCGAAACAGCGCAGCCAGCGACTGTTGCTGCCAACAGGCAGGCGATCAAAACCCTGAACAATTTTGCCCTCGAAATGCTTAGGAGGCGAAAACCGCCAGGAACAGGCACAGGAAGGCAATCGCGACCACGCACCATGTGGTGGCTTTGATGAAACCGTTGAAAGTTTTGGTTTGGACAGTGATGTCCATCTCGCCGTGCTTGTGTTCAGCCATGAGTCTCAGAATCCCAGTTCGCGTGTTTGATCTGTTGGATAATAGAAAACCAAACGCCTGTCACCACGTCATTCGCGCGCAGGGTGTGCTTACTTCAGAACCGAGCACCCTGGATACCCAAACCCCCACCGCCAGGGCAAACCACTGCACGGCCCGCCACCGAACCGCACGGCTCCGTACA
Organism: Ruegeria sp. CF8; assembly: GCF_056537285.1. Lineage (NCBI taxonomy): Bacteria > Pseudomonadati > Pseudomonadota > Alphaproteobacteria > Rhodobacterales > Roseobacteraceae > Ruegeria > Ruegeria sp. CF8. The sequence goes on along the minus strand of NZ_JBQFRG010000006.1, from coordinate 68,828 downwards.
TCGTATCTGCCGTAATCGCGTGTACGGTGCGAATCTGGTCAGAGGTCATGTCGTACCGGGCAGCATAGTCTTCCGCGTAAAGGTTTCCGTGCTGCACCACACAGGCGTGCAGGGCGTCATCCGCTGTCAGGCGCGCGTCATAGCTTTCCTCTGGCGACACCGCACCACCTGCGTTGTGGTAGGCTTGGTCATGGGTCACGCAACAATATTCCCACGGTGGGTGCTCTTCATACAACTCACCAACTTGTGGGAATTGCTTGGCCACCCAGCGCCAACTGGCCGACAAACCGCCCGAACAGCCATCTGTTTCGAACACAGTCAATTCGGTGTCTAAGCTTTGATCCACCAGCGCGCGGTGTGACGGCATCTCAAAACTGCGCATCAAATCCTGAGCGGACGCGGCCAGTGGCAACAGCAACAGAATCAGCGTCAGTTCAAGGGCTTTCATCGCGCATTGCCTCAGTATCGACCTGCAATCCAAACGTTGTAGCCAGCCATAGCAACAACCGCTCACCCGGCCCCATTTCTGCGCGCACGCGTAAGACCTCGTTGGCCATGGCAGGGCGGTCGGTGATCAGCCCGTCCACACCCATCGAAGCCATTTTGGACATCTGTAACGGATCATTCACCGTCCAGACGTAGATATCCTTGCCCGCATCCTGCACCTTGCGGATCAACCCCGGTGTCACCATCCCTGCATTGACCGCGACGAATTCGCCTTCCAGACCCGACAGGTCCCCAACGGCAGTGGCCGCCAACACGCCAGACCGCCAATCTGGGCGCAGCTTTTTCATCTTTTGCACCGCCGGATACTTCAGCGACATAGTCGCAATGTCATCCTGCATCCCTAACTCTTCCACCAGATTGATCACCCGGTTTTCGAGATCGACATCGTGACCATAATATTTCAGCTCAATCAGAACCTTGGACTTGCCCTTGGCCGCTTCCAGAACCTCGCGCAGGGTCGGCGTGCGTTCCGAGGCATATTCCGGCCCGAACCAGCTGCCAATATCGATGTCGGCCACGTCCTCCATAGTGGCGTCCCAGACCTTCAGGTTGACGCCTGCCAGCTTCATGAAGTCGCTGTCATGGGCCACGATGACCACATCATCGGCCGTTTCCTGCACGTCGATCTCGACCCAATCCGCGCCATCCTCGATCGCCTTCAACACCGCAGCCATGGTGTTTTCAGGCCGAATGGCCGCAGCGCCCCGGTGGCCAATGACTTCGGCATGATCCGGGGCCTGCACACGCTCCAACAGACCTTGACCAAACCAAATGCCGATACCCAAGGCGACCAAAGCCGCTGCGACGGTTACAAACAAAGGCGCGCGGATTTTTCGGGGTTCGGGGTGGGCTATTTCCTTGGCGTCTGAATCAAAAAAACCATCCAGCAAAACCGCAAGTGCGCCCAGTGCAGTCGCCGCCAGAACCAACCCCGCCAAAGACCAAAGCCCAGCGATAATCAGACTAAAAATCAGCGCAAGCCTGAGGCTGCCACTTTCTTGTATCGGCACCAGCGCAAACAAAAGACTGGCCACCCCTGCGATCAAAGCCGCAATGACAAGCCGCGTCGCCAGCCACAGGGCAAGTTCGATCTTCAATCGCCCACGCTGGCCTTCCATCCTCTGCTCGCTTTGCGAGAAAGCCGCACGGGGCGACGCACCTTCAAACAGCACCAGATGCAGGGCCAGTGCCCAACCGGATAGACGTCGGATCAATACCCACGCCAACGCCAGAACCACCAATCCAATCAGGACCACCGCCAACTGAAAGGCGGGCGGACGGAAAGTCAGGTAGTAGTTGATGTCATATTCCGTCAGCGTCCACCACGCGATCAGCCCAGCGACGGCCACAAATGGCAGCGCAAGCAGCAGAACGCGCAGAATGAACCGCACTGCAAATCCAAACAGCGCCGGAAAACGGGACAGGTTCAGCGCCAGCGCTGCGCTGCCCGCGCGCCAAGGGTCGCTTTCGCCCATGCGCAAAGACCCGGCCATGACCGAGAACACAAAGACCTCAGCCAGCAAAAACAGGCTTAGCACAGCGATACCAGCGATGAACCCGGCCGGAGACAGCAGGAACATTGCAATGTCCTGATCCGTCAGCGCCGTCTGATCCGACAGTGAAACTGCCAGATTGACCGCCACCGCGACACCGGGTGCGATCAGCGCCACCAGCAGCAAACGCACAGCAATGTAGATCGGGACAAAGACCATACGCCGGGCCCAGGCCCCGGCATAGGCATGTGAAACGGCTTGAAAAAATCTGCTCACGCGGCGGCCTCCGAAATGATGCACTCATTCAAAGGCGCGCAAGCGTGAATTGCAAGTCAGCTGTCTTCCAGATCAGCAGCCAGACGGAATCCGATACGGTTGGCAGGCTTGTCTTCGACCGATTTGGGCAATGCGCGCAGCATCACGTTCAACTGGCTGACATGCTGTACCAATTGCGTACGGGCCCCTGCCCCGTCCGAGCCATAGAACGTGATCATGTCGGGGTCGAAAAATCCCATGCCTTGAATCCGCATCACACCGGCATCCCCACCGGTAAAGCCCATTGCGACCTCGTGATCGCCATCCAGCGTCTTTTCAAAGTTCTGGATATACATGATCAGTCGCTCATAAGCCCATTGCGCAGGGCTTTTGTCCTCCACCGGCTTATTCAGAGGCTCGGGGAGAGTCTTGGTGCCGGATTCGGCTTTTGGATCGGCATGAACCTCATGGCAGCGCGGCAAGGCGGCGGCTTCGGCGGCCTCGGCCGAGGTTTCAATCTGGTCCTGCATTCTTTTCTACCCTTTGCGCTGATACAGCCAAGCCCCGTCCGCGCGCTGCGTTCGGGTCACAGCCTCAATGTGGTAGAGATGGTTCATATGTGCAACCGCCTCGACCAGCGCGAGCCCATATTCGCCTTCGCGGATTGTACGTTTGAACAGTGGCAGGAAACAGTCGGCGGCGGATTTGGGTTCGTCCAGATGGTCCAGCAAACGCTCCAACGCGCTGTGGTGGTTGTCGATCAGCTGTTTCATGCGCAAAGGCAGCCCGGTAAAGGGTAATTTGTGCCCCCCCAGAACAAGGTGATCAGGTCGGGCCAGAGCTTGGAGCCGCTCGCACGCCTCCATCCAGGCCGAGACCGGATCGGCCATGGGCTCGGTTGCATAGACACCCAGATTGGGGCTGATCGAGCTGAGAATCTGATCACCGCTGAGCACCAGATTGTCATCACGGCTCCAGAACGTGGCATGTTCCGGGGCGTGGCCGTTGCCCATATGCACATCCCAGTCCCGTCCGCCCATGCGGATCACGTCGCCCTGCTGTATGCGCGTAAAGCCTAGCGGCATGGGATAGACCGTGTCGGCAAAATTGAACGGACGATCCTGCATTCTTGCGTTCAGCACTTCGGGTGACATGCCAGCACTGCGATAGAAATCCAGTGTCTCTTGCGGCCATGTCTCTTGCACATCCAGCGTCAGCATCCGCGCAAACAACCATGAGGTTCTGCTGGTCACCAGCTCAGCCCCGTGTTCCGACTGAAACCAACCTGCATTGCCCACGTGATCGGGGTGATGATGCGTGACAACCACACGTTTTATCGGTTTGCCCGCCAACGGGCCGTCCATCAAAGTCTGCCAGATGCGCCGTGTCTTGTTCGAGGACAGGCCGGTGTCAACTACCGTCCAGCCATCACCATCGTCCATAGCATAGATATTGACGTGATCCAGAGCCATTGGCAGCGGCAGGCGCATCCAAAGAGCCCCCTCGGCAATCTGGATGGCTTGGCCTGTCGCGGGCGGTTCGTCCCACGGATATCTGATTCCCAATACGCGATCCCCGTCCATCAGGCTGCCAACTCGTCCACGCTCAGCGCAAAAAGATCATCTGCCCCACCCTGAACACGGGCCAAAAGACCAGAATGTTCGGGAAGCAAAGCCTTGATATAGTATCGCGCCAACTTGGCCCGTGGTCCATCAGGGTCGGCCAGAGCTGCCGTCAGGTGGTAATGCCCGCCCAGCACGCGGGCAAAAGCCTGCAAATACGCCGCCGCACCTGCAAAGCGGTCGTTCATGTTGTCCTGCGCCACAAGCCATTCGGTCGCCTCGCGCAGTGTTTCAGTGGCCTCCCAGACCGGACCGGCCAAATCGGGCATAGTGGCGCGGGCGCGCTCGGCCTGATCCTCAATCTCATCGAGAAGATTTGACGCGGCCTCGCCCCCATCCATCATCTTGCGTGCGACCAGATCCATCGCCTGAATTCCGTTTGTACCTTCGTAAATCGCGGTCACCCGGACATCGCGATAGAACTGCGCGGCCCCGGTTTCTTCGATATACCCCATGCCGCCATGCACCTGAACACCGGTTTCGGCCACGCGTATGCCTGTTTGCGTTCCAAACGCTTTGCCAATCGGCGTCAACAGGGCCGCGCGCGCAACCCAGTCGGCGTCTCCGGTGGCCTCGGCCATGTCTATCGCGGCAGCATTGGCCATCAAAATGGCACGCGCTGCGAAAACATCAGCCCGCATGTCCATCAGCATGCGACGCACATCCGCATGATCGATGATCGTGCCTGACGGCGTTTTGCCCTGCTTGCGTTCCTGCGCATAGGCCAGCGCATGTTGATAAGCGCCTTCCGCTGAACCAACGCCCTGACCGCCGACGCCCAAGCGCGCGTTGTTCATCATGGTGAACATTGCGGCCATGCCACCATGCTCTTGCCCGACAAGCCAGCCTTTGGCTCCATCATACTGCATCACGCAGGTGGGTGAACCGTGCAGGCCCATTTTGTGTTCAAGAGATACCACATGCAGGTCATTGGCCACGCCAGGGTTCCCGTTTGCATCCGGCAGGTATTTTGGCACCAGGAACAGGGATATTCCTTTTGTGCCAGGCACACCATCCGGCAAACGGGCCAGCACCAGATGGCAGACATTCTCGGCAAAGTCGTTGTCACCCCACGAGATGTAAGTCTTTTGCCCTGTGATCGCATACGTCCCATCACCGTTCGGCTCTGCTTTGGTGGTCAGTGCGCCCACATCCGAACCAGCCTGTGGTTCGGTCAGGTTCATTGTTCCCGACCACTCACCCGACATCAATTTGGGCAAATACAAAGCCTTAAGCTCGTCGCTGGCGTGATGTTGCAGCGCCTCGATCTGGCCTTGGCTCATCAGCGGAGCAACCTGCAAGGACAGGCACGCTGCGCTCATCATTTCGTTCACGGCTGTTGCGATGGTTATCGGCAAGCCCATTCCACCGTGTTCGGGATCACCGCTCATGCCGATCCAGCCCCCGTCTGCGATCGCCTTCCAGCCCACTGCAAATCCCTCGGGGCTTTTGACCACCCCGTTTTCAAGACGCGCAGGGTCCAGATCACCGGTGCGCTGCAACGGGGCCATCACCTCTTCACACATCTTGCTTGCTTCGGTCAGGATCGCGGTCACGACATCGACGCTGGCCTCGGCAAACTTTTCGGTCGCGGCGATCTGGTCAAACCCGACCACATGGTCCAGCAGAAACTGATAGTCTGAGATTGGGGCGCGATAGGGCATGACAACTCTCGAACGTCTAGAGGATCAGAATACGTCGACGGGCTTGGAATCAGTGACAAGCGCCGGTAAGCGTATGGGTCTTGATCGATTACCTACCGTTCCTCATGTTTCAGGCAACCAAAACGCGGCGTCACCAGATATGATCTCATCCGGCACTCAGGAACTGACGGCTGATCCCGACGGCATCGCGCGGGCGGCAGATTTGTTGCGTCAGGGTCTTCTTGTGGCCCTGCCAACCGAGACGGTTTATGGGCTAGGCGGAGACGCCCGAAACGGAAAGGCCGTTGCATCAATTTACGAGGCCAAGGGGCGGCCCAGCTTCAACCCGTTAATCGCCCATGTCGCCTCAGTCAGCGCGGCGCAGAGGTTTGTGCAATGGTCCGATCAGGCCGAACAACTGGCGCGCGCCTTCTGGCCCGGTCCGCTTACTTTGGTTTTGCCGCTGCGCGAGGGGCACGGAATATCCTCGCTTGTGACCGCCGGTTTGGACACGCTGGCGGTTCGGGTGCCTGCGCATCCCACCGCGCGCGCCTTGTTGACTGCATTCGATGGGCCGATTGCAGCGCCTTCGGCAAACCCGTCAGGTCAGATCAGCCCCACAACAGCAGATCACGTGTGGTCGGGTCTGGGGGGCAAGGTCGCCGCAATTCTGGACGCCGGGCCGTGCGGCGTTGGCGTGGAATCCACAATCGTCGGACTGGCCGGAGAGCCCACTTTGCTACGACCCGGCGGCGTCGCACTGGAACAGATCGAACAGGAACTGGGGGTGCATCTGCACATGCATCAATCCGGTGATCTGCTGACCGCTCCGGGGCAGCTTCAATCGCATTATGCGCCGGACGCGCCAGTCCGCCTGAATGCCGGATCGCGTCAGGGGGATGAGGTGTTGTTGGGCTTTGGCCCGGTAGATTGTGATTTGAACCTGTCCTTGGACGGCAACCTAACTGAGGCCGCCGCAAACCTTTTTGCGTCGCTGCACGAGTTGAACAGAACCGGGCGACCTATTGCGGTTTCTCCGGTGCCTGATACCGGATTGGGCGCAGCGATAAACGACCGGCTACGACGCGCGGCAGCACCACGCGACTGCTGATCAGGCCCGGCCAGCGCTGGCGGACAAAGTCAAAGGATCTACGCCCAATGTTGCCAGCGCAGCCTCCCATTTTTCATCATCCGGTACGTCGAAGACCAGTTTGGAAGCTGCTTCAGTGGTCAGCCAGCCATTCATGGCGATTTCGTCTTCAAGCTGACCCGGCCCCCAACCGGCATAACCCAGTGCCAACATCGAATTCAGCGGCCCGGTGCCCGAGGCAAGGTCTTCCAGCACATCAAGCGTCGCGGTCATGCTGAACTCTTCCGAGATCTGCATCGAATGCAAGTTGGCCTCATAGTCGGCGCTGTGCAGAACAAAGCCGCGCGACATCTCGACAGGGCCGCCAAAATGAACCAGCCGTTCGCCAACAACCGGAATACGGCACGCAATGTTCAATTGGCCCAGCAAGGTCTTGATACGCAGATCCGAGGGTTTGTTGATGATCAGCCCCATGGCGCCGTCATCACCGTGGCTGCACATGTAAACCACCGAATGTTCGAATCGCGGGTCGCCCATACCGGGCATCGCAATCAACAGTTTTCCGGTCAGATCCATGGGACGCCATCTCTTTCTCAACTCTGTCAACAATGGCCCCGCCACCCCTGTGTTTGCAAGAGAACAACGGGTAATTCGGCAGATTTCATTGCAGTGACCGGATCGTGACTTGGAATCCAGCCCCAGCCCGCGCATGTATGAGGTATGAAGATGTCGATCAAATCCACAGCCGCCGTTGCGTTTGCTTGCCTAACCCTGTCCTCTGCTGCCACCGCACAGAGTTTGGACGGTGTAGTGAAACTGGATGTTCTGGACGGCGGTCGAACCGCAAACGGCACGTATCAGAGCGCCCTGAGGCTAACCCTCAAAGACGGCTGGAAAACCTATTGGCGCGCGCCCGGTGATGCGGGCATCCCGCCTCAATTCGACTGGAAACGCTCAAGCAACGTTGGGCATGTGGACATTACCTGGCCCGCACCCGAGATCTTTGACCAGAATGGCTTGCAGTCGATCGGATATGAAAACCAGCTGATCCTGCCGATTGAAATTACACCGCGAAACCCTGCCAAACCCGTGCGCCTGCAAGGTGAGATGGATCTGGGCGTTTGCAAAGACGTGTGCATCCCCGAACGTTTGGGCTTTGACCATACGCTAGACTCGGAAGCAGGCCGCAACCCGGCCATTGCCGCGGCTCTGGCGCAACGTCCCTACTCGGCGCAGGAAGCCCGGGTCAGCAAGGCCACCTGTAATCTCACACCAACACAAGACGGAATTCAAATCGAAGCTCGGGTCACAATGCCGTCCGCTGGGGGCCGCGAAGTCGCAGTGATCGAGCCCGGAAACCCCGTTCTCTGGGCATCGCAACCGATCTCGCAACGCGAGGGCGATACGCTGGTGGCGCAGGCTGAAATCATTAACGCGTCTGGTGCACCTTTCGCGCTGGACCGGTCTGAAATCCGGATCACTGTTCTGGGTGCCAATCACGCCGTCGATATTCTGGGCTGCAGCGCGGGCTGACTTAGTGATCCAAACTCCAAAAATCGGCGCGTTGGCGGTTGTTCTGCATCAGGATCAGGTGCTTCTGGTACAACGCAGCAAACAGCCGGATGCCGGGTTGTGGGGCTTTCCAGGCGGGCATGTGGAATGGGGTGAGACCGTTCTGCAAGCTGCCCAGCGCGAGCTGCGTGAGGAAACCTCGGTGATTGCAGAGCCGTCGCACTACCTAAAAAATCTGGATCTTCTGCGGCACGATCCAAATGGGCAGGTCCTGTCCCACTACCTTCTGGTTGGTGTCGCCTGCACGTATCTCTCTGGCGCGCCCGAAGCTGGCGACGACGCACTGGATGCACGCTGGTTCCCGATCGAACAGATACGCGAAGGCGACCTGCCGATGAGCGCGCGGGTTGCCGATCTGATGGAATACGCTCTGCGTAATGGTTAGGTTCCTGCTGACCGGGAGAGCCGGCCATACAGCAACCCGGACAGCACTATGCTCAAAGCCAGAATAGTCAGGGCTCCGGCCAGGAACGCGCCCAGCCCCATCTGCAAAACCGGGATACCTTCAGCGTCAGCATAAAGACCCTGGAAGATATCAATTGGCGCACCGGTGACAGTTGGCCAGATCATCGTCAGAGCAAACCAAACCGCCAAGGCGGCGGCTGTACTCATCAGAGCGCCCCGAACCACCCGGTCCGGCGCGCGCACCGCGCGGCGCATGGCTGTCATCGGACGCGCAACATCATTGAGGATCGCCAGCAGGGCAGGCACGAGGATCAGAACCAGAAGCATCCCAAACCCAAGCCCATAGACCAAGGTGATCACGGTCGGTTTCAGGAATTGTGCCTGTTGTGACCCTTCGTAGAGCAGCGGCGCAAGCCCAAGAACCGTTGTCAGTGTGGTCAGCATAACAGGCCTAAGCCTGTCGGCTGTGCCCTCAACAATTGACGGCACCAGACCGCGATCCTGCTGATACCCATCTATTGTGGTCACAAGCACAATTGAGTCGTTGATAATGATCCCGGTCATGCCCAACAATCCGACCACCGTGAACATACTGAGAGGCACATCCCAGATGTAGTGGCCCCAGATCGCCCCAACGAGGCCAAAGGGGATAATCGCCATAACCACCAACGGCCTCGACCAGCTTGCAAACACCCAGGCCAGCACAAGGTAGATCCCGGTCAGACACAGGACCAAACCTGTGCGCGCTTCGGTCAGGAACTCGTTTTCTTGCTCACTCAGACCCGACATGCGCCATTCAACCTGACGTTCGGCAGCGATGTTCGGCAGAATTTCATCCTGCATCATCCGTTCGATTTCAGCTGCGCGCGCCGGGTCATCCTCGGAGATATCACCTGTGACCGAAACCACCCGAATGCCGTTTTCGCGCCGGACGATCGAAAAACCTGTATTGCGCTCAACGGAAACGATGTCGGCCAAGGGTACATAAACCCCATCCGGCGAACGCATCAGGGTCCGCTCAAGAAAATCTGCCGTCAACTCGCCGTCGGGTAATTCAACTCGAATCTCAGTGCTGCGTGGACCGTCCGGGAAGGTGGCCGCTTCGACCCCGTTCAGGCGGTTGCGCAGCGCGCGGCCCAGCGTTTCGATCCGAAAGCCCAAAGCTTGCCCCTGGGCTGTCAGATCCAGAATGAACTCTTCCTTGTCATAGGCCAGAGTGTCTTCTAGCGCCGAGACTTCGGGGAATTTCGACAATGCGGCCTGCAGATCCTCAGACGCCGACTTCAGGACATTCACGTCCGATCCAAAAAACTGCACGTCAATGGCATCACCGCCGGGGCCGGACCGCCAGCCCCGGAAAGTCAACACTTCGACATTCGGGTGCCGTGGCACGAAGTCCTGCAATTCGCCCACAAATTCAAAACTGGAATAGGGTCGCAGATCGGCGTCAATCAATTCGATCGAAATCCCGCCCAGCACGCTGCCGTCTTTTCCGTCTGCCGCCGCCAGACCACGGCCAGCGGTGCCTCCGATCTCGGCCAGAACAAATTCAATCGGATTCTGGCCATAACGCTCTTCATAGATCTGGCCCAATTCATCTGTTGCGTCCTGCAGAATGCGCATCATTTCCAGCGTATCCGACCGGGTCGAGCCTTCGCGCATGATGAACCCACCACTGACTGAGCTGCGTTCTGGCGCGTTGAAGAAGCGCCAATTCACATCGCCACGGATGAACAAGGCTACCTGACTGGCCAGAATCGCGATCATCAAAGCCACAACGACGTATCGCGCCCAGATCACCCAGGCGATCAACGGGCGGAACAGGTGGTCCCGCACCCAACGGAAGCCCCGGTTCACAACACGGTTCGGCAGATCGTACCAGTGCTCCTTGGCGGAATGCGCGATCGCGTGTGCCATATGGTTGGGCAGGATAAGGAAGCATTCAACCAGCGACGCGATAAGAACCGCGATCACCGTGAAAGGAATATCGCGGATCAGCTCTCCGAAGCGACCACCAACCAATGTCAGACCGAAGAACGCGATCACCGTCGTGACAGTTGCTGCCAAAACCGGCATCGCCATTCGCCGGGCGGCACGTTCCGCCGCCACCACAGGCGGCTCGCCCAGACGGCGGGCGCGGAAATCGGCGTGTTCACCCACCACAATGGCGTCATCAACCACAATGCCGAGGGTAATGATCAGGCCAAACAGCGAGACCATGTTCAGCGATAATCCACCCAGATACATCAGCGCAATGGCAGCCGACATGGCCACAGGAATACCAGCCGCAACCCAGAAAGCGATGCGAGCATTCAGGAAAAGGAACAACAGACAGACCACAAGGCCCAATCCCATCAGTCCATTGTCGACTAGGATGTTCAGGCGGTCGGTGATGGCCTGGGCCCGGGTGCGGATCAACTCGATCTTCACGCCTTCGGGCACGCTGGCCTGCATCTCGCGGGCGACATCTTCAACTGTGTGCTGGATTTCGATGGCATCGCCTTGGTTTGACCGGTCAACCCGGATCGACATGGCCGGGTGGTCACCGACAAAATAGCTGCGGTCGCGCGTAACCCCTTCGACCCGAATGCGGGCTATGTCACCAACCCGCAGTTTCGACCCATCGTCATTGGTTCGCAGCGCAATGGCTTCGATCTGCTCAGGTCTTCGCTTTTCTGTCCCGGCCCGAATGCGCGCACCCGCGCCTTCCACTTCACCTGCTGGATCCGTATTTACTTCGGCCCCGATGGCCGAGGCGATTTCGGCCATTGTGATGTCATTTGCAATCAACTGTGCCGTTGTCACTTCGACAACAATCTGCGGTGCGGCAATACCTCGGATGCTGGTGCGGGTGACACCGGCAGCGAAAAGGCGGTTGATCAGCTCATCGGTCAGCTTGGCCAGTTGCGTGGTGTCTGTTGGGCCGCTGATAATCAGATCCGTCACCCTGTCGCGCCAAACGCCACGTTGGATTTTAGGTTCCTCGGCGTCTTCAGGCAGGTCCGAGACGCCATCCACCGCAGTTCTGACATCCTCGACCGCGCGGGATACATCCCAGTTTGGTTCAAACTCAAGTCTGATCCGCGTCCAGCCGGGGTAAGAGCTGGCCTCTGTGCTTGTTACGCCTTCCACTGCCAAAAGCGCAGGTTCCAGAAGCTGGACAATCCCCGCATCCATATCTTCGGGTCCACCATCCTCCCACGAGACGGTGACATCGACGCGTTCCAAGACCACGTCGGGAAAGAACTGTGCCCGCATGTTTGGAATGGCCGCCGCGCCCAGAACCAGCATCACCAGCAACAGAAGATTGGCAACGGTCCGGTGACGGGTGAAGTAACTGAGAATGCCGCCCGCTGCGCCGGGTATCTCGCGCATCATGGCGCTCAGCCTCCGGCCTTGGTTTCAAGACGGCGTATCAGAGCGGCTGGCACGCGCGCCTCCTGCAATTGGCCAAGCAGCTGCGATTTCTCGTCCTGTGGCATTGTCTCGCTGGCCTCAATCTGCGCCACAAGTGCGGCCCGTTTCGAAGGGCTTAACTCGACCATGTCCGGGTCTGCACCGGCCTCAACCCGCAACGGCCGAACCCGCACACCCGAGCCCAGCAGCGGCGTACGCCCGATGACAACTTCGCGCCCTTCCAACCCATCGCCTCTCAGCAGGACTTCATCCCCTTGCCTGCGAACCAACTGCACTTGAAGACTCTCCAGGCGGTCGTCCGCGCCCAGAACCAGAACCGTACCCGACGCATCAAGCACTGAGGACGGCAATCGGTAGACATTTGCGACCGGCTGCTCTTGGACCGAAACCGTCACAAAGTCACCGGGCTTGAAACCCGACGCCTCTTGCAGTCGGGCATAGATCAGCCGCCCGGTCTGTCCTTCGCCGGCCGAACCGCTGTCGCGACTGACCTGACCCGCAGCAGTCAGATCCGCACCGGTGACTTCCAGCGACACTGTAACCGGGGCGTTGATCAGTCGGTCGGTTTCATCCAGCAGGCGGACATATTGCGCGGTCGATACGCGGAACGCCACTTCAAGGGCATTGGGATCAACCAGTTCCGCCAGCTTTTCGTTGGCCGACACCAATCGCCCTTCCACCAGTGTCACGTCGGTCAGTGTGCCACCAAAGCCGGCCCGAATAGTCATGTCTTCTAGGTCACGCTCTGCTGCTTCCAACGCGATCACCGCACGGGACTGCAAAGTCATGGCCTGATCAACACGGGATTCTGCCTGCGCCAGCGCGATTCGGCGGGCCAGAACCGCTTGCTGCGCCGAGGTCGCAGCCAGTTCAGCCTCTTCCACGCTGGCTGCGGCGCCAACTCCACGGGATTCCAGGTCACGCTGACGCTGAAGCGCTCTTTCGCGCAGGTCCGCCTGCGCCTCAGCCGACTTCAGTTCGTCCTGAGCCAACAGCAATGAGCGTTCGGCATCGCGTTCCTCAAACTGAGCATCCAAAAGATCGGATTTGGCCCGATCGAGTGCTGATTGTGCATCCGCCGGGTCCAGTTCGACCAGAATCTCACCCGCCGTGACTGCACCGCCATCCTCAAAGTCCTCGGCCAGCGCGATCACGCGCCCGCCCAGCGCTGCGCGTAATTCCAGCCTGCGGCGGCTTTGGACCTCTCCAAACGCCTCAAGATAGGGAGTAACCGTTTCAGCCTCGGCCTGTTGCACCGACACCGCAAATACCCTTTCGCGCGAAGGTGGCGTTGTATCGTCTCGTGCCAGAACATCCTGCACCGCACCAATGATGATCTGCGCTGCAACAAACAGCAAAGCCAGCGTCAGAAACGCTAGAAAAATACCGACAAGGCTTTGCCGCAGAAATCGCATCAGTCAGTTACCCCGGTTGCACCAAGCTGCCGTTCCCAACATGTAGCTGGATCGCGAATTATGCCAAGCCACAAAGCGGTTACACGGAATTGAACGTACAACCAGTCTACTTCCGTCGCAGGTGTTCGTCCAATCTGGGCATTATTTCCACAAAATTGCAGGGGCGGTGGCGATAATCGAACTGTTTTTCGAGTATCCCGTCCCACGCATCCTTGCAGGCTCCTGGGCTGCCCGGCAGTGCGAACAGGTACGTGCCACCGGCAACACCGCCCGTTGCGCGGGACTGAACCGCCGAAGTGCCGATTTTCTCCATCGAGATAATGGTGAACACGGTGCCGAAGGCGTCGATCTCTTTCTCATAGATATCCCGATGCGCCTCGACCGTTACGTCGCGCCCGGTCAAACCGGTGCCTCCGGTCGAGATCACGACATCTATGTGATCATCTGCCACCCAGGCGCGCAGTTGATCGGCGATCTGATCACGTTCATCCCGGATGATCCTGCGATCAGCCACCACGTGACCCGCCTTTTCGATCCGGTCCACCAAAGTCTGGCCCGAGCGATCTTCGTCCATCGACCGTGTATCCGACACGGTCAGAACGGCAATTCTGACCGGGATGAACTCTTTATTTTCGTCAATGCGCGACATTTGTCGTCAGGCCCTTTCCATAATCGCAAGCCGGATGGCGAGCGCAGCAAAAATACCCCCTGTAACCCAGCCAATAATGCGAGAGGCGCGTGGGTTGCCAACCAGCACCCGACCCGCACCTCCCGCGAATATGCCCACCAGCCCGTTCACCACAAACGCTCCGATCGCGATGATCACACCAAAGGTCAGAAACTGAAGCAGAACAGAGCCCGAAGCAGGGTTTACAAACTGCGGGATGAAGGCCAGCACAAACAGGATGACCTTGGGGTTAGTCAAGTTGACCAGCATCCCGTCCCGAAATGCCAGATGGGTTGGGCGGACCGGTGCATCTTCGGTGATCGCACCGTTACGGATCGCGCCCCAGGCCAGATAGAGCAGATACGTCACGCCCATCCAGCGGATCACGTCAAACAGCCACGGCATCGCCGCAACTGCAGCGCCCAGACCCAAACCGGCCAGCAGAACATGGATCATCAACCCGACTGCGACACCGGCACTGGCCGAGACCGCAGGCCGTGGGCCGGATCGCAACCCCTGACCAAAGCAAAACATCATATCCGCACCCGGCGTGAAGTTCAGCGCCAAGGCAGCGGGAATGAAGGCCAGCAAAGTGATGGTATCGATCATGGCTCTACCTCAAACCAATTCAGTTTCGGCCCAAGATTGGCCAGTTGAGTTCGGCCCAGAGTTCCGCGATAGCCCCAACTTTCGTGTACATGACCAAAGACCGCATGACCCGGTTGCAGCCGCTCTATGGCGTTGCGCACGGCCGTCGACCCGACTGACATGCCTTGAGAAGTCTGATCCCCATAGCCTTTGGGCGGAGAATGCACGATCAGGACATCAGCCGCATCGCACCGGTCGAACATCTCGGTCGCCGCACCTTCCGTCAGGTCGCAGGACCAGTCACCAAACGGCGTGGGCGGCACACCGTAGCCAAGGCCAAACAGGCGCAACCCATCTACAGTCATGCCAGATCCATGCAGGACATGGACACCTTCCGGGGCGGCGTCACTCAGTTCTTCGGCACTTTCTGCATTTCCGGGTATCAACACCAGTGGGGCAGTTATGCCTACAAGCATCTGCATCGCCGCATCCAGACCCTGACGCATGTTGCAATAATCACCCGCGCCAATGACCAGATCCGCCTCAACACTGGCCGCCACCAGATCTGCGGCGCGATTGCGTGCCATGTGCAAATCAGAGAAGGCCAGAACCTTCATGCACCACCTCTCAGCCGCGCCTTCAGCTCTAACAGATCCGCCCAGGCCTGCCGTTTCATCTGTGGTTGGCGCAGCAGGTAAGCCGGGTGGAACATCGGGATGACCGGCAAATCCATTGCCTGTTCCCAATTGCCGCGTAAACGGGTAATGCCCCGTTTTCCCAGCACCGCCTGACAACTGATGTTGCCCATCACCACCAGAACTTCGGGCTTGGCCAGCGCCACATGCCGTTCCAAGAAGGGTTTCATCATCCCGATTTCTTCGGGCTTGGGATCGCGGTTTTGCGGCGGTCGCCATGGCAGCACGTTGGTAATGTAGACGTTTTGCGTACGATCCAGATCGATTGCCGCCAGCATCCGATCCAGCAATTGACCGGCGCGACCAACAAAGGGTTTGCCTTCACGGTCTTCGTCGCGACCTGGAGCCTCGCCAATGATCATCACTTTTGCGCCGGGGGTACCGTCGGCAAATACAAGCTGCCGTGCCCCGCGCTTTAGCTCGCAATGATCAAAAGCCTCCATCGCCGCGCGCAATTGGTCCAGCGAACCCGCCCCCTTAGATGCCGCTTGCGCGACCGCAACCGGGTCAACCCTTTTGGGTTTTTCCGGGGCCACAGGGGTTGCTTCTGCCTTCTTGGGCTTGGGCGACGTATCCGGCAACGCGTACCGATCAACCGGCGCGTCCCCGATTGCCTCGGTTGCACCCAATTCGACCTGCCATTCCAGCAACGCCCGTGCAGAGTAATAGTCCAAGCCCGATTCCATACGGACAATTTACCTGCCTACGCGCCGAGGGAAAGCGAATAGGGCTTGATCGGTCGCTCTGTCGCGCCGACCATCGGGGCGCGATGCTCAGAACTCTGCGATTCCTCCTGCTCGGGCTTGTGGTGGCCCTGACCGGCGATCCGGTTCTGGCGACGTTCCACAACACTCAGGGACAGTGCCGTGCGGGGCAGTTCAAATGTGGCAGCACCTGCTGTTCGGGCGGGCAAAGATGCAGCTTTGATGGTCACTGTATTCCGCTGGGCGGCACCTATTGCGGCGGCGGTCGCACCTGCGGCCCGTTCGAACGTTGCGTGGCCGGTGGAACCAGATGTGCACCTGCAGGCGCGAACAAATGCACGTCTCGTCTGGATTGCCCGGGCGGGAGTTTCTGCAATGGGCGTGGCGAGTGTGAACGGATCGCACCCGATCTGGACACAACACCACCCAAAACTTGCGATGACGGGCGCACCTGCGCGCGCGGTTCGGCCTGCCTGCCCGGCGGGGGCTGTTCCCGTCCAGGATGGTTCTTGTGCGAGGAAACCGGGTCGCAATGCCGCCCCGGCTTCAAATGTTCGGCCCATCAAGGCTGCGTCCCGATCAAGGCTATCGACTGCGGCTATGGCAAATGGTGCAAGCCGGGCGAACAATGCCTGCCCGCGGGTGGCTGCGAAAAACTGCCAGAGGGCACGGAACCTTAGGTTGCCTTGCGCTGCACAGCTTCCTATAAGCGGCCCGATTGTCAGACAGGAGCCCGCCCATGCGTTTCGCCCATCGTCACCTTCTTGGCATCGAGCATCTGTCCCAATCCGATATTACCGAAATTCTGGATCTGGCCGAGACCTATGTCGACATGAACCGTCAGTCGACCAAGCATTCGGACGTGCTGTCGGGGCTGACCCAGATCAACATGTTCTTTGAAAACTCGACCCGCACGCAAGCCAGTTTCGAACTGGCGGGCAAGCGTCTGGGTGCAGATGTGATGAACATGGCAATGCAGGCCAGTTCGATCAAGAAGGGTGAAACCCTGATCGACACGGCGATGACATTGAACGCGATGCACCCGGATCTTCTGGTTGTGCGGCATCCGCATTCCGGCGCGGTCGATCTGCTGGCACAAAAGGTCAACTGCGCTGTTCTGAACGCGGGCGACGGTAAGCATGAACACCCCACACAAGCCCTGTTGGACGCGCTGACCATCCGACGCGCCAAGGGCCGCCTGCACCGGCTGAACATTGCGATTTGCGGCGACGTGGCCCATTCCCGCGTCGCGCGATCAAACCTGATCCTGCTGGGCAAGATGGAAAACCGTATTCGCCTAATCGGCCCGCCGACACTTGTACCCGGCCAGTTCGCCGAGTTTGGGGCCGAGATCTATGACGACATGAACGAGGGTCTGAAGGACGTCGATGTCGTCATGATGCTACGCCTTCAGAAAGAGCGGATGGATGGCGGGTTCATCCCTTCGGAACGCGAATACTATCACCGCTATGGTCTGGATGCCGCGAAGCTGGCGCAGGCCAAACCAGACGCGATCGTCATGCATCCCGGCCCGATGAACCGCGGGGTTGAGATCGACGGCACGCTGGCCGACGACATCAACCGATCCGTCATTCAGGAACAGGTGGAAATGGGCGTCGCCGTTCGTATGGCCGCGATGGATCTGCTGGCCCGCAACCTGCGCGAGGCCGCATGAGCGATCTGACCGTTGCACCCCACGAACGCGGCGTCTTGCGCCTGTTCACGCTGGACATGCGCCCGGAAGAGGCGAAGTTCCTGCGCGAACCGGGTGCCGCCGATCAGGTGCTTGGGGCGGACGGGCTGGATCCTGAGCAGATAGATATCTTCCCGGTTGCCGACCTTGATGACCTCGGGCTGTATGGCTATCTGACAGAAGGCTGCGCCGTGTCTCCGGATCAGTTGGATCAGGACGCTCTGGCCGCGATAAACGGCTGGGTTATGGTCTTGCGCAGCGCTGCGTTCCAAGGACGCCCGGCGACGTTGAAGCCCGATCCGCGTCTGCGTCTGTTCGGTCTGTTCACGGAAGAGGCCACGAACTGGACCGGAGGGGTCATCGAAACCGAAAGCGCCAAGCCATTTTCGGCACCTCAGACCACTCCATTGGATGATCACCCACGCCGTATCGGGTCAGCCATTCTGGCGCTGGCCGCGCTTTTGGTCATCGGAGGCGTCATATGGCTGATCCTGTGATCTTCGCCCCTGACAAAGGGGCCTATATCCGCACCAACGCCTGGCTGGCCGCCGTCGCGATGGCTGGTGCAATGGTCGTTCTGTGGCTGATCGGAAATCCGTACATCTGGACCGGAGCACCCGCAGGTCTGGCTGCCATTGGCATTCGCGCCTGGTATCTGGCCTCGGAAGAGCTGTTCACAAAATGGGAGATGTCGGACACCTCCCTAACCGGCCCCGGCGCGCGCAAGGTGCCGCTAAATCAAATCCAGGCGGTCAACATCATGGGCAGCTTTGTTCAGATCGTCACCAAGGGCGGTGACAAGCACCTGATCAAGTATCAAGCCGACCCCGTCGCCACTAAAGCCGCCATTGAAAGGGCGATTGGATGAGCGACGAGTGGTGGCGCGAGACAATACCCAAATCCGAAAGGGTTTTGTGGGTTGGAAAGCCAAGTGACAGATTTTTTCCGCCGCGTGTCGGATGGGCTTACAGAATTCTGATCCTTTGTCTTTGTTCGGCGTGGCTCGCAAGCCCGTGGTTCGCGGAATCTGTACGGGACTTTTGGAAGTTGGTCGGTTGTACGATTCTACTGTCTTTTTTCATCTGGTTGGATCGGTTTATTCGGTCTCGGCGCGTCTACGTCGTTACTACTCGCCGAGCATGGTGGATCAGCGCGATTTTCAAGCCCAAGCACGTACCCGTTGATACTAAGCTGAAATACCATCTCAGCGGTCGAAACATAGTATTCTCCCGCCGTCTGTTTCTTGTATTTGAATACCTGTCCGACCCAGAAGCCGCATTGCAGGCTCTGGACCAAGCCCGAGAGGCCGCACAATGACTTCTGTTCTCTTCACCAACGCCCGCATGATCGACCCTGAGGCTGGGACGGATACGACTGGCTGGCTACAGGTGGCCCATGGCCGGATTGTCGCCCGAGGGGAAGGAAGCGCGCCGGGTTCTGACGGTCAGATCATCGATTGCAACGGAAAGTGCCTCGCCCCCGGCATCGTCGATATCGGCGTCAAGGTGTGTGAACCGGGCGAGCGGCACAAGGAAAGCTACAAATCCGCAGGTCTGGCCGCCGCCGCCGGAGGTGTGACCACCATCGTCACCCGTCCCGACACGTTGCCAGCAGTGGATACTCCAGAGACGTTGGAATTCGCAACCCGACGCGCGCAGGCGGATGCGCCTGTCAACGTGCTGCCGATGGCTGCACTGACCAAAGGGCGCGAAGGGCGCGAAATGACCGAGATCGGGTTTTTGCAGGACGCAGGCGCTGTGGCTTTTACCGATTGCGATCATGTCATCACCAACACCAAGGTGTTTTCTCGAGCGCTGACTTATGCAAAATCCTGCGGCGCGTTGGTGATCGCCCATCCTCAGGAACCCGGACTCAGCGCCGGGGCGGCGGCGACCAGCGGCAAGTTCGCAGCGTTGCGCGGCCTGCCTGCCGTATCGCCCATGGCAGAACGCATGGGTCTGGATCGCGATATTGCCCTGCTTGAGATGACCGGAGCGGCCTACCACGCCGATCAGATCACCACCGCCCGTGCCCTGCCCGCGCTGGTACGGGCCAAACGCAATGGGCTGGACATCACTGCCGGCACATCGATCCACCATCTGACCCTGAATGAGTTGGACGTGGCCGACTATCGCACCTTCTTCAAGGTCAAACCGCCGCTGCGGTCCGAGGACGACAGGCAAGCGGTGATCGAGGCTGTTCGGACAGGGCTGATCGACATCATCAGTTCGATGCACACACCGCAGGACGAAGAAAGTAAGCGCCTGCCGTTTGAAGAGGCGGCCTCGGGTGCGGTCGCTTTGGAAACGCTGCTGCCTGCAGCGCTTCGCCTGTATCACGCAGATCAACTGGACCTGCCGACGCTGTTTGGGGCCATGGCGCTCAACCCTGCAAAACGGTTGGGATTGGAAAGCGGTCGATTGGCCAAAGACGCCCCAGCTGATCTGGTTTTCTTCGACCCGGATGTGCCCTTTTTGCTTGATCGGTTCGCCTTAAAATCCAAATCGCAAAACACGCCATTTGACGGTCAGCGGATGCAAGGTAAGGTCCTTGCGACTTATGTTGCAGGCCAAGAAGTGTTCCGGAGATCTTAATGCCCATTATCGGAAATTCGGCAGAGGATTTGCTCTTGTGGGCATTGATTGGATACCTGTTGGGGTCCATTCCCTTTGGGTTGATACTGGCCAAGGTTATGGGGCTGGGCAACCTGCGCGAAATAGGATCGGGCAATATCGGGGCCACGAACGTCCTGCGCACTGGAAACAAGGCCGCTGCTGCCCTGACGTTGCTATTTGATGCCGCCAAGGGGGCTGTGGCCGTTCTTGTTGCGCGTGCTTATGCGGGCGAAGATGCAGCCCAAATCGCAGCGCTTATGGCATTTGTGGGCCATTGCTTCCCGATTTGGCTGGGCTTCAAGGGCGGTAAAGGCGTGGCAACCTTTCTGGGGCTGTGGCTGGCGCTGGACTGGCGCGTTGGTGTGGCCTGCTGCCTGAGCTGGCTGGTCGCGGCCGCAATCTGGCGGATCTCGTCGGTCGGCGCACTGGCCGCGGCGGCGCTGTCCACAACCTGGGTGTTGGTGCTTACAAACGGATCGAGCTTCATTCTGGGGATCATCCTGACGCTTCTGATCTATTGGCGTCATGGCTCGAATGTGGCGCGGATCAAGGCCGGGACAGAACCGAAAATCGGGAAACCGTGACGGCTCCCGACGCGTTCTTGTCAGCGTTTCTGGCGCTGCCGGAAGGCAGCTTTAACGGCACTTCTAATGGGCGCAGCTATGTTGTCGTGCGGCAGCGGATGGCTGGTGGCAAGTCCCACAAACTGGTCGCCCATGAACGGGGCGGCGCAGACTATATCAGCTTGAACCTGTACCAGACGCGCAACAGCGGGGCGTTGCTGCGGCCCTGTGAAATGCCCGCCAGCAAAGTAATCAGTTTTGTACTGGGCCTTGTGCCTGACCAAGCCAGCTAAGCTCTACATTTTTGAACATGACATCTTTGCTGCTGCACAATCACAATTCATTGCTTTGAACGTGATCACCCCGCTTCCCAGATCGCTGTCGTGACGGTCAATTACGGGCCGCACAGGACAACAACCGGGGCCTGCGTTTGCACCAAGACAAGGCTCCTTTCACGAAAGGTGAAGCAATGAACACTTTTAAATCTCTGATCGGCGGCGTCGCCCTGTCTGTCGCGCTGGCAACTTCGACTTTGGCCGCAGGCGTGGAAATCAACGCAAGCTCGACCGGCCTGGCGATGCAGGGCTATGATCCGGTTGCCTACTTCACCGCCGGTGAAGCAACCAAGGGCGACTACCGCATCACCACGCTGCATGATGAAGCGCTGTACCGTTTCTCGTCAGAAGAAAACAAAGCCGCCTTTGAAGCCAACCCAGAAGCATACTTGCCTGCATATGGTGGTTACTGTGCTTTCGGCGCGGCCATGGGCTTCAAGTTCGACGGCGATCCGAACCACTGGAAAATCGTTGACAACAAGCTGTACCTGAACCTGTCGCAAGATATCCAGGAACGTTGGGAAGGCGACATCCCGGGCTTCATCGAAAGCGCCAGCGCAAACTGGGAAACCATTGCCGACAAAACCCCTGCGGAGCTGCAAGCGCAATAATCCGCTGAAACGCAATGCTGTGTCGGCGGCGGAATGTTCCGCCGCCGCATATCGTTTGAAGACCTCTGATCCTTTCCTATCTTTTCAGTATACCAAGTGCCCGGCTGAACAGGGCACGGGCGCTTGCCTGTATCTTCAAGCGCCGGATTTCGGGCTGGAATAGGTAGAAATCAATGATCCAGTGACCAAGCTGGATCGTATCGGTCTGCATAAGTGAGCGCATTCTCACTGGTGCTGAGTTTCGAACGAAAGGAAATGAGATGACTTTGAAATTGGCTCTCATCGCAACAGCCGCGACACTGACGGCCGGATCGGCCCTAGCGCAATCCTCGGGCAATTGGACCGGTTTCTACGGTGGTTTGCAGTTGGGTTACATCGATGTGGACACCAATGTGGCTGGCGTCGACGGAGACGGCGCAATCGGTGGTGTTATTCTGGGCTACGACTATGACCTGGGCGACTGGGTTGTCGGCGGCGGTTTCGACTATGACTGGGCTGATGTTGGCCTGTCTAATGTTCCGGTGACCGTCGAAGACGTATGGCGTTTGAAAGCGCGCGCAGGATACAAGGTGAACCCGCAAGGTCTGCTATACGGAACTGCAGGTTACGCCGAAGCCGGAACTGACAACCTGGGAAGCGACGATGGTTGGTTCATTGGCGCGGGCTATGAGCAAATCGTGGCACCCAATGTGAGCATCGGTGGTGAACTGCTGTACCACGAATTCAGCAACTTCAATGGAAGCGGCGTCGACGTTGACGCGACCACGTTGCAAATCCGAGCCTCTTATCGGTTCTGAAGCTCACCTGTTAAGCAAGTTGGACCCGGCATTCCAGCCGGGTCGTTTCTCACACATCCAAAATTGTGCTGCCGGTTGTTTGTCGCGCCTCCAGCGCGCGATGCGCATCAGCAACCTGATCAAGCGCAAAGCGTTGATCCACATGGATCTTGACCTCACCGCCTTCAACTTTGCCGAACAGTCTTCGGGCCATTGCCTGACACACCCCGTGATCCGAGATATGCGTGAACAGCGTGGGCCGGGTGATCTTAAGTGACCCCTTTTGACCCAGAACACCGATATTGAAGGGCGGTACCGGGCCCGAAGCATTTCCGAAGGAAATCATCATGCCCAGCGGCTTGAGGGAATCCAAAGATCCCTCGAACGTGTCCGCCCCAACTGAATCCATCACCACATCTACACCCTGTCCTTTGGTGATCTCGGCCACGCGCTCGGCAAAATTTTCAGTCCGGTAGTTGATGCAATGCGCAGCCCCGTTGAAACGGGCCAGGCTGCATTTTTCATCACTTCCAGCCGTCCCGATCAATGTGATCCCCTCGGATTTTGCCCATTGACAGGCGATCAGCCCAACACCACCGGCGGCTGCATGAAACAGGACAGTATCGCCGCGTTTCAACGGAGTCGTTCGATGAAACAGGTATTCCACCGTTAAACCTTTAAGCATCATCGCCGCAGCAGTCTGAAATGTAATGTCATCTGGCAAGGGGCAAACCTGCGCTGCGGGCATCACACGGGCCTCGCAATAGGCCCCTGACGGTGCCGCAGCATAGGCGGCCTGCTGTCCCGGTTCCAGGTGCGTTACCCCCTCGCCAACAGCCTCGACAACACCTGCGGCCTCCATGCCCAGCGCGTGCGGAAGATCCAGAGGATACAAGCCAGTCCGTTGATATACATCGATAAAGTTCAGACCGCAGGCTTCGTGACGAATTCGGATTTCGCCCGGTCCGGGGTCGCCGAGCGGCCGGTCTTCGATCCGCAGGACTTCGGGGCCGCCAAACTCATGAATCATAACTGTTTTTGCTGTATTCTGCATCCTGACCTCCTATTGCCTGCCCTCAAGCTAACATGACTTCAACACAGGGCAATCCGTCCGATGCCAGACTATTGATCTGGATTTCGTAAAACTGTGCTATACTGCAATCAGGCGTTGCCGGCTGGTCCGGCCACGGGCAACGTGATGCCGGATCCGCCCCGCGGCGCAGTTTTCGCCAGGGAAGGGGAGGAAAATGGCCAAAACAATCGGAAACCCGATCAGCTGGACCGCCCGAAATCTCGGGGCGGCAGGTGATCATGTCTCGGAAAGCGTCTCGCGCCTGGGCAGCGCGGACACCAAAGAGCTGCCAATGGTGCAAACCTTGACGCTGCAAGACCTGCGCGCCTGTCTGCGCGCGGGCTACGACGACTTTCTCGAAACGCGGGCGGATGCCGTGTTCATTGTGTTGATCTACCCGATCGCAGGGCTTTTGATGTTCGGCTTTGCTTTGAACATGAATCTGGTTCCGCTTCTGGCTCCGCTTGTCGCCGGCTTTGCCTTGATCGGACCAGTCGCCGCCGTGGGGCTTTACGAGATTAGCCGCAAGCGGGAACAAGGCAGTGCAGTGCATTGGTTAGATGCGTTCGGTGTCTTCAGATCACCGTCCTTCGGTGCAATTCTGGTACTTGGGTTCTATCTGGTCATGCTGCTTTTAGTCTGGCTGATGGTCGCACAAACCATTCATACTTACACAATGGGCCCTGAAGTACCCGCGTCCCTTGGTGCATTTGCAACACAGGTTCTCACCACCTCTGCGGGATGGACGATGATTATCGCGGGAACCGCTGTTGGATTCGTGTTTGCCCTTTGCGCTTTGGCAGTCAGCGTTGTCAGCTTTCCATTGCTGCTGGACCGCAGGGTGGGGCTGCCGGTGGCGGTTGTGACGTCGTTTCGTGTCTTGCGTGAGAACCCCGGCGTCATCCTGACCTGGGGGTTCATCGTGGCGGCACTGCTGTTTTTGGGCGCATTGCCAATGCTGTTGGGTCTGATCGTGGTTATGCCCGTTCTGGGCCATGCCACATGGCATCTGTACCGCCGCGCGGTTGCGTGAACGCGCGGGACAAGCCCGCGCATTCAACAATCAGCCCGCGACTTTGAGGACAATCTTGCCAATATGGCCAGAGCTTTCCATGCGTGCATGGGCAGCAGCAGCCTCGGCCAGATCAAATTCGCTGTCCATAACCGGTGCAACCTTTCCCGCCTCAAGCAGAGGCCAGGCGGCTTCACGCAGGTCTTGCGCGATCTGCGCTTTGGCCAAATCACTTTGCGGGCGCAAAGTGCTGCCTGTCAGGGTCAGACGTTTGACCATCATCAGGGCAAAGTTCAATTCGACCACGGGGCCTTGCAGGAACGCGATCTGAACCAGCCTGCCATCCTCGGCCAACGCTTTGACATTTCGCGGGATGTAGCCGCCACCCACCATGTCGAGGATCAGGTTCGCCCCGCCCTCGGCCCGCAGGGCAGCCACAAAATCTTCGTTGCGGTAATTGATCGCCTTTTCCGCGCCCAGCTTGACGCAAGCCTCACATTTCTCATCGGACCCAGCGGTCGCAAAAACGCGCGCACCAAAAGCATTGGCCAGTTGGATTGCCGTTGTGCCGATCCCGCTGGAGCCGCCATGGACCAGAAACCGCTCACCCGCCTTCAGACCTCCACGGGTGAATACATTTGACCAGACGGTGAAAAATGTTTCCGGCAGACACGCCGCTTCTTTCATTCCCATCCCCGCAGGCACTGGCAGACAATGGGCGGCAGGCGTGGCGACGTATTCGGCATAGCCCCCACCCGGCAGCAACGCACAAACCTTGTCGCCGACCGACAGTCCTTCAACCCCTGCACCTACGGCAACCACCTCGCCCGAGGCCTCAAGCCCGGGCAAGTCGCTGGCCCCCGGCGGCGGATCATAGGCCCCTGCCCGCTGCAGCGCGTCAGGACGGTTCACACCGGCGTAGGCGACTTTCAGTACAACTTGTCCGTCACCCGGTTCGGGGATCGGTCGTTCGGTCAGTTGCAAAACATCAGGACCACCCGGTTTGGTGATCTCAACAGCGCGCATCATCTGGGTCATAGGCACCTCCTTTGCGCAATGCCTAGCAGGCATCCGGGCCGGGGCCTAGCGCCAAGATGGTCTACTTTCGTGGGTTCAACATCCCCGGAAGATCGGCCCGCATTCTCATGGGCGCTTTCACCTGCCCGGCCAGCCAGTTTGGAACCGCCAGAAACGGTTTCAACACCGGATTGTCGCGCACCTGCGCTTTGAGCTTTTCAAACTCCATGACATTGTCAATCCGGCGGTCCAGAAATTCCCACGTGCGCTGATGATCGGGGCTGTCATCGCCCAGCCAGAACAGCAACGTCGACGAATAGACACCCGACAGAGTGGCCCGTTTGGTGTACCAATTCACATCGTCCGACGTGTCGCCCAGCGCATCCCAGATCAGATCGCAGGTTTGCCAAACCGCCTTGGCCCCATCTGCCGCATGGGTCGGCAAGGAAAACAGCGTCATGCCACGGCGTACCAGTTCTTTGTCCTCGACCGCCTGCAACCTGAACCGAACGGCAGCGGCAACCTTGTCGCGGAATTTCAGCCCGCTCAGATCTTCGGATTTGATGCGATCCAGCATCGCCTGATCGCCGCGTGCGTGATAGGCCAGCGCCAGATCAACCGCCCCGCGTGGACAAATCGCGCGGGCCAAACCGTCATCCAGCTCACAATCGGAAATAGAGGCGCGAAAACTGGTTTCCGACCAGCCGTCGAAGGGAACATGGATCAGCATCGCATCCAAAAGCTGCTGTTTTGCTTCTTCATATGTGGTCGTCATGGCGGTTCTCCGGTTGTCGGGCCCAGTACTAGACAAGTTAGGGCGGCTTTGCTATACGGCCAACTCCTGCAATTTCCTTGCAACTCTATCTAGAAAGGTGGTGACAACCACATGCAGGTTAGTGTTCGCGACAATAACGTCGATCAGGCGCTTCGTGCCCTGAAGAAAAAGCTGCAGCGCGAAGGCGTGTTCCGTGAAATGAAGCTGAAGCAACATTTCGAGAAACCGTCCGAGAAAAAAGCGCGTGAGAAAGCTGAAGCGATTCGTCGTGCCCGTAAACTGGCACGCAAGAAAGCCCAGCGCGAAGGTCTGCTCTAAGACTTTCCTCATCCAGCTTTGGATGACACTATTTGACGACCCCCGAGGCCACGCCCGGGGGTTTGTCGTTTCAGGTTTCGGATTTATTCCGCCGACTCGTGGTTCAGGGTGTGCGACAAGCCGCCATTTCCCCACCAGCAACATTTTGCCCGGCATTTTGCAGCGCAGCGAATCCCGCATTGGTAGCATCGCCCTGCCAGAATTCGCCTAAAAATTTTGCACCTCTATCTGATCTCAGCAAGCCGCTTGTAACTGGCGACGTCTAATCGGACGACACCTACAAACGGAGGCTACCATGTCGACTGCAAGTTCAATCGAGCAAGAAATGCTTGCGCTGATCAACGCCGAGCGCACATCCCGCGGGATCACCCCGCTGCAACTGGAGAGACAGTTGAACGATTCATCCGAAGATCACAGCAGCTGGATGCTGGAAACGGACACGTTCAGCCATACTGGCGAGGGAGGGTCTAGCGCAACTGAGCGCATGCAGGATGCAGGTTTAGACCTGTCCGGCAGTTGGCGCACTGGTGAGAACATCGCCTGGCAATCAGAACGCGGCGAGCCTGGCATCAGCGATGATGTCGCGCAGTTGCACGAAAACCTGATGAACAGCCCCGGACACCGAGCAAACATCCTGAACCCTGATTTCGAATATATTGGCATCGGCATAGAAACAGGTGACATGCAAGGATTCGACGCGGTGATGGTCACTCAGAATTTCGCCGCCACTGACAGCGCTGTGATGCTGGATAACGGCAATGCGCCAGTTCCACCCACAGACGATGTGGTGGAACCTCAGGATCCCGATACTGAAACGCCTGACACCGATGTAGCGGAACCTGAGGACCCAGGCACTGAAACACCCGATACCGACGTCGCCGAGCCCGAGGAGCCGGATGCCGAAACGCCCGATACCGACGTGGCCGAGCCTGAGGAGCCGGACACCGAAACGCCCGATACCGATGTGGCCGAGCCTGAGGAGCCGGATGCCGAAACGCCCGACACCGACGTCGCCGAACCTGAGGAGCCGGATGCTGAAACGCCCGATACCGACGTCGCCGAGCCTGAGGAGCCGGATGCCGAAACGCCCGACACCGATGTGGCCGAGCCCGAGGAGCCGGATACCGAAACGCCCGACACCGACGTCGCCGAACCTGAGGAGCCGGATGCCGAAACGCCCGATACCGACGTGGCCGAGCCTGCGCCTGAAACTCCCATTACAGAAGAACCGGGCGGGTGTTTTGACGTGGCAGCCTTCCTTGCCGAGTTGGAAGCTTTCATCAACAACGTTCTGGCACAGATTGATCAGTTCGATTGGGCAACCGATGACTTGACCCCGTCGGACTCAGTCGAGGATGACATGATGGTCGTAGACACCGATGATGTGGATCCGGCCGAAGACCCCGTTGCCACTTGCTATGATGCAGACGGGACAGAGGGCGCGGACATCTATGTGTTCAATTTCTACGACACTGGCTGCATGAACGAAGCCGCTTGATACGAACATTCATGCGGGGCGGCTGGACCGCCCCGCATGTCCCAATCAATAAATCTTTGGGACGTATAGCTCATCTGGTAACACGCGGCGTTCATAGTCCGGGTTGTATCTGCGGTCAGGCAGATTGACTTTTTCCTGCGGCACATCCGTGTAGGGGATCTTGGTCAGAAGATGTTCGATACAATTCAGCCGCTCGCGCTTCTTGTCGTTACCCTCGACGATATACCAAGGAGCTTCGGTTATGTTGGTCCTGAAAAACATATCCTCTTTGGCTTTGGTATAAGATTCCCATCGAATGCGGGATTCCAGATCCATCGGCGACAGCTTCCATTGCTTCATCGGGTCGTGAATACGCATCAGGAATCGCAATTGCTGTTCTTCATCAGTGATCGAGAACCAGTATTTCAGCAGAATGATACCTGATCGCACCAACATCCGTTCAAATTCGGGAACGTCCTGAAAAAACTGCTCGACTTGGTCCTCGGACGCAAAACCCATCACCCGTTCGACGCCTGCGCGGTTGTACCATGACCGGTCGAACAACACGATCTCACCTGCCGCAGGCAGATGCGGCACGTAACGCTGGAAATACCACTGGCTTTGCTCGCGGCGGCTGGGCGCGGGCAGAGCGACCACTCGCGCAACTCGTGGATTCAGGCGCTGGGTGATCCGTTTGATCACGCCCCCCTTGCCCGCGCTGTCACGACCTTCGAACAGAATACAGACCTTGGCACCGGTGTGCTGAACCCAATCCTGCACTTTGATCAGCTCAGCCTGCAGGCGCAACAGGTTGCGGAAATAGACCTTGCGATCCAGCATATCCGGGTGCTGTTCCCGATAGATCTTACGCACTTCCATCGACAGCATTGGTTCGCTGAACTCGATCTCAAAATCTTCGTCCAACGTGTCTTCCAATTCGGCCTCAAGCCAATCTTTGGGTCCACCGTTGTTTTCGTAAGCCAAGGTCAGCTCCTTTTTTTGTTATCGGGTTCGAACCATATCGGGCCTGTGTAACCGCCTGATGTCATCAGATAAATTGATGCAAGACGACGACGCCCAATGCTGCCGAAACATCTGAAAATCCAGACGGCGCGGGCATATGGTCTTTCTCCCAAATGTGACCGCCCATCCCAGAGGTTACAAGCGTCAGAATTGACGCAAGGCACATCATAAGAACACACAGCGTGCTGAATGCTTGCATTGCCTCGATTTTGTGCGGCAAGACTGTGTGGACTTAAAGGATGCAAAGCGCGTGACATTCTTTCTTTCTCTTCTACCGGCGATCTGGCCTTGGTCGATTCTGATCGCCGCGCAGGTAACTGCGCTTATGGGGCGCAAGGCGGTCGCGCTGTCACTGCTGGTTCTGTTTGCAAGCATTGCCTCAGCAACGGGGCTGATGTCATCTGTGGCGATCATCGCCGTGGTCGGTGGGCTGGCCGGAGCCACCTTGCTGCCGCACCTCAAAGGGTGGATCGCGATCACAGGACATACGCTTTTGATCCTGTGGTGTCTGGCTATGGGGGCACATCTTCTGCCCGGATTTCAGAACCTGAAAGTGCTGGATCAGGTGCAGGCCGGTGCGGCCAGCACTGGGTTCACAATGCATCTGAATCTGGACAAACCGATGGTCTTCTTTGCCGTTCTTTTAGCCTGGCCCGGGATGCTTCAAAGCGCCATTCAGACCAAATTCGGCCCGCTGGCGGCAGGGCTGCTGCTGTTGCCGTTGCTGTTTCTTTTGGGTCTCGTTGTCGGCGCGATACAGTCGGAATTTTCGATCCCACCGTGGTGGCTTGTCTTTGTCCTGTCCAACTTGTTTTTGACCTGCCTGACGGAAGAAGCCTTCTTTCGTGGTTATCTTCAATCCGCCATCACGGCACGTCTTGGTGCGGTAGGAGGCGTGATTGCGGCTAGCCTGCTGTTCGGGTTGGCTCACTTTGGCGGCGGACCGGCATTGGTGGTCTTTGCCTCAATTCTCGGGTTGGCCTGTGGTTTGGGATACTATGCTACACAGCGTCTTTGGGTGCCCGTTGCGATGCATTTCGGGTTCAACCTCGTGCACCTGCTGCTGTTCACCTATCCCGGCCCTGCCTGAAAGTCAGACCGGTAGAGCAGTGGTCTTGAACACGGTACGCAAGGCAAACGAGCTTTGCATCTGCGCCACCCCGGGCAAGCGGGACAGATATTGCCGGTGAATACGCGCAAAATCCTCGGTGTTTTCGGCCACCACTTTCAGGATATAGTCCGCCGTCCCGGCCATCAGGTGGCATTCCAAAACGTCGGGAATACGCGCCACTGCCTTTTCAAAGGAATCCAACACCTCTTCGGCCTGCCCTTGAAGGGTAATTTCGACAAAGACGGTTGTAGGCACGTTCATCTTGCGCGCATCCAGCAACGCCACATAGTTGCGGATGAACCCCTCGACCTCGAGGCGCTGAACACGCCGATGGCAGGCAGACGGCGACAGGTTGACCTGCTCGGACAGCTCCGAATTCGACATCCGGCCGTTTTTCTGGAGGGCGGCCAAAATCTTTCTATCAGTCGTATCCAAGGCCATTCGTGCAATTCCTTTGCGGGATTTACACCTTATACAGGAGATTCTTCCAAAGAAAATTCCCACGGCACGTTTTCTTTCACAGAAATTGCGCACCGGAATGCACATAATTTAAGCAGTTTATGAACGGAGACCACCATGAAAATCGGTTGCCCCAAGGAAATCAAACCTCAGGAGTTCCGCGTCGGCATGACACCCAACGCCGCTCAGGAAGCGGTTGCCCGCGGCCACGAAGTACTGATTGAAACCGGCGCAGGCATCGGCGCTGGTTTTGACAATGACGCCTATGTTGCCGCAGGCGCACGCATCATTGACACCGCAGAAGAAGTGTTCGCCACCGCTGACATGATCGTCAAGGTCAAGGAGCCGCAGGCTGTCGAACGCAAGATGCTGCGTGAAGGTCAGTTGCTGTTCACATATCTGCATCTGGCACCCGACCCAGAACAAACCCATGACCTGCTGGAATCGGGCTGTACAGCAATCGCCTATGAAACCGTAACCGATGCCAATGGCGGTCTTCCTCTGCTGGCGCCGATGTCCGAAGTCGCGGGTCGTTTGGCGCCTCAGGTCGGCTCGTGGACCCTGCAAAAGGCCAATGGTGGACGCGGTGTTCTGATGGGCGGCGTTCCCGGTGTTGGCCCGGCCAAAGTCGTCGTGATCGGTGGCGGTGTCGTGGGCACGCACGCGGCAAAAATCGCCGCGGGAATGGGCGCGGATGTCACTGTTCTGGATCGCTCTTTGCCGCGGCTGCGTTATCTGGATGATGTCTTTGGTGGGACCTTCAAGAACCAATATTCCACGGCGGGTGCCACGGCCGAGTTGATCCGGGATGCCGATATGGTCATCGGTGCCGTTCTGATCCCAGGCGCTGCGGCTCCGAAACTTGTATCGCGCGCTCAATTGTCGACGATGAAGCCCGGCGCGGTCCTGGTTGATGTCGCCATCGATCAGGGCGGGTGCTTCGAGACTTCGAAAGCCACCACCCATGCTGATCCGATCTACGATGTCGATGGCATCATGCATTACTGCGTGGCAAACATGCCCGGTGCTGTAGCGCGTACTTCGACCATCGCATTAGGTAACGCCACGATGCCCTTTATGTTGTCTCTGGCAGACAAAGGCTGGAAACAGGCGTGTCAGGACGATCCGCATCTTCTGGAAGGTCTGAACGTTCATGCAGGGCAGCTGACTTACTATGCCGTCGGCAAAGCCTTGGGTATTGACGTGGTTTCGCCCAACGTGGTGGTCAAGTCATAAGCAAAGATGGTTCTGGACCACAGTTTACAAACCAAAAAAGCACCGCGCTTTCGCGCGGTGCCCAGCCCAACAGGATAAGGGCAAATTTTATGCCCGGATGACAGGCAGGAGCCATTACCCCTGTTTCTGAATTTCCACTGCGTGTGGGTAAGGGATCGAGATACCCTTGTCGTCAAAGGCTTCTTTCACAGCTTTGGTCAGTTCGAATTTGGCATCCCAATAATCAGCCGCATCACACCAGAGGCGCGCCGTCAGGTCCACTGAACTGTCACCAAGATTGGTGACCTTGACCCAGGGCTCGGGGTCGCTGTGAATGCGGTCGTCCGCTTTGGCTACATCCAGAATGATCTGCATCGCCTTGTCCGCACTGTCACCATAATCAATACCGAACACCAGATCGACGCGACGCGTGTCATGTGCCGAAAAGTTGGTGATGATCGATCCCCAGGACTGACCGTTCGGGACGATGATCTGAACGTTGTCAGGGGTTACCAGTTCAGTGGTGAACAGGTTCAAATCCTTCACGGTTCCCGCTGTGCCGCCAATATCCACATACTGACCCAGTTTGTAGGGTCGGAAGACGACCAACATGACACCGGCAGCCAAATCGCTGAGCGTGCCTTGCAGCGCCAGACCGATGGCCAGCGAAGCGGCACCCAGTATGGCAACGATGCTTGTAGCTTCGATCCCAAAGATGCCAAGAACGGCAACCAGAACCATGGCCAGTATGGCCCATTTGACAAGGCTCGCCATAAAGTTCCCGAGTGTGGGATCGATATGTGGCGTCGAATTGATCCGGCGGCGCACCATGCCACCGATTGCGCCGGCTACAATCCAGCCCAGGATCAGAACGACAAGCGCCTTGACCGCATTCATGATCAGCGGGGCGTATGCGCCCACCTGTGTTACGACCTCATCCACGCGCATCTCCTTTCAACAGCAAGAAACCCGCGAGGTTTTCGCGGGGGTCACCGGATTGTGAGCCAAGATTACGTTTCGGTCTAGGGGCGAGTTTCGCCGGATTTCCCCGTTGTTCGTCAAAAAACACGGCCTGACCGGAAATGCACAGGGCAAAGGGCTTTCATGATCGCAGTTTGATCCCTAGCTTTGACGAGATATCCAATCAGGAGCCCCCAATGCTGGACAACAAACCTCATCCGATCATGGCCCGCTGGCCTGCCCAATCCCCGGACAAGATCCAACTGTACTCCTATCCAACCCCAAACGGCGTCAAGGCGTCGATCATGCTTGAGGAAACCGGCCTGCCGTACGAGGCTCATCTGGTGACATTGGCGGATGCCGACGTCAAAAGCCCCGAGTTTCTGTCGCTGAACCCGAACAACAAGATCCCTGCGATCATCGATCCCAATGGCCCTGATGGTGAACCGCTTGCCTTATTTGAAAGCGGGGCAATCCTGCTGTACCTCGCAGAGAAATCAGGACAGTTACTGGGGCAAAGCGCCGCCGACAAACACCGCATCACCCAGTGGCTGATGTTTCAGATGGGCGGGGTCGGGCCTATGTTTGGTCAACTGGGCTTTTTCCACAAATTTGCGGGCAGCGAGATCGAAGACCCTCGCCCCCGCGACCGCTATATCAACGAGGCCAAACGCCTGTTGAACGTGGTCAACACCCAGCTTGAAGGGCAAGATTGGATCGCAGGCGACTATTCAATCGCCGACATTGCCCTGGCGCCATGGCTGAATGCGTTGGATTTTTACGGCGCGAAAGACGTTGTCGGCTGGGCCGACCATGACAATGTCGTCGCTTATGTCGACCGTTTCATGCAGCGTCCGGCGGTTCAGCGCGGCAAGGTCATACCTGCGCGCGGCTAAACAACTGAATGTTTGGAAGGGTGCCTGTCGCGGCACCCTTTTTGCATGTCTCAGCCGGGCAGTGCACCTGTCAGCACATAACGCAGTATTTCCACTACCTGAGCAGGTTCTTCTGCTACGGCAAGCGCGGCCGCGTCGACTTCTTTCAATGCGTGCTGATGATCCGGGCCATGCAGAACGATGATCGACTTGCCAAGTGCCGCAGCATAACCCGCGTCAAAGGCGGCGTTCCACTGTTTGTACTTGTCTCCAAACCGAACAACCACAACGTCCGCATCCGCAATCCCTTTGCGCGTGCGGATAGCATTGACCATCGCGCCTTTATGGTCGTGCCAATACTTGTTCGGCTCGGCCCCTAGAATGGCGACACCGCAATCATCGCTGGCTGCGTGATCGGTCACAGGGCTGTTGAATGTCACATCCAACCCTTGCGCACCCTCAATGATCTGTTCCCGCCAATCGGTGTGAATTTCGCCCGAGAGGTAAACGTTCAGCATCTTCAGTCCTCCGCAAACACAGAAAGGGCGCCACCGCCCCTTCATCTTTTCAAAAATACTCTCGCCGAAGGCGATCCTGAGTTACCCGCGCAGGACGCCGCCGGTCGCCTTGGTGACTTTCGAGATGATCTTTTCGGCCACCGCTTCGATGTCTTTTTCCTTCAGCGTCGTGTCCGTCGGCTGCAGGCGAACGGTGATGGCCAGAGATTTCTTACCTTCACCCAGGCTGCCACCGATGAATTCATCAAAGACGCGTACATCCTCGATCAGCGCCTTGTCAGCACCAGCCGCTGCATTGACCAGCGTCAGTGCCTCGACGCCCTCATCGACGACAAAAGCAAAGTCACGTTCAACCGCTTGAAGGTCACGCAACTCAAGCGCAGCGCGGGTGGCACCGGATTTACGGGGCATGGGCACCTCGTCCGGCCAGATCGTGAATGCCATCGCCGGACCTTTGATGTCCATCGCCTGCAAGATGCGCGGGTGCAATTCACCAAACACACCCAGTACCTTCTTTGGGCCCAGACAAATCTTGCCGTGACGGCCCGGGTGCCACCAGGCATCACCGTCGCGCAGGATCTGCACCTTCACGGGCGCGCCGATCGCGGCCAGCACCGCCTCGGCATCCGCTTTGACGTCGAACACGTCGACAGGGCGCGACGCGCCGTGCACATCCTTCGGTCCGTCACGACCGACCAGCAGGCCAGTGATCTGGGTTTTCTGATCGCCGGGCTCTCCGTCATGGAAGACCGGGCCAACTTCGAACAAAGCCACGTCCGCAAAACCTCGCGCCTGATTGCGCGCCGCCGCTTGTAACAGGCCGGGCAGCAAGTCCGGGCGCATGTGGCTCATCTCGGACGAGATCGGGTTTTCCAGTTGGGTCGCCTCATCACCGCCGCCGAACAGCGCTGCGGACGCTTGGTCGATGAAGGTGTAGGACACACATTCATTGTAGCCCAACGCGGCACAGGTGCGACGCGCCATGGACTGACGGCGCTGCGTCGGCGTCATCACCGCCTTGGGGATACCATCGGTCACACGCGGCAGTGGCTTGCCCTGCAACTTGGTCAGCGACGCAATCCGGGCAACCTCTTCCACCAGATCGGCCTCGCCCATGATATCGGGGCGCCAGCTGGGAACATGGGCCATCTCACCCTCAAGGCGGAAACCCAGGCGGGTCAGGGTCTGACGCTGTTCGCTTTCCGGAATGTCCATTCCGACCAGAGACTGCACGCGTGCCGCATCCAGCTTGTACGCCCGCCCGTGTTTCGGGGCTTTGCCCGCTTCGACCACATTGGACGCTTCGCCGCCACAGATATCCAGGATCATCTGGGTTGCGTGTTCCAACCCTTCGCGGGTGTATTCCGGATCGACACCGCGCTCGAACCGATAACGCGCGTCCGAATTGATCTTGAGCGCGCGACCCGTAAGGGCGATCTGCACATGATCCCAGAACGCGCTTTCGAGGAAGACATTAACGGTCTCTTCGGTGCAGCCTGTTTCCTCGCCGCCCATGATCCCGGCAATCGATTCCGGGCCTTTGTCGTCCGAAATCACCATCATACCGGGCTGTAAGGTGTATTCTTTCTCATCCAGCGCCACCAAGGTCTCGCCACCTTTGGCGCGATGCACCCGCAGGTTGCCTTGAACCTTGTCCGCATCAAACACGTGCAGAGGGCGGTTGTGGTCGAACGTCATATAGTTGGTGATGTCCACCAAAGCCGAGATAGGACGCAGACCAATAGCCTTCAGCTGATCCTGCAGCCACTGCGGGCTGGGGCCGTTCTTGACGCCACGGATCAGACGCCCGGTGAAATGCGGCGCGCCATCTAAAGTGTCTTGGTCAATGCTGACCTTGATCGGGCACTCGAAATCCCCGGGAACCGGCGCATAGTCACGCTGTTTCAGCGTACCGATACCGCGCGCGGCCAGATCACGCGCGATCCCCTCAACGCCCAGCGCATCGGGCCGGTTCGGCGTGATCGCAATCTCGATCATCGGATCAACCTTCGACGGATCGTTCTCGGCCAGCCAGTCGACAAATTTGTCGCCGACTTCACCGGAAGGCAGCTCGATTATGCCGTCATGCTCCTCCGACAGCTCCAGCTCGCGCTCGGAGGCCATCATGCCAAAGCTCTCGACGCCCCGGATCTTGCCGACGCTGATGGTGATATCCAGACCGGGGATGTACATGCCCGGCTTGCAAACCACGACGGTGATGCCTTCACGCGCGTTCGGGGCCCCGCAGATGATCTGCAGATCACCCTCGTCCGTCGCAACCGTGCAAACCCGCAGCTTGTCAGCGTCAGGGTGTTTCTCGGCATGTTTGACATGGCCCAGCGTAAAGCCCGCCAAACGGTCCGCCGGGTTCACAATCTCTTCGACCTCCAGGCCAAGGTCGGTCAGCGCCTCGGCGATCTCATCAACCGAAGCGTCAGTGTCGAGGTGGTCTTTCAGCCAGGACAGAGTGAATTTCATTGCACGGGGCCTTTTTTGGCAGATATCCAGTCGGCACAGGCAATGGCAAAGAATGGGCCAAGGTGCAAGCGCTGCGCGTCACGGATAGGTGGGGGTGCGGCCCAAAAGCTCGTCCAGTTGACGTCCGATCCAGCCATGCGGGATGAAATGCCCGCCCGGATGGGTGTCCAGTACCACCTGCCCCTGCGCGCAATCGGTCCATTCCACGCGGCTGAGAGTCAGGATCGGCACCACGCTCCAATCCCCGCGCGGGGTTGCGTCGTGGCAGTCGTATTTCGCGCGCCATAAAGCCACCGGATAGGTCGTGTCACCATTCGCGCCATAGGGAAAATCCATCACTGTATCGCTGAGGCCGTGGACATGCCGCGCCTCGCGCGGGCCTTCGGGGCAGTTTTCTGTCTGGCGAATGCTGCCCGCAACGGCCAGCAAAGCGGCAATGTCGTTGCCCGACTGGCAGACATAACGCCAAGCCATCGCGCCACCAAAGGAATAGCCCGAGACATAGATGCGGTCAGGGTCAATCGGATAGCGCTTGGCCACATCTTCCAGCACTCGATCAGCAAAAGGCACATCACCAGTGTCCGAGGTCCAGAAATCCCAGCTTTTGCCCAGCCCGTTCGGGGCGACTAGTAACACGCCCCGCAGCTTGGTCGCCCCGGCGATACGTTCGTGGTTCACGACCACGGTTCCCTGCCGCGCCCAGCCGTGGAAATGCAGCAACACGGGCAGAGGCGTTTCACCGTCCCAGCCCTCAGGCTCCAACACATGGTACGAGCGGTCGCCAACCTCACAGGCCGTGTCCCCGTGGCAGTCGGTGTTCCATGGCCCCATGGCGAATGCAGGGGCAGCGGTCAGCAACAGAAGGCTAAGCAGTCGATAGATCATGCGCCTGACCCTAGCGAGACTTTCCGCGCTGTCACATAACATATCAGTGTAGGAGGCCGTTGATCGGACGTAGGCCGGGCTTCAGCCCGGCACCCATCCCTTATCCAAGGCGGGCTGAAGCCCGCCCTACACCCGCCCAACATCAGATCAGACCGCAAGCCGCGCCAAAAACTATGAACCCGTTAGCTTCGACAGGCACCACGTCCTAATTACTTGAAGCTGTCTTGGATACGGCCCGGGAGGTCACGAAGCCTCTTCTGGCACATTGCCGAAGTCAGCTCCCCTGTTTCATATGGCAAGTGTACATTCACAACTTGAAACCCGCCTATTCGTTGGCGACTTAGGTTACAGAAGTTGACAGAAATCTCACCTGACTCTCTCGCCATGTCATCGGCGAGCGGCGCGATTTGCTGCGACCAAAGCTCTGACACTTCAAGAACGCTAGAGGGAGCATTGACACCTAAGCAGTCAAAAGTCCTGCCATCGCTCCCGGAAAAATAGACAACCTGGTTCGATGAAAATCCGTCGGGGAACGCACTTCGGATCTCCGCAACCGCATCCTGCCAAACCTTGGAACATAAGTGGTCTTTTCGACTTGCTCTGCTGTGGAGAGGCTTGGGATTGCACCAAGCACAAGCCCGAAAACCAGTTGAGAGGCATACCTCAACAAGTTTTGGCTCACCGCGACAAACCACCATGCAGGTTCGGCATATCCAGCGCTGCGAACCCGTAGTGCCGCAGCCAGCGCAGGTCAGAATCAAAGAACGCCCGCAAATCCGGAATCCCGTATTTCAGCATCGCCAGACGGTCGATCCCGATCCCAAACGCAAAGCCTTGATACACCTCAGGATCAATCCCACCGGCGGCGATCACCTTGGGGTGAACCATGCCGGAGCCGAGGATCTCCATCCAGTCATCGCCCTCGCCGATCTTCAGCTGACCGTTGTCCCAGGAACAGCGGATATCGACCTCGGCCGACGGTTCGGTGAAGGGGAAGTGCGAGGCGCGGAAGCGCAGTTCGACATCGTCGACCTCGAAAAACGCCTTCACGAACTCTTCCAGAACCCATTTCAGGTTCGCCATCGAGATGTCCTTGTCGATGGCCAGCCCCTCGACCTGATGGAACATCGGCGTGTGGGTTTGGTCATAGTCGGCGCGATAGACACCGCCCGGACAGATCACGCGGATCGGCGCGCCCTGTTTCTCCATCGACCGGATCTGCACCGGCGAGGTATGCGTCCGCAGCACATGCGGCGGGCGATTGTCGCCCTCGGCGCGGTGCATGTAGAACGTATCCATCTCGGCCCGCGCGGGGTGATGGCCGGGAATGTTCAGGGCGTCGAAATTGTACCAGTCGGTCTCGATCCGCGGCCCTTCGGCCACCGAGAAACCCAGTTCGGCAAAGATCGCGGTCAGTTCCTCGGTCGCCTGGCTGATCGGATGGATCGAACCCTGACGGCGCGCGCGAGTCGGCAGGGTGACGTCCAGCCATTCAGTGCGCAGACGCTCATCCAGCGCGGCGTCGGCCAGCGCGGCCTTTTTGGCGGACAGAGCCGAGTTGATCTCATCCTTCAGGGCGTTCAGCGCGGGGCCTGCAACCTGACGTTCCTCGGGCGTCATCTTGCCCAGCTCGCGCATTTTCAGCGCGACCTCGCCTTTTTTGCCCACGGCAGCGACGCGGATCGCTTCAAGCGCGTTTTCGTCGCCTGCTTCGGCGATTTGGCCCAGATATTTTGCCTTAAGATCGTCCATGACGGCCCTCTGAATTTGGTCGAGAACCTGCTATCGGCCCCGCCCCGCGAATGCAAGCGGGACGGTGCGGATCAATAGCTGTATTCCGGGAAAATCCGGGTCAGGTCGCCATTCCAGTCGCCATTGTAGTGATCCAGCAACTCATCTGCCGGAACCTTACCAGTGTCGATGCTTTCCTTGAGCGCATTCAGGAAATGCGTCTCATCCGGGACCAGCCCACCCGCACCGGCGCGCGCGCGGGCCTTCAACCCGGCCTCAGAAATGGCAACAACCTCACGCGCCAGATCGTGCATGTTGATGTCACCGACCTGCGCCTGAAGGCCATTGACCGCAGCTTGCACACGAAGCCCTTCGCGTGTTT
The DNA here is from genome assembly GCF_056537285.1 of Ruegeria sp. CF8. Classification (NCBI taxonomy): domain Bacteria; kingdom Pseudomonadati; phylum Pseudomonadota; class Alphaproteobacteria; order Rhodobacterales; family Roseobacteraceae; genus Ruegeria; species Ruegeria sp. CF8. The sequence goes on along the minus strand of NZ_JBQFRG010000006.1, from coordinate 28,854 downwards.
CCGCGTCCCAGCCCTTGACCAGATCCCACGCCGCATCCAGCGCGCCCTGGTCGTAAGTCAAACCGACCCAGAAGGCAGGCAGCGCGCAAAGGCGACGCCACGGGCCACCATCGGCCCCGCGCATCTCCATGAACTTCTTGATCCGCGCTTCGGGAAAGGCCGTGGTCAGATGATCTGCCCAATCGCTGAGGGTCGGTGTTTCACCCGGCAGCGCAGGTAGTTCACCCTTGAGGAAATCGCGGAAGGACATGCCCAGCGCGTTGATATACTGACCGTCGCGATAGACAAAATACATCGGCACATCGAGCGCATATTGCACATAGCGTTCGAACCCAAAGCCGTCTTCGAACACAAAGGGCAACATTCCTGTGCGCGCATCATCCAGATGCCGCCAGATATGGCTGCGCCAACTTTTCTGACCGTTGGGCTTGCCTTCAAAAAAGGGCGAATTGGCAAACAAGGCAGTCGCCACTGGCTGAAGCGCCAGCGCAACGCGCAGTTTCTGCACCATGTCGGCCTCGGACCCAAAGTCGATATTGACCTGAACCGTGCAAGTGCGCCGCATCATGGCGCGGCCCATGGTGCCGACCTTTTCCATATAGTCGTTCATCAACCGATAACGCCCTTTCGGCATCAGCGGCATTTCCTCGTGGGTCCAGATCGGGGCAGCGCCCAGACCGATGAAACCAACGCCAATCTCGTCGGCGATGTCCTTCACCTCACGCAGGTGGGTGTTTACCTCATCGCAGGTCTCGTGGATGGTCTCCAGCGGGGCACCGGAAAGCTCCAGCGCGCCACCGGGTTCAAGGCTGACATTCGCACCGTCTTTTTCAAGGCCAATCAGCTTGTCGCCTTCGCGCACCTCACCCCAGCCATGGCGATCGCGCAGACCTTCCAGCACGGCCACGATCGAGCGCTTTCCTTCGAACGGCAGCGGCTTCAGCGTGTCTTTGCAGTAGCCGAACTTTTCGTGCTCGGTGCCGATGCGCCAGTCTTCTTTGGGCTTGCAGCCTGATTCCAGATATTCGGCCAGTTGCTCATGGCGTTCGATCGGACCGCCGCCGGACTGAGGGATGGACATGAACCGTGCTCCGATCCTGATGTGTCTGTCTTGAAGGTCAGTCGTGGGCGTAAATGACGCCAGTGTCAATGCAACCGCAAATGTGCCGGGCGCGATGGGGTGCGTTCCCAGATGACGACAGGATGCCGTGATTTGCCGTTGAGTTCCGACAGCATTTGTTCGGTTTTCAGGCCCGGAAGGCTGGAGAACACATCAAACAATGCCTCGGCCCCTTCTGCATTCACAGGAATGTGAAGCGCCGGCTGTCCCGACTGATCCAAAACCCAATGCGCCGGGCTTGAAGTCGGGTCGAGCGCAAGCCGTTCAATTTCGCGCGTCGCCACGATACCGCCGTCCAACGGGCCTAGATAGGTGATCTGCCCTTCGTCGACGGTCACCACACCCTGCCCGCCTGCGCCGGTTCTGAAGCGGGCGCGTTGTATGCCGATCACTGCCAATGCTACGGAAACCAAGATCAGGAACCAGCCCAACCATGCCAGCAACCCACCCGGCCCACTGACCCAGCTGAGGCCGAGGATCAGGACAAAAACCGCAACCAACACTTCGCGCCAGCGCCACAGGGCCAATTTTGCTTCGGGTCGGATGAAACTCATCTGTAATCTCCAACAGAAACGCCCGAATACGGTGCCTGGATCGCTTCAAACTGCATGGACGAGAAATCGTGCACCAGTCGACGATTTTCAATCCCATCCGCATCGGTCAACTGCATCTGCCACAACTTCCCGTTTTCCGCCCATTGCAATAAGTCGCCAAAACGGTCCGCCCATTCCCATCCCGAGCAATTCATTACCTTTCCACTATTGGCCGGCAGCAATGTGTAATGACTGGATATTAGTGCTCTGGCCTGTTCTCCGACCGTGAATTTCTGGCTCAAGGTCCAGTTTTCAGCGAGTTTCAGCCTTAACTCGACTTCGTACCTTTCGCCGCCCGTGTGGATCCAACCCCTTTGCTGCAAGCGCGACACCACGAGATCGCCCATGTGAAACCCGTCAGTCGAATGCGGGAAGCTGTCGACTTCGGCTGCTCGCAGATCATCAGGCAGGTCCTCGGTCGGCGTTGCCCCGTTCAACCACAGCCTGCCGTCCGCCGTGAACGCGCCACCGCCGAACCAGCTGTCGGATTGGGGCCAGTACGCGATAGCCGTAAGCCAGGGCGCTTTGGACACGGCCGTCCAACATCGACCACCTTTGCACGCAAAGTAAACAAGATGTCGCCCTGACGGGGACAGATCGCATCTGTGTTCGTGGATTCGGGCCGAAAGCCATTGCCCAAGCCTGACAGTGCCTGTGCGGCGGTCCCACATCAAAACGGCAACATGGTCGGTCGGACCTCGGCGCAAAACAACTGCTTGATCTGACCCCAAAGCCGTCAAAACGTGCAATCGGGGCGGTGGTGTCACGACCAATCCCCCAGCGCCTGTTGCCACATGGTCAGCGCTGCAACAGCTGCCGTATCCGCCCGCAGGATACGCGGGCCCAGACTAACCACATGCGCATAGGGCAATGCTGTCAGTCGGGCGCGTTCTTTGTCGGAAAAGCCACCTTCGGGGCCGATGAGAATCGCCCATGGCCGTCCTTTTTCGTTGGCGGCCAATCGCAAGGCCGAGCCGACCTCGGCCTCGTTGCAGAACATCAACTGACGGTCTTCGGGCCATGTATCAAGTACACGATCCAGCCGTTGCAAATCGGCGACTTCGGGCACGAATGTGCCGCCACACTGTTCTGCAGCCTCGACCGCATGCGCCTGCAAGCGGTCCTGACGAATGCGTTCGGAATTGGTGAATTCGGTCTGCACAGGCAGGATGCGGGCCGCGCCCATCTCAGCCGCTTTTTCGACGATGAAATCGGTGCGGGCCTTTTTGATCGGCGCAAACAGGAACCACAGATCGGGCGGCAATTGCAAAGGTTTGGTCTGTTCAAGGCAGGTCAATACTCCACCCCGTTTGCCCGCTTCTGCCACTTCGGCCAACCATTCGCCATCCTTGCCGTTGAACAGGGCCACAGCCCCGCCAACCGACAATCGCATCACGCCAAACAAGTAGTGCGCCTGGTCGCGCGTCAAAGGAACCGATTGCCCCTGACCCAAGGGCTGCTCTACATACAGTCTGATCTTCGCACTCATGAGACCTTACATATGCAAGGCAATGCCCCAACACCAGACGGTCAAGTCGCCGATGCCGTAACCGGCAATTGGGTCGACACTTATGCACCGGCCTTTGCCCGCCCTTACCTGCGCCTCAGCCGCGCGGACCGGCCCATTGGAACGTGGCTGTTGCTGATTCCATGTTGGTGGGGCTTGGCCTTGGCCATCCTGCATGACGGTCAGCCCCGTTGGGAAGATCTGTGGATTGCCATTGGCTGCGCGCTGGGCGCGTTTCTGATGCGAGGGGCCGGATGCACCTGGAACGACATAACGGATCGGGACTTCGACGGGCAGGTTGAGCGCACACGTTCACGCCCTATCCCTTCGGGACAGGTCAGCGTCCGACAGGCTGCGGTGTGGATGATCCTGCAATGCCTGCTGGCGCTGGGAATCCTGCTCAGCTTCAATCAGGCAGCGATTGCCATGGGCGTTCTGTCCCTTCTGCCGGTGACAATCTACCCTTACGCGAAACGGTTCACGTGGTGGCCCCAGGTGTTCCTTGGGCTGGCCTTCAACTGGGGCGCGCTTTTGGCTTGGGCCGCGCATAGCGGCTCTGTGGGTTGGCCCGCCATCACACTTTATCTGTCGGGCATTGCGTGGACCCTGTTCTACGATACGATCTACGCGCATCAGGATGCCGAGGATGACGAGTTGGTGGGCATCAAGTCCACGGCACGCCTGTTCGGGAAAGATACGGCGAAGTGGCTCAAATACTTTCTAGTGGCAACAGTATCGCTGATGGGGCTGGCCATTATCGATGCAGGCGTGCCGGATGCTTCGATTCTGGCGCTTGTTGTTGCGTTGTGCGGTCCGTGGGCGATGGGCTGGCACATGATGTGGCAGTTGCGCGGTCTGGATCTGGAAGACAACGCCAAGCTGCTGCAATTGTTCCGGGTCAACCGCGACACCGGCTTGATTCCGCTGATCTTCCTTTGCGTCGCTTTGCTGCTCTGATTGCACCTGCCGAAAGGGGGCTGTAAAGATCGGCCCAAACGCCTGAGGAGTGTCGAACCCAAGCATGCGTCTGCCGTACTTTATCGCTGTTTTGCTGATTTTTCTGGTCTCGGCCGGACTGTCCCTCGTGGCCGCCAGCTACGCTGTTACAAAGATCGAAGAGACTTCCGAATTCGCTGTGCGTCGATCACTGGACCTCAAAGGACATGACTGGGCCGAGGTCGAATCCGACGGGCTTCGTGTGGTTCTGACGGGCACCGCGCCGGATGAAGCCACCCGATTCAACGCGCTGACCGCTGCAGGTACCGAGGTCGACACATCCCGTGTGATCGACGAAATGGAGGTCGAGGCCACCTCAGCCCTGGCCCCCCCACGCTTTTCAGCAGAGATCCTGCGCAACGACAGCGGCATCTCGATCATCGGTCTGATTCCCGCCAGCGAGGACAGGGCCGACCTGATCGACCGGTTGCGTAACCTGGACCGAAGCGTTGCAGTTTCAGATTTGATGGAAACGGCAGATTATCCCAAGCCCGACGGCTGGGATGCCGCGATGTCCTTCGCCATCGAAGCCTTGGCACGCCTGCCTCGCGCCAAGATCTCCGCCAGTTCGGGATTGGTCAAAATCACCGCGATTGCAGATAGCCAGGACGAAAAACAACGGCTCGAGCAAGAGTTGACGCGTGCCGCGCCGACCAGTCTGCGAATTGGATTGGCAATCTCGGCGCCACGCCCAGTCATCACACCATTCACCCTGCGCTTCTTGATCGACGAAGACGGCGGTCAGTTTGATGCCTGTTCCGCGCAGGATGAAAAGGCACGCGACCGGATCGTGGCCGCCGCACGTGATGCAGGGTTGCAGGGCACCTATACCTGCACAATTGGCCTGGGCGAGCCTTCTCCACGCTGGCCCGAAGCCGCCGTGCAGGGCATTCAGGCCCTGTCAAAAATTGGCAAGGGAACTGTCACACTGTCAGATGCCGATATTACACTGGTCGCAGCCCAAGGAACGGATCCTGCCATTTTTGACAGGGTGGTGGGTGAACTTGAAACCGCCTTACCGCCTGTGTTTGCACTCCACGCCGTGTTGCCGGAACCCGAAGACACGGATGCGTCCGGCCCGGTTGAGTTCTCGGCCACCCGCAGCCCCGAAGGCCTCGTGCAGCTGCGCGGGCGTCTGGGCGATGAAACCCTGCGCGACATGGTCGACAGCTATGCCCGGGCCGCGTTTGGGTCCAATCAAGTTTACACTGCCACCCGCATCGTGACCGATCTGCCCTCGGACTGGCCCGTCCGTGTTCTGGCCGGGCTGGAAGCATTGGCGCAGCTGCACAACGGCGCCTTGACCGTGACGCCTGATACCGTGGAGTTGACCGGCCTCAGCCACGAAGAAGACGCCAAGGCCCGTATCGCAGGTCAGTTGTCGGATAAGCTGGGCGAGGGGCAGGAATTCACTCTGATGATCACCTATCAGCCGCCGCCGGAACCCGAAGACGCCCTGCCCGACCCGGAAGTCTGTGAACAACAGATCGCTGAAGTCCAGGCGTCCAGTAAAATCGCCTTCGAACCCGGATCGGCTACGATCGCGTCGGATTCACGCGATACCGTAAACCAGATCGCAGACATCCTGCGGGACTGCGGCCCCATTCGGCTGGAGATTCAGGGTCATACAGACAGCCAGGGTCGTGAAGAGATGAACCAGCAGCTCAGTCAGGCGCGGGCCCAGTCCATCCTGAACGAACTGCGCGGGCGTCGCATTCCCACCAGCAGCTACACAGCAGTCGGATACGGCGAAACGCAGCCCATCGCGGATAACGACACCGAAGAAGGTCGGGAAGAAAACCGTCGCATTGAATTCCGCCTGATCCGCCCCGAGCCTGTTGAGGCCGACGAAACAGGTCTCGAAGCGCTTGAGGCAGAGGCAGACGCGCCTGAAGCAGACCAGACCGACACGACCGCATCAGATGCGGATGCAGAGGACCAGTAAGTTGAACAGAATAGAATTCATCATCGCCACGGCCATCATTCTGTTTGCCGCATTCTGCATGGGCTGGTTTGCCAACTGGCTGGCCCACCGCCTGTCCCGCGTCCGCCAAAGCGATGTGGCCGATCTGGACCGGATGAGTCAGGAACTGCACGAGGCCGAAGAGACCCGCGATCAGGCCATCACCTATCTGCAGCAGCGCGAGGCAGAGCTGACCAATCAACTGACCCAGACCGAGGCTGAGCTGGCCGCCGCCATGGACGGCCTGCGTGCCGCGCGGCAAGAGGCAGAAGAATTGCGCGGGCGGATCAACAACGCTGACTGACGCGCCCGCGACATGATCGGGTCAAAGTATCTGCGCAAGATCCGTGATCAGGTCTTCGGGATCTTCCAGACCAACCGACAGCCGGAATACACCATCCCCGGCGTAATCCCGGTAGCTTTGCAGCTGCGCCCCTTCCAAACGGAATGAGGTCTGCATCAAAGCCTCTGTTCCCATCCAGAAGATCAGACTGCGATGGTGGCCCAGTGACACGGCGTAATGGGCGATCTTCAGATTGTCGATCATCTGCTGTGCCAGTGCTTCTCCGGTGGCATTGTCGCCCACCTGAAAGGTGATCATACCGGATGAATTCCGCATCTGCCGCTGTGCCAGTTCGTACTGTGGGTGTGATTTCAGGCCCGGATACACAACTTTGGTGACGGCCCCGCGTGTTTCAAGCCATTCGGCAACCGCCATGGCACCCGCCTGATGTGCCTGCATTCGAAGCGGCAAAGTAGCCATGCCCCGGGCGATCATCCACGCGTTGAACGGTGACATGATGCTGCCGTGATGAATGGCCGACTCGTTGCGGATCTTCCCGATCAACTCTTTGCGGCCCGCTACCGCTCCGCCGATGGCGTCACCATGCCCGCCTATGAACTTGGTCACGGAGTGCATGATCAGATCGACGCCCAAATCTTTGCTGGGTTGACCAAGCGGAGACGCAAAGGTGGCATCACAGGACAACAACGCCCCGGCATCTTGTGCAATGGCTGACACTGCAGCCAGATCGGTCAGGCGACCGATTGGGTTTACCGGTGTTTCCGTATGTATCAGCCGTGTGTTTGGCCTGATTGCCGCTGACACCGCAGCCAGATCAGACATGTTGACGGTGCTGACCTCGATCCCCAAGCGCGGAAGCGTATCCCGCGCCAGCTCGGCCACACCCGCATAAGACACGTCAGAGACGATCACGTGATCCCCGGCGGACAGGAACGTCAGGAAAATCGCAGTTGCAGCGGCCATACCCGACGCCAGACAAATACAATCCTCGGTGCTTTCCAAGACGCTGATTTTGGTTTCAAGCGTTCGCACGTTGGGGTTGGCCCAGCGCCCATAAAGGTAAGGGGCCTCTTCCTCGAGATCATGGGCCGAGAACCCTGCCACCTGACCGGTGACAAAAGTCGATGACATATGCAAAGCCGGTGCAGATGCACCATTGGTCGGGTCCGGTTCTTCACCCGCATGAATTGCGCGCGTCGCAAGACCCTTGTTTCTCAAATCGTTTTGCATGGGGTTGTCCTCTTGATCCGGTTGCTCGGATTTAGCGCAAGCTCTGATGCTGACGTCTAGAGGAATATTGAGCCTTATTAGGTTCAAAAACGACCACCGCGTTATTGCGGTGGCGGGCCTATCTCACCACCGGGTTAGTGCGTCCTCGTCTTCGTCCTTGGCAGCAACCCATTCTGCACCGGTTCCAGTGACTTCTTTCTTCCAGAACGGGGCGCGGGATTTCAGGTAATCCATCAGGTATTCAGCCGCCTCAAACGCATCCTTGCGGTGCGGCGCTGCGGTCGCCACCATCATGATTCTGTCGCCCGGAGCCAGGCGGCCATGGCGGTGGATCACCAATACATCGCCCAATGACCAGCGATCCTTGGCTTCTTGCGCTATCTTGGTCAGGGCACGTTCGGTCATGCCCGGATAATGTTCGATCTCCATCACATCCAGATCACCGCTTGCAAGATCGCGTACGACGCCGGTGAAGGTGACGATGGCACCGTTGGCATCATCCCCAGCGGCAAAGGCGTTGGCCTCAGCGCCCAAATCGAATGCCTCTTCCTGAACGGCAATCTTCATCGCTTAACCACCTGTCATCGGTGGGAAAAATGCTACCTCACGCACACCGGCCAGTGAGGCATCAAAATCAGAAAGCTCCTGATCCAATGCCACGCGCAGGGCCGACAAATCGGCAAAAGCTGCAGCGTAACGTTCTTCCCTTGCGCTCAGCTCAGCCACCAGATCGCTGACCGTGGCTGCACTGGTTTCGACTTTTTCCTTTGGCAAACCGATGCGTTCGCGCACCCATGCAAAGTACAGCACATCCATCGCTTAGCTCTCCTTCAGATGCGGCATGGCTTTACGTAAGTAGTCATAGCCGGTGATCAATGTCAGCGTCGCAGCAATCCACAGCAGCCACAGCCCAATCTGACCAGCCCAATACATGCCTTCGACATTCCAGCGCAGATGGTTCACGTCTTCAACCTGTCCCGTGATGATCTGCTCGACCAGTTCAGCATCCATTCCGAAGCTCGCCATAACGGCATAGTGTTCAAAGATACCTTGCGAAAACAGAACCGCGATGGCGATCATCTGAGCTGTGGTCTTCCACTTGGCCAGTTTTGTAACCTTTAGCGTCCCTGCCACATCACCCAAATATTCACGCAGGCCCGAGACGAACACTTCGCGAAACAGGATCACGGTGGCGGGCAGTACCAGCCACGGGGTCCAGCTGTCTTGCGAGTAACCAACGAGGATCATAAGTGCGATCACCACCATCGCCTTATCGGCAATGGGGTCCAGCATTGCTCCGATCTTGGTTTCCTGCTTCCACGCGCGGGCAAGATACCCATCGAACCAATCCGTAATGGCCGCCGACAGGAACAGGATCAAAGCGAACCAATCCGCGTATGGCCGGGTAAAGTACAAAAACATGACGGCCAGACCGGGTGCCGCCAGCAGGCGCAGCACAGTCAGAATATTGGGCAAGTTCCACTTCATGGCTTGGACCCTATATCGACGCCGCAGGACAGAAAAGCCAATCAAACAAAAAACTGCACCACGTCCAAACGCTTGGTCAAAGCGCCGCAGGCCTGACGTCTCAGAGTTGTACCTCTTGGCCTTTTCTGGCTTTACCGTCAGATTGCCGCGCAAGTCCAATTAGAAAGCACCAGATGACAGCGCATATTCAAACCGACGCCCGGTCGAACATGATTGGTAGCCTTTGGATGATCGCCGCAATGGCGGGCTTTGCGCTGGAGGACGCTTTGCTGAAAGCAGCTTCGGCCGTACTTCCGATCTGGCAAGTCCTGGTGCTGTTTGGCGTGGGCGGCTCGGTGATCTTTGCGGCGGTGGCATTGGCGCGTGGGCAAAACTTGCTGCATCCCGATGTCCTGTCCCGCCCGATGAAAGTTCGGGTGCTATTCGAGGTCTTTGGTCGGTTGTTCTATGTTCTGGCGATCGCGCTGACCCCTTTGTCTTCGGCCACGGTGATCCTGCAAGCCACGCCACTGGTCGTGGTTGCGGGTGCTGCGATGTTCTTCGGGGAATCCGTCGGCTGGCGGCGGTGGAGCGCGATTTTCGTCGGAATGATCGGTGTCGTCGTCATCCTGCAACCCACCGGCGACAGCTTTTCGCTGCTGTCGGTACTGGCCGTCCTGGGTATGCTGGGATTTGCCGGGCGCGATCTGGCCAGTCGCGCAGCACCTGCCACGCTGGGAACCGAGGTTCTAGGGTTCTACGGATTTATCAGCATCATCGTTGCAGGGCTCGCCTATCGGTTTTGGGAAGGCGCGCCGATGGTTGCGATTGATCTGCATACCAGTCTGCATCTGACCGGCGCGGTGCTGATGGGCGTTCTGGCCTATTCCTCGCTGATGAAGGCCATGCGCACGGGCGAAGTGTCCGCTGTGACACCATTCCGTTATACCCGCCTGTTATTCGGCATCGGCTTGGGCGTGGTCATGTTCGGTGAAAGCCTCGATCCGACCATGTGGATCGGCAGCGCGCTCATTGTGGCTTCGGGACTGTACATCCTGTGGCGTGGACGACGCGCCTAGCCCTTGTCGTGGAAGAAATCGTAAACCTTCTGGGCCAGCCCGGCCGAGATCCCCTCGACTGCTTTCAGATCAGCAAGATTGGCCCTGCTGACCGCCTTGGCGCTGCCGAAATGCGTCAACAAGGCACGTTTGCGCGCGGCCCCTACTCCGGGAATTTCGTCCAACGGCGTGGCCCCGACCGCCTTTGCCCGCTTCGCGCGATGGGTGCCGATGGCGAACCGATGCGCCTCATCCCTTAAGCGTTGGATGAAATACAGCACCGGGTCGTTGCGCTTCAGGGCAAAGGGGCGCTGACCGGTCCTATGGAATTCTTCCTTGCCGTGATCGCGGTCGACCCCTTTGGCAACGCCAACCATAGGAATGTCTTCGACCCCATGGGCCTGCATGATTTCGTGCACGGCGCTCACCTGCCCTGCACCGCCATCAATCAGCAACAGATCGGGCCAGAGCCCTTTGTCCCGATCTGGGTCTTCCTTTTGCAACCGGGTGAAACGACGGTTCAGCACCTCTTTCATCATGCCGAAATCATCGCCAGGTGTCAGGTCTTCGCCTCGAATGTTGAACTTGCGATAGGCGTTCTTCATGAAGCCTTCGGGCCCTGCCACGATCATGCCGCCTACGGCGTTGGTGCCTTGAATGTGCGAGTTGTCGTAAACCTCGATCCGTTCAGGCGGCGCATCCAGATCAAACGCTTCGGCCACCCCGCGCAGCAGTTTGGCCTGCGTCGCGCTTTCTGACATGCGACGAGCCAATGACTCGCGCGCATTTCGCAGGGCTCCTGCCACCAGCTCCTGCTTCTCACCGCGTTGCGGCACCAGGATTTCCACCTTGCGGCCTGCTTTCTCGGTCAGGGCCTCCTGCATCAGATCAGCGTTTTCGATTCCGTCCGACAGGATCAGCTGCCGGGGCGGTTCCTTGTTGTCGTAGAACTGGCCAAGGAACGCCTCCATCACCTCAGCCGGGGACACATCGGGGCCGACCCGTGGATAGAAATCCTTGTTGCCCCAATTTTGGTTGGCGCGGATGAAGAACACCTGCACACAAGCCTGACCGCTATCCATATACAGGCCGATCACATCCGCCTCGGCCACGCCGCGCGGGTTGATGCCCTGGGACGTCTGCACCTGCGTCAGCGCCCGGATGCGATCCCGCAGACCGGCGGCGCGTTCGAACTCCATCGCCTCGGACGCAGCCATCATCTGCTCGGCCAGATCCTCCTGCACTTTGGTGGACCGGCCAGACAGGAAACGTTCAGCGTCCTTGACGCTTTCGCGGTATGCCTCTTCCGAGATCAAACCGACACAGGGCCCTGAACAGCGTTTGATCTGATAGAGCAGACAAGGCCGCGTTCGGCTGTCAAACATGGAATCCGAGCAGTTGCGCAGCAGGAACGCCTTTTGCAATTGGTTCAGTGTCCGATTCACCGCACCGGCACTGGCGAACGGGCCGAAATAGGCACCCTTCTCTTTCTTTGCCCCGCGATGCTTTTTGATCTGCGGAAAGGCGTGGCTTTTTGCGACCAGAATATTGGGGAAGCTTTTATCGTCGCGCAAAAGCACGTTGTACTTCGGCTTGAGCTGCTTGATAAGGTTCTGCTCCAGCAACAGCGCCTCGGTCTCGGTCCGGGTGGTCAGAAACATCATCGAGGCGGTCGAAGCGATCATCTTTTCGATCCGGCCGGAATGCCCCGGGCGTGTGTAATTCGACACCCGCGCCTTCAGGTTGCGCGCTTTGCCCACGTAAAGAACACGACTGTCTGCGTCCAGCATCCGATACACACCGGGCGAACTGTCCAGCGTTTTCACATAACGCTGAATACAGGCGTAACCGGTCTGAGAGGAGTCGCTGTGGGTGGTCATGGGCTTTTGATATGATTCTCTTGGACTGGCTGCAATCTCAGGCGCCTCAAATCAAGAGGAAACAAATCCACGACTTCTGTGGATAAGTGTGAAGATAAGTTTCTGCTGGATCGGGAATCCCCTTGTTTCATTGCCTCTTCCTTGATTTGCACAAAAAATGGGCAATATTGTAAGTATATGTAAATAAATGATATTTTTTCCATCACTTAGCAAGTGTATGAAAAAAAAGACATTTTTGTAACGCGTAAGTAACAGGATTGAGAGCGGTGCAAAACTTGCGGCAAAATTGCTTATTCTACGCCCAGCACGTCAGGCGTTTTCCATCCCAAGTGCTGCCCCCCATCAACGCAGAGCAATTGCCCTGTGACTGCATGTGCATCCAGAAAATACCCCAGCGCAGCGGTTATGTCCGACGGGTTGGAGCCCCGCTCAAGCACCGTGTTCGACCGTTGCGCCTGAAAATGCTGTTCGCTTTGGCGATGCCCCTGAACCGTCGGGCCCGGACCGATCGCGTTGACCCGAATATCAGGTGACAGGGCCTGAGCGGCCGTTCGGGTCAGGGCCCACAGCCCCATTTTCGCGATTGTGTAGGACATGAATTCTGGCGTCAGCTTTCGGACTCGCATATCGACCATGTTGACGATCAAGCCCGCGGCCAAGGGCTCGTTGTTTTCGTCCATACCGGCGGCCAATCCCTGTTCAGACATGGCCTGCGTCAGCACGAATGGCGCACGCAGATTGCTGTCGAGATGGCGGTCCCAGCTTTGGCGGGTTGCAGTATGGATATTGTCGTATTCAAAGATCGAGGCGTTGTTCACCAGACAAGTGATCGGTCCGCCCAGCGCCTCAGCCGCTTTGGGCAACAACGCCTGAACCTGAGTTTCATCCAGCAAATCGGCCTGCAATGCCACCGCGTGCCGCCCAAGGGTCTGCACCTTTTCGACAGTTTCCTGCGCCGGTTGTTCTGAAGTGGCGTAATGCACCGCCACGTCATACCCACGACCCGCCAGATACAGCGCCATGGCCCGGCCCAGACGAATACCGGCACCGGTCACTAAAGCTCGGGTCATGCTTCACCTCGTTTTGTCAGATCACACCAGCAATACGGTGACATAAAGCACATAAAGGAAAGTCAACACCAACCCCCAGATGCGCGAGATATCTTGTTTGAAGAATACAAACGGTATCAGCAGCAGCGATGCGCCCAGCATGACCCAAAGGTCGAATTGCAGGAACTCGGGATCAACCGGGATACGACCAAACCAGGTTGCGATCCCGATGATGGCCAAAAGGTTGAACATGTTCGAACCGATCACGTTACCCAGCGCAACGTCGGCCTGTCTGCGCAACGCGGCCATAACTGTTGTCGCCAATTCGGGCAAAGACGTTCCAACGGCAATCAACGTCAAACCAATGACCGTTTCGCTGACACCATAGTTGCGTGCGATGACCGTTGCATTGTCCACCAACAGATGCGCGCCCATCGGCAGACCAATCAGCCCGAGGATCAAGAAAACAGATACCTTCCAATACGGCATGTCAGGATCTGCTTCTTCCAGCCCCTCAAGCTCTTCATCCACGCATGCCTCACCGCAGGCTTTGCGATGGGCTTTTGCCTCGCGAAAGGCGTTCATCAGAACAAGACCCAACGCTGCCAACAAGATCAGGCCGCTGAAGAAAGTAAACGTTCCCAAAAATGCCAAACCAATGAACAAAACCGTCGCCATCAGCATGAAGACATAGTTCCTGCGGCTGTTGCACTCACTGGTGTGTAAAGTCGCCAGCAGCGCGGGAAGGCCCAGAACCAGCAGGATATTCGCCGTGTTTGATCCGACCACGTTGCCCAGCGCGATACCAGGCGCGTCCTCTTCCAAAGCGCTGATTGCAATCAAAAGCTCAGGCGCGGACGTCCCGAATGCCACAATCGTCAGGCTGACGATCAACGCCGGAACGCCAAGGCGCAGGCTCAGGTTCACGGCACCACGCACAAGGGCGTCGCCTGCCAGCAGCAGAATCAACAGGCCCAGACCGGACAACAGCCATGTGGTAATCAAGTCCGGCCTCCTTTTTCGCAGGCGCAGGGGCCTTTGCCGATACGATACCGACCGCAGCGCGGACATTTCGCCGAACTCAATTTCTTTTGTCCGGGAAAGCGAAGCTTACCGAACATTGCCAATACGCCCATGGCAATCAGGAAAAGGGTGACGGCCTTGATGATCACGTCACAAACCGAAACGCGCATATGCTGCACGCTCCTCTAATCCGGCGATAGCATCCTGTGCGAGGCTGGCCCCAAAACGCGACCAGATCGGTTTGCGCACACCATATCGGCGGAACTTGACCTTGTCGCCAAAGCGTTCCTGCATCTTCGGCTTGAGATGAGCGATGCCATCAATCAGGCCCAATTCTTGCGCGCGGCGCGCCAGCCAAACCTCGCCGGTGAACAAATCTGCACTGCCATCCAGCTTGTCACCGCGGCGCGCTTTGACATGCGCGATGAAGTTTTCGTGGATATCCCCCAGCAAACCTTGCAGGCGGGCCACATCCTCTTTCTTTTCTGGTGCAAACGGATCCAGCATGGATTTCGACTGGCCTGCCGTGTGCACGCGCCGTTCAAACCCTTGCCGCGCCAGAAAGACATGCGCGCCAAACCCGGCCGAGATCACTCCGATCGAGCCCAGAACCGAACTGTCATCGGCCCAGATCTCGTCCGCAGCGGCAGCCAGCCAATACCCACCCGAGGCAGCAACATCCTCGACAAAGGCGATAACGGGCACGTCCAGCTCTTCCGACAAACGCCGGATACGGGCACCGATCAGAGAACTTTGCACAGGGGACCCGCCCGGGGAATTGAGCTCAATCGCCACGGCGGCGGGTTTTCCCTTGCGAAACGCTTTTTCCAGAACCGGGGCCAGGGTCGTATCGTTCAACGCCCCACGCCCCGCCATTCCAATGGCGCCGGACAGGCGGACAACGGCCACGCAGGGGTGCTTTTTGACAAACGGCAGGCTGAGTTTCATGGGTGCCGATGTAGAGTGCCCCCAACCCGTAAACAAGGGACTCATCCGGCCTTAAACGCGACGTGAACCAAATTCCCACACTCGGTGGGCAAAAATGCAACGCCCGAGAACAGTCAGTTGCGTATGCGCCAACCGGTTTTGAAGATCCAGCCAATGACCGCCAGACAAACACCTGTAAAAGCCAGAATGGCCAGCAGACTAAAGACAATCGGCACATCGGCCAGCCCGTAAAAAGACCAACGGAAACCCGAAATCAGATAAACGACCGGATTGAACAATGTGATGGTCTGCCACAGCGGCGGCAGCATTGAGATCGAATAAAACGTACCCCCCAGAAAGATCAGGGGCGTCACCACAAGTTGCGGCACCAACGACATCTGTTCGAAATTGCTGGCCCAGATCCCAATGATGAAGCCCAGCAAAGAAAAGCTAAGACAGGACAGGATCAGGAACGCAGCCATGGCAAAGGGATGTTCAATCCGAATATCCACAAAAAAGGTGGCGGTTGCCAGTATCACCAAACCCACAAACAGCGCCTTGGTAGCTGCGGCACCTACATATCCGATCACGATCTCGATGAAATTGACCGGCGCGGACAGAAGCTCGTAGATGGTGCCCAGAAACTTCGGGAAATATATCCCGAAAGACGCGTTCGAAATCGACAGCATCACCACCGACAGCATGATCAGCCCCGGCACGATGAACGCACCATATGAGACGCCTTCGACTTCCTGAATGCGGCTGCCGATAGCCGTGCCAAAGACCACGAAGTACAACGACGTGGACAGAACCGGCGAGAAAAAGCTTTGCGCGAGGGTGCGGAAGAACCGGGTCATTTCGAACCGGTAGATGGCAGCAATTGCAGTCCAGTTCATGCCATTTCTCCGGATACAAGGTTGACGAAAATCTCTTCCAGGCTCGATTGACGTGTTTGTACGTCCCGCAAGATCAACCCGGCTTGCGACACGTCATTCAGCAATGTCGTGATACCCGTGCGATCTGCGTGTGTGTCATAGGTGTAAATCAAGACATCCCCCGCACCGTTCAGGGTCAGATTGTGCAGCGCAAGACTGTCAGGGATTTGCACGATTGGCTCTGTCAGCATGACCTCAATCTGCTTTTTACCCATCTGCGCCATCAGCGCGTCCTTGTCCTGCACCAACAGCAGCTCACCCTTGTCGATGACCCCGACACGATCTGCGATGGCTTCGGCCTCTTCGATGTAGTGGGTGGTCAGAATGATGGTGACCCCGTCCTGTTTAAGCTCGGCCACGATTTCCCACATGTCTTTACGCAGTTCGACATCCACACCGGCAGTGGGTTCATCCAGAAACAGAACGCGGGGTTCATGGGCCAGTGCTTTGGCGATAAGCACCCGACGTTTCATACCGCCGGACAACTCCTTGATCGCGTTGTCGCGCTTGTCCCAAAGGGACAGTTTCCGCAGAATTTCTTCGATCCGCGCATTGTTTTTGCCAAGCCCGAACAACCCCCGCGACAGGCGCACCGTGTTCCAGACCTTCTCAAACGGTTCCAGCGCAATTTCCTGCGGCACAAGCCCGATCATCCTGCGCGCAGCGCGGTAATCGGCCTGAATGTCATGCCCTCCCACCGTGACCTCGCCTGAACTCGGGGTGGTGATCCCGCAGATGGTCGAGATCAAGGTTGTCTTTCCGGCACCGTTTGGCCCCAACAGGGCAAGAATCTCACCCTCTTCAATGTCCAAAGACACACCTTTCAGCGCCTCAAACCCATCGGCGTAAGACTTGCGCAGATCTCTGATGGACAAAATTGTCGTCATATCCGTTCCCCGTTCTGGCGTGGACCCTATCGCGCCGAACCTGGGTATAACAGGTCAATTCAACATCGTTTGATACACATCTGCCTTAAAGGCGACGATCTGCACCACTAAACATCCGCCTTGCAATCCGCAGCCAGCTCGCAAACTCTGCCCGAAACGGAGGGTGCAGATGCTAAAAGGAATTCGTGTCGTCGAAATCGAAGGGCTGGGCCCCGGTCCGTTTGCCGCCATGCAATTCGCCGATTTGGGCGCTGATGTGATAACCATTCATCGCAAGAACGGTGCCGTCACACCCGGGATGCCAGAACGCTCACTTTTGGATCGCGGGAAGCGTTCCATCGCGCTTGACCTGAAAGACCCGGATGACCTGGCAACCGCTTTGCGTTTGATCGGCACCGCAGATGCCTTGATCGAAGGCTTCCGCCCCGGTGTGATGGAAAAGCTGGGCCTTGGCCCCGACCCCTGCCTGGCCCGCAACCCAAAGCTGGTCTATGGGCGCATGACCGGCTGGGGTCAGGATAGTCCCTTGGCCAATACAGCTGGACACGACCTGAACTATATCGCCCTGTCCGGCGCGCTCTGGTATGCCTCTCATCCCGGCCAACCCCCGCAGACACCGGCAACTTTGGTGGGCGATATTGGCGGTGGTTCCATGTATCTGGTCGCAGGTGTTCTGGCAGGTCTGATCCATGCGCAACGCACTGGTGAAGGCACAGTTGTTGATGCTGCAATCTATGACGGTTCAGCCAATATGATGAACCTTCTGATGACCATGCGCCAAACCGGCAATCTGTCCGAAACGCGCGGCGAAAGCCTTCTGGACGGCCCGTACTGGAGCCGCACCTATACCTGCGCCGATGATGGCTTCATCACGGTTCAATGCCTGGAACCCAAATTCTACGCTCAGTTTTTGCAGATCCTCGGTCTCGCCACAGACGCCAAATTCCAGAACCAATATGACCGCACACTCTGGCCCGACCTGACACAACGCCTTACTGATATCTTCGCCAGTAAACCCCGCGACCATTGGGTTGCCCTGTTCCAAGGCACGGATGCCTGCGTCGCCCCGGTGCTCAGCCCGCAAGAGGCGCTGGATCACCCTATGAACACCCATCGCAACAGCTGGCAAGACGTCGACGGCACCCTGCAATCCGCAGCCGCGCCGCGATTTTCAAACCATCAATGGCAGCCAAGTCCCAGCCCCACACGCGGAGAGCACACAAAGGAAATCCTCGCCGAGCTTGATGCTCCGCGCTGATCCGCGCTTCATCTGGCCAAAAATACCTCGGGGGATGAATTGGCCGCAGGCCAAAAAGGGGGCTGGCCCCTTTCGCCGGTTTACCGCCCACGCACCGTGTCGATCATCAACTGCACGTTTTCGGGATCAGCATCCGGCGTGATCCCATGCCCCAGGTTGAAGATATGCGGCCCTTTCGAGAACGCTTCGACAATGCGCCGCGTCTCATCTACCAGCGCCTGCCCGCCCGTCACCATATGGGACGAGGCCAGATTGCCTTGTACACAGCCATCTACCTGCACATGCTCGGCCGCCCATTCCGGCGACACCGAATTGTCCAGCGCAACACAGTCCACACCGGTTGCTTTGGCAAATCCGATATACCCATCGCCCGCCTCACGCGGGAATCCAATGACCGGAATGCCTGGATGGCGTTCCTTAATGGCCTGAGTAATCACCCGGCACGGTTCGACCGCGTATTTTGGGAACGCCTCACCTTTCAAGGACCCCGCCCAACTGTCAAAGATCTTGACCACCTCGGCCCCGGCTTCGATTTGCGCGGACAGGTACTCAATCGTCGCGGCGGTGATGCGATCCAACAGTGCCTCAAACAGCGCGGTGTTTCCTTCACGCAATGCGTGCGCAGGGCCCTGATCCGGCGTACCGCGTCCGGCGATCATGTAGGTGGCCACCGTCCACGGCGCGCCAGCAAACCCGATCAGAGTGGTTTCCGACGGTAATTCCTGTGACAGAATGCGCACCGTTTCATAAACGGGCGACAGTGTTTCATGAAGCGCGTCGACCGGCTTCAACATGTCAAAATCGGATTGCTGCGTGATGGTCGACAGGCGCGGGCCTTCACCGGTCACGAACCACAGATCCGCGCCCAAAGCCTGCGGCACCAGCAGGATATCGGCAAACAGGATCGCCGCATCAAACCCATATCGCCTGATTGGTTGCAACGTGACTTCGGCGGCAAGCTCTGGGTTATAACACAAGGACAGAAAATCACCGGCCTGGGCGCGGGTGGCGCGATATTCGGGCAGATACCGGCCTGCCTGGCGCATCATCCAGATCGGCGGCACGTCCTGCACCTCACCCGCCAAAGCGCGCAGCAGTTTCTTTGTCTCGGCCATTTTTGCCCCCAGTCATCCGCTTTTGGCAACGGGTCGTCCTTCGGCGGCAATTTGTCAAGCTTAGCCCCCATTGTCAGGGCAATGTGACGCGACTAAAGCTGTGAGCATGACTGTGAATTTGCCCACACCCGCATCGCCCCTCAGAATCGGCACCCGTGGTTCTCCGCTTGCGCTGGCGCAGGCCCATGAAACACGCCAACGCCTGAGTGATGCCTTCGACCTGCCCGAAGACGCATTCGAGATCGTTGTGATCAAAACCACGGGCGACAATCGCGCCATGATCGATGCTGATCGGCCGCTGAAAGAGATTGGCAACAAGGGCCTATTCACCAAAGAAATCGAAGAAGCGATGCTTCGCGCGGAAATCGACATCGCCGTGCATTCGACCAAAGACATGCCAGTCGCACAGCCAGACGGTTTGGTGCTGGATACATTCCTGCCACGTGAAGACGTAAGGGATGCATTTATCTCCCCGCGCCTGGGTTCCATCCACGATCTGCCCGAGGGGGCCGTTGTGGGCACCTCCTCGCTGCGCCGTCGGGCACAATTGCTGAGCCGTCGCCCTGATCTGAAGGTTGTCGAATTTCGCGGAAACGTGCAGACGCGGCTGAAAAAGCTGGAAGATGGCGTGGCAGATTGCACCTTTTTGGCGATGGCCGGTATTCGCCGCCTGGGTATGGATGATGTCCCGGCCAACGCCATTTCCCCCGATGATATGCTGCCCGCCATCGCGCAAGGCACCATCGGCATTGAACGGCGCAGCGACGACATGCGTGCGGCAAAGATGCTTGAGGCGATACATCACGCGGAAACCGGCCAACGGCTGGCCGCCGAACGTTCCTTGCTGGATGCGCTGGACGGGTCATGTGAAACACCGATCGCGGGTCTGGCCGAGCTTGATGGCGGCACTCTCAGGCTGCGTGGCGAGGTTTTGCGGCCAGACGGAACTGAAACCGCCAACCGGGATATGACAGCCCCCGTAGAAGACGGGCCGGAAATGGCCCGCGCGATGGCTGCAGACCTGCTTGCGCAAGCAGGCCCGGATTTATTCGATTGGAAAAAATCAAAATAAATTCGCCTAATGTGAACTGGGTCACTGTAGAAGGTAATTTCTTCAGGCATTAAGGTGACATACCAACCAGGAAGTCGGGTCAGTCTCGAAAGTATCGAAAAGTTTTCAGATTGCGGTGATTTAATTAGTATTCGAGGGGGCGAGGCTGGCCCCCGACTTCCAAAGGTGGCGGGTCGCGGTTGTAACCAACGGCGACCCGTTTTTAATTCAAGCTACACTCAGGAAATTGCAGCAACCGCGTGACGCACGGCCTCTCGGGTCTTGTCCAGATCGACGTCGGTCACCGCCAGAGACGGGTACAGCTTGCCCGGGGCTTTGAACACGCCGTGCGCCCGCAATGCAGCGCCATAGGTTGTGTAACGTGCTGGATCGTCATGGCGGGCGCTTCGGTAATCGCGGCACTCACCTTCGGTGAAGTAGATGTCGAACAAGGTTTCATCCCCGCAAATCCGATGCGGAATGCCCGCTTCGTTCAGTGCCTCGGTCTGCATGTCTTGCAGCTGTCGACCGATGCTGCGCAGACGGTCATACGCCCCGTCACGGCGCAGAATCTCCATCGTCTTCAATCCTGCGGCCGAAGCGACAGGATTGCCTGACAAAGTGCCCAATTGCATCAGCCAGCCGTCTTCGCCGACTTTCGATTTGTCGAAGTGCTTCATGATCTCGGCGCTCGCGCCCAAAGCGGCCAAAGGAAACCCGCCACCCGTGATCTTGCCCAACGTGCAGATGTCCGGGGTCACACGATAACGTTCCTGCGCCCCGCCATATGCCAGACGGAACCCGGTGACGATTTCATCGAAGATCAGCAAGACATTGTGTTTGTCGCACAAATCCCTCAGCCCTTGCAGGTACTCTGGCAGGGGTGGAATGATCCGCTGCAACGGCTCGACCATGATCGCCGCCACATCGTCATGTTCGTCCAAAAGGGCCGCAACAGCCTCAAGATCATTGAACGGCGCAATCAGCATCTGTTCGGCGACGCTGTCTGGGATCCCGGCACTGTCGGGCACGGCTTGAGGGAAATTGACCCGACGGCTGGGCGCCAGACTCATTTGCGCTTCGGCGCTCATCCCGTGGTACCCGCCCTCGAACTTGAGGATCTTGTTGCGCCCAGTGAAGGCGCGCGCCAGTCGGATGGCATACATGTCAGCTTCGCCACCGGATGCAACAAAACGCACCTGTTCGCAGCAGGGAACGGCTTGGACAATCGCTTCGGCCAGTTCGATTCCCTTGCTGTTATTGGCGAAGAAGGTCATGCCGTGCGGAAGCTGTTCCAGCACCGCCTCCATCACCTCAGGGTGGCCATGCCCCAGCAACATGGGGCCTGATCCGATCAGAAAGTCGACATATTCGTTACCGTCTTCGTCCCAGACACGACTGCCTTCGCCCCGAGCGATGACGATGCCTGGGTCGAAATTGCCGAACCCGCCCGCTGGCAATACAGCCCTTGCGCGGTTGATCCATTCGGATTGAGTGTTGATCTTCAACATGTCACGTGGTCTCCGTCATCACAGAACGCCGGCGCGAACCTTATTGGTACACAGCTTCAGGATTCCCCAGCGCGTCTTCATCAGGGTGCACACCCAGCCCCGGAGTTTCAGGCAAGTGCAGGTGGCCGTCAATATTGCGCGGCCCACGCCCGCCCGCAATGTCGACGGTGATCATGTCCTGACAAGCCCATACCGCATGGCAATTGTCATCCGGGATCGTGGCCGCCAAATGCAACGCCTCGGTATCTGCCAGAACCGTGCCGCCGGTTGCCATTACAAACATATCGATACCATGGGCCAACGCGATATCCCGCATCCGCGCGGCCTTGGTCAAACCACCAACGCGGTTCAGTTTGATCCCGAATATCTCGGCAATACCCTCGCGGGCAATCCGGGCGGCATCCTGCAAAGTCACCAGAGTTTCATCTACGGACACCGGTGAAGCATGCAACCCCGAGATCGCCGCAATATCGTCCAACGTCTCACCCGGCTGTTCGAACATAACGTTCAGGTCTTCGCACGCGCTCATCACCCGCAGGGCCTGTTGCCGCGTCCAACCGCGATTTACATCATAGAGGACAATCTCACCCGGTCGCCGAATGCTTTCCACATCGCGGACACGCGCGATGTCACGTTCGACGTTCCCGCCGATCTTTACCGAATGCGCGATGTAACCACGGCTGCGGTAACGCTCCATTACCTCTCGGGTCTCTTCGACAGTTTTTGCTCCTACCGAGGAAGCAATCGGGCGCGGCGTGCGCGACCCGCCCCCCATCAGATCGGCAATGGGCAGGCCCGCTGCCTGACCGGCAATGTCCCAACAGGCCATGTCGATCGGGCTTTTGGCATAAAGATGCCCGGGCAAGGCCAGATCCATCGCCCGCTCCACATCCAAAACCTTGCGCGGGTCGAGACCCAAAATGAAAGGGGCTATCGTCTGGATGCCAGCGCGAATGCCTGGTCCGTGGGCAGGAACATAGGTGTGCCCCCAAGGGGTGCCCTCACCCCAGCCAACCAGCCCGGCGTCAGTTTCGATTTTCACAATCGTCGCATCAAGCGTTTCGAACTTCAGCCGACCGCCAGACAGCCAATAGGGATGCTCTAACGGCAGGTCCACGTGATAAACGGTTACGGTCTTGATCTTCATAGTGTGTACTCCGCCACCGGCGCGCCGAGGCTTTCAAAATCAGGTGTTACGCCCAGTCCGGGCGTGTCCGATGCAAAGAGCTTGCCGTCCTTTGCCGTTGGTCCACCGATGCCGGTTGATCTGGTGTTATAGTTCATCAGATCCGTTGTGTTCTGCAGGTATTCAGGTGGTGTCGAGGCCGCGAAATGTGCCACTACAGACGTCGTGATCTCGCCGCCCCATGTATCTTCGCTGACCACTGGGATGCGGTTGTCGACCAGATAGTCCCGCACGCGCCGCGCTTTGCTGATGCCACCCAGGTTCGAAATCTTCAGACAGCAGATCTCGGCCCCACGATCCGCAACGATCCGCTGCGCCATGTGGATGCCTGTTACACACTCATCCAGTTTCATCGGTTGCTCGGCCACGCGGCGCACCTGTTGGCATTCCTCATAGGTGCGGCAGGGTTGTTCGAGGATGAAATCCAGATCGCGTGTCGCCCGCGCCACTCGGATCGCATTGTCAACGCGCCATCCCTGATTTGCATCGGCCATCGCCTTTTCACCCGGTTTCAACAGAGGGACCGTGGTGTGGATCCGGTCAATATCAGTGGACCAGTCGCCTCCGACTTTGACCTGAAACTGGCGGTAGCCCTGATCGCGGTAGGCATCCATTTCTGCCACAGTCTCATCCAACGCCTTCTGCGGCGCGACCCGATACATCGGCGCACCGTCCGTCAGCTTGCCGCCCATCAGCATCCAAACCGGCTGATCACACGCCTGACCCAGAATATCCCAGCACGCCGCATCGAATGGGGCTTTAGCGTAGCCGTGGCCTTGCACAAGATGATCCATTAACTGCTCGATCCGCGCCACCTGCCGGGGGTCTTCCCCCAGTAATTTCGGAGCAACCAACCGCGCCAATGCTGGCACACCCTCTGAATGGGCGACCATGTAATTGTCGCCGCAGGGAGAAAACTCGCCGCAGCCTTGCAACCCTGCGTCAGTGTCTATGACCACGACCGATGTGATGGCCGTCTCAATGGCATTCCCTGCGCCCCAGACATAGACACCGCCGACGTAAGGCAATTTTGTCTGAAAAACTCGAATTCGTGTGATTTTCATTTGGCATCCATTCTTGGTAAATCGCCCATCCCATCGCCACGCCACAGCACAAAGGTCAGGATCGGTTGATCCGTTGTGATCATGGCATGGCTTTGCCAACTGGAATGCAGCCTTGTTTGGTCAGGGCCAACAAAAGTCTCGTCCCCTTCGACCTTGAACAGGGCACCACCCGCCAGCGTCAAATAGATCTCTTCTGCCTGATGGCTGTGCCAGTCATAGTTCAGGCCAGCGCCCCAATATCCGATGTAGCCGCGCAATTGCGCCGAGTGGAAATGGCCGGTCGGACCAAACAGCTCATAATAGCCGTATCGGTTGAGAAAATCCGCCCCAACCTCTTCCTCGGTGTAGGTCTGTTTCCAATGGGCCAGATGGGTAGTTGTTTTGATAGCGTCAATGAGCGGTTGAACCAGTTCACTCCCCCGCAGACCGAAACCCTGCACCAGATCTGCCGCTGGGATGTGAACTGGTTCTGTCACTGCGGCAGACAGATCAGAGGGCCAAGCGCTAAAGGCCGACAGCTCAGGGTGTGCCTGATGCAGCTGCCGCGCCGCCGCTAAAACGTCTTCAAGCGTCATGGTATCACCACGATATTGCCGGTGTGCTCTTTGGCAATGAACGCTGCTTGCGCCTCACGCAATTCCTCCAAAGGATATGTGGCGGCCAAGGCAGGTTTGATTTCACCAGCTTCAATGTAGCCGACAAGGTTTCGCATCACCTGCGGGTCAATCACGGTCGAGCCTGTAAAGGTCAGGTCGCGCAGATAGAAGGTGCGCAGATCAAACTCGACCATCGGTCCGGCGATCGCGCCAGAACAGGTATAGCGACCGCCACGTTCCAGAATGTCGATCAGGTTTGGCCAATACGACCCACCAACCACATCCGCGACCACTGTGATCTTTTCGTCGCCTATGGCATCGCGCAGGTTCTCAGGTGCGCGCGGCAGAATGACATCCGGACCCAGCTCGGCGACATCTGCGTGTTTGGCCTCGGATGCCATCGCGATGACACGCGCGCCACGCCGTTTTGCCAACTGGACAAGGGCACCGCCAACGCCGCCCGATGCTCCGGGCACAAGAACCGTGTCCCGGTCGGTTACGTTGGCACGGGTCAGCATGCCTTCGGCCGTGGAATAGGAACATGAGAAAGTGGCCAGTTCAGCGTCCGACAGATCTGACGTGATCGGCACGGCATTGACCGCAAGCGTCGTCGCATATTCTGCGAACCCGCCATCGCGCTCTGAACCGTAATAGCCGGTCTTATTCATATTTTCGGGATCGTTTGGATCGCGTAACCAGCCATCGGTAATGACCCGCTCACCTATGCGCCGGGGGTCGACACCTTCACCCACTGCCACGATGTGTCCACAAATGTCGGCCCCCTGAATCCGTGGGAAGGTGATCGGGTTGCCGCCCCAGGTAGGGTCGTCTTCTCCAACCTCTTCAAACGCGCCGCCAGTCGTTGCGTCGGTCACTGTCTTGGAATACCAGCCTGAGCGCGTATTGACGTCGGTATTGTTCAGCCCACAGGCCGCGACCTTAATCAACACTTCCCCAATCTGTGGTTCGGGGCGCGGCCAGTTGTCATGTAGAACCATCTGTTCCAGGCCACCGTGGCCCATTGTCACCATAGCTTTCATTGTTTCAGGCAAGCTCATTGAGCGGTCTCCAATGTTGCGTCAGTGCGGGGCGTATTTGTCAGAGCAATGCCCCCAATCAAAAACGTCCTACCAGCGCGCGCAATGCGCCTTGCGTTGGCTGGCTCGGAGGTTAATTCGCAAGCACAGTTGTATCCGTGCTCAATCCGCTTCACGTTCATGGCAAATTAGTCATAGTCTGCGATCACCGCATGCGAGAGTGATGGCAATTCGTTCGCGGACATGATCGTTCCTTATCGCGAGTCGCGTTTCTGCTCGACACGCTAATTTCACATTTGTACCATCGTCAACCATGAATGACACAAACGTATCCCAAGCTGTCCTGAACCGCCTGACTGAAGAGTGGGACGCCCTCACCCCCGAAGCGCAAAAAGCTGCACGGTATGTTTTGGAAAACCCAACCGATGTTGGGGTTTCGACCGTGCGCGAAATTGCCGAGGCTGCAAAGGTTAAGCCCAACACCTTTGTACGCATGGCCCGGCAGGTTGGCTTTGACGGATATGACGATTTCCGCGAACCGTTTCGTGACGCGATCCGCAAGGGTCAAATCTCGTTTCCGGACCGCGCCCGTTGGCTGCAAGACATCGGAAAGTCCGGAGAGCTGGGTACGCTTTACGCCGACATGATCGGTGCAGCGATACAGAACATCGAAGAAACCTTTGCAGGTATTGACGCAGAGCGTTTGAAATCGGCTGCAGAAGATATCTGGAATTGTCGGCAGATTTTCACTTTGGGCGTGGGCGTAAACAACTCAAACGCGCGCAATTTCACTTACCTGGCCTCCACCGGAATGAAACAGTTTCACGCCATTCCACGCCCCGGATCCACACCGGTCGATGATCTGGCATGGGCTGATGAACAGGATGTGTTAATCGCAATCACCTGTCACCCTTACCGCACCGAAGTGATCGAAGCGATCAAGCTGGCGCGGCAACAGGGCCTGACGGTTGTGGGGATATCGGACAGCCCGGCCAGCCCTGTCATCCTGAACGCGCATCACGGGTTCGTTGTATCTGCAGATACGCCCCAATTCTTCCCGTCATCCGTTTCAACCATAGCGTTGCTTGAAACCCTGCTGTCTTTTGTGATTGCCGTATCCAGCGACGAGATCGTCGAACGCGTCGAGCGTTTCCACCGCCGCCGCCATCAGCTTGGCATCTACGCGGCTGAACCCGAATGGCCTCGTTGAACCGGTTCCGTTGACACAGGTTGTGATCGGCGGATTTCGCGAGACTCAGGTTGCACGCACTATGCTTTCGGCTCGAGTTTTGGCACGCCTTGGCGATGCGCAGATTGAAAAACAAGGTGCGAATTGCGTCGAGATTCAACATGTGCCACGTGAATCCAAGCAATTTCAAGGATTTCCGGAAAATTCAATAAAACTGTCAAACCGTCGACAAATGGCCTTGTATTTCCAGCGTTTGCAAGGATATACCCGTCGGCGGAGACGTGGCCGAGTGGTCGAAGGCGCTCCCCTGCTAAGGGAGTAGGCGGGAAACCGTCTCGAGGGTTCGAATCCCTTCGTCTCCGCCATCAACTTATTGGCATCATGCGGTAAAAGCTTAGCTGGGCAAAGCTTTTCACCGTTGTCTGATGAACCCGCAATTAGATGAAGAGGCACAGTCATCTAAGATGGAATTTACGTCGTCCAAGGATTCAGGAACTTGTGGGGCAGGATCTACATGGACTGCAATGATGAGATATGCGCCAAAGGTGGCCCGAATTTGAGTTAATCCGACTTGCCTGGCAGAAGTTTTTGGAACCCAATTAGAGTTCCTTTTGATCATAAAACTCTATTCGCCTCGCTCAGCACATCAGCGCAAAAACCAATTTAAATGTGGACAATAAAACACATCGATCCACAAGCATCATCCGGTCGTTGACGACCTCCAAATCCCTTCGGTAGAGACACTGTATCAAGCCGTTGCAAAGGGAATGTTGTTTTGGATTTTGAGGTGGCGAGTTTTTGGTACGGACAACCGCTCTCGTGCGTGGAACGGGTCTGTATTCAGTCCTTTCTCGACCATGGCTACACATATCATCTCTATGTCCTGGATTTGAATATTGATGTCCCGGACGGTGTCATCGTCCATGACGCCCGCGAGATTTATAGCGTGGGCAAGATCGACCAGCTTGATGCATCACGCAAACGAGCCGCCGTGTATTCGGATGTGTTCCGAATCTACCTGATGCAAAAAACCGATTATGTCTGGGTCGATCTTGACATCTATTGCGTAAATCCGCTGCAAGTGAAGTCCGATTACCTGTTCGGTTTGATTAGGCGCAACAACTCGATGAACAATTGCGTTCTACGTCTTCCTAAAGCCTCACTGGCCCTGAAACTCATCATCAACTTCTTGGAATCTGATGTGCCATTTCCATTTTGGCTTGGACCAGAACGCACACAGAAGCTGGTAGACCGATACCAGGCGGGAGATCGTTTTACGCTGTATGACCTACCCTGGACGACAACCGGCCCCAGTGTTACCCGCTGGGCCCTGAGCGCGACAGGTGAGATCAGTCGCGGCCAACACTGGCATTTGTATTTTCCGCGCCGCGGTTTTTTGGATCCCGAACGCGGTCTGGACGACTACGAACCCGATTGGGTACGGTTCCATCATTTCCAGGGCGAAACCAGAAGCAACATGAGGGCGCATTACGGTGGATTACCACCTGACGGAAGCTACATTGACGTCGTCTGTAAACGTCACGGGATAGACCCGACACAATATCCGGTCCTTTGAGCGTTTAGCGCTTGCGACATGACCAAACGATGTCGCGCCCGCCGCATTCCGAACATTTTTTTGCGTAGCTTGATCGCTGATCAATTCGTTTTGTGGACTGTTTTTAGTCTGAACGTGCTTTTCCGATTTTGGTTTCGGGAGCAGGGTTTGACCCTGCGGTCCGGCGTATTTCGCGTTGGTCGGGTGATTGATCCGGGGTATCAATTTTAGTCTGCAGGGTCTGTTTTGGTATTATTCGACCTGGTTGCGGGGAGAGGATTTGAACCTCTGGCCTTCAGGTTATGAGCCTGACGAGGTGAAGACGTTAAGCAATTGATCCGGGGGATCAATTG